>NZ_JADPMR010000001.1:0-617397 GCF_015686695.1 Vibrio nitrifigilis | reverse complement strand
TTTGAATGAGCTCACCAATCGGTGAACGTGGCACAAGTACACGCTCATCAACGAAAAATTCAAGGCCACAAAACCAAGCTTTATTCGTTAAATAAGCAACCGGAGTATGGTCGTTAATACGTTTGATAACGCGTTCAACAACACGTAAACGCTCGCTGCTTGTTAAGCGAGAGTTCAATACATGGGGAGGCACATCAATCGGCAAATATAGGGTTGGTAGAACCAATTGCACCGCTTCATCCCACGCATTATCAGTCCCGTGGCCATAAAATAGGTTCGCTGCATTAAAACGGCTGACCGTCCAACGAATCATATCTTGAAGCGTATACAGTTCAGAAACCGCTTCATCGACGAAAATCTTATCCAAATTTGCCTCCAAAAAGCGCTACAATACTGCCAGTTTCGATTAATTAAAGTTTATCTATCCCCAATGAGCAAAAAAGACACCGACTTCAAAAACCAGAATGAATTCGATGGCGTTGACGATTTCGCGTTATTTAAGGATGCAGTAAAGGGCGTAAAAAAGTTGCGTCAGGATACCATAATCCAGCCGCCAAAAAGAAACATTAAACAGAAAGAAATTCGCCGTTCTGTACGAGAAGCCAGCGATAACGACTTTTATTTCTCAGATGAGTTCGTCCCTTTGCTCAGCGATGATGGTCCAACCCGTTATTCTCGCAGTGATATTTCTAAATATGAGCTAAAAAAGTTGCGCCGTGGCGTATACGTGCCGGACGTTTTTCTCGACATGCATGGTATGACACAGCAAGAAGCCAAGCGAGAATTAGGTGCTATGGTGGCTTACTGCATTAGAAATAGTGTCCATTGTGCCTGCGTTCAGCATGGTATCGGGAAGCATATTCTTAAGCAGAAAGTGCCTTTGTGGTTAGCACAACATCCAGAAGTACTGGCTTTTCACCAAGCGCCTTTAGAATTTGGCGGTAACGGAGCATTGTTAGTGCTGTTATCCATTCCAGAAAAATAACGCGACGAAGCCTAATAACGAAAGTCAGGAGGGATTGGCATGTTATTTTCATCCAGCACAGGTCTTTTCCCACCTTTACGACGAAATTGTTTGAGCTGGAATACATAGGCCAGAATCTGTGCCACAGCAACAAAGAGACCATCTGGAATTTCTTGTTCTAGCTCAGTGGTATGATACAGAGCACGGGCAAGAGGTGGCGCTGGCACAATGGCAATATCATGCTCACGTGCCACTTCACGAATCTTCATTGCAATATGATCTACCCCCTTGGCAACCACCACCGGCGCTTTATCCGTATTCTGTTTATAACGCAAAGCCACCGAGAAGTGCTCAGGGTTAGTCACTATGACATCGGCCTGTGGCACATCTGCCATCATACGTCGTTGCGCCGCTTCACGTTGTAACTGCCGAATACGTCCTTTCACTTCCGGTTTACCCTCAGTGTCCTTGTATTCGTCTTTCACTTCCTGCTTAGTCATTTTCAACTGATTGGCGTGCTGCCAAATTTGAAATGGGATATCAATCGCCACAACAACCAACAGTGAACAACTGATCATTAAGATAAAATTAAGCAGAATGGATAAGGCATGGAAAATATTGGACGGAAATGAATCTGTAGCCAGTTCGAATAAGTCTTGCTTTGATGCTTCAATCAAATAAAACGCAACGCCAGCAACCAGTGTCACTTTTAAAATTGATTTTAAAAGCTCCACCCAACTCTGCATACCAAACATGCGTTTAAACCCACTCAGTGGATTCATTTTATTAAATTTGGGCATTGCGGCTTGTGCGGAAAAACTGATCCCCCCCAAGCCGATAGCCCCAATCACAGCAGAAACAAATAACGTAATAAGAATCAGCAATAGCGGCCCAATTAAATGAGTTAAGGCGCCAAGTGCAATATCAAATAGCTTACTTAAATTGAACACTTCTTCGCGGCTCAAACTAAATAAGCGTTTCATCACCACCATTAAGCCTTTGGCTAGCGACTCCCCAAACCACATTAAGGAGACAGCTCCCATCACCAAGACAGCAACAGATGCGAGTTCTTTCGAGCGGGCAACCTGGCCTTTTTCCTTGGCCTGCTGTCGCCTTCGGGGGGTGGCTTCTTCGGTCCTTTCTTGACCGTCTGATTCTGCCATCTCAGCCTCCTAGCAACTGGAATGAATTAGGCGACACAATTGCTGTTCACCATGGGACCAGAAGAGATCGTATTGATTATATAACCCGCCGATAATGTACCAGCACAGTAATAAACCAACTAAAAGGGCAAACGAGAAACCCAAAGAGAAAATATTTAATTGCGGTGCTGCACGGGTCATGACACCAAACGATAAGTTCACCGTCAATAAAGCCACAATTCCTGCGAGTGACATACTCAACGCTACTTTAAATATAGTACTTAACCACAAAGCCAATTCACGAAAATCGACAGCTGTTAGCGAACCACTACCGATAGGAATGGTTTTAAAACTGAGCACCACTAAGTGGATCATTTCTAAGTGTCCGTCGCTCGCCAAAAAAAACATGGTTGCTAAGAACATGAATAATTGACCAAGCAATGGTGTGCTTTGCCCATTCGCAGGATCGACCATAGACGCAAAACCTAAGCTAGACTGCATACCTAAAATTTGCCCGAGTAGCACAAAAGTTTGAATCATAAACTGGGTAATCATCCCCATTGCAACACCAATTAAAATCTGCTGAAAGGTAATAATCAGACCTTGCAACGAAAATAATTCGATATTACCGGGGATAGCCGGAATAGCAGGCATCACAGCAAAGGTAATCGCTAGACCTAAAAACAGTCGAATTCGCGATGACACAAAGCGGGCACCTGTCACAGACATGACCATTAACATGGCCGATATGCGGGTATAGGGCCAGAAATAGTTGGCAATAAAGTCGAGAATCACACTCGCAGGATATTCCATATCGAAACCTTAGTGCAAAACCTGCGGCAAGCGTTCAATCATGGAATAAAAGAACTCCATCAGCATTTGCGTCATCCAGTGGCCGAAAAACATCAGCGCCAGTAACGTCACAATCAAACGAGGTAAAAAGCTTAATGTCTGTTCGTTGATGGATGTGGCTGCTTGAAATACAGCAACGACCAAACCGATTAATAAGCTAGGTACAACAATAGCCGACACCATGATGAGGACGATCCATAGAGCATGACGAAAAAGCTCAACAAATATTTCTGGTGTCATTATCTGTCCTCCATCACATCACAAAACTGCCGGCTAACGTCGACAGAATTAGGTTCCAGCCATCAACTAATACAAATAGCATCAGTTTAAATGGTAAAGAAACAATCATAGGTGACAACATCATCATACCCATGGCCATCAACACAGATGCCACGACTAAGTCGATGATCAAAAAAGGTAAAAACAGCATAAACCCAATTTGAAAAGCCGTTTTTAATTCCGATGTAATAAAAGCGGGAATCAGAATCGCCATTGATACATCTTCTGGCTGATCGACCTTAGCGCCGGCGATATGTACAAAGGTTTCCAAATCTTTTATACGGGTCTGTTTAAGCATAAAAGATTTCATCGGCTGCTCAGCCTGAGCAAACGCTTGGCGCGCATTAATTTGCTCATTCAAGTAGGGCTGAATTGCACGATCATTAATTTGATTGAATACTGGTGCCATAATGAAAAAAGTCAGAAACAGAGCAATACCAATAATGACCTGATTTGATGGTGTTTGTTGTAGTCCCATCGCTTGGCGTAAAATCGACATCACCACGACAATACGCGTGAACGAGGTCATTAAAATCACCATGGCAGGCAAGAAACCTAACATGGTCATTAACGCTAAGATTTGCAGATTAATCGAATAATCTTCACTGCCATCAGGATTAGTCGTCACTGTTAACGCCGGAATACCGCCATTTTTATTAGTGATTGCGATAGACTTTGCACCATTAGCACTTTGTGTCGTGCTAGTCGACATACTCATCGTTGGACCACCAGCAGAATCTTGCTCTTGCTGAGCATAACTCGCAAATGGCGTCATGAGTATGACCACGCTGAGGCTGAACAGTAAACACCCTTGTTTGAGATGCTGGTTTATAGCCTTAAGAAGATGATTTATCATGCTTTTTCAACAGTTGGGAAAGTTGCGTAGCAAAAGGAGCAGTCGAGCTTTCCTCTTGCGCAAGTGGGGTTTCTAATTTAGCAATAAGTTGGATAGATTGAGCTGTAGCACCAATTAAAAATTGCTCTTCTCCGGCTTGAATAATCATGACACGCTCTTTGGTCCCAACAGGTAGTTGGCGCACAATGCTTAAACCTTTCTGCTGCCCCATACTTGGCAGACGCATACGTTTAAGTAACCAGCCTAAAAATAAAATCAACGCAATAACGAACAATAGCGACCCTAACGTGGTCGCTATATCAAACGGTTCCGGTGCTTCACTTTGAGCCCATACGGGGCAAGAAACGACCGTTAAGCCAATGATTTTCTTCATTCGCTATCTCAGTTTCTTAATGCGTTCAGTTTGGCTGATAACATCAGTGAGACGAATACCAAACTTATCGTTCACGACAACCACTTCGCCGTGAGCAATCAAAGTACCATTGACCATCACATCTAACGATTCGCCTGCAACTCTATCTAACTCAACAACTGAACCTTGGTTCAATTGCAGTAAGTTACGAATACTGATTTTTGAACGCCCGACTTCCATAGAAATAGTGACAGGAATGTCCATGATGGTATCCAGTTTTCGACGCTCATCATCACTGATTGGCGCTGAAGTATCTTTCAACTCATCAAGAGGCGCAGCTAAGACTTCGTCGACATCTACTTCAGGCGCATCAGGATCTTCACCTAAGGCAGCAGCCCACTCATCGGCTAGCTTTTGATCTTCGCTTTTTGACATTTGTGTTACCTTTTTTCTTAATCTAAGCCGTTAGACTCATCTTCGGCCTCTTCATTTTCAAGTTCGGCAATAATATCCTTACCTAAAAATGCCAGATCAGTTTTAACTACATCTGGGCGGCGGATTTTTTCTGATATTTGTACCGCTAGCTTGTCATTACTCCGCCCCATTTTTACGCGATAAGTCGGTAATTCTTCAACAAACATAACAGCATGTTTTGGCATATCTATCGGTATAATATCGCCAGGTTGCAATTCCATCAAATCTCGCAATGCAATATTTTTTTCCAATAAATTGACGCGAAAGTTAACTGGAACATCCATGATTTCTTCTTTCAGCGCCGAGCTCCAACGTACGTCCGTTTCCATTTTATCGGACTGAACACCCGCATCGAGCAACTCGCGAATTGGTTCAACCATCGAATATGGCATCACCACGTGAAAATCACCGCCACCACCGTCAACTTCAATATGGAACGAGCTGACAACAATCACTTCCGTCGGACTAACAATGTTCGCCATACTTGGGTTAACTTCTGAATCCAAGTACTCAAATTCAACGCCCATGACCGGCGACCATGCTTCTTTGTAATCGCCAAACACAATTTTCAACAGCAGTTGAATGACTCGACGCTCTGTCGGAGTAAATTCTCGCCCTTCAATACGTGCATGGTAGCGCCCGTCACCGCCAAAAAAGTTTTCTACAAGAATGAAAACGAGACGAGCTTCCATGGTAACTAATGCCGTCCCTTTTAGGGGACGAAAGCGCACCATATTTAAACTGGTTGGTACATACAGAGTGTTTTGGTATTCACCAAATTTCATCATCTGTACGCCGTTAATCGATACCTCAGCGGTTTTACGCAGCATGTTAAACAAGCTGATCCGCATGTGACGCGCAAAACGTTCATTGATCAATTCCAAGGTCGGCATGCGACCACGGACAATACGATCTTGCGATGAAAAGTCGAACGAAACCGTATCGGCTCCCTGTTCCTCTACCTCATCTTCGGCATCATCGACGCTGTCAACGCCATGCAACAACGCATCAATTTCGTCTTGGCTTAATAGATCGGTCACAGCACACCTATTGCATTACAAAATCAGTAAATAAGACACGTTCAATCACTGGGCTGCCTACTGCTTTTGACAATGCCATTTTGATATCTTCCGTCGCCTTATCGCGTAACTCTATTCGTCCCGTAGGGGTACGAAGTTGCTCTACCGTCGCAGCTGCAAAAGTGGAGAGAATCGTACTTTCGATCAATGGTGAATGATAACGAGCAAGATCTTCATTTTTCGAGCCACGCACCATCAGTTGTACTTTTACTTGAACCATCCGATTACGCTGGTCACCCGTCACATTAAATACAAACGGTTGGGCAATATTGACATAAGCAACTGGTTCAACAGGTGTCACAACCTCTTCTTTAGGAGCACTGTTAGCCGCTTCGTCGCCACCATCATCCCCCATCAAGAAAAAAGCCGCGCCACCACCAACAGCAAGTAACACCACAACGGCGATAATAATGATCAGTAATTTACTTTTGCCCTTGGGCGCGTCTTGTACGTCTTCATCTGCCATAGTCTTTCTATGTTCCTACGCGGTTATGTTATTCATTTTTCTTATTTTAAGCGTAATAACTAATTCCATCACGCTTTGATGTGACATTCAAATCAACTTTGACGTCTCCATCAAGATTTTCTTGCTGTCCTGGCAACTGACTGCTGTTAGTTTGACCATTTCCAGAAGCAAAACTCTGTTGCTGTTGTTGTCCCCCCCCTGAATGCTGCTGTACAGAGGTTCCCCCCAGCTGGACACCTTGTTGAGACATCATTTCACGCAAGCGAGGCATTGATTGCTCAAGTGCATCTCGAGCATGTTGATTAGCAACGGTAAAATGCACAGATGCACCACCGTCATTATGCATATTCATTTTGATATGTAGACGACCAAGCTCTGGTGGGTCGAGACGAATATCGACACTTTTCAAGTTTTTAGACATCATCATCTGTACTCGCTCTGCTAATTGATCAGCAGAGTCTTTAGACAATTGTAGCGGAGATGAAGCGACTTGCTGCGCTTGCTGCGTACCATCGGCTCGCTGTAACTGTTGTAAAGAATGCAAACCTTGCCCTCCAGCAGCAGCCGCTAGTTGATTTGCTAATTGGGATTCTTTACCGCTTAACACCGAGTTTTTCCCAGTCACACCAGCTAATGCTTTTGCTCCTAACGCTTCTTTTAGTGCCGATTCATTCAGCGCTTTTTCTTTGAGAAGATTCACCCCTGCAGCAGGATTAAACGCTCCAGCCACGGTTTGATTACTATCGACTTGCTGAGCCACATGGGTTGCACTATGACTTTGCAATTGTGCTGCTAAAGCCGTCTTATTCTCACCTTGATTCAGTTGCTGTAGAGCTTGTTGCAACGCTGCAGGAGACAAATGCTGTCCTTGTCGAGCCGCTGCTTCTTGAATTAACTGTATTTTTTGTTTATCTGATAACGCGGCTAACTCTTGAGCTTGGGGGGTCATATGTCCTGCGGCCAAAGCACCTAACTGCGCTTCAACCTGAGGTAACGCCGCTTGCTGCTGCTCTTGCTCTCTTTTTGCCACTAACAGCTGTTTCAGCTGATCATCGGTGAGTTCTGGGTGTTCTTTTTTCACTTGAATTAACTGAGCTAACTCTTGCTCAGTAATTGGCTTTTCAGCTAATACATCGGTTGCTTCTGCTGTTGCTGAGCTAGAATGCAACGCTTGCCATTGTTTTAAAGCACTGAGTTCTTGTTTACTTAACACAATCTCTGGTTTAGATTCATCCTGCCCATTGTGCTGTCCTGCTTTAACCAATGATTGAGGCGATACTTTAATTGCCGAATGCTCATTACCTAGAGGCAATGAATTGCCGTCTGAACCTTTCGTCAACGTTTGATTCGCTTGTTGCAGTTTGCCTAGCAGTTCACTGCCCTTAGCCATCACTTGAGCCGTTTTTTCTTTAGCACTCGGTTCAGCTTTTGCTGCTGCGACGTCCTGTCTAAATGTCTCTAATTGCGGTTTTTCTTTCAGTTGCGCTGCTATTGCTTGCTCTAACTGTTTTAGATTCAAACCCTTACTGTTTGCTAAATGGGTTAGTTGTGAGCTATCAAGTTGTAGTAATTGCTTAACTGATAACTCAAGCAGTTTTCCATCTTTATCCGTGAGAGCCTGTTTCAATAAGTCATCTGCGCTAACCGCCGATTTTCCTTCACTCTTTACGTCGCTCTTCACATCGCCCTTGGCATCTGGTTTACCGGTAACTTGTACAGATTCGTCCTCCGCTCCACCAAACATTAACGAGATGAGCTTATCGAAAAACCCTTGATGATCATCAGCACTTTCACTTTTGTCGACTGCTTCAGCCCCTTTGCCTTTGACAGCAACCGTTGCTTTTGACGTATCTACTGTTGGGGTTGTATTGACATTCATATCCATTATCTCGTATTCATGCGCTTAGTAGCTAAATATCACTAATGCTCAGTAACTTAGATGGGGTAGCCATGGCCTGACCACCATAAACCGTAAGAACGAAACATCAAACGGCAATCAGAAAATCTTTATTCAATGAGATTTTTGCAAGATTCAAGCCACATATTAATGGGGAGGGAAACGAATATAGGAACAACGTAAATAATGCTACGAATCAGAATTTAGACGACGGCGATTAAAGCTCAGTGTAGAGAATTCATCCATCATTTTCTGTTCGCGCTTCTCTTCAGCAAGTTGCTGTTCGTGTTGTTTTTTCTCGATCAACCATTCATAAGAACGCCGTTTTTTTCGAACTTCTAACCAATGTTGTTCACAGTTAGTTACTTGCTGCTTAAAGTGATTTTCTGCCTCACGCTGCTTAGACAGTGTTTCATCTAACTGGTTGAGAAAACGCTGTAGATGCCCGTACTGACTCGCCGTTAACCCTTCTTTACCACGATCAATCAACTGTTGGCAGTAATCCATTCGATACTGTTCAATTTGTTTAAGCTGTTGATAGTAATTATCAAGCTCAGTTCTAGACTGATTAAGCGCCATAACCGCTTTATCTTCATTATCTTTGGCTTGCTGTAGAAGAAACTCTAACGCACTATCCATTTCATTTCTCCTTCAGCTTTAGCACAAGATGCTCAAGCTACAATTATTCACTTTGCACACCTAGCACATTACGTAACATACTCAAGCACATATCATAAGGTACAGACTCTTTCATACTTTGCTGCAGATATTGATCTAACTGTGGCTTAAGAGTAAAGGCACTATCAATCGCTTGATCCGTACCAGGCTTATAAGCACCAATCGACACCAAATCTTGGTTTTTACGGCAAATAGACAGTACTTGGCGCACCGCTTTCGACATAAGAACGTGTTCTTCATTGGTGACCTGCGGCATAACACGGCTCACTGATTTTTCCACATCAATGGCTGGATAATGCCCAGCATCCGCCATTTCACGCGATAGCACAATATGACCATCAAGAATCGCTCGAGAGGCATCTGCAATTGGGTCCTGTAAATCATCCCCTTCCGTCAGTACGGTAAAAAATGCCGTGATAGAACCTTGATTCGGACCACCATTACCCGCTCGCTCTACGAGCGCAGGCAATTTAGCAAATACTGAAGGCGGATAACCTTTTGTTGCAGGCGGTTCACCTACTGAAAGGGCAATTTCACGTTGGGCTTGGGCAAAACGAGTTAACGAATCCATGAGCAGTAATACATCTAAGCCTTGATCGCGAAAATATTCAGCGATAGTCAGTGCGGTTTGGCACCCTTTCAAACGCATTAGCGGTGAAGAATCGGCAGGAGCAGCAACAACAACCGAACGCTGACGACCTTCTACACCCAAAATTTCTTCAATGAATTCTTTTACTTCGCGACCACGTTCACCAATCAGACCCACGACAACAACTTGCGCGGTGGTGCCTCGCGTCATCATGCCTAAAGTGACCGATTTACCCACACCTGAACCTGCAAATAGCCCGATGCGTTGCCCTTTTCCCACGGTCAATAATCCATTGATCGCCTTAATACCAACATCCAATGGTTCATCAATGGGTTTTCTTGCTAAAGGGTTAATAGGCTCAGCACTAAGGGACGCTCGATTTTCGGTATAAAGCGGACCTAATCCATCAAGGGGATTACCCACACCATCGACAACCCGACCGAGAAGCTCCATTCCTACAGGCATTCCAGCTTCTTGAGTAAGCGGTGTGACTTTTGCACCTGGCAAAATGCCATTGATTTGTTCACTTGGCATGAGGAAGAGGTTATCACCTGAAAATCCAACCACCTCAGCTTCCATATCACCATTCATGGTTTCTATTTGGCACAAACTACCAATAGGTGCTTTGCATCCAGTAGCTTCCAGAGTGAGTCCAACTACACGAACTAACTTACCCGATGCAATCGGCCGACTCGTCAGTCCTTGGACTTTATAATTGGAAAGTCGCTCAGATAGAGACAGCATTACTCAATTCCTGCGTGATGACGGTTAGCTGCACAAAATTGATTAAGAACGGTACGAATTCTCTCTTCTAACCGGTAATTGACACTGGAGTCACTCGCTTCAATTTGTACGTCACCAATATCTAATGCAGGTTCAGCCACAAGAGTCCAATTACGGAAATCCAGCTCCTGGTTCCCATAGGCTTGCTTAACAATTACAACATCATCCGGATGCAATTTAAGTGTGATGGCATGACCTGCAATGGGTAGTGATTCTACCGATTGCTTAATGGTATCGAGGATAATTTGTGGATTGGTTTTCACTTCAACATGCACGACTTCTTTAGTTAGCGTTAGCACCATATCCACCAGCTGTTTCTCAACTTGGGCATTCATCAACTCAAGGGGCTGAGCAAACTGATTAGCCAGTTGGACAAAACGTTCAACTTGTTCTTGAATATGTTCCTGACCGGCGGCGATACCTTCTTCTTTACCAGCAACTAAGCCTTCTTCGTGACCGGATTGGAACCCGGCTTCTTTACCCTGCTCTAAACCCGTTTGAAATCCTTCCTCTTTTCCTTGTTCAAGTCCTTCTTGGTAGGCGGCTTGACGGATTTGTTCAATTTCTTCAACTGAGAGAGGTTTAGGTTCTTCGACTTCGGGTTCATCAAACGAAGGCATCCAGCCAGGGTCATAATTCATGGCTGTTTCTTTAGCAGTTTTCGCCGATTCCGCACCGTAGTCAGGTAGGCCCCAACGTTTTGCTTGTTGCTCTTCTGCGGCGTTGGAATCTGGGCGGATAAACCCTCGTTTTCTTTCAACAGGCATCATGAATCCTAAGTCAATTACTAAAAGAACGAGAAGGAGGCACGAGCGCACCTCCTGAAGGCATTACAAGAACTCGTCAGCACCACCAGACAACATAATTTCGCCTTGGTCGGCCATCTTACGAGCAATTGCCAAAATTTCTTTCTGTGCCGATTCGACATCGGACACCTTGATTGGAGGCATCGCTTCCAAGTCGTCTTTCATCAATTCAGCCGCACGTTTCGACATGTTTTTGAAGATCTTATCACGCAGAGCGTCATCGGCGCCTTTCAATGCACGTTGTAATACATCTTGAGGTACATCGCGCAGCAGTTTTTGAATACCTTGGTCATCCACTTCAACCAAGTTTTCAAAGACGAACATAAGATCTTGAATCTGCGTTGCGAGGTCTTCATCTTGCTCACGCATTTGGTCCATCAACAAGCCTTCAACGTTATTGTCGAAGTAGTTCATGATATCAGCAGCCGCTTTAAGACCACCAATTTTCGCGGCTTGAGCACCCGCTTGACCAGCAAATTGTTTTTCCATGATTTCGTTCAATTCTGCCAACGCAGACGGTTGAACTTCTTCTAGGTTTGCAATACGCATCATCAGGTCGAGACGGTCACGCTCCGCAAACTGAGCCATAATTTCTGCTGATTGATCCGGCTCTAAATAGGAAAGAACAATAGTTTGTATTTGTGGGTGTTCGTTGACAATAATGCTCGCCACCTGGCGCGGATCCATCCATTTGAGTGAATCCAGACCTTTCGACCCCGTACCCAACAGGATCTGATCGACCAAGTTATTTGCTTTATCTTCACCTAACGCAGCGACTAATGCATTACGCATAAAGTCTTCACTACCCATACCAATATTGGTGTATTTCTGAATATCTTCCAGAAATGCACGGTGAACTAACCCCACTTTTTCTTGGCTGAGGTCTTTCGCTTTCGCCATGGCACTACCAACACGTTGAACCTGTTTCGGTTCTAAGTGACGAATAATCCCCGCCGCATCTTCCTCATTTAAACTCAATAACAGAATTGCTGCGCGATCTTCGCCAGAGATCTCCGAAATATCAACGGTTGATTCTACCACTTCTCCACCATTTTCTTTTGTATCAGGCATTTTGCATCCAGTTCTTAACTACTTGAGCCGCCAATTCAGGCTCGTTGGCAACCAAGGCACGTACGGCTTTCAGTACGTCCTCATCCTTGTGCAAGTTTGGTAAATCGATACCACTACCAAACTCAAATAGTTCGCCACCATCAATATCACCACCAATTAGGCTTGTTTCACCATCAGCACCAATCGGTAACCCATCAGGACCATACAAAGTATCTTCGTCGCCCACAGAAGCAGGGTTGAGTAGTTTTTTCAGTGCTGGGCGAACCAGTACGAGCACAACTACAATAATAACGAGAGCACTTGCTAGCCAACGAACCCAGTCACTGAAGTTCGGATTCTCCCAGATAGGAACATCTTGAGCTTCTGCAACTTCAGGCTTAGCAAACTGCATGCTCAGCACGTTTAACACATCACCACGATTTTGATTAAAACCGACAGTCCCAATCAGAACTTGGCGAATTGAATTTAGTTCCGCTTCGCTCAGCGGTGTATAGGTGACATCCCCAGTCGTAGGGTCAACTGTCTGACGATTTTTTACTGCGACAGCAACCGTCTGACGAGCAATCACCCCTGTTTGTTTACGCTCATGACTAATTGTAGTATCTAACTCATAGTTTCGAGTGGCTTCTTTATGTACTGAACCTTGTCCCATACTGCCATTCTTCATTTGAGCTACATCTTCTGGAATAGAAGCATCCGCAGGAGGTTGGTTACTTAACGCTCCAGGCACACCAGCCGTAGTATTACCATTGTTATAATCTTCTAACGTATATTCACTACGAGTTGACGGTGTTTTCGGGTCAAAACTTTTACGAGTCTGCTCTACAGCACTGAAATCAAGATCAATATCCACTTGTGCTGTGTAATTACCCAAGCCCAAAATTGGAATCAAGACAGAATCAATTTTTTGTCGTACGTCCTGTTCTTGTTTACGTTCGAGTTCTTGTTCTTTACGACGCGCTGTAGAAATAGGGTCTTGGGAGCCTGAATTAAGCAATCGTCCATGTTGGTCTGTCACCGTTACTCGAGTTGGAGACATCCCAGGAACAGCACTAGAAACCATATCGACGATAGAATCGACTTCTTCTTGTTTAAGTGATGTTCCCATATTAAGTGTTAAAAAGACCGAAGCAGAGGCTGGCTGATTTTGGCGAACAAAAACACTCTCTTTCGGCATAGCCAGAAGTACCCGTGCTTTACGCACCTGACGCATTTCTTCAATAGTCGTTGCTAACTGCCTTTCACGACTCAGTTTTAGGCGTTCTTTCTCAAGACGCTGAGAAACACCAAACCCCATATCTTTTAGCAAGATATCATCGCCAGCAGAGTCAGTGTTAGTATTTAGCCCGGAACGGACCATATTTAATTTCAAATTATTGTAATCAGAAGATGGGACGAGAATAGTATTACCATCAAGCTTGTAATCTTGTTTTTGCTGATCAAGATAATCAAGGACAGGTATCAATTCTTCCGTTTGATATACACCAAGTGGACGCATTTCAGGCTCTCGAACCCAAAAGAACAGCATTACAATTAAAGCAACACAAATCGAAATCGACAGAACCAGTACGATCTGACGTAATAAATCCAGATCGCCCATCCCAAAATCCAATTTGTTCGAGCGCTTCTCTTCAAGATCAGGGTTTTGTGTTTCCCCACTCAAAGCTGCCTGTTCAGTGCTCGGCATCATTGCATTATCACCGCCGCCACTCACAGCAAGATCAGTGGTATGATTCTCTTCAGCCACAATTACTACCTACTTGTTAAACGGGCATATTCATCAATTCTTTATACGCATCAACAAGTTTGTTGCGTACTTGTATCGTGGCTTCAAAGGCCACACTCGCTTTATTTCGTGCAATCATGACATCGGCAAGTGACACGTTTTCATCCCCACGGTCAAAACGAGTTTGCATATCCCCAGAGGTCTTCTGCAGTCCATTTACGTTATTGATCGCCTGTGACAGCATTTCACCGAAGTCTGCGCCAACCTTTTGACCCGTTGCTGCTGGACGAGAACTCGCAGCTTCAAGCTTCATTGTCTGCATTTCACTTTGTAAACCGTCTAATCTCATCACAACCTCGTGCCAAATGTTTGACTAAAATTTATTCACTATTCTTTAAGGAGCAAGTTACATGCCATACCATTACGAATCGCCCACCGGCGGTGGCGAACAGATTAGCCTGGGATATCAATCCCCGCATCACGCATTTTTGCCAGCTTATAACGTAATGTTCTTGGGCTAATTCCTAGCTTTTCAGCCATCTCCTTACGGCGACCATTACATTCAACTAATGTGTCCATAATGATCGCGAACTCTTGATCACGAAGTTCATCACCCAACCCCACAGAAGATTGAGCAACTGGCTGATCGTCAGTGTTTGAGTAGCCACCAAGTGCTTTGGATAGTTCAGGATCTGCTATGGGTTTAACCGTGGGTGCAACTGCAGTTTCAGCTTGTACAGCTTGCTGTAAACTTGACGCATCTTGCCAATCCAAACCTTCAAGCAAAATGTGTTCAGCATCGATTTCGGCTTGCTCACTTAAAATAAGTGCACGCTGCACCACGTTATCAAGCTCACGCACATTACCTGGCCATTGATACTGTAATAACTTGTTAATAGCAGCCTGAGTAAAATTAGGGACTGGCATTCCGAGTTTTTTACAATGACGCTCCACTAAGTGGTTAGCAAGAGGAGCAATATCTCCCTTGCGGTCACACAGTGCTGGCCAAGCAATTGGAAATACGTTTAAACGATAATATAAATCTTCACGGAAATGTCCTTCTTGGACATACTGCTTGAGATCTCGGTTGCTCGTTGCTAATACCCGTACATCCAACTTAATACTTTTACGACTACCTAGACGCTCCACTTCACGTTCTTGTAACACACGTAATAGTTTAGCCTGCAGGTTAAGATCCATTTCACTGATTTCATCGAGTAAAATGGTTCCGCCTTGCGCTTGTTCAAATTTACCAGGGCACGCTTGAACCGCACCAGTAAACGCCCCTTTTTCGTACCCAAATAGAGTTGCTTCCAGCATGTTGTCAGGAATTGCGGCACAGTTAATCGCGACAAACGGACCATCTTTGCGCAATGAAGCGTTATGTATGTAACGCGACATCACTTCTTTTCCTGAACCACTAGGGCCAAGTACCATGACACTTGCATCTGTTTTCGCTACTTTATCAGCAAGCGCAAGTAATTTAAGACTTTTTTCATCAGCCACAACCGCATCGCCGTTATCATCAGACTTCACTGGAGCGTAGCGACTCACCATATTTAACAGCACTTCGGGAGCAAATGGCTTAGCCATATAGTCAATGGCTCCTTCCTTCATTGCTGACACTGCATCTTCTATATTGGCATAAGCTGTCATAAGTAACACAGGTAGGTTTGGCCAGTGCTGCTTGATATTACGCAACAGAGCAAGCCCACCCATTCCCGCCATTTGCACATCAGAAACAACGATATCCACAGCGTCACTTTTAAGTTTCACTAGGGCATCTTCTGCACAATCTGCTTCCAGCCACTCGTAACCAGCAAGAGCTAAAGTGTCAACTAACGCCTCGCGTAGACCTTCATCATCTTCAACGATTAAGACTTTACTTTGAGCCATTATGCTTCTCCAGTTTCTGTTGAGTCGGGGCTGATCTGACGTTCAAGAGGAATGCACATAGTAAAACATGCCCCTTCTTCATTAGATGAGATCAGTTCCAAGCGCCCATCATGCGCTCGGCATACCATTTGTACGACAGCAAGACCCAGCCCAGTGCCTTGTGAGCGAGTAGTAAAAAACGGCTCCATGATCTTGCTCTGTAATTCTTTGGGAACACCGGGACCGTTATCTTGTACGGAAATCTTTAGTTCACCATTGACAGGACGAAAGAACACATCAATTTGGGCACCTTTGCCCACAATTTGAATCGCATTCATAACTAAGTTACTGAGCGCTGACGCAATCGCATTGGCATTACCCAATAACATAGTCTGCTCTTCTTCTACTTCCTGCACATAATCAATCTGGTTGTTACGTAACGCGGTTTCCACCATAGGATGAAATTCATTCACCAATTCACCAATTGTAAAAGGCTTCACCACTTTGTTATCGCCCCCCTTGGCAAACAGCAACATGTCATTGACCTGCTTTTCGAGATCATGGAGTCGATCAACCAGCTTAGTTTGAAATCGCTCTCGAGTTGTTGCTGGTAAATTAGGAGCACCTAGATTGGAAGCGTACAACATTGCACTAGACAGCGGTGTACGCACTTGGTGAGCCAGTGAGGCAACCATACGTCCTAATGAAGAAAGACGCTGTAAATCACTCACTCGAGCTTGTAAAAGGCGGGTTTCCGTTAAATCGGTGACCAAAATTAATTGCCCGGTCGCTGAAGCTGAGATCGCCAAACGAACCTTACGGCCATTGCGTAACGAAATTTCATGCCCATCGTCATCACGTGGGGCAAACGCCGTTTGAATAATGGTGAACCACTTTTCACCCACTAATGGCACATCTAACAACCGTTGCGCTTCTGGGTTCGCTTCCCGAACAATGCCCTGTGTATCTAAAAGGATCACACCAGCAGGCATCACATCAAGTACTTGCTGATAGCGAGTCACCTGCTCTTCTAGAGAGTCAAAGTGTGAATGTTGCTCCATCGCATTGTCCATCGTCGAAAAACCGCCTAATACAAATAAACAATAGTCTAACACGCAAGAGTCATGCCAGACTATTTTTCTTTATTTACAATTGGTTATCTAGGTGACAATTTATTGACAACAACCATTAAGTGCCAACTCGATCACACTTTGACTAGCGCTGCATATTATATTTACGCATTTTTTCCACTAGAGTAGTTCGACGCATACCTAACATGTCTGCGGCTCTGGCAACAACACCAGCTTGCGCTTCAAGTGCTTGATTTATCATGCTCACTTCTAGATCTGATAACATTTCTTTCAGATTAAGCCCTTCGGGAGGTAAAGACTGAGGAGCATCAACGCCAGCCATAAAATCATCCGTATCATCAAGAGAGAAATCTTCAGCAAAGATATTTGCTAACACATCTCTCTCCTGCTCCTCCACTGATTGAATATCGGTATCATGCAATTGCGGAGAAAATTCAGGAACATCACTATAACGATACTTAGCTGGCAAGTGGTTTACATCAATCAAACTGTTTGGATACAGAATGACCATCCGTTCAACAAGATTCGCTAATTCACGCACATTCCCGGGCCAATGATGCTCCATCAATGAGTTAATCGCTCGAGGAGTAAAACTGATCGGTTGACTGCCTTCCGACTCCATACGAGACATAAGCTCTTGTAGCAACAAAGGTACGTCTTCCTTTCTATCTCTCAGAGCAGGCATTTCAATCGGAAATACATTCAAGCGATAAAAAAGATCTTCACGGAAAGACTCTTCAGCAATCATCTGTTCAAGGTTGCGATGAGTGGCAGCAACGATACGCACATTAACTTTAATCGTTGTATTCCCGCCAACTCTTTCAAAACTACGTTCTTGTAACACGCGCAATAACTTAACTTGCATCGCCATCGGCATATCACCGATTTCATCAAGGAAGAGTGTGCCACCTTCGGCTAATTCAAAGCGCCCTTTTCGAGAAGTAATCGCTCCTGTAAAAGCACCTTTTTCATGGCCGAATAGTTCACTTTCCAGTAAGTCACCCGGGATGGCACCACAGTTAATCGGGACAAAAGGGCCATCTTTACGTGATGAATGGTAATGGATATTTCGAGCAACAACTTCTTTCCCTGTCCCCGATTCACCTAGTACCAAAACATTCGCTTCTGTGTTGGCTACCTGGTCAATCAAATGACGGATATGCTGAATGCCATGACTTTGTCCAACCATACTGCGATATAAACTGTCATTTTTCAGCGGTAAGTTAGCTTGTATTCCTTGGCGACTTAAGAATTCCTTACAGCAACGTAAGGCATCACACACTTGAATATAATTCAGGGGGAACTCAAGCTCGCCTAAAAAATTAGAGTAATCAGCAATAGAATAAGGCTGCTTACCTGCAACAAGCAGAGGAATATGATTGGTTCTTAGTAATACATCGGCTAAAGATTCGGGTAGCGTATTACCACTGATGGATCCAAGAATGCAGCCAGCCCAAACAGATGACCATTCAATTTGCTCAATCTGAGAAGACGATATGGACTCACATTGCTCTCCTACAAATTCTAATATGGTATTGAGACTGTGACGCGTCGCTGCATCATCTTCAATCACAATTAATTTTGCTAAACCTTGCATAGGTGAGAATAATTGCCTTAGTTCTGGGAAGTTGCTCTCTGTCGATTGAAAACCGTCACTTAATCTGACAATTTTCTGTCACATCCGTTTTAACGATAGTCAATAATATGAAAACAGCAACAAAAAAAGCCACGTGGCTACTACGTGGCTTTTATTGTATGTGATAAAAATTTAAATACAACCAATCGCTTATAAGTTGAGACAGCGAATTATTGTTTTTTTGTTAACGAACTACCCAATTACTGAGCTGTCAAATTGTGATACTCAGTAGGTATTTGGTCCCAAGCTGACTTAATTTCGCGTACGATATCGATGACGTCATCAATTGGCTCAGCAATATTCTGTTGATTGGCAGTCGTAATCTGACCAATCATAAATTCATACAATTGATCCAAATTTTTTGCGATGTCACCACCATCGTCCATCGACAAACAGCCTCTCAAGCTAATGATGATATCTAAAGCTTTACCAAGACGTTCACCTTTTACAGGGATATTCCCCTGCTGCATAGCTGCTTTACCTTGAATTAAACGCTCGATAGCGCCAGCCATTAGCATCTGAACGACTTTATGCGGTGAGGCCGCACTTAGCTGGCTGTCCACTGATACTTTTTTGTACGCCTGTAAAGAACCACGCATAGTCTTCCTCTTCATAAAAATTTTTTGTATTGCTGAACGGATTTATTCCCATGACGATATCGACGTAATTGTTCACCGATTACCGACGTCTTTGACTGCATCAATTCAACAAGCTGTTGTGTATGACTTATTGCATCACGCCACTGTTTTGATTCGGCTACCTGTGGATGTTCGGCCACGTAAGGTATTAAACTCTGCAATAACTGTTCTCTCTTATCGACCATTTGCACAATTTCTTCAGCGTCAAAATCATTAGTCTTAAGAGTTTGTTCAATTAGGTGATCTAAATCACATAATTTTTGAAGTTGGTCCGTCATCTCACTGACCTAACGCATTCATCATTCCAGCTAATTGAGAATGCATTTTACTGGTTGCATCTTGCATAGCTTCGAATTTGTTGTGCGTACGTTTCTCTAAATCTGACATACGGCGGTCTAACGTACTTTGGTCATCACGTAAACGACGAGTTTGCTCTGAGAGGGTTCGTTCTCGTGTACGAATAGAGCCAGTCACTCCTGTCATATTTTGAATGGCGTCTTCGATACGTTTGGCAAATCCATCTCGACCACCAAAAAATTCTCCTAACTTATCAAAGTTATTCACTAATTGACGGTTGAGCAAATCATAATTGATTTCTAAGTTACCTTGACGAGTGGTGGTAATACCAAGCGAAGTTAGAGAATTCATGGTTTCAGGAGCATCATTCACTGGTTCAGAAAAAACCGCTTTCAAACGAGCATCTGCACTACGAGTAATACTATCCCCTGCCAAAGGCCCTGCTTTCCCTGTGGTTGGATCGACGTTACCTAAACTTTGGTTGACCTGATAAAACTGATTATAGGCACTGACAAATTTTTCAATGTAAGAGCGTACCGTGTCACGGTCATATTCTACATCGACATCAGGCGGACGCTGATTTGGATCGGTCTTCGCCTTTAACGTCAAATCGACACCTGCAATAGCGTCTTCAATCGTATTGTTATTACTCGATAACTTAGCGACGCCATCAAGAATGACCTCTGAATCTTGGGCTTCTTGAACTTGGCTTAAACCATTGTAGTGATCAAAAGAATCTTGCGCGGCTTTGAGGTTATTCTGCGCAGTTTCTACTTTGTCTAAATAAGCACGTTCGTCAGGCGTTAACTTGGCTCTTTCCGCATCTTTTGCTTGTTCCGGCGTCATTTTGCCGCTTTGAACTGCCGCCTCAATTTTTTGCTGCTCTTTATTTAAAACTGCCTGCAGTTTTTTCTCAGCTTCTTTAGGGGTGACGTAGGAGTCATACAAAGTCCCTGAGGCCGTATTTGTCCAACCGGGTACATCCTTGGATTTTGCTTGAGCTTTTTGGTCGAGTTCTGGTTCTGGCTCTTTGTAAGAGTCAAGTAACGTGCCTGATGCAGTCTCGCTCCAACCCGGAATACGATCTTGTGGTCGAACATATTTATTCGAACCATTTACTGTACTGCTTGCTTCTGGATTGGTTGGATCAACTGCTTCACCAGCTGGTTGAGCTGTTTGAGATGCTTTTTCAATTTCTTGGGCAACATCTTTATCCACGATGTGCGCTGCATTCTCAATTTTTTCAGCCACCTTTGCGGCAATTTTTTGCTGCTGTGGTGTCAGTGGATGCAACAATTGCTGTGCTTGGGCACGAGCTGTTTCGAGATCTTTTACTCGATCAGCCAGCGTTTTGAATTCAAGACTTTTTAGTGCATCACCCGATTTAGCTTCAACAGAAATACCAATCCGGTGATCTTTACCTGTTTGGTCTGACGCTAAAATAAGACGTGGACCGTTAGTATCTTTAATGACTGCCGCGCGAACCCCAGGGTTCGCTTTATTACTATTAATGCCATTAACAACATCCATCAAACGTGAATAGGATGAAATATTGACATCAAATGAACGGTTACCTAAGGAAATATGCAGCTTGCCCGGTCCGAATTGTTGACGCTCGTCAAAAGGATTTGACGCCAACTTATGGCTTTGAGCAAGCTGCAACACATCGACTGAATACTTGCCAGCTATGGCATCAGTAGTCGCTGTTGCCGAGACTGCTTTTGAATCAGATGAGTCAACTTTTCGTGAAGCGAATATTTCATTCTGACGAAAGTCACTCATCAAATTCTTCATGGCATCCAACGACTCTCTGAGACGACCATAAGCACTAATACTAGCGGTCACCTTGGCGCGATCATTATCGATGCGTTGCTGCTTAGGAGCACGCTCAGCACCGACAATTTTCTTCACCATGGCATTTATATCCATGCCAGTATTCATACCCATTGGGCCGACACTCATTCAATCACCTCATAAAACAATCACACTTTGGCATTTACAAGACCAGATTTATGGTCTTGCTCTTTCGCTAAGCGGCGCAGTACCTCAAGCATTTCTTCTTCAGGAATTTGACGTATGACATCGCCTGTTGACGCTTCATAAATCGTTACTACCTCTCGACCGGATTCCTTGTCCATTCTGAAAGAAAGCCCCTTATTAATGGAATTAACAAAATCATGCATCTGTTCCATCATTTTAGCGCGTTGCTCCTCATTGAGTTGCTCCCGTTTACGCACCATTTCATTGGTTGCGTCAACAGCACGCCGGCGACGTTCTCTCATCTGTTCAGTTGCAGGATCGGGCATCGAGCCTGCACCTCCGACAGAGGGTTGTTCATCCTTCGAATTCGAAACGCGTTTCACGCTATCGTTTTCTGAAGCAAGTTTAATGCCATTTTGTGAGCCGTAAGGCTGGATGTTCGATGCGTAGGACGGTACTTCCATAACAATCTCCCTTCCACCTCTAGGTGACTAGACAGCTATATGCCACCTATAAGCCCATATAAGTCTACTGGTTTAACCCAGTAGGCTTAGAGCCGCAGATGGTGACTGCTTAGCTTGCGCCAACACAGATGTACTTGCTTGTTGCAATATCTGAGCTTTCGTTAAAGCAGTCGTTTCTTTAGCGTAGTCAGTATCCTTGATGCGACTACGAGACGCATTGACGTTCTCGTTGATATTTTCGAGGTTACTGATCGCATGCCCAAAACGGTTTTGGAACGCCCCGAGTGATGCTCGATGGCTATCAACCGCTTTCAACGCGCTATCAATAACCGATACCGCTTCTTGTGATCCACCGATCGTTGATACGTTAATATCTTTGACCGTCACATTCTTACCTTGTTCAAAGCCAAGTGAAGAACCTAGATCACCACCAATCGTCACATCGCCTGTGATCTTTTGCGAAGAAGCAAACAGTTGTAATTTACCGCCTTCTCCGACCGAAGCGTTGATATCGTCACTTTGACCATTGATGAATGTCGCTAATTCTTCTACGTCATCACCCTTTTTGGCCGTGATCGAAACATTTTTAGCTTCACCTAATGAATTAGTGTAGCTAAAAGTGATGTCTCGAGCATCACCCACTTTCCAATCAGAGCCTAGGGCTTGTTTGGTATGGTATGCTCGTCCACCCATTTCAATATTGTCTGAACGTAAATCACCCATGCTCAGTTTCACAGCTTCTCCAGAATCGGCACCAATCTGAAACGACTTACTACCAAATTTGCCGTTCAAAAGTTTGTTGCCACCAAAAGAAGTTGTTTCAGCAATACGATTTAATTCATCGTTTAGCGCAGAGACTTCTTCCTGAATTGCATCACGCTCAGATCGAGAGTTGGATCCATTTGATGATTGCAACGCAAGATCGCGCATACGTTGAAGAATGTTGGTACTTTCACCCATTGCACCTTCTGCTGTTTGCGCAATAGAAATACCGTCATTCGCATTTTTAACAGCCATATCCAATCCTCGACTTTGAGAAGTCAAACGATTGGAAATCTGTAACCCGGCCGCATCATCCTTCGCACTATTAATGCGATATCCAGACGACAACCGTTCCATGGACTTTTGCGAACTGTCTGCCGCGCCATTTAAATAGCGCTGAGCAGTCATCGCAGACACATTTGTGTTTACGTTAATTGCCATAGTGATCTCCTTTGGCGGATAGTTGATGCATCTTCGAGTCTCTCACCTCTCTCCGATACATCTCATTTCTCTCGTAGTCTATAACGGCCCCTTCTATACATCCTTTAGATAAAATAGTGTTTATTTATTGATCTGTATTAAAAGTGTGATTATCACCTCTTTTTTTATGCAAAAAAAATCCAGCCGAAGCTGGATTTTTGATATAGAGCTAATTTTCTAGCTGATAACTTAACGTAATAAGCTAAGTGCCGCTTGTGGTGCTTGTTTCGCTTGCGCCAAGATTGAACTTGATGCTTGAGAAAGAATCTGTGCTTTCGTCATTGCAGTGGTTTCTTTCGCGAAATCAGTATCACGAATACGGCTGCGAGAAGCATTAACGTTTTCGTTGATGTTATCCAAGTTGCTGATAGCGTGGCCAAAGCGGTTTTGGAATGCACCCAGTGAAGCACGTTGAGAATCTACGTATTTCAATGCAGAGTCGATAACACCAACAGCTTCTTGTGAACCGCCAACAGAAGTAACATCAATATCGTTTACTGTGACTTTCTTACCTGGTTGAAGTTGCAGTTCACCAGCTAAGTTACCGGAGAAAGAGACATCGCCTTTCACTTTATCATCACCAGCAAAGATTTGTAGTTTACCGTCATCATCAACTGATGCTTGAACCATATCAGTCTGACCATTGATATAAGTAGCCAATTCTTCAATATCATCACCTTTCTTAGCTTTGATATCGATATTTTGAACAGTGCCATCTTTACCTGTCAAATTAATGGTTAAGTCATTTTTCCCCGCTTGCACAGTCCAATCTTTATCTTTTGGATTAGCAGCTTTGAATGCAGTGCCGCCCATAGATTCGTTATCGCTACGCATTCCTTTTAGGTTCAACATAACCGCTTCACCGTTATTTGCGCCAATTTGGAATGACTTAGTACCGTAAGTACCATTAAGTAGCTTATTACCACCAAAAGATGTTGTTTCTGCGACGCGGTTTAGTTCGTCATTTAACGCTGTTACTTCTTCTTGAATCGCTTTACGGTCATCTGTAGAGTTTGAACCGTTCGATGATTGCAATGATAAGTCACGCATACGTTGCAGAATGTTGGTTGTTTCCTTCATCGCACCTTCAGCGGTTTGCGCAATGGAAATACCATCGTTTGCGTTGCGTACAGCTACATCCAAGCCGCGACTTTGTGCTGTCAAGCGGTTAGAAATTTGTAGACCTGCCGCATCATCTTTTGCACTGTTGATACGGTAACCTGATGACAAACGTTCCATTGCTGTTTGTTGTGCATCGGTTGCTTTATTTAAGTAACGTTGTGCGGTCATCGCTGATACGTTAGTGTTTACATTAACTGCCATGCTGATATCTCCAATTGATTTTCCGATGTTTCCGGTTTCCGACGTCTCGGAAAACCAAGTAGTCCTCTCAAAGTTACTTTCTGTAACGGCATGAATTTCAGAACCTTTAATGTTTTTTTTCTAATTTAATAAAAAAAGATTCGTCCCGTTGAAAAACGTGATTACATCACCATATTTCACGCTATTTTTAAATTTTTTCTAAAGCTATAGATTCCCGTGTCGATACATTCCCCCCTTCATATTCAGACCGTTTATTTTGCCTAAATAATGAGCGAAAATAGTCTTCATCCACAGCAGAGCCTTACCTAAGAGCGAAACCATTCTCGCTGCAACAGCATCTTGAGGTTACTTGGGTATAAGTGTTCGCGATTAGCTTTTAAAATAAAACAGCCACTATTCAATAGTGGCTGTTGAAATCGGCTTTAGTTATGTCGTTTACTATTGCAATAAGGCGACAACGAGATTTGGCTGCTTTTTAGCTTGCGCTAAGATAGACATGCCAACTTGCTGCAAGATCTGCTGTCGGACCATTTCAGTTGTTTCTTTGGCGTAATCCGTATCTTTAATCCTGCTATTTGAAGCCGCTAAGTTTTCGTGAATATTATCCAGATTACTAATTGCATGCCCGAAGCGGTTCTGCAATGCACCAATACCTGCTCTATTGCTATCAACATACTTCAATGCAGTATCAATAACAGAGACAGCACGCTGCGCCCCACCAACGGACGTAATGTCGATATTGTTTACAGATTCATACCCTGCCAGTCCCATATCAAGCTGACTCGCTAAACTACCACTAAATGACAACGTACCGGAGGTTTTCGCCCCTGCCATATAAATCTGTAACTGCCCATGTTGATTGACAGAAGCAGAAATTTTGTCAGTTTGACCATTAATATAAGTCGCTACTTGCTCAATATCATCACCCGCTTTAGCACTGATATTAATGGTCTGGGAGTGTCCCTTCGCGTCGGTATAATGAATGGTTAACTGATTTTGCCCGGATTCGACGCGCCAACCCTTGTCCGCTTCATTTTTTGCAATGTAACTAAAACCACCCATATTAATGCTGTCAGTTCGCATATTATTCAGTGGTATTTGAACCGCTTCGCCACTTCCAGCACCAATTTGAAATGATGGAGAGCCAAATAAACCATTTAATAACTTCCGTCCACCAAATGATGTTGTTTCAGCAATTCGATTCATTTCATCATTAAGGGCCGCCATTTCTTCTTGTAAAGATTGACGGTCATCATCACTATTTGAACCGTTAGCAGCCTGTAAAGAGAGATCACGCATACGTTGCAACAGGTTCGTCGACTCTTTCATCGCCCCCTCAGCAGTCTGCATAATCGATATTCCATCATTGGCATTCCGTACAGCCACATCCAGCCCGCTCATCTGAGTTTCTAAACGGTTAGAAATCTGTAAGCCCGCCGCATCATCTTTAGCACTGTTAATACGGCTACCCGAAGATAAGCGCTCCAACGACTGATTTAACAGATTCGTTGAATTTGCAAGATGTCTCTGTGCGACTAATGCTGCCACGTTCGTATTTACCGTAATGGCCATAAGCTATCCGCACTATATAAGAGAGTAATCTCATTAATTCTCTTATCGTGCCTAACAAGAAAAACTTTAGAAAAAACTTGATTATTGTGACGAGAAAAGCCTTATTTTCTCTTACCTGTAAAAATAAGCCCTTTCTAATATAAATAACACAAAGCAACTTATTTTATATATAACCTCGACAAAATATCGCGCAACACCTCCTAAAAAACCAAACACTAATTAAGTAAATATTTATTTATTATGATTATTATTTAATATGTTAGGTATTTAAATCACTAATTTTGAGCATTTTTCAATCAAACAGAACTTAAATGCTATTTTTTAAGTTTTATTACTAAAGGTTTCCTTAATCTCTCCGCTAATTATGGGTACATCATACGTTAATTATTTTTGATACAGGGGATTCCGTGTATCAAATGAATATATGTCGGAGTAATTAGAAAGTGACTATCGGGATACGCAGTAACGTTGCTGCCCTAAACGCCCAGCGCTATTTAAATAAATCAAGTGGTAGTCAAGAGGCTGCCATGGAAAAATTAGCCTCAGGTAACCGCATAAACAATGCAACAGACGATGCCGCTGGGTTACAAATATCTAATCGCCTTATGGAACAAAGTAGTGGCTTAAATATGGCGATACAGAATGCGCACAACGGTATTTCTGTTGCTCAAACGGCCGATGGTGCATTAGATGAAACAAGCCAATTGCTAAGAAACATGCGCGATTTATCATTACAAGCCTCCAATGGTTCAAACTCTCAAGATGACCGTAAAGCAATTCAGCAAGATGTTACCGCAATTAATAACGAAATAAATCATATTGCCAAAACTACTACCTTTGCTGGTGATTTATTACTCAATGGCACCTATGGGACCAAATCATTCCAAATCGGTAATGATGGCGGTACTGCAGTACATTTGCATCTGGAGAATATGGGTTCAGACGTCGCAATGATGGGAGGAAAAACCTTTCAAGCGACGAAAGAAGCCGATCAAGACTGGGAAGTTTCTAGTGGTAAAAATGACTTGTCTATCACTTTAGGCGGAGGCGACCGAGCCCAAACCATTAACATTTCAGCTAAAAAAGGGGATAACATTGAAGAGCTTGCCTCTTATATCAATGGACAAACCGACCAGTTACAAGCGTCAGTTAACGAGCATGGCCAACTGCAATTATTTGCTGGTAATAGTAACGTAAACGGCTCAGTAAAAATTACTGGGTCATTAGCGGATGAACTAGGCATCAAACAAGGTAAAGATACAACGGTCAATGACATTCAAGTCACGACTGTTGGTGGAGCACAGCAAGCTGTTGGCGTCATTGATGCCGCGCTTAAATTTGTGGATCAGCAACGAGGGCAGCTCGGTGCATTACAAAACAGGTTTGACCACACCATCAATAATTTAACTAAAATTAATGAAAATATCATCGCTTCCAATGGCCGGATTCGTGATACAGATTTTGCCAAGACAACCACAGATATGACTAAAGACCAGATTTTATCGCAAGCATCAAGCGCTATTCTGGCGCAAGCGAAACAGTTACCTCAGGCAGCATTAGGTCTATTACGTTAAATTAGCTACTATCCGACATATTTGCTATCCAAAAAATAAAGGGCTCCAATGAGCCCTTTGTTTTCATCATCTAATTCAACCACAATCTTACGATTCAATCGCTAATGAATTTAACATCTCTTGTGATGGAGCAAAAAAGTAAGCCCCTGTTACCGGAGTAGTAAAACGAAGCATTTGGTCAGTTTTACCATCAGACTCACCAAACATGCTATTTAACATCACTTGGAAATTATGCAGAGTATTACAATAGGCAATGAATAATAAGCCGTGATCACCGGTTACTGAGCCATATGGCAAACTATGACGAAGAATTTTTAAGCCTTTGCCATCTTCTTTAATATCGACACGGCCAACATGAGATGCCGGTGGAACATTATCTAGCTCAACCGAATCAGGTTTAGTTCTTCCAATCACCTTTTCTTGAGCAGACATATTTAAACGGTTCCACGCAGGTAAGTTATGAATATAACGCTGAACCATGACATAACTACCACCAGCGAATTCACCTTCCGGAACAATGGCGACTTCTTGGCGTTTTTCATTTTTAGGGTTTTCTGTTCCATCAATAAAGCCCGTCATATCTCTCGAATCGAGATAACGGTACCCATAAACCTCATCAACCACATCAACGTCATCAGCGATGTCAGATAAGCAATTGCGTAAAACATAAAACAGTAAATCATGGCGAGTAGAATGACAGTGAATTAAGAAATCCATCTCGGTAGTAGGTGCCGTTACCTTATCACTGCCCAACTGAGGAAAATCAACCAACTCAGGAGGCATAGGCGCATTTAGATGCTGCCAAAACGCGTGAGAAAATGAAATAGACACCACCAAGTTGGCACCCGGCTGTTGTTGATTCAATTCTTCAACCAAACGAGGTAATGCTTGTAACTTATCCAGCACCTTAGTTCGGTTCTGTGTGATATTAAACATTGCATATAATGCAAAAGGACCTGCTTCCGGCAGGATTGCAGACTGTGATTGTGACAT
Organism: Vibrio nitrifigilis; assembly: GCF_015686695.1. Taxonomy (NCBI): domain Bacteria; kingdom Pseudomonadati; phylum Pseudomonadota; class Gammaproteobacteria; order Vibrionales; family Vibrionaceae; genus Vibrio; species Vibrio nitrifigilis. Next base: position 588,698 of record NZ_JADPMR010000001.1, on the reverse strand, counting down.
TGAGTGTGCTCACTTATATTGCTTTCAGTGTTTATTGCCATTCGTCATAGCAATAAATAAATATGGTCACCTAACATCATTTATTAGTGGAGTCCGAATGACGTTGGTGACTATCCCTTTTCTTTAAATGGCCCAGTAAAACAAACCTTAACAACTCGACTTTGTTGTAAATACATTCCAAACCACAAAAGTAGCATTAAGGAAAGCCCACTAAACCAATAAAACTGACCATAGTGTAACAAGATGGTGTAGACGCCTATTCCAAATTGCACTAGCGTGATGATAATTGTAATAGGCTTCGCCGAAGCTTGGATAAAATGGGTCAAAGCTTGTCTATCAGGCCCCCTCAAATGCACCAACCACATGTATACCAACGAGGGCAACCCAAGTACTAACTCTATGTATAAATGACCCTTTTGTGGATAGAACAACTCTAATAATTGAGATCCTGTATCTCGGCTTACTCCAGCCATAACAAGTACAACCCAAGCTTTTGCTAACCAACCCCACCCTAGCCACAACCAAATCGGCGGACTGAGATAACCATCCGCATTATATCTATCAATTGAATATTTCACTAACCACCTAATGATTTTAACAATACTTATTACCATTTCATGTGGTTAATTTCTATGCCAAATATAACTATCTCTTGGCTTCCACGAGAAACTGCTATGTATTATCCGCCAAGTAACCTCATTCTACTGTTACTTAGGAATAGGTATCATGTTAATCTATAAAGAAAAATATTGTATCCCCAGATAATCTTAAGCTGCAGGATTCAGCACTGATACATTTACTATTCAATTGGATAATCTTATGAAAAACAAGTCAGTCCCCTCTGTTGAAACGCAAAATGAAGCAGCACAAATCGCCAAAGCAACACAGAAACCAGGACAAACGAAAGAACAAACCAAATTGATTGCTCAAGGAATAGAAAAAGGCATTGCTCTTTATAAAAAACAGCAAAAGGAGAAAAGTAGACAGGCAGATAAAGCCAAAAAAAGAGCTCAAAAACAAAAACAGATAGAACAAGCGATAGATTCTAATGCGACCACTCAGCAAGATATAGATCCGCAACACGCTTCACAACGTAGTCGCTTCCTACCATGGGCTTTATTGGCAATAAGCTGGGTTGGTTTTATCGCTTACCTGTTAATAAACAAAGCCTAAATTAGTGCTGTTTAATAAGAAAAAGCCAGCATGGGCTGGCTTTTTATGCTCTGAATCCAAGGCTTTCTGCAATATCACCTCTACGGTCTAGCACCCATTGACTATCGAATGGTCCCCAATCTGATAATTGATAATAGCCATCGTTATGACGCCGCCCATCTTGAACAAACATGAGCTCAATACCAATACCCGGTAATGCTTTAATCACGTCTTGAATAGTACGACGTGGCCAACCGGTCTTTTCAATCAACTTGGGCACATTTGGTCGTTCAAGGCTCTCAACCAACAATGCTAAATACAGTCGCCTCGCAAAAACTGGACTCAATTCCATTGATACCTCCTAAGTTGTGCAGCACCCATTATTTCTGTTTTAATTTTCAGAGTGTTGAGATTGATCAATAACTCTACGATCGATAGGGTCTTTATCGTAAAATTTGTGCCTCAGCCTTGATTATCACGTGGAATGTTTTGGTGATGCTATGTAAAGCGGCTATTAATGCAATTTTATTCGCCTCAAGTTAAGCATTAATAACCAAACAACCGTGGGGATAGACTTTGTCACATGGCCTGCTTCCTGTTAGGATTTACCCAAATAAGTAACACCCGGCAGCAACATCTGCTAGGGGCATAATAATTCAGTCTCACAAGGATAATTATGAGTATTACCATGTATGGCATCCCAAACTGCGATACCATAAAAAAAGCACGTAAATGGCTAGAACAAGCAGGCATCGACTATCAATTCCATGATTACCGTAAGCAAGGTGTGGATGCAGATATGGTCGCGGAGTTTTGTTCAAACCTTGGCTGGGAAAATGTTTTAAACAAACGTGGCACGACTTACCGCCAACTGACAGCTGAACAAAAAGAATCGTTGAATGAAACTAATGCTGTTGCACTACTCGTGGAAAAACCCGCGATGATCAAACGCCCTATTTTACGCGTTAACAATGATCTACACCTTGGTTTTAAACCTGAACAATACTCTTCTATTTTTGCTTAACAAGGAATTCAAGGATGACGGACAGCCCTGTATTGGCTCTCGCCAAAGACCTCATTAGCCGTAAATCAGTAACACCTGAAGATGCGGGTTGCCAACAAGTAATGATTGAGCGTCTCAAAGCTTTAGGCTTTGAAATAGAAGTCATGGTATTTGAAGATACCACCAACTTTTGGGCCCGCCGTGGCACACAAGCGCCATTATTTGCCTTTGCTGGCCACACTGATGTCGTACCCGCGGGTAATCTCGATCACTGGGATACCGCCCCATTTGAGCCCACTGTCATTGACGGTATGCTGCATGGCCGGGGCGCTGCAGATATGAAAGGCTCCCTTGCTTGTATGATCGTTGCAGTCGAGCGATTTATTGCCGAGCATCCTGATCATAATGGATCAATCGCCTTCCTAATTACCTCAGATGAAGAAGGTCCATTCATTAACGGCACCACTCGCGTCGTGGATACTCTAATGGCTCGCAATGAACCCATTGATATGTGCATTGTGGGTGAACCATCCAGCACCAACTATGTCGGCGATGTGGTAAAAAATGGTCGTCGTGGTTCAATTACTGGTGACTTAAAAGTGAAAGGGGTACAAGGTCACGTTGCTTATCCACACTTGGCAAAAAACCCTGTTCATCATGCCCTACCTGCATTAGCTGAACTCGCAACAACAGAATGGGATAAGGGGAATGACTACTTTCCTCCAACCAGTTTTCAAATTCCTAACCTTCATGCTGGCACAGGCGCTTCTAACGTGGTTCCTGGGGAATGTGACGTTCAGTTCAATTTCCGCTTTAGCACCGAACTCACTGATGTGGCGATAAAAGAAAAAGTTCACGCTATTCTCGATAAACATGCGTTGGATTATGACCTGAAATGGACCCTAAGCGGCCACCCATTTTTAACTGACCAAGGTTCTTTACTGAAATCTGTGGTGAGCGGCGTGACAGAAGTCAATGAAGAAGCACCTCAGTTACTGACCACAGGCGGAACATCAGATGGTCGCTTTATCGCTCGCATGGGAGCTCAAGTTGTCGAGCTTGGTCCTGTGAACGCCACCATACACAAGGTCAATGAGTGCGTTAAAGTTGAAGACCTTGAGAAACTGACGGATATGTACCAACATACTCTTAACCATTTATTGGCTAAGTAATGAATGACCCAAGTTATCTTTTCCGATAACTTGGGCTTTCTTTGATTCTATAAACGGTAACGTCATGACACCAAAGCAATTGACAGGTCAAACAGACACCCATTTGCAACCTGAACAGATAGGCCAAAAAACTTTTTTAGTCGCATCTAGTGTTGCTGACGATTTACACCATCTTCGCCAAGCCGCATTAAACGATGGCTTCAATTTCCATATTGCTAGTGGTTTTCGTTCATTTGAGCGCCAATTATCCATTTGGAATCGCAAAATGTCTGGTGAACTGGCGGTGCTGGATGAAAATAGCCACCCTATCGATATTCATTCGCTCAGTGAAGAAGAACAGATTCAAGCGATTTTACGTTGGTCTGCTTTACCTGGCGCAAGTCGGCATCATTGGGGATCTGACTTTGATGTATTTGACAAAGATGCCCTACCTGACGGGGTTACGTTAAACCTAGAACCAGAAGAGTACCTTAACGGACATCAACACTCCTTCTATCTATGGTTAAAACAACATGCGGCACAATATGGTTTCTTCTTTCCATTTCAAGGAAAAAACCATGGAGTAGCATTTGAACCTTGGCATATTAGCCATCGAGCAACCGCAACGCATTATCTGCAAAACTTTTCGCTTGAGATGCTCACTCAACAGATCTCTTTAACGCCAATTTTGGGACAACAAGCAATCCTTAATCAGCTACCCTCGATCTACAATCAGTATATTGTCAATATTAGCGATTAGGCTTTCCCTTAAGCTCAGGTGATTCTAAATGGATTTACTATTTAACCCATGGGTTATCAGTATTGTCGTGATTTGTGTGATCGTAGGAAACATAGCGGCGTTGAAATACACTTCACAAATAAAATACGAAGAATTCATGAAGAAAAAAGACCTCGACCGTCTCAATCAGTTAGACAAAGAACGATGTGATGGACACCAAACAGAATCAGTGAACAGTGAGCAGAAAACACACGAACAATTAAACAACGACGAAACATCATCAAAGAATAAGCAATAAAAAAGGATGCAAACAAGCATCCTTTTTCTATCACTTCGATGGCAATTATTTTTCAGCAGGCGCTGGAGATTTAGCCACCACAGAAGACCAAAGCGGTACTAGTGCTTTCAAAATGTCTTCTTTAACTGGCTTACCTTTTGAGTCGGTAAGGTTTATCGATGTACGGTTACCTAAATCACCTAACAGTAAGGTGTACTCTCCAGAATCAAGATCAATAGGTTGAGTATTATGTGCTGTCCAGAAATCGCTATCCGGTTCGTTATACTTCACTTTTACCGTACCTTGAGAACGGTTACGGTCAGTAATATTGAAGCCCATTGGTGTTAGGATTTGCGGTAAACGCTGCCAGAAAACATCATACTCAGCACGAGCTATCATCACAGGCAAACCACTACGATCGTAACCAAACGTAATTGGAATATGTTTCACTAAACGCTGCGCTTTACGCATCTCTTCATGACGTAAATCTGAATCATAACGAGTGGTGATCATATTAGCCATATAGGCCGTATAGCGTGATTTATACTCAGGACTTGGTGTTTTTTGCGTACCTTCACTACGAAAATCAACTAAGTGCACTTTGATCCCAAAGCGATGATTCGCTTGAACACGAGAAATTTGATAACGAGCATCAATTTCACCGTCTTCATCCTTAGAAACCCAACGAACCCATGCCGTTTCTAACAAAGTATCCGTGGTTTTCACCATAGGAACTTTATTATCTGTTAGTGCTTGTTTGGTTGTGTTCCACACTTTATCCGCTTCATCTTGACGAACCATCCATAACAAAGCATCGCCATTCGACACTTCCGCGCGAGCTCCAGGAATTAATTCGAGGATCTGTTGCGGAGGACGAATATCTACTTTATCGCCTACGCTACCATGGTAGTTACCTTGTGGGATTTGATAATCAGGGTAGAAATGGATAGTAGTACCTTCTGGCATCGCCCACTGATGAAAATCTTTGGCATCCAAATAGGCATAATCGTCTTTTGCTTGACGGCGTTCTGCTGGGGTGCTTGAACAAGCGCTTAACACTAACACAGCTAGTGAGCTAATAACTAGCTGACGCGAAAACTTCATTGAAACTCCTAAAAATAGCCGAGGTACAGAATTGATACCTCGGCATTGTAATCGAAAGTGCCTCAATAATTAAATTTTGGCAGCGGTAATCGCTTCGGCAACAGTTGGTCGAGCTAGTTCAGATAGTTCCGTCAAAGGTAGACGTAGATCACCATTTGAAATCAAACCTAACTTGTGGGCAGCCCATTTTACAGGGATAGGGCTTGATTCAACGAATAAACCTTTGTGTAGAGCCATTAAGCGTTGGTTTATTGCATCGGCTTCAGCATTGTTACCATTGAGTGCGGCATGGACCATTGTCGCCATATCTTTTGCTGCAATATTGTTGGTAACAGAGATAACGCCGTTACCGCCTAATTTAATAGAATCTAAACCCGTTGCATCATCGCCACTGAACAAAAGAAAATCTTTGTCACACATTTCACGATGTAGCGATACACGGCTCAAATCACCCGTTGCATCTTTCAAACCAATAATATTGTTAATTTCAGATAAACGAGCCACCGTTTCTGGCTTCATATCAACACCAGTACGACCTGGTACATTGTATAGAATAATTGGGATATCAGTGCCCTGAGCGATCGCCTGATAGTGCAAGAACAAACCTTCTTGAGTTGGCTTATTGTAGTAAGGGGTCACACTTAAATACGCGGCAATGCCCGTTTTATCAAGCAAACGAGAAAACTCTACAGCTTCATGTGTTGCATTAGCGCCAGTTCCAGCAATCACTGGAATACGCCCTGCAGCAAACTCCACGGTTTTTTCTACGACTTTGACATGCTCTTCAACGGTCAGAGTGGCAGATTCACCTGTCGTCCCTACAGAAACAATAGCGTCAGTCCCCGAAGCGATATGATATTCGACCAACTTCTTGAGGTCTGCATAATCCACTTCGCCAGCTGAGGTAAAGGGGGTAATTAACGCTACGATACTTCCTGAAAACATGTCTATCTCCCTAGATGAATACTCTCTGCATGGTACTGCATCGTCGTTGTGCAACACAAGAGATTAAACACGCTTAAACAGACCATTTTTATGAATATTTATCAGATGTTAGAACTAAAGCAAGAATACTGTTTTAACATACTTAATTAACAAAGGCTTGTAGTCAATGTCAGTCTTATGCCATTTTGATGCAAAGCGAAACTAAAAAGCCTTTTGCTCGCGCTTTCCCTATACATCAGGTGTGATAACATTAACGAAAAAGACATTGTGAAGAAATAGCATGACTCAACACTTAGTGATTACTGCGGTAGGGACAGACCGCCCCGGCATTTGTAACGAAATAGTCCGGCTCGTCACGCAATCAGAGCTAAATATCGTCGATAGCCGTATTGCGTTGTTTGGAAAGGAATTTACGCTAATCATGTTAGTCTCAGGGAGCCCTAGCGCCCTGTCACGTATCGAAACTAGACTGCCTCTTCTAGGCCAAGAGCATGATCTGATCACAATGATGAAACGTACAACGCCGCATGAAAGCCTAGATAATAGTTATTTAGTTGAAGTCTTTATCGAATCTGAAGATAAACCAGGCTTAACTGAAAAATTCACAAATTTCTTTGCAAATCAAAATATTGGAATGGAATCCCTGAGTGCCCAAACCATCAACAAAGATAAAGTATCTAGCACCACCGATCAATTCCATATTGCAATTACTGCAAAAGTGGACGGCGAGTATAACTTAATGCAGTTACAGGAGGAGTTCGGTCAGTTATGTGACACTCTCAATGTACAAGGCTCTTTAAATTTCATTAAAAATAGTCAGTAATAAAGGAAGCATGATGAATACACTGCAAGCAGGAGATAAAGCTCCAGCTTTTTCTCTCCCAGACCAAGACGGAAAGGCGATATCTTTAAGCGATTTTCCTGGTAAAAAAGTTCTACTTTATTTTTACCCGAAAGCAATGACGCCAGGTTGTACCGTTCAAGCTCAAGGCATGCGTGATGTAAAAGCAGAGCTCGACGAACTGAACGTGGTCGTACTTGGTGTCAGTATCGATCCAGTAAAACGCTTAGGAAAATTTATTGAACGCGATAACCTAAACTTCACGCTTCTTTCTGATGAAGACCATGCAGTCGCTGAAAAATTTGGCGTTTGGGGTGAAAAAAAGTTCATGGGCAAAGTCTATGATGGCTTACATCGCATCAGCTTTTTAATTAATGAGCAAGGTGAGATTGAACATGTGTTTAATAAATTCAAAACGAAAACTCACCATGAAGTTGTTCTCGACTACCTTAACCAGGGAACCAAATAACAACTAATCACTCATCATAAAAAATGAATAGTTATTCAAAAGAAACGTCGCCAATTGGCGACGTTTTTATTGAAAAATGAATCAAGATTACACAATAAATTTACTCATGATCGCCGCTTGCTCTCGGACATTTTCCGTTTGAGCTTCTAAGGACACGTTGGACCCTTCAGCGATATCCGCAACTTGAGTAGATAAATCTTTAATCTTCACAGTGTTATTATTAATTTCTTCCGCGACTAAACTTTGCTCTTCTGCCGCTGAAGCAATTTGAATGTTCATATCATTGATTTGAGAAATAGCCGCTCGTATCGTTTGTAATGCCGTATCTGCTAGTTTTGATTTCTCAACAGCATCGATAGCAGTCGTTTTACTCTCATTCATCGCAACAGAAACTGAACTAGCTCCAGCTTGCAGCTGTTCAATCATTGTTTTTATTTCCGTCGTCGACTGTTGAGTTCGTGATGCTAAAGTTCGGACCTCATCAGCTACGACGGCAAATCCACGCCCAGATTCTCCCGCTCGAGCGGCTTCGATCGCCGCATTAAGCGCAAGAAGGTTAGTCTGCTCAGCAATTTCACTGATCACTTTCAAAATAGTTTCAATGTTAGCTGTCGCGGATTCAAGGCCATGAACTTCTTCAACAGCTTGATCAATGCGGGCGGACAATTCATCGATAGAACGAGTGGTATCATTTACCACATTGGTTCCCTCTTCAGTTGCAATATCCGCTTCTTTAGCTGCGGAGGCCGCACTTTGAGCATTACCTGCCACCTGCGTCGCCGTCACTGACATTTCATGCATTGCCGTTGCAAGCTGTTCAAGTTCTTGTAACTGTTGTTGTAAAGCATCTACTGATTGCCGAGAGCCCTGCAGCGTTTGCTCTGTACCATGAATAATTTCTTGACCAATCGCTTTGGATTGCTGGATAAGTTGCTGCAAGGTACCATTAAAGGTGTTAAAACCTTCGGCAAGTTCGGCAAATTCTGGATCCGTGTTGGTATCGATACGCTGAGTTAAATCACCGTGCCCAGATGCCACATCTTTAATCGCATCACGTAATACAACCAGAGGTCGCATCAAGAAACGAATCAGTAACGTCAAGCAAACAACACTAATCACTAACGCGATAACAGCATAAATAATTGAGCTATTTCTCAATTTGCTTAATGCAGAAAAAGCGACCGACTCATCCACAATAGAACCCACATACCATCCTTCTGATGGGATAGGCGTTAAACCAACCAGATACTTATTACCGTTGAGAGTGACCTCTTGTGAGCCCTGTTGAACCTTCACACCAGGTAAATATTCGCTGACGTTTTTACCATTGTTTTTAATATCAGGATGAGCAATTGTGGTACCATTAGAAGTGATAAGGAAAAGGTAGCCGGCATCAAATAGATTCACAGAATTGACTAATTTCGCAAGCTTACTCAACTCTAGGTCATAAAACATCGAACCGATATATTGCCCATCTTTTTCCACTGGAGTGCTGATTGATATGATCATTTTTTTGGTCGACATATCAAGATAAGGCTGGGTAATTGTTATCTTACCTGCATTTTTAGCATCCTTATACCAAGGACGAACACGAGGATCATAATCTGCTGCTGGAACCCATCCATCATCATTTTCGACCGTTTTACCATCGCTTTGGTAACCTAACCCTATGGCAAGAAAGTTACTTTTTAACGTCGGCTTTTCAATCACATTTTTAACATAATCACGATTGGTAGGATCAATAGCTAATATTTCTGTAGCCGCTTGGGCCATCGATTTCTTGCTTTGCATTTCAGAGCTAATGGTGTTTTCTACCCCATTAACCATCTCTTTCAAACTTGTATTTACCAATGACTCAACTTGAGTCCGCACAGTCGACAACTGCTGAATCGACAGTAAAGCTATTGTTACTAATAGCAATACTGACGAAGCAGCAACGATTTTTTGACTAAATTTCATATATTCCCTCTACAACTTACTATCCTAATTTAGTTCTCGCGCGCATTATTAGCTCACCGTTAAGTACTATCGGCAAGGTTATGCAAATACTTGAATGAAATGACAATAATTTACGAATTATTCGCATCAAACTGAGTGGATGGTGCGATGTACTCGGTCAAGATCACGGTGTATTAGCCACCTCATCATCCTGAGCGGGTAACGCATGCCAAACAGCTTTGACTAAGGTTGCGAGTGGAATAGCAAAAAATACCCCCCAAAAACCCCATAGCCCACCAAAAATCAGTACCGCTGCGATAATAGCCACGGGATGGAGATTAACGGCTTCAGAAAATAAGATAGGCACAAGCACGTTTCCATCTAGCGCTTGAATAATTCCATAGGCCACCAACAGAGTATAAAATTCAGGACTCATGCCCCATTGGAATAAACCAACAATCGCAACAGGTACCGTCACCGCAGCGGCCCCTATGTACGGAATTAATACCGATAGACCAACCGCCACGGCCAAAAGTACCGAGTAACGCAAATCAAGCACCGCAAAAGTAACATAGCTGACAAGACCAACAATGAGAATTTCCAATACCTTACCACGGATATAGTTAGAAATTTGTTGGTTCATTTCTACCCAGACTTGTTTAGCGAGCACTCGATTCCGAGGCATCAATTTACTCACAGATCCCATCATTTGGTTTTTATCTTTAAGAAAAAAGAACACCAATAAAGGCACTAAAATCAGATAAATCGCTAATGTGGCAATACTGACTAATGATGAGAGAGATTCAGTGACAATCGATTCACCGACCCCTAACGCCTTGTCTTTTGCGTTATTCATTATGGGTTCTACGATATCTAAATCCGCTAGTTCTGGATAACGTTGGGGAATCGTCGCGATAAATTTTTGCAGCCCGTTATACATTGATGGAATATCATTAACCAAATTCGCGATCTGCTTCCACATGGTAGGTACCAGTCCTAACAGCGCAATTAACATCACACCTATAAAAAGCAGTAACACCAACACAACTGCTACAGTCCGCGGCAATTTTAGACGGCGCAGCTGTACCACAGGCCATTCAAGTAAATAAGCAAGCACAACGGCAACGAGTAAAGGTGCTATCAAATCACCAAAAAAGTAGATAACAATAAATCCGAATAGCAGAATGGCAATGAGACTGACAGCATTGGGATCGGAAAAACGCCGTTGATACCAACGACTCACCATTTCAAACATGAATCCCTAACTCCTTTAAATGTAAATACTTGGGGAATGCTACACAATGGGATCAGATAACCCACAACATCGTTGTGCTGGTTTTCTTTCAAGAAGCATAGCGTTGCGCTAATCACAGTGCCAGTAGTTAGACGGGCAGAGGCTTTCCGATTATGAAATAAATCATTAGTGAGTAAAGCACTAAATCGTGAGCGAATATGACAAAGATGATTGAGGAAACTTTATTGACTCCTCATTGATATTTAAAAGTACAGCCCCACGTATAGTAAACCAATGATATGAGTCACGTTATGTCTGAATTTCAAAAAGAATTTAAGCAAAAGTAACGATTAATCATTATGATATGTTAGGTCTAAGCGATCTTTTTAAACGTAAAGCACCTAAGCGATATCGTAGGAAAGTGCTTTGTAAAAAAGCAAAGAAACCTTTACGGTTGCATAGTGTCAAAAAATAGAGTTCGATGAGGAGCTATACCCATAATTATGTTTGCCAAACGTACCCGTTCTTTGCTCAGTTTATACACGGCAACTGCATTTTGCTCGCTCAACCCAATGCTGAGCTACGCTGAAGGAAATGAGTTGCCTGACATAGGTACTGTTGCAGGAGCAACGCTTTCGATAGACCAAGAGCTACAATACGGTGATGCGTATATGCGTATTATTCGAGGTACTCAGCCAGTCATTAATGATCCGGTCATGAGTGAATATGTCGATACTCTGGGTCATCGCTTAGTCTCTCATGCACAAAACGTAAAAACTCCTTTCCATTTCTTTTTGATTAACGATCAAGAAATTAATGCTTTCGCTTTTTTTGGCGGCTACGTGGCGCTACATTCCGGTTTATTTCTTTATACCCAATCTGAAAGTGAATTAGCATCGGTGATGGCCCATGAAATATCCCATGTCACTCAACGCCATCTTGCCCGCAGCATGGAAGATCAAGCGAAACAAACGCCCGCGACCATTGCAGCTTTGGCTGGTTCATTATTGCTCGCTATTGCCGCACCAACGGCAGGTATCGCGGCGATAACGGCAACCACTGCTGGCAGCCTGCAAGGCAAACTGAACTATACTCGAGCTTATGAAAAAGAAGCCGACCGTTTTGGCATGCAGGTCTTGGCTAAATCCGGTTTTGATGTGATGGCAATGCCTCGTTTCTTTAGCCGTCTAGCAGCAGAGTCGCGTTATTCCAGTAAACCACCTGAAATGCTATTGACTCACCCATTACCGCAGTCACGTATTACAGATAGCCGCGAACGCGCCCAAAGTTATCCTCAAATTCATCCCAAAGCTTCATTACGTTTTAATTTGGCACGAGCTAGGGCAATCGCTCGGTATGCAGGATTGAGTGAACAAGCGGCATTAGCTTGGTTTAATAGGACAGAACAAAAAACGGCCCCTTCCGTTGAGTCAGCGTTCGAATACGGCAAAGCACTTGTTTATCTAGACAATAAAAAGTTACAGCAGTCTGAAAAAATTCTGTCTAAACTGCTAAAAAGCGATCCAGACAACGATTTCTATCTTGATGGAATGTCAGATTTATATTTAGCACTAAAACAAGCACCTAAAGCACAAGCTATGCTTAAAAAAGCACTTGATGAAAATCCGGATAACTCAGTATTACTCATTAACTATGCAAATGTGTTGTTGAAAGAAGAAAAATATGAACCCGCGATCCAAGTGTTACATCGGTACACTCACGACCACCCTGACGACCCTAATGGCTGGAGTTTACTGTCTGAGGCCAGCAGTCGTTTGGGTCATAGTGAAGAAGATTTAGCGGCTAGGGCTGAGTTACTCGCGCTGAAGGCACAATGGAATAAAGCCATTCAGTACTATACTCAAGCCAGCCAAATAGCTAAGCTAGGAAGCTTAGAGCAAGCTCGATATGATGCTCGTATTGATCAGCTTATCGTGCAAAGAGAACGCTTTATGGCTCTGCAAAAATAGAAGCAATAGGAAGATACTATGTCAGTCGTTATCTATCATAACCCTCGATGTTCCAAAAGTCGTGAAACTTTAGTCTTATTAGAAGCAAATAACATTAAACCTGAAGTCATTAAATATTTAGAGACGCCACCTGATTTAGCACAGTTGAAACATCTCTATCAGCAGTTAGGTTATACAGAAGTGCGTAAAATGATGCGGACTAAGGAAGAACTGTATAAAAGTCTCAATCTCGGTGATTCATCCGTTTCAGATGAAGATTTGTTTAACGCCATGGCCGAACATCCCAAATTAATTGAACGTCCCATCGTGGTGGCTAACGATAAGGCTCGCATCGGTCGCCCACCAGAAAGCGTATTAGAGATTTTATGACCACTAAGATAGTCGTCCTCTACTACAGTCGTCATGGTAGTACTTTATCAATAGCGAGGCATATCGCGCGGGGGGTGGAATCCATCCCCGGTTGTGAAGCACTCTTGCGCACTGTAGAAGATATTTCCAATGGTTGCAGACCACATCAAGATCCGATCATTCATTTGAACGAACTCAAAGAGTGCGATGGCCTTGCTTTGGGCAGTCCGGTCTGGTTTGGCAATATGGCAGCATCATTAAAACACTTTTGGGATCAAACGACATCATTATGGATAAGCGGCGATCTCATTGATAAACCTGCATGTGTTTTTACTTCGTCATCAACATTACATGGCGGTCAAGAGACCACCCAAAACTCAATGATGCTTCCCCTGTTACACCACGGTATGATGGTGTTAGGCATTCCATACTCAGAACCAAAACTTCATACAACAGAACGGGGCGGAACACCCTATGGGGCAAGTCATGTAACGCTGGGAAATAAGAAACCCGTTTTAACAGAAGATGAGATAACCCTTGCTCAGCAGTTAGGGAAACGTATCGCAACGATTGCTCAGCATCTAAAAGGGATAAAAACTATCTAATCTCGATTCCATTCTAAATAAAGTACTATCATAGCTGCTCTATGATGGTTTAAGCATTTGGTTTAATTTGGGACAATAAAAAAAGAGCCAACGGCTCTTTTTTTATTGTGCTTATATTCTAGTACTACTCTTTCCATTTGAAGTAGAGCGTACTTGGCACCTTAGCCAACTCATCATCTGCTGTAGCGCCCTGCTCTGTTTCACTACTACTTGTAATCTCTGTATTGTTACTCGCATTAGTTGCGTCGGGGGTTGCTTGAGCATTATTAGCCACAACGGCAGTATTATCGGTGTCCGTACCTTGAGGGGCATTAATACCAGAACCAATCACGTAACCAAAATCAGGTACGGTCTCCCCGCTTGACACAGTTTGAGTATCAACTTTATCCACTAACTTGGTCCGTAACACTTCTTGCTCAAAGTTTTCCGGTGTAGCCAATAGATGTACCCGATATTGCACATCATCACCTTGGATTCTGACGATATCTAAAGCCGCAACAGAACTCAGAGATTTTAAACTTTTCTCTAACGTAAAAAATTCATCAGCATTTTTTATTGCCGAAAAATCGGCAACCACAGACTCCGATGATTGACTTGAAATCAACACCGCATTTTTCTTAGCAAAATATTGGCTAACATCATTCACAACTTGATCAATGGGCTGTTCGCCAGAAGCCTGACCAGTAATAGGCTCTTTCGCATCATCCATCATCTGCTGACCACTTTGGTCATAAAGGGTCCAGTTAATGGCGTCGTCTTGAACACGAATAACTAACACGGCGTCGGTTGGATAACGCGAACTAGCTTGAGCAATAGGCCCAGTAAAATCCCCCCATAAATCCGAGGTTTCTATTCCGGTAATATCGTCAAAGTCCCCGACAGGAACAGTCAAGGGCAAACCGCGCGCTTTTGCATCTTGCACCAATGTTTTAAGAGGTTCTGAATCAGAATGTTCCCAAGCAATTGTACGGTCATAGTTCTTATCTTCCACCAGCCATACTAATACATTTGAACGGTATGCAGGCCAGAACGGTAACTGAGCTTGAGTTAATAGCGAACGGATGTGCGGCTCACTAAAACCAAGCGTCATAGTTTCCTGACCATTATCATCATTGCTACTAATTTGAGTAAGATAGCGGCTATTATGTTGCAACGCTTTCTTAACGACATCATTATCAAGTGATGATTTATCTCCAGTAGCACGAACAATGACTTGCTCCATACCTTGAATACGAGCTTGATCATCTGATTCATCGTTTTGTTGGTCTAACACCACTTCTGTTTGATACAGATTCACCTTGGTAAGGGCTGCAGCAGGCAATGATACGAGTCCCGCTAACAACAAAGCTAAATAGCGCATAAGTTTTGTAGGTTTCCTATAAGTGAAGTTTGATGATAAGCAACTATCACGGACCTAGCAAGCGATGGGCATCAGGATAACGTTAAAATTTACTGGCTAATTGACAAATTCCATTAATGAACAGAGAAAAGATGATTTTCCTAATATTGAATCTGGCAATCGATTACAGAAATGATAAGATCTTGAGAATTTTGTTCTTTATCAGGGAATTTACGATGAAAAATGCCATTCTAGGCGCTCAAATGCTGTTTGTTGCATTTGGGGCACTGGTTCTAGTGCCGCTACTCACGGGGTTAGATCCTAACGTCGCTCTTTTCGGTGCAGGTGTCGGCACCCTCCTTTTCCAATTAATTACTCGCCGATCCGTTCCCATTTTCCTCGCTTCCTCTTTCGCCTTTATCGCTCCAATCCTTTACGGTACAAAAACATTTGGCATTGCTGCCACCATGGGTGGTTTGGCCGTCGCAGGCCTTGTCTATGTCATTTTAGGCGCATTTATCAAAGTAAAAGGAGTAGGATTTATTCATCGCTTGTTACCGCCCGTCGTCGTTGGGCCTGTAATCATGGTGATCGGCTTAGGGCTTGCCCCTTCAGCGGTAAATATGGCGCTAGGACGGTCGGGAGATGGAACCCAAATCATCGATGGACATATTGCACTTTGGGTATCACTAGCCTCGTTGTTAACTACCATTATTGTGAGTGTATTTGCTAAAGGATTCTTTAAACTCATTCCAATTTGTGGCGGCATTTTAGTGGGATACGCTGTTTCTCTTTACTTTGGTATCGTCGATTTTTCACCAGTAACCAAAGCTGCATGGTTTGCATTACCCAACTTCACCTACCCGGAATTCAATCTCAATGCGATACTGTTCATGATTCCTGTTGCTATTGCTCCAGCGGTAGAACATGTGGGTGATATCATCGCTATTTCAAACGTCACAGGTAAAGACTATCTGAAAAAACCAGGACTGCATCGCACCATTACCGGTGACGGGGTTGCCACAATGGTCGCCACATGCCTTGGTGCTCCACCTAATACTACCTACAGTGAAGTGACTGGAGCTGTCACGCTCACCCGAGCGTTTAACCCTGTAATAATGACTTGGGCAGCCATTACATCGATCATTCTCGCTCTAGTCGGAAAATTAGGCGCTCTATTACAAACCATCCCAATGCCAGTCATGGGTGGGATTATGTGTCTACTCTTCGGTTCAATCGCAACAGTTGGTTTAAATTCACTGATCAAACACAATGTCGATCTACATAAATCTCGCAACCTGGTGATTGTCGCAGTCACTCTTGTATTTGGTATTGGTGGAATGGCATTTGATATTGGCGGTTTCAGCCTGCAAGGCGTTAGTCTCTGTGGCATCGTCGCTATTTTGCTAAACCTAATCTTACCGAAAGATTTAGGTGAAACTCACGTCGTCGATAAAGCCGAAATTGACGACTAACGACTCGTTGGTAAAGATAGAAAGCCTTCAAATGAAGGCCTTCTATCTATTTTAATCTAAGCACAAATTAACGAATTCACCACGCGTCAATTTAGCTAAATCCGCTGGCGCTAATTCGATTTCTAGGCCCCTTTTCCCCGCACTGACACACATGGTATCTAACGCCTTCGCACTCTCATGAATAAAAGTCGGTAACGATTTTTTCTGTCCTAATGGACTAATACCACCAACCACATACCCCGTCGTTTTTTCAGCGATAGTCGGGTTAGCCATTTCCGCTTTTTTTGCTTTGGCAGCTTTTGCTGCTAACTTTAGGTTCAATCGATGATCAACAGGAATCACCGCTACAGCAAGATGCTTTTCTTCGCCATTAAGGCAAAATAGTAACGTCTTAAACACCGTTTTTGGGTCTTCTCCTAATAGTTCTGCCGCCTCTTCACCATAGCTTTCTGCATTCGGATCGTGTTCGTATTGATGTACGGTGTGAACAATTTTCTTCTTTTTGGCTAAATTGATTGCAGGCGTCATACCTATTCCTAACTAGACTATTTTTACCTTTAACAATAAAAAAGGCAGATTACTGAATCTATTCAGTATAACTCTGCCTTTTAATAGTTTAAATGACCTTTTAAGTCAATTAGTTACAGCTTATAAATAATTTCACCATGTGGAATATATTGGCTTGCATCAACTGGGCTATGGCTATGTAAATAAGCTTTTAACACTTCAGCATCAACAAAACCTGTATCTACGAACCCTTTATGATCAGTGATTTTAGGATAGCCATCACCACCAGCGGCATTATAGCTTGGTACGCTAAATCGGTAGGTTTTACTTGGATCAAGCGGTTTTCCATGAATCTTCACTTGAGATACACTGCGTTTTCCCACTACCATAGAGATACCAGCAAACTGTGGGTAGGCGCCTGAATCAACAGGTTTTGTTGCCACATTATCTAAATATTTTTTAACATCTGAACCTGACATATCAATGTAAGTAATGGTATTGCTAAATGGCTGAACCATCAGAACACTTTTATATGTCACATCTCCCGGTGTAATTGAACTACGCACACCACCAGAGTTCATAATCGCAAAATCAGCTTTCGTACGCTCCATATGAGCAGTAGCAATCAAACGACCAAGGTTAGTTTGATGGAAACGGACCACTTTACGATCGCCTTCCAGTTTACCTGTTACCGTGGCAACTTTTTGTCCAAGTTTAACCTGCCCTTTATCTTGATATGGCTGAAGCAGTTTCAACATAGCAGGATCTTGCGGTATTTCTTGGGTTGCATACACGCTTTTCGATTCGCCATTAACCTGAACCTTTTTCTTCAAGTTAACCGGTATCAAATGATAACTAACTAAATTGACTTGCCCATTATGAAACTCATAATCAGCACGGCCAACATATTTACCCCATTCAAATGCTTGAACAATTTCGATACCATTTTCTAAATCGGGCTTACACATATCACCAGGTTGGTAATTCACCTTGATATGCGATTTGTCCTGCATACATACTGCATCATGCGTATGACCACCAACAATCAAATCGATATCTTGTTTAGGTAAGTAACGAGCAAGAGAAACATCGCCTGGTGCATTGATACCATAGTGAGCATCATCGTAATGCCCCATATGAGCAACCGCGATAATCATATCAGGATGTTCCGTTTCCTTAAGTTCAGCCACCAATTTTTTAGTTTCAACTTTAGGGTCACGAAAATCGAGGTTTTTTACATAATCAGGGTTACCGACTTTAACCGTGTCTTCTGTGGTTAAACCAATTACCGCAATTTTAATCCCTTGTTTATGCATAATAATGTAGGGTTTAAATACGCGTTTGCCGGTCGTTTTATTGTAAATATTCGCTGACAACATTGGGAAATGCGCCCAACCCTGCTGTTTTGCTAACACGGAAAGAGGATTATCAAATTCATGGTTACCGATCGCCATTGCATCGTAACCCATTAAATTCATACCTTTAATATCAGGTTCTGCATCCAACAAATCGGATTCTGGAACCCCCGTATTCACATCACCTGTAGATAGCAATAATACGCTACCACCTTCTGCTTTAACCTCTTTACGCACACGATCTATGATTGTCTTACGTGCCGCCATACCATATTCGCCTTTGGCATTTTGCCAGAAGTGTCCATGGTTATCGTTGGTATGTAAGATGGTGAGTTTATAGGTTTTATCCGCCGATAACGTGTGAGCTGACTGTTGAGCACAACCGGACAGTAATGCAATCACTGCAGCACTAACGGCTGCTTTTTTAAATAAAGAACTGTTCATCATTATCCCTTGAAATATTTATACCACTGCTGCTTCAATAGAGTTGAATGACTTTTTGGCGTCTAATCTCTATTGATTGGTTTATTGTGACATACAGAGAGGTGTTTGAGGCACTAAAAATCATCACTAAATTTTATGGGTGGTATAAATCCAAGTTTCAGTTCCTTCAGAAACAAAAAGACCATGACTTATCAGCCATGGTCTTTTACTTATTTAGCATAATCAATTATTTAATATCGATTTCACTAAAGCTTTTGATGAGATCATCAAGTGCTTTCATCTGAGCTAGGAATGGTTCCAATTTATCTAAAGGTAAAGCAGATGGACCATCACAACGTGCTTGATCTGGGTTTGGATGCGCTTCAATAAATAAACCGGCAATACCTGTTGCTAAACCAGCTTTAGCCAATTCAACAGTCTGTTGACGACGACCACCCGAAGCGGCACCTGATGGATCGCGCATTTGCAGCGAGTGAGTGACATCGAAAATAATTGGGCTACCTTTAGAGGCATTTTTCATCACACCAAAACCAAGCATATCAACCACAAGGTTATCGTAACCATGGCAAGCACCACGTTCACATAGGATCACTTTATCGTTGCCACATTCAGCGAATTTTTCAACAATGTTACCCACTTGACCTGGGCTCATAAACTGCGGTTTTTTCACGTTAATCACCGCACCAGTTTTTGCCATTGCTTCCACCAAATCAGTCTGACGAGCAAGGAATGCGGGTAATTGAATGACATCAACAACGTCGGCTACAGGTTGAGCTTGGGCTTCGTTGTGAACATCGGTAATGATTTTAACGCCAAAAGTATCTTTGATTTCTTGGAAAATTTTTAACCCTTCTTCCAAGCCAGGACCACGATAAGAATGAACAGAGCTGCGGTTTGCTTTATCGAACGAAGCTTTGAACACGTAAGGAATTCCAAGCTTCTCGGTTACTTTCACATAGTGCTCACAAATCTGCATAGCAAGATCACGTGATTCAAGCACATTCATTCCAGCAAATAGGGTAAATGGTTTATCATTCGCTACTGGAATATCGCCAACATGAACAATTTTCTGTTCCATCTTTTTCTCTCTTTTGGTGTTTAGTGCAAAGTGACATCTGAGTGACTCAATGCATTCACTTGAGTTTTCAATAATTCTGCAGCGGGATCATCCGGACAATGCTCAATAAAATATTGATAGTCGGAAATCGCAACTTGATTACAGTCTAACTGCTGATAGATGAATCCACGATCACGAATTTCATAGGGATCATCAGGGACAAAGGTCAAAGCTAAATCAGTGCAACGTAATGCTAACGTGTAACGCTCTTCACGCAATAATGCACTTTTAAGTAATGCCAACCAACGACCAATAATCGTTGGATGATCAGCCTCTTTAAGGTGTTCTGGTTTTAATTTACTCAGCGGTCCTTTAAGACCAATTAACCAAGCCTGCAACGTATGTTGTGAGACATACTCACCAGAAAATGGATTAATGTATTGAGGCGCTTGCTCTGGCCAACTAACACGCACTAAAAACTGGGTGGGGAAATTAATGCCTTTAAGAGGAAAGCCAAGCTTAGTACCAAAATACAACAGTAACGCACCTAAACTAACCGGAACACCTTTACGACGTTCCAATACTTTATCAATAAACGCATTACTCGAATCAAAATACGCATCACGATCCCCCCTAAACTTCCATTCTTGATAGAAGAGGTGAATGAATGCATCAAAGCGTTGTTGTTCGTTGTTTTCATTGGCTAATGCGAGCTTTGCTTCATCCAAAAGACGTGCCATTTCCGTTTCGGCCCATTCCACTCGCGTGTCAGAGTTAATTGCATTATTGAGTGCAAGAGCACCGTCAACTAACTCCATATTGTCAAAGTCATCATCGGATAAATTTAACATTTACATACTCTGTTTATTAGCTAAAAAACATTGGTAGTTTGGTAACAGCAATTTTTCCTGCCATTGCTAACCAACCTAATGCACCAAGAAATGCGAAAGTCCGTAGCATTTTATTACGCCCAATTTTTAGGGCAAAAACACCTAAAACAATATAAACGACTACGCATGTCAGTTTATCCAGCATCCAAGGAGCAGCTGGAGTAAAAGGAATAAAACCAGTGACAAAAATCAGTCCAACACCGCTTAGTAATAGAACGGTATCCACAATATGGGGGAATACTTTTAAAAATTTGTGCTGTAATTTATCAGAATCCATCATCATCAAAATATAGCGAAGCGTAAGTAGAAAGACGCTGACAGCGATGGCGATTAAGTGTAAATATTTTAGAGAAACGTACATTGCTCTTCCCGTTATAATTGATATTGTCCCAGTGTCACGCGATCTTGCCCCGCGTAATCTTTTTCAGTAACGACGCGACTATAACCGAACTGCTCAAGAATGGTTCTAACGGCATTGCCTTGATCATAACCATGTTCGAACAGCAACCATCCTCCATTTTGCAGATAATCACGAGCTTTATCGCTGATAGTTTTGATGTCTGCTAACCCGTTATCTTTCGCCACTAATGCACTGATTGGCTCAAAACGAACATCACCTTGCGTCAAATGTGGGTCACTTTCTTCAATATAAGGTGGATTTGATACTATCAAAGCAAACTTTGTACCATCAGTGATAGGTTCAAACCAACTTCCTTGCAGAAAAGTGACATTGGATAGGTTTAGGCGCTTACTATTTTCAGTAGCAAGTGCTTGAGCTTCACCACGTAAATCAACCCCAACTAAGCGGCGTTGCGGCAATTCTGACGCTAAAGCTAACGCTATTGCCCCTGTTCCTGTACCTAAATCTAAGATATCACCAGCACAATCAGCCGCTTTATCTAAGGCTAGTTCAACCAAGCGTTCAGTATCAGGACGAGGAATCAGAGTTGATGGTGACACTTTCAATGGTAACGACCAAAACTCACGCTCTCCGATGATGTAAGCAACAGGCTCTCCAGTCACTCTTCGTTCCAACAAAGTGTCAAAACTTTGTTGCTGAGCACTATCTAGTGTTTTATCTGGCCAAGTAAAAAGATAAGAACGCGGTTTTTGTAGAGCGTGGCAAAGAAGTACCGCAGCGTCAATGGCAGGTGAAGTACTGCCGCTGGCAGCAAGTTGAGAAGTTGCCGCCTTTAAGGCGGCATCGATCGTATTTGACATGAATTAGTTTTGTTCAGCTAACGCGGCTAATTGGTCAGCTTGGTGCTCTTGAATGACAGGTTCAATTAGACCTTGCATATCCCCTTCCATAACTTCGCTTAAACGATAAATAGTTAAGTTGATACGGTGGTCTGAAACACGTCCTTGAGGATAGTTATAAGTGCGAATACGGTCACTACGATCACCAGAACCCAATAAGTTACGGCGAGTATCTGAAATCTCAGCAGCACGCTTTGCTTCTTCAGCTTGAGCAATACGAGCAGCCAATACTGACATTGCTTTCGCTTTGTTCTTATGTTGTGAACGTTCATCCTGACACTCAACGACTAAACCGGTCGGCAAGTGGGTAATACGAATGGCAGAATCGGTGGTATTAACGTGCTGACCACCAGCCCCCGATGAACGGAATGTGTCAATTCGTAAATCCACGGAGCGGATTTCTGGAATTTCTGCCTCGGGAATTTCAGGCATAACCGCAACGGTACACGCTGAAGTATGAACTCGACCTTGTGATTCAGTTTCTGGGACACGTTGCACGCGATGGCCACCCGATTCAAATTTTAGAACCCCGTAAGCACCGTCACCCACGACTTTCGCGATCATCTCTTTGTAACCGCCATGTTCAGCTTCATTCGATGACATGACTTCAATTTTCCAACCTTTCTTCTCTGCAAAACGGCTATACATGCGGAACAAGTCACCGGCAAAAATACCTGCTTCATCACCGCCAGCACCAGCACGAATTTCTAAGAAACAGTTGCGCTCATCGTTTGGATCTTTTGGCAACAATAGAATCTCTAGTTCAGCAGTCAAGTTTTCGATTGACTCTTCGGCTGCTTGAATTTCTTCTTCCGCCATTTCACGCATTTCAGCGTCATCTTCCTTCGCCATGTCTTGCGCAGCAACAAGATCTTCTTGAGCCTGTTGATACGCTTGGAAACACTTAGTGATTTCCTCGAGTTGCGAGTACTCCTTAGATAGAGCACGGAACTTATCTTGATCCCCAATGACATCTGGATCGCCCAGAAGCTGTTGAACTTCTTCGTAACGTTCCACAAGGGTTTCAAGCTTTACTAAAATCGACGCTTTCATAGTTTCTTCTTTAAACTCGGGTTAACTTATAATTTTTGGATCGTCTAAACCTAGACTCTCTCTGATCACTGCTAATTTCGCTGGCTCGCCTTGCTCAGCCGCACTCTGCAAAGCTCTGGTTGGTGCATGAATCAACTTATTGGTCAATTTATTACTGAGTTCGATTAACAGTTTTTCCGGATCAGCACCGGTTTCTAAAGCTTGTAGACTTTTGGTCAATAGTTCTTCGCGGATATCGTTAGCATTTTGACGATATTCGCGAATACTATCAACGGCTTGTAGAGAACGCAGCCAAGTCATAAATGAGGCGCTTTCTTCGCTAACAATCGCTTCAGCTTGAATGGCTTCTACTTTTCGCTGCTCCATGTTGCTATCAACAATCGATTGTAAATCATCGACGGAATAGAGATACACATCACTCAATTCACCAACCTGAGATTCAATATCGCGTGGTACTGCAATATCAACCAGCAACATAGGTTGATGTCGACGAGCTTTTAACGCGGTCTCAACCATACCTTTACCAATAATAGGTAATGGGCTAGCCGTTGAACTGATCACAATATCGGCCGCCGGTAAATAGTCAGGAATTTCATTCAATGTAATCACTTCACCACCGAATTCTTCAGCCAATCCCAGCGCCCGTTCTTTAGTACGATTAGCAACGATGATACGTTTGCAATTATGGCTTGCTAGATGTTTTGCTACCAATTCAATCGTTTCACCAGCACCAACAAGTAACACAGTCGCATCTTCAAGCGATTCAAAAATATGTTTAGCTAGAGTGCAAGCTGCATAAGCGACAGATACCGCGTGACCGCCGATTTCCGTTTCAGTCCGTACGCGCTTAGCCACCGAAAACGCTTTTTGAAATAATTTTTCTAATGCAGGATCAACGGCGCGCTGCTCACGGGAGTCCGCATACGCCTGCTTTACCTGACCCAAAATTTGTGGCTCGCCTAGAACTAGCGAATCTAAACCACATGAAACACGCATCAAATGGCGAATAGCCGCTTGCTCTTCATGCAAATATAAGCTGGGTTTAATGTCTTCCAATTTCACATCATGGAACTGAGATAGCCATTCAATGATTTTGTTTTTACTGGTGTTTTTAACGTCACAATAAACTTCAGTGCGGTTACAGGTCGATAAAATGACCCCACCATTCACTGATGAGTTGGTCGATAGTTGCTTAAGTGCATCTTTCAGTTTCTCTGGACCGAAGGCAACTTTTTCTCGCAATTCAACCGACGCTGTATTGTGGTTAATACCAATAGCAAGTAAAGACATCGATAGAGGATTCTCTGGTAAGAAAATTGATCAGGAGCAGAATTTTACTTGATGCCTAACGTGATTGAAAGCCTGTTTCCAATTTGTTTTTCACCGCTTTCTGACATCAATGTTATAGTTTATACCCAAAATAGGCTGGAGTCGTGTTCCACATTTATAATTCTACGGTTGCTTATCTGCCATGAGTTTTTTAGGATTCGACACGCTGCATATGTTGCGCCCCAGGCTTGTGATGGCAACTAAATATTAGCGAGCACTCATATTTTAGACCCTATTAACCTATCTATATATACTTATATACGGTTATAAAATAGAAAAACTTCCTCTATAAAGGATGAGATTTCCATAATGACTTTGGCTAGTAAAAGACTTTATTTAATATTCGCTCTACTCATGACACTTGCCGGCTGTACCACAGTACAAACGCCAGTAACGCAGGTAAACTGGCAGGCACATCAAACTAAATTAGAACAACTCGATCAATACCGTCTGTCCGGTAAATTAGGCTATATTTCACCGCAGAAGCGCCAATCCATGAATTTTCAATGGATAAAATCACCCGATAAAACAGACTTGCGTTTAACCAACTTTCTTGGCCAAACTGTGCTGCACCTTACGGTAGACAGTCACGGTGCAAAAGTAGAAACGTATGATGACCAAGTATTTACAGACCCAAATCCTGAGGTACTCATTACTCGTTTAACTGGGTTAGTTCTGCCATTAAAATCACTCCAAGATTGGATTGTAGGCCTACCAAGTAACGCGGATGATTATATTCTCAACACCAACAATACTCTGGCATCATTAGTCAAAACCATCGGGGGACAACGTTGGTTAGTTACTTACACTGATTACGGCGAATATCCAAAGGGGAAAGAGACGCTACCTCTTCCAACTAAGCTAAAATTGGTGCAAAACCAAACTAAATTACACATCGTTATTACCAAATGGACTCTGCCACAATGATAAGCACCACAACTCACTGGCCTTCGCCCGCCAAACTAAATCTGTTTTTATACATCAATGGGCAAAGAGACAATGGGTATCATGAACTGCAAACGTTATTTCAGTTTTTAGATTATGGCGATGAGCTTGCCATTACTCCCAATCAATCTGGAGAGATAACGATTACTCCTGAGATTGCAGGGTTACCTTTAGAATCAAACCTCATTTGGCAGGCAGCCACCGCCCTGCAAACACAGACAAACACAGCATTGGGCGCAGACATACAACTGAACAAAGTATTGCCCATGGGTGGCGGCATTGGCGGAGGCTCATCCAATGCGGCAACAGCATTGGTTGCATTAAATCTTATCTGGCAAACCAATTTAAGCGACGATCAACTGGCAGAAATTGGACTGGCACTTGGCGCTGATGTTCCCGTTTTTGTGAAAGGATTCGCTGCCTTTGCCGAAGGGGTCGGTGAAAAATTATCCCAAGTTGAACCAGAAGAAAAATGGTACTTGGTGATTCGCCCTAATGTTGCCATTTCGACCAAAGATATTTTCACTCATCCGGATCTCACAAGAAATACGCCTAAGCGAGGATTATCAACCCTTCTAGAGTCACCATACGAAAACGATTGCGAAAAAATTGTCCGATTACTGTACCCAGAGGTTGATAAGAAACTTTCTTGGCTGCTACAATACGCGCCGTCAAGATTGACCGGGACGGGATCTTGCATTTTTGCTGAGTTTTCCAGTGAGCAAGAAGCAACCGCTGTCCTTGCCAAACTTGTTGATAATGTCTCAGCGTTTGTCGCCCAAGGGCGCAATATATCCCCGCTAAAAGAGACACTTGCTGCCTATAGTGCAGCACAGACCCTTTCTATTTAAAAACTGGACGCAACCCTGAGGTTTCCACCGTGCCTGATATGAAGCTATTTGCTGGTAACGCCACACCTGAACTAGCCCAACGTATTGCTGATCGTCTCTACATTTCTCTTGGTGATGCTACAGTTTCCCGTTTCTCTGACGGTGAAGTTGCAGTACAAATCAACGAGAACGTTCGTGGTAGTGATGTATTTATTATTCAATCAACTTGTGCACCAACCAACGACAACCTAATGGAACTGGTGGTGATGATTGATGCAATGCGCCGCGCTTCAGCAGGCCGTATTACTGCTGTAATCCCTTATTTTGGTTATGCTCGCCAAGATCGCCGCGTACGTTCTGCTCGTGTGCCAATCACAGCTAAAGTTGTTGCTGATTTCCTATCTAACGTGGGTGTTGACCGCGTTCTTACCATCGACCTTCATGCTGAACAAATCCAAGGTTTCTTCGACGTTCCTGTTGATAACATTTTCGGCACACCAGTACTTCTAGAAGACATGATCGAACGTGATTTAGAAGATCCAGTCGTTGTTTCTCCTGACCTTGGCGGTGTTGTTCGCGCTCGTGCAACTGCGAAAGCTATGGGTGATATCGACATTGCTATCGTTGATAAACGTCGCCCTCGTGCAAACGTTTCTGAAGTAATGAACCTTATCGGTGACGTTGAAGGTCGTGACTGCATCATCGTTGATGACATGATCGATACAGGTGGTACTCTTTGTAAAGCAGCTGAAGCATTGAAAAACCGCGGCGCAAAACGTGTATTTGCTTACGCAACTCACGCTGTTTTCTCCGGTAATGCAGCGAAAAACATCAAAAGTTCAGTGTTGGATCAAGTCATCGTGACCGATTCAATCACATTGAGCAAAGAAATGGCGGCAACTGGCAAAGTATGTCAATTGACCCTTTCAACTATGCTTGCAGAAGCTATTCGTCGCATCAGTAACGAAGAATCTATTTCAGCGATGTTTAATCAATAAACGTCCAGTTGAATAATAAAGCGCCTTATCGGTTTGGTAAGGCGCTTTTTATTTACCCGCTATTCGCCCTATCTCGCGCCAATCAGTAAATCTGTGCTATCATACGGCGCTTTTCTGTTTACGAAGGGATAATAACCTTGAGTCAACCAATAAAATTATTAGTCGGATTAGGTAATCCGGGGCCTGAATACACCAGAACACGCCACAATGCTGGTGCGTGGGTAATTGAAGAATTGGCACGTATCACCAATACGCCATTAAAAAATGAACCTAAGTTCTATGGTCTTACAGCGCGTATTACGGTTAATGGCTCAGATCTTCGTTTACTGATCCCCACAACATTTATGAACTTATCTGGTAAAGCGGTCTCTGCTATGGCGAAGTTTTACCAGATTGCACCGGAAGAAATCATGATCGCACATGATGAACTTGATCTTCCTCCAGGTGTGGCTAAGTTCAAAAAGGGAGGAGGTCATGGTGGCCATAATGGTCTAAAAGACACCATCTCTAAATTAGGTAACAACAAAGAATTTTACCGTCTGCGGATTGGCATTGGTCATCCCGGACACAAAGATAAAGTAGCAGGCTATGTGTTAGGCAAAGCTCCCGCTAAAGAGCAGGAGTGTTTAGACGCCGTGGTCGATGAATCCGTTCGTTGTCTCGACATTTTGCTTAAAGATGGTCTAACGAAAGCACAAAACCGCTTACACACGTTCAAAGCTGAATAAGGTTATAGTCATGGGTTTTAAATGTGGCATTGTGGGTTTACCAAATGTTGGTAAATCGACTCTTTTTAATGCGCTTACTAAAGCAGGTATTGAAGCGGCTAACTTCCCGTTTTGTACCATCGAACCAAATACAGGTGTCGTTCCTGTTCCGGATTTGCGTTTAGATGCACTCGCAGAAATCGTTAACCCAGAGCGTATTTTACCGACAACCATGGAATTTGTGGATATCGCAGGACTCGTTGCCGGCGCTTCTAAAGGTGAAGGTTTAGGTAACAAATTCCTAGCGAACATCCGCGAAACTGACGCTATCGGTCATGTTGTTCGTTGTTTTGAAAACGAAAACATCGTTCACGTAGCCGGTAAAGTATCGCCACTTGAAGATATTGAAGTCATCAACTTAGAGCTAGCACTTGCTGACTTAGACAGTTGTGAGCGAGCAATGCAACGCCAAGCAAAACGTGCGAAAGGCGGTGATAAAGAGGCGAAGTTTGAAATTTCAGTCCTAGAAAAACTGCTTCCAGTATTCACTGAAGGCGGTTCTGCTCGCTCGGTTGAATTAAGTAAAGAAGAGTTAACCGCTGTAGGTTATCTAAACTTCTTAACCCTTAAGCCAACCATGTACATTGCAAACGTTAACGAAGATGGCTTTGAAGAAAACCCCTATCTTGACGCTGTTCGTGAACATGCTGAGAAAGAAAATGCAGTTGTAGTGCCTGTTTGTGCTGCAATTGAATCTGAAATGGCAGAGCTCGAAGATGAAGAACGTGACGAATTCCTAGCCGATCTTGGCATTGAGGAGCCAGGTTTAAATCGCGTTATTCGTTCTGGCTACGAATTGTTAGATCTTCAAACCTACTTCACTGCTGGTGTTAAAGAAGTTCGCGCATGGACAATTCCTGTAGGAGCAACAGCACCTCAAGCAGCAGGTAAGATTCACACTGACTTCGAACGTGGTTTTATCCGTGCTGAAGTTGTCGGTTATGACGACTTTATTCAATACCGCGGTGAAAACGGCGCAAAAGAAGCAGGTAAATGGCGTCTTGAAGGTAAAGACTACATCGTTAAAGACGGTGATGTAGTTCACTTCCGCTTCAATGTCTAAGCATTAATTCTGTTTACTGTTCAAAAAGCCAACCGCCTGCGGTTGGCTTTTTCTTTTGGCAAAAGAAAGCTGCAAAATTGACTCGGCTCAATATGAATAAAAATGTTGTTTTGCTAGCAGTTTTTGATCATAAACGCGCCTCTTCGTCTAAAAAAAAACCGAACAGTCACTTTTCGGGAATTTATTCAAAAAAACTGTTGACGGTACACGGTCATATCCGCATAATGCGCTCCGTTCTCAACAAGAAGGCAACTTCTTGAAAGAGACAAAAATGGCTACGTAGCTCAGTTGGTTAGAGCACATCACTCATAATGATGGGGTCACAGGTTCGAATCCCGTCGTAGCCACCATTTCCTAAGCACTTTTTGCTAGAGTTTTTAGGAAATTACAATTTAATGTGCGGAAGTGGCGAAATTGGTAGACGCACCAGATTTAGGTTCTGGCGCCGCAAGGTGTGGGAGTTCAAGTCTCCCCTTCCGCACCACTATTTAGATAGCATTAGCTATCACCTTAGGTCTATCGCCAAGTGGTAAGGCAGCGGCTTTTGATGCCGCCATCCCCTGGTTCGAATCCAGGTAGACCTGCCATATTTCAGTAAGTATCAATACTTAAAAAAGTATTGGAACTCAGAGTGAGATTGTATTATATTGTCTCGCTCGAAAAACGGCTACGTAGCTCAGTTGGTTAGAGCACATCACTCATAATGATGGGGTCACAGGTTCGAATCCCGTCGTAGCCACCATTTCCTAAGCACTTTTTGCTAGAGTTTTTAGGAAATTACAATTTAATGTGCGGAAGTGGCGAAATTGGTAGACGCACCAGATTTAGGTTCTGGCGCCGCAAGGTGTGGGAGTTCAAGTCTCCCCTTCCGCACCACTATTTAGATAGCATTAGCTATCACCGTAGGTCTATCGCCAAGTGGTAAGGCAGCGGCTTTTGATGCCGCCATCCCCTGGTTCGAATCCAGGTAGACCTGCCATATTACAACGATGATTTGATTGTCTATCCAAGTCAAATTATCTACAGAACAAGTTGCGGAAGTGGCGAAATTGGTAGACGCACCAGATTTAGGTTCTGGCGCCGCAAGGTGTGGGAGTTCAAGTCTCCCCTTCCGCACCATTATTTAGATAGCATTAGCTATCACCGTAGGTCTATCGCCAAGTGGTAAGGCAGCGGCTTTTGATGCCGCCATTCCCTGGTTCGAATCCAGGTAGACCTGCCATATTACAACGATGATTTGATTGTCTATCCAAGTCAGGTTATCTACAGAACAAGTTGCGGAAGTGGCGAAATTGGTAGACGCACCAGATTTAGGTTCTGGCGCCGCAAGGTGTGGGAGTTCAAGTCTCCCCTTCCGCACCATTATTTAGATAGCATTAGCTATCACCGTAGGTCTATCGCCAAGTGGTAAGGCAGCGGCTTTTGATGCCGCCATTCCCTGGTTCGAATCCAGGTAGACCTGCCATATTACAACGATGATTTGATTGTCTATCCAAGTCAAATTATCTACAGAACAAGTTGCGGAAGTGGCGAAATTGGTAGACGCACCAGATTTAGGTTCTGGCGCCGCAAGGTGTGGGAGTTCAAGTCTCCCCTTCCGCACCATTATTTAGATAGCATTAGCTATCACCGTAGGTCTATCGCCAAGTGGTAAGGCAGCGGCTTTTGATGCCGCCATTCCCTGGTTCGAATCCAGGTAGACCTGCCATATTACAACGATGATTTGATTGTCTATCCAAGTCAAATTATCTACAGAACAAGTTGCGGAAGTGGCGAAATTGGTAGACGCACCAGATTTAGGTTCTGGCGCCGCAAGGTGTGGGAGTTCAAGTCTCCCCTTCCGCACCACTATTTAGAGTGGCTACGTAGCTCAGTTGGTTAGAGCACATCACTCATAATGATGGGGTCACAGGTTCGAATCCCGTCGTAGCCACCATTTATAATTTTCACTTGATCCAACCTCTCGGTTAGAGAATTGACTGACACTATATAGCGTGCCGCTTTCAACGAGCTTAAGAGCCTAATTCTTATCTCCGCACCAGTGCTTCAAGTGAGTTTACCGCAGGTCTATCGCCAAGCGGTAAGGCTACGGGTTCTGATCCCGTCATCCCAGGTTCGAATCCTGGTAGACCTGCCATACACAACGATGATTCGATATAGTCTATCCGAGTCGAGTTATCTACAGAATAAGTTGCGGAAGTGGCGAAATTGGTAGACGCACCAGATTTAGGTTCTGGCGCCGCAAGGTGTGGGAGTTCAAGTCTCCCCTTCCGCACCATATTAACAAAACCCAGCTTCGGCTGGGTTTTGTTTTATCTGGTGGTTATACCTAGACAAAAAAATCCAGCCGAAGCTGGATTTTGGTCTTTGAAAGGGGAAATATCTTTTAACCAAGTAACGCAAGTGCCGCTTGAGGCGCCTGTTTTGCTTGAGCCAATACTGAGCTTGATGCTTGCCCCAGTATTTGTGACTTCGTTAATGCCGTTGTTTCTTTGGCAAAATCCGTATCTTTAATACGACTCTTAGATGCATTCACATTTTCGTTAATGTTATCTAAGTTGCTAATTGCATGTCCAAATCGGTTTTGGAATGCACCCAATTCCGCCCGGTTACTATCAACATATTTCAATGCTGAGTCGACTACAGCAACAGCTTGCTGAGCGCCTCCGACCGTCGTCACATCAATATCATTAACCGTTTCTGCTTTGCCAGCTCCCATATTAAGCTCACCAGCTAAACTGCCACCGAATGTTAATGGGCCAGACACTTTGCTACTGTCGGTAAACATTTGCAGCTTACCATCTTGATCAACGGATGCTGATATTAGATTGGTTTGACCATTTATATAGGTTGCTAACTCTTCAATATCATCGCCTTTTTTTGCTTTAATATTGATCGTTTGATCTTGGCCACTCATTTTATCTTTGAGAGTAATCGTTAGATCATTCGCGCCCTCTTTAACGCTCCAATCTTTGCCCTTACTATTTTGAGCAACATACGCACTGCCACCCATCAAGCTTGTGTCACTGCGCATACTGTTAAGGTTAAGATTTACCGCCTCGCCACTCATTGCGCCGATTTGAAATGCCTTACTACCAAATGTACCATTGAGTAGCTTATTTCCACCAAATGAGGTGGTTTCCGCCACACGGTTAAGTTCGTCATTCAAAGCCGTCACTTCTTCCTGAATCGCTTGACGATCAGACTTAGAGTTTGAGCCGTTAGACGATTGTAAAGATAGATCACGTATGCGTTGTAGAATATTGGTTGTCTCTTTCATTGCGCCTTCAGCTGTCTGCGCAATAGAGATACCATCATTCGCATTTCGTACAGCGACGTCTAAACCACGACTCTGAACATTTAAGCGATTCGAAATTTGCAGCCCAGCTGCATCATCCTTAGCGCTATTAATGCGAAACCCTGAAGATAACCGTTCCATTGAATTTTGCTGAGCTGCGCTCGCGCTATTCAAGTAACGCTGTGCCGTCATTGCTGACACGTTCGTATTAACATTTACCGCCATTGTGGTGCCTCCTAGTGATTTTCCGACTTAGCGGAACTCCCGAGCGGTTTCCGACGTCTCGGAAAACCAGTAGTTCTCTCAAAGTTATCTCTAATAGCGGCCTATTTATCGGCTACTTTAGATAAAGCGGATAAAAAAGAACCAAATCGTAGGAAGATTCACCAAGTTGTGCTCACTCACACGAAACACAAAGAAACACCAAGAAATCGCTAAAGTTTTCTATAGATCTGACGAATGGTTTTATCTTAATAAAAGACTCAGTAAATAAATAACAAGATGGAGAGAAGTCAGAATGGAGAAAAAGAAAAGCCCCTTTCCTTTGAGAGAACCGGGGCTATTGGTATTTAGCCATCGCCAATGTGGAGATCAAGAGAAATGAACACATGGCTGACCATTCGCATGACTACATCAAATAAAAAGCAGGTTTGATTGAGAGAGCTTTTTACATTTCAATAATCATACGTTGCCAAAGAAGCCTCATCACACACTCACGTCTGAGCTCATTGATGAAGCCTCCAAGATTACTGCAATAATTTCATTGCAGCATTTGGCAACTGTTTCGCTTGGGCAAGGATAGATGTCCCAGCCTGTTGCAGAATTTGTGCTTTGGTAAGTTCAGTGGTTTCTTTCGCAAAGTCGGTATCTTTAATACGACTTTTTGATGCTTCCACGTTTTCTTGAATGTTAGATAAGTTACTGATGCTATGACCCAAGCGGTTTTGTTTTGCACCAAGGTCTGCACGCTGCGCATCCACGTATTTTAACGCAGCATCGAGCACACCAACCGCGTTTTGTGAACCACCAACTGTAGTAATATCAATATCATTAACTGTAGTTTTTTGACCGGGGCCGCCATTAAGGCCTAATTCAGAAGCTAAACCACCCGATATATTTAGGTTACCTTGCATGCCGTACTGAGGCATAAATAATTGTAACTTACCATCTTGGTCGACAGAGGCTTTCAAGTCATCTGTTTGACCATTGATATAGGTAGCAAGTTCCTCAATATCATCACCTGGTTTTGCCATAATATCGATTGTTACAGGTTTACCTGCGCCATCAGTGTATTCAAACTTAAGATCGCGTCCTTGTGGAGGAACCCCCCAATCTTTTGTTTTACCGTTTAACGCTTTAAAAGTTTCGCCACCCATACGATAATCATCAGCACGAACACTGGTTAAACCAACGATGATCGCTTCACCTGAGCTCGAACCGATTTGGAATGCAGACTCACCAAAAGTACCGTTCAGTAACTTACGACCACCAAATGATGTCGTTTCAGCAATTCGATTCAACTCATCTTGCAAAGCTGTCGATTCTTCATTCAACGCCTTACGTTCAGATGCCGAGTTGGTACCGTTAGCGGATTGCAAAGCCAAATCACGCATACGCTGTAAAATGTTAGTCGATTCATTCATTGCCCCTTCAGCTGTTTGGGCAATTGAAATTCCGTCATTGGCGTTACGCATTGCTACTTCCAAACCACGAGACTGCGCGCTCAAACGGTTTGATATTTGTAGACCCGCTGCATCATCTTTTGCACTGTTAATACGGTTACCTGATGACAAACGCTCCATTGACGTATTAAGTTCGTTTGAAGCTTTGTTTAGGTAACGCTGAGCCGTCATTGCCGAGACGTTAGTATTTACGTTAATGGTCATAGTTTGCTCTCCTGTCGAGTTCGCAAGCCCTTTGCGAAGCGGTCAGCTTTACTCTGTTTGGAAGCATGACCGGTAATCACTGGGTTAAACCAGCTCAATGCCAGTTTAATCGGGTATTCACCCTATAAATTGTTTAATTCAATTACTGTGCCAACTTATAAGCTGGGAATTAAAAAATTAAATTATTCAGCTTATTCAATTGGTTACATATATAACGATCAATACAATCTATTGCATAAGCATTTAGATTGCCACCAGCTACAGAGGGCGTTGCCGCTCAGTTGCCGCTTTTTGCCTACCTAGTAGATAGAGCAACTTTCAGGCCAATATTTAACCAAACTCCCTTCGCTCATACGGCATTGCACGTAAGGCATTGAAGGTTAGATATAATTAAATAAAGTTAAATCTTTCGTTTTACCAAATGCTTTCTGTGACGCTTCTAAAGCTCGCGTATTTTCATTGAATTCAATAACGGCATCCGAATAATCAAGATCTTCAAATTCGCTTTTAGACTTAGCTAAACTCAGCTTGAAATCCTGATGTTGTTCTTCTTGAATATCTAACGTATCAAGTCGCGCACCGATATCAGTTCGTGCTTTATTCAAATGAATAAACGCATGATGCAGTTCTTCCGTCGCTTGTTGAAGTTTGGCGGTGGCAGAAGCATCTGAAACCGAAGCTTTTGAATATTCGACGGCATCTTTAAAACTATCGAAAATGCTGTACGTTTTACGCGGTGTTAAATCCAATTCGTCACCGGCGGTAATTTGCCCTTTCACGTGAATTGTGAGTACATTATTGCCGCTTTGATATTTAATCCCTTCTTTAGGATCAAATTCACTCGCCTGAACAACGCTGCCGTTTTGTGATAACTGATAACCAAATTTACCTGTTGGTAATTTATTAAAGGTCACTTTATAGGTTGAGTCGTCGTTAGTATCAGTATTGGTTGCGCGCTCAAGCAGTAACTCTGAGCCCTTATTCAACTTATAATCAGGTTCGTAATCACCAAATGGATTATCAATTTCCATGAATAACTTGCTACCAGGACTGTTAAATGGCATTTCTTGACTATTTGAAATACGCATTTTGCGCTGGTAATCATCACCGGAATAAGAAACATTGCCTTCGTTATCCCGAAAAAATGGCTGATTTTTAGGCTTGGTGCCAGCAAAAATATAGTTACCGGATTCATCCTGTGAATTAGCCAAATTGAGAAAGTTACTTCCCATCTCTTCAAGTTCTCGGGCATGTGCTTCGCGATCTTGTGGTGATAATGAACCGTTAATCATTTCCATCACATTACGTGTCGCATCATCAGCAAAATCTTCCGCATTAGACATCAACACTTCTTGGTGCTCTAGTCGATTTCGGACCAATGTAATAGCATCGAGATACTGACGAATCTGCTCTTCTTGTTGAGATACATTTTGAATGTAATGAGTCGCCAATGGATTATCTGCCGCTGATAACAATTTTTTACCTGACGCTAATTGCGCTTGGTTATGGTGAACTTTTGTTTCCTGACGACGTAAATCATTTTGCACAGTCTGATAGTTGTGGAAGCTAGAGATACGGTTGATCATTTACTCTCCTCCCTCTATCTCAATGCCAATATTGTTTTGAACGTATCATTAGCAGCTTGGATGATACGAGACGATGCCATATACGCCTGCTGAAATTTCATCATATTAGCCGCTTCTTCATCCAAGTTTACCCCGGAAACAGAAGCCACTCGATCCGCTGCGTTTTGCTGCTCTAAACGCGCAACATCCGTCAAGCGTGATGCTGTAGATAGCTTCAACCCAGTATTGGTATTCAAGTTGTGATAAACATCGATCAACGTGGACTCGTTATCATCCAAATTTTTCGCATTTTGAATATCAATCATCTTACGCAAGTTACCGTTATCTCCTTCAGAAGGGACAAGGTTGGCGGTAAATTTATCTTTGGGTAATGCCCCTGAGGTTAACTCAAACTGTGTACCTTGGTAGCTGACCGGTCCGCTTGGTGGATAGGCTTGATTGTCCAGCAACACTTTGCCGTTCTTATCACGAATCGAAAACATATCGCCTTTATCATTAATCACGACTTGGAACTCTCGCAGAGCGCCAGCTTCTTTGATAGTGAACTTAGCTTTACCTTGAGCAAATGTATTTGATGCCTCATAACTTTGAGCAGCAAGCTTCTCCGCATCGGTAAACTGAACTTTAATATCACCAGCACCACTTCGAGTTGGACGAATCAACACGCGTTCCCCTGTATCAGGCGCGTTATTGACCTGAATCCGCATCCCGTCTAATTCGCTGAGATCACCATTAGCGTTCTGCACATACAGATTGCCACCACTTTCGATTAAGGTTTTTTTATCGCCATTAGGCATGGTGGCAATATAATCACTGCCATCGTATTGCAGGGAATACTCGCCACCTTTGAGTGCAGATACATCATCAATATAAACCGCCATATCAGCACTTGAGTTACTGGCTGTTACTACACGTGATTTAGCAATACGTTCTGAGTTAACATCGGTAAATAAGTCATCGCCAACATCACCATTGAGATCTAAACCTTGTTTTTGTAGTTTGTTCACTTGGTAGGAAAATGCCGTTGACATACGACCAATTTCATCCAAAAGATCGGGAATGTTTTTATCACGCATTTCAAATAAAGCACCAAGCTTACCGCCGATATCACGATGAGTAATCGGTTTAACCGCACCACCTTCTACCATGGCCAAACGACGCTGTTTAACATCTGGATACCCATCAATCATTTTTAATTGACTCGCTTCTGTACCAGAAACCAAGGTATTGCCATTACCGATGTGGACGTTAAAACCTTCACCATTTTTACGTGGGGTTACCGTAACTTTGGTATATTGTGAAAGCTCTTTAATTAATTTTTCGTGCTTGTCCATCAAATCATTATGTGGACCGGGTTCTCTCATCATCAAACGTTGTAAATCACGAATTTCAATGGCCAGTTGGTTAATGCGTTTAATCCCAACGGTTAACCCTTCGTTTGTATTTTCGTATTGACGACGAACCGTTTCGTGAAAGTCATTTAAGTTCTGCGCAATAATGTTGGCTTTTTCTAACACGACTTTACGCGCGCCAACATCATTTGGTGTATCGGATGATGTTTTTACCGCATCAAACCAATCGTTTAAATTTTGAGGGATTTTCTTTGAAGCAACCGAAGAAAGTAACTTAGAGAGCATTTCTAAATTTTCTTCGTGATCGCGCTTATTTGAGAAGTTGGTAGTGGCAAGGTTCAGCTCTTTAACGGCAAATTGATCCCAAGAGCGGCGAACATTGTCCACATGGACACCCATACCATAAGTTTGCCCACCAAATTGGCGAGGCATATTGGTCCCTTGGATCACAGACTGACGACTGTAACCCTCTGTATTAACATTAGAAATGTTATGACCAGTGGTATTGAGTTGTCTCTGAGAGGTAAGAACACTTTGCCTACCTATATTCAGAAGATCAGACGCCATATTGCCCCCAAAAACCTGTAAAAACACCAGCAAAAACTGGCTCCCTACAGAGATAAAGCAACATATATGCCAATTAATGTTTTAGTCGGTAAGCGGTAGAAATATAAGAAGAAAAACAAGGAGGTCGAAAATAAAATACCGGTTACTCAGACAGCAACCGGCATACGATTTTCTACGTAGAACGACTCTATCTACAAATCTGTCAATCGGTTATAAGATTAAATCTTATTCATCGATTCGATTTGCGATTTCAATTTCAATACCTTATCTGCGTAATTTGGATCGGTTGCATAACCTGCCTGATGGATATTACGGATAAAGTTTTCATCCCCTTTCTGAGCAAGCGCATTACTGTAACGAGGATTGTTCTTCAAGAAGTGCACATAATCATCAAAACTGGCTTGATAACTTGGGTAAGCACGAAAAGCAGCTTTTTCCATCACTGGGGTATTATCTTGATATTCCAGTGTTTGAGTCGCGATCTTATCCCCTTTCCATCCAGAGCTTGCTTTTATATTGAAAAGGTTATTACTTGTTTCACGCGCATTCTTCACCATTTTTTGTCCCCAACCGGTCTCTAGAGCGGCTTGAGCCAATAACAAGGTAGAATCAACCCCTAGCATTTTGGCGGCTTTATCTGCATAAGGCTTCATTGTTTTGACAAAAGACTGTGGCGAATCAAATTTGGTTGCAGTGCTGCTTACTGGCACTTTTGTAGCTGGTTCTGAAGATACATGTATCGGTGTTGCCAACTGCTCTGAAGCTTTCTCTGCTCTGACTTGATGAACACGTTCCATTGCATCATGGAAAGTTCGCTCACCTTGATCATTCACTAGGTTAGCCTGAGAAAGCTGTTTAACTATCATATCAGCAAGTCCTAATGAGCCATGAGCACTTAAGCTGCTTGCCATCTGTTCATCTTTCATTTTTTGATACATGTCGCCTGCTTGGCTATCAAACATGCCAGATTTAAACGCAGAGTTTGCATCACGCATCGACTTTAACATCATCGACGTAAAAATAGATTCAAACTGACGCGCCGCCGCTTGCAAAGCTTCTTTCTCAGAAGCTTTATCCCCTTTCACCGCTTTTTTACGAAGGCTATCAAGTCCAGCAATATCTTGGATAAAGCCAATGTCATTTGCGTTATTGATTGAGTTTGCCATGCCACTGCTCCCTAGATAATGATCAATTGGCCTTCAATAGCTCCAGCTTGTTTTAATGCTTGGAGAATGGCCATTAAGTCAGAAGGTGCCGCCCCAACTTCATTGACGGCTCTCACAAGATCATCCAATGTCGTCCCTGTTTGGAATTTAAACATCTTGCCTTTCTTCTCTGATACTTCAATATCAGAATCGGGGACAACAGCAGTCTGACCACCAGAAAATCCATTAGGTTGACTCACATTAAGATTTTCCTTAATAGCGACAGTCATACCACCATGAGTGACCGCAGCTGGTTTAAGACGAACATGTTCACCGACAACAATGGTACCGGTACGAGAGTTTACGATAATTTTCGCAGCACCATCTGCTGGATTAAACTCTAGGTTTTCAATAGTAGATAGAAAAGCAACTCGTTGGCTGACATCTCTCGGCGCTCTGACCTTAATCGATGTGGCATCTACTGGAGAGGCCATATTAGGCCCTAAGAAATTATTCACCGCATCAGCAAGACGTTGTGCGGTTGTAAAGTCTGATTGGAATAAATTAAAAGTGATGTAATCACCGCGGCTAAATGGACTAGGTATTTCACGTTCAACCGTTGCGCCACTAGAAATCATACCTACCGTCGGCGTATTGCCAACCAGTTTAGAACCGTCAGCACCAGTAGCACTGAAGCCACTGACAACTAAGTTACCCTGAGCGACTGCATACACCTTGCCATCAAGACCTTTAAGCATCGTTTGCATTAAAGTACCGCCCCGCAGACTCTTAGCAGAACCAATCGATGATACCGTGACATCCACTTCTTGACCGGGCTTCGAAAACGCTGGCAATTCAGCGGTTACCATCACAGCGGCAACGTTTTTGGTTTTAGGGCTAGTACCCTCCGGCAATTGAATGCCGAACTTCTGCAGCATGGTATTAAAGCTTTGGTCGGTAAATGGTGTCGATTCTCCAGTACCTGGCAGACCGGTCACAAGACCATAGCCAACTAGCTGGTTACTACGCACGCCCGCAACCTGAGCTACATCCTTGATGCGAGCGGCTTGAACGCTTGCAACAACGAACATTAATATCACGAAGGTGAGCTTTTTCATTGGATAACCCTTATAAAAAAAATGAGGCCATATAGACCTCATTTTCATCATTATACTGTCAAATCTTCGACGTCGAGATCTTGTCTATAGGGAGACATTAAAAAATCGTGCCAAAAATCCAGGTTCCTGCATATCTTGTTGGTTACCAGTACCAGAATATTGAATTCGAGCATTCGCAATTCTTGTAGAATCAATGGTGTTATCGTTGGCAATATCATCTGGTCGGACCGTACCACTTAGCCGTACATATTCATCACCCGTGTTCAATGTCATCCATTTTTCACCGCGGATAACTAAATTGCCATTCGCCAGAACGTCAACAACTTGAACAGAAATCGAACCACTGATGCTATTACTCTGGTTTGCCGCAGAGCTACCAGAGAATTTGTTATCGTTTTTCAGCGCATATGAGAAGTTATAATTACCCATCTTCAACTCCTGCCCACCGACGCTCAGTGGATCCATTGAAGCATCATTATTTTTCGATAGGTCAGCATCTGCACTTTTGGCCGCTTTAGTGCTTTCATTGAGATTAACAGTAATGATGTCACCTAAACCATGCGGTTTTGAATCATCGTATAATCCACGTTCTCCATCAGGATTAAACAAAGAGCCGGTTTCTGCTGCATAATGTTCGGGTTGCTGTTTCGGACGCACTGGTGCCCATGCCGGATCATCTTGCACGGGATCGGTTCTTTGCCGCAGCGTATCGACCAATCCATCCAGACCCTTCGATGAATTATTTGCAGAAGTATTCCCTTCAACAGCATCGACCACTGTAGGTGTTTGTTCAGTTGGCGTATTCTGTTGCAGAAAGTTACTACATCCCGACAGCAACACCACCAAACATGATAGGCTTGTTAACTTCTTCATCCCGTATCTCTCACTCTTAACGCTGATATTAATCAACTCAACATCAATTTAACCAAAAACTTAAAGCTGCTGATTCACGTAGCTCATCATTTTATCCACGGCAGAGATCACTTTAGAGTTCATTTCATAGACACGCTGAGCTTCAATCATGTTTACGAGTTCTTCAGTGACGTTAACGTTAGAGCTTTCCAACATGTTTTGTCGAATATTCCCCATACCATCTAGTCCCGGAACCCCTTCTTGTGGATCACCACTTGCGCCCGTTGGTAAGTAAAGGTTTTGACCAATGGGCTCTAAACCACCAGGGTTAATAAAATCAGTGGTCGTAATTTGCCCTAACACTTGGTTATTCTGTTGGCCACGGATACGTGCCGATACTTCACCATCGTTACCAATCGTGATTGAAATAGCGTTTTGTGGCACCACAATTTGGGGCTGTAATGGGTAACCACTACCTGACGTTACGATGGTGCCTTCGTCATTTAGAGTAAACTGACCATTACGGGTATAACCAATGTTGCCGTCTGGCATTAGAATCTGGAAGAAACCATCACCTTCAATCATCATATCTAATGCGTTAGATGTAGTCTGAGCATTACCATTGGTATGTACTTTTTGAGTTGCTACCACTTTTGAACCGGCGCCTAACATCAGGCCACTTGGTGCCTCTGTATTTTGCGATGTTTGACCGCCAGGTTGGTTAATGTTTTGGTAAAACAGATCCTCAAAAACCGCACGACTCTTTTTAAAGCCAACGGTTGAGGCGTTGGCAAGGTTGTTCGATATCGTCGCAATATTGGTTTGCTGAGCGTCTAAGCCGGTCTTACTGACCCATAGTGCTGGTTGCATACTTAACTCCCGTGACTCTCACTAACTCATACGGAGCAGCGAATCGGACGTCTTGTCGTTATCTTCTGCCGTGCGCATCATTTTTACTTGCATTTCAAAACGACGCTGTAAATCGATTAGGTTGGTCATTTCACCAACCGCATTAACGTTACTGCCCTCTAACGCTCCCGTTAGAACTTTCACACTTGCATCCGCATTATAAGTGGCATTTGGATCTTTCGCGCGAAATAGGCCATTCACATCTTTAAATAAGGAACGATCATTCGGCTTAACCAATTTAATACGGTCAACCACTTCCATCGCATCCGGTGGAGCCCCTTGAGGTCGTACTGAAATTGTTCCATCGTTGCCAATCTCAATCTTACTCAATGGTACAGGTAGTGTGATCGGTGCGCCTGTTTCTCCCAGCACTGGATAACCATTGCCGTTTAGTAACAGACCCGTTTGATCAATACGCAAATTACCGTTACGTGTTAATCCCTCTTTACCGGTTTTATCAACCACAGAGATCCAACCCTGACCCTGAATCGTAATATCCAAATCCCGGCCTGTAGTAATCACGCTGCCTTGTTTGAAATCGTTTCCTGGTCGTTCTGTCATACTGAATACGCGACTCGGTAAACCTTCACCATAAGCCTGCATAGACCGAGCTTGCTCTAAGTCAGCGCGAAAGCCAGTTGTACTCACGTTGGCCAAGTTGTTGGCTCGTAGCTGCATGGCTTGCATATTTTGTTTAGCGCCACTCATGGCAAGATACAGTGCGCGGTCCATAATTCGCTCCAATAAACACGTCTTGTGATTATATAAAGCAATAGGCGTGCCAATTTAAAATTGCTATTTAAATCAATTTATTAGCTTTATTTGCAGAGAAAATATATCGGAAGGTATGACAATAAACGGCAAGGAGGCAAACAAACAGAGCCAGCGATTGCCGCTGACTCTGCCACCCGATCCTTAACGAATCTGGAGGATATTTTGTTGTAGCTGGTTATGTACTTCTAGCGCACGAGAGTTCGCTTGGAAGTTACGCTGAGCTGAGATTAAATCCACCAACTCTTGGGTCATGTCGATATTTGATTGTTCAAGGGTACCGTTTTTAATAGCACCAAATGAACCTTTGTTCGACTCGCCCCAAATTTTATCACCT
This sequence comes from Vibrio nitrifigilis, assembly GCF_015686695.1. Classification (NCBI taxonomy): domain Bacteria; kingdom Pseudomonadati; phylum Pseudomonadota; class Gammaproteobacteria; order Vibrionales; family Vibrionaceae; genus Vibrio; species Vibrio nitrifigilis. The sequence continues at coordinate 545,789 of NZ_JADPMR010000001.1, read as the reverse complement.
GAGAACTGAGTAGAATCCCATTGCGTACCGCTCTTCTTATCCAAACCTTGTTCGTTAGGTACACGAACCAGTGCCACACGACCAAGAGTCACGTTCTCACCATTTGAATAAGTCCCAAGTACACTACCATTTTCATCAAAATCAATCTTGGTTAAGAAGCCCGTGGTCGCGCCATCTTCATCAAACTTAGTGAGTTCAAATGGAGCAGCAAACTGCGTTGCCGACTGCAAATCAAATGACAATGTTTGAGTCGGATCGGCTCCGTTAAGATCAACAGGTGGCGTTCCTGAACCTAGCTGTTGAGACAAGATCGGTTGACCATTGTTTACACTGGCTAAAGTACCATCGTTATTAAATTTCAGAGTGTGACCAACTTGGCCACTTCCTGCCACAGCATCACCACCTGTGATATTGATAGGCTTTTCACCCTCTTTATCTGTCATGGTGTAGTAAACCTGCCATGTATTTGCTTGAGTCTGATCTTTCAAATAATACGTGGTCAATTTATACGACTGTCCCATCGAGTCATAGATGGTAGAAGACGTTGAACGGTTGTACGTCTCTGGATCACTATAATCAAACAAAGTTGGATCCTTTAACTTACCGTTAGCAGGCAAGTTAGCGCCAATAGTAATATTCGCGGTCTGTTTTGGCTTACCAAACTCTGCCGGGATCTTAAGAGGTTGAGGCTCGTAAGAGAGCACTTGACCCGTTTCAGGATCCACATTATAGCCAAGCAGTGACTCATCGTTAGCATTGACCATGTAGTCATTCTTATCGAGGTGAAATGCGCCGTTACGCGTTAGCTCATTTTGCTGTGGCGTCATACGATCTTTCGCTACGGCAAAGAAGCCAGTACCAGCAACACGCAAATCCATAGGGTTGTTGGTATAAATACTCGACCCCTCATGAAATTGTTGTGATACTTTTTGCGCTTGAACACCACCACCAGGGGTTGTTTTCGCGTTAGTGAACAGTGAGTTTGAATACACATCACCGAACTCGGCACGAGACTCTTTAAAGCCGTAAGTGTTTGCGTTCGCGATGTTGTTACTCGTGGTATTCAAATCCAACTGAGCTGCGGATAAACCGCTAAGAGAGACATAGCTTGCCATTCCAAATTCTCCTATCTGGCTAGCGCTTAATTACGCTTTACCAACTTCCAGTACTTCAGCAAGTCGAACTGGTGAATCAAAACCAGCCAGATTGAGCAGTACATTACCATTACCTTTGCCGAGTAATACGCTATTTACATTGGCGTATGTGGAAACACTGAAGTCTTTGCTTGCGCCATCAATGAGGCCTGCAGCTTTAACTTTGTATTTTCCGGCCGGCAATGGATTACCGTTCTGGTCTTTGCCGTCCCATTCGATACGAGAATCGCCCGAAGGTTTCGCTCCTGCATCAAAGGTACGAACTAATTGACCGTGTGAATCTTCAATACGAACCATCAGGTTATCGACAGATTTTGGTACTTTCACCATAGCTGCCATACCTGCGCCATCTTTCTTAATTCCGGCAGCGCCAGGAACTAAGACGTCTCGACCGACCAGAGACGATGCTTGCAAGGCCTGATTTGAGGTCATAGATGAGTTCAGGCTTTCGAACTGTTTGTTCATTTTCCCGATACCATCGACGGTCGCAAACGAAGCCATCTGGGCAATCATCTGGTCATTGCTAACCGGCTTAAAAGGATCTTGCTGAGACAATTGCTTGGTAAGCAAAGATAAGAAATCTTCCTGTTTAAGGTCTTTCTTACCTGTTGTTTCATCAGGCTTCTTGTTCTCTTGTAGATTTTTAAGCTGATCAACATAGGACAAGCCGCTTTGACCAACGTTATTGACTCCGGCCATACGCTAACTCCTTATCCTTATTGACCCATCTGCAGCGTACGCAGCAGCATCTGTTTACTCGCATCTGCTACTTGCACATTGGTTTGGTATGCACGAGAAGCAGAAATCATATTGGCCATTTCTTCCATTACGTTCACATTTGGTTTGTAAATATAACCATCAGCGTTCGCAAGTGGATGATCCGGATTATACTCAGCAACGAGAGGCTTGTTGCTCTCAACGATGCCAAGCACCTTCACAGGTACATTCGGATCATTACGGTAACGCGCTTTGTTTAACTCAGCACCGAACACAGCATGGCGGGCTTTGTAAGTGTCCTTTGCAGAACTACTAACACTATCCGCATTAGCTAAGTTACTTGAAGTGGTATTTAGACGAACAGATTCAGCACTCATGGCAGAACCAGTTACATTGAATACATTAAATAAGCCCATCTAACTACTCCCCTTTAATTGCTTTTGTTAAGCCTTTAAACTTGCCGCCTAGGAAATCTAGTGCCGCCTGATGACGTAATTGGTTTTGCATAAACAAGTTACGCTCCAAATCGACATCAACTGTGTTACCGTCGCCCGTATCTGGCTGAGTAGGAATACGATATTCCACTTCACCTGACATCGAGCTAGAGGCAGGAATATGCCGACTATTGGTTCGATCGAGACTAACACTTGCCCCCGATGTTGCCGCCTGCAATGCCTTTTGAAAGTCCATCCCTTTTGCTTTAAATCCAGGGGTATCCGCTTGAGCAATGTTCGTTGCAATCAACTCTGCATTGTGCTCACGTAGACCAACTGTGTATTGGTGTATCCCTAGAGCTTTATCAAAAGAAATAGCCATGTTTTGCCTCTTTAATTCAGAACTGACCGTACTGCATGAATAACTGCAATTAGCATACCAACTTTCATAACTCATCATTGAAAATGGATTGCGCCAGGTTCGATATTGTTCACAGAGTGCAAATAGCACGCCATGTTTCACTTAGGTAGTTTTAGAATGTCACTCTAATGTATATACCAAAAAGAACAGAATTGATACCTATCGCTAGGTTAGAGTAGAAGAGAATAAAATAAAAAAAACCTCGGCACTAGTGCCGAGGTTTATCAGTAAATCAAACATTGTCGCTATTTTAATTTATAGATGATACCTGGGTTACAGCGTACCATTTCGAAACGGTCTGTCAGTCCAGTCAACGATTCAGATGCACCAAGCAATAGATATCCACCTGGATTCAAACATCCTGCCATCTGATTAAGAACTTTCGATTTCATATCAGCAGAAAAGTAAATCAGAACATTTCGACAAAAGATAATATCGAACTTGCCCAGCAGAGAATAACTTTCCATCAAGTTCTGGGGACGAAAGTTAACGAGGCGCTTAACGTTATCTTTTACTTTCATCCGACCGTCACCGGCATCTTCAAAGAAAGTACGGCGACGCTCTGGAGATAATCCACGCCCTAATGCAAGGTTGTCGTAAATACCAGCCTTACACATATCGAGCATGCTCGTAGATATATCTGTCGCTGTGATTGATACGTTAGGTAACATTCCTGGACGCTTCTGCTGAACCTCTAAAATGGTCATTCCCATTGAATAAGGTTCTTGACCAGACGAACTTGCCGCCGACCAAATTTTTATCGGTCGTTTGTTTGCCGCCATCTCTGGTAACAATTTATCAGCAAGAACTTGAAACGGATAAGTGTCGCGAAACCATAACGTTTCGTTGGTGGTCATAGCGTCAACAGCCGCGACACGTAAATCACGGTTGCGCCCAGAAACAACGTCACGTAACAAATCAGACAATGTTCCACATTTGAACCTTGCAACGAGTGGGCTTAATCGACTACGAACCAAATATTGCTTGCTATCCCCCAGTACGATACCGCACTGGGATTCTAAGAATCGACAAAATTCACGATATTCTTGATCGCTTATAGTTATAGCAGTCATTCATTTCTCTTTTATTTTATGAGTGCGGATTTCACCGCATTACCAAGCTCATCGGGATTGAATTTCGCAATGAAGGAGTTAGCTCCCACCCGCTCAACCATTGCTTGGTTAAATACGCCACTCAACGAGGAGTGAAGGATAACGTAGAGATCTTTGAGATCGTTATTACGACGAATTTCAGCAGTCAATGTGTAACCATCCATTTCTGGCATTTCAATGTCCGAAATCACCAGAGCAATTTGGTCATGAATGCTCCCTTGTTCTGACATTTCTAGAAGCTTTTCATACGCATCTTTGCCATCTTTGGTAAGGATACACTCGAAACCAATAGATTCAATAGCGCGTTGCACCTGTTTACGTGCAACCGTCGAATCGTCAGCAATCAAAATGCGGCGCACAATATCTTGCTCTTGCTGTGCTTCAGCAATGCCTTGAGTAATGCTTTCGTCCATCTTCTCATTAATGGGCGCAATTTCAGCCAAGATTTTTTCTACATCAATAATTTCAACGAGTTCATTATCGATATTTGTAACCGCAGTTAGGTAGTTTGATTTACCCGCACCATTTGGCGGCGGTAGTATCGCTTCCCAACGCATATTTATAATACGCTCAACAGAGCTTACAAGAAACGCTTGTATCGTTCTGTTAAATTCCGCAATAACAACAAAACTCTTTGCAACATCAGCCGTTGGACGACCACCTATTGCTAAACTCATATCAATCACAGACACGGTTTGTCCGCGAATATGAGCCACCCCTTTAACTAAACGATGAAGGTTAGGCATAGCGGTAAGTTTGGGACATTGGAGAACTTCTTTTACTTTAAAGACGTTAATCCCGTAACGTTGTTTACCGTTAAGGCGAAACGTTAATAATTCTAATCGGTTTTGACCGACGAGTTGCGTACGCTGATTCACAGAATCAAGGATACCCGTCATAAGCTAATCTCCATCTCTAACTTTTATCCTAAAAAGTGGTAGTCTACTAAAGGCTATAAGAAACCAGAGAAACAAACATGCTCACAAAAAAGCGTTCTGATTTACATGCTGCCTCTAAGTGTAGAGCTTTCTGTCGAAGTTTATATACCACTATCGGCTTTTTATTGCTTTTCTTTAGCGTTAATGTGCTGTCTGCTACACCTGAACAAATAAAAAAAATTCAAGACGCTGCGGAACATCACGTTCTCAGTACTGTAGAAAAACCTGCGGGCAGTGAAGTTGAAGCTCAAGCGGCAGACTTGGATTCTCGCGTATATGCAACTATTTGTCCAAGCCCTTTGCAAACTTCTTCTTCTTCACATAACGGTTCCGCAAGTCATATCACTGTATTAGTCGAGTGTGAACCAGATAATTGGAAACTCTATGTTCCCGTCCGAGTAACATTGAATGTCCCGATGATCACCGCAGCGACGCCACTGACTCGGGGACAAGTCATCACTTCACAAAATATTAGTATAAGTATGGTGAATATGCTGCGTTTTAGACGGCAAGGTTTTTCCTCTGAGTCGATGGTTATCGGCGCAAAATTAAAACACAGTGTCCGTTTAGGTGATGTCATTTCACAAAATGATGTTTGTGTAGTGTGTCGTAATGAAAGCGTCATCATTAAAGCTGGAACTAGCGGGATGAGCATCACAACTAAAGGGACAGCCTTATCTGATGGGAATTACGGAGAGCAGATTAAGGTGAAAAATGATAAATCTAATCGTATAATTGATGCAAAAGTAAGCGGAATTGGTCAAGTCGTGGTACAGTTCTAGCTTAAGAGTTATTTATATAGACTTTTATTTCAGTATCGAATGATAAAATTACTAAAGTAATGCTTTTATCTGTCGATATTGGTTATAACAAAATCACACTGATTAAGGCTCGTTTTATGGCAGGCATTGATAATATTCGTTCAGGGCAGTCTTTGACTTCGACATCGTCGAATCGATCTCTGAACCGTTCAGATAGCAATGCATCTTCCGTTAGCTCTCAAGAATCGCAGCAAGCGAATCGTCCAAGAGATGCTGTTTCGCTAAGCTCACAAAGCAAAGCGATTGAGGAAATGCGTAACGACATGGCATCAAAACCTAGTTTTGATAGTGCTAAAGTCGAGGCAATTAAAAAAGCGATTGCTAACGGCTCCTACGTCGTTGATGCTGACAAATTGGCAGATAATATTATTAAGTTCGAGAAAGAACTTGGTGGTATTAAATCTTAGTAATACACCCTGAGAACTAAATGGGGCGCAAACAATGGCAGCACTACAAGACCTAGTTGAGTTTCAATTACAGAATGCAAATGATCTTGCAGAACTGTTAGAGAAAGAAAAAATAGCCATAACTTCACGTGTTTCTGCGCATATAGAAGCACTAGCCAAACAGAAAGTAACCTTGGTGTCTCAACTACAACAAACAGATCAACGGATTGCTACTCATCCTCATGTTTTGAGCCTAACTGAAGATGAATATTTGAATAATCTGGTTGAAAAAATTCGTACGATCGTTGCCGATTGCCAAGAAGCCAATTTAGTCAATGGCGAAGCTCTTAACAGAGCTCAACTAAGCTTCAATAAATTAAATAACCTAATGCAGCAGAGCTTAGGAAAGAATGGTATGACCTATAATGCGACAGGACAAACCCGTGGTGTATCAACATTAGGTACCAATATAAAAGCTTAGTATCAACCGTTCGATATAATAAAAAGCGACCCAAGTGGTCGCTTTTTATTTGAAGATGATAAATGAGATCAGTGAACTTACATTCAAGTTAGAACAGTGTTTGTTGTCGTTGTTCAGGTACTTGCTGAACTTCACCCAAATTTTGCAGTTTTTCCATTTTACGAATATCTAAACGGAGTTCAGTGACATAACTGTCACCTACTTTGTAGCTACGAACCACTTCGGCACCACGAATAACGCCATCCGTTGCGCCACTCGCTCGCTCGTTACCTAAACGTTGATCGCGCAACTCGGAACTGCCACTGATACGCATACCATAGACTTGTTCAGATAATTCTCGATACGCGTCAACTTTTGAAGCTCGCATCGCCCTAATCTGCTTCTCGTGAATATCGTTCCCTTTCTGTTCACTAATAGTGGCGTAACCCACCGCCGTTAAAAAATCATCGGCGCGGAGTGACATCAATGGTTGGCACCCACTAAGAAATAGTACAGTCATTAGGATACTGATTAATACTTTCATCAAACTCTCTCCTTAATGACGTAAAATAATCGTATTTTTTTCGTTGATATTTGGGTCTGAGCGAATCAACACGCCGTCTTGGCTACGCATAGTATTCAGCGTATCTAAATCACGTCCAATACGGTCAGCAGGCAAGAACCCTTGAGCAGTGGCGACAACAACACGAGATTGCAAGCCAATAACTCGAGCATTAACTAAAACGCCACCTTCTTGACGCAGCATAGTGCCCGTCAATACATATTGAATTTGTTGCTCTTTAGACAAATCTTTCCAATCTCTGCTAAAGGCAAAATCCCCCTGATTAGTCACTTGAATAGAACCTGTTGTTTTAAAATCTACGACTTTAAAACCGCGTTGCTGTAACTGATTGATAAAACCTTCTGATACGGTATTTCCCAACCAGTTAGTTGAATCCAAGTTTTGCAAGTCAACAAATGAGGTTACAGCAATAGGGGTTCTTGCAGTAACACTGGTATTCGACTTAATTAAATCGTCGGTCATACTCTCAACAAAATAATTGAGTGTATGTTGTGGACTTGCCATTAATAGGAATTGCGACCCACTATACGGTTCTTTACCATTATAGATAGGCGCATACGAACATGCTGTTAATAAAGCAGCAGGTACGCAAATAAGCCACTTTTTCATTCTCTTCATCTCCATTTATCAAACAGATGGAGCATTCGTTTTCTCTCAATCGTAAAACTGGAACGCTCTTTGCTTTTCTAAATTCGTCAACTCATTCAGAATAGCGCTATCGACATCTGCTATGATTGAAAAGCAAGATTTGTACCTGACTGGTTAATTATGATGAAAAAAATTATATTTTATTTAATTTCAATCTGTTCTGCTCTGGTAGTCACACCAACGGCCTTTGCCGCTTGGTATGAAGTCACCGGCAGTTCACCTATCGTTTCATCCAGCGATACAGCTCGCTTGCATGCTTTAGAAGATGCTTTATATAAAGCCGTCAACTTTGCTGGCGGAGATATCGGAAATATTAGTAATGTCAGGACGTTACTAAGCACAGAAAAAGATGAATATCAGTTTTCTAATAACGAGATTCGTACCATAAAGATAGAACGAACCCGAAGCCATAATAATACGATGTATGTAAAAGCTCGTATTGACATTTACCCCTCGGCAACGGGTTGCCACGTCAACCAATACAAAAAGACACTTCTAATTAGTCAATTCGATATTCAAACACCTCAACAAGCGGTTATGGGACAAATTAATGACCTTAACCAAGACTTTGCTAAAGTACTTAGCCGCCAATTTGAATTGGATTCACAAAGCTTCGTTTCGCTGGGGTTAAGTCAATATACCGTGAACGAAAAAACACCTGAACGAATTAAAATGGTGGCTGAAGACACTGGAGCTCAATACATCATTACGGGGGAAATTACCGATCTAAGTGCCACTATCGAAGCAGCAAATCTTACTCAATATAATATTAATCGCCAGTTCGCCCTGGAAATGAAAGTCTTTGATGGTAAAACTGGTACTCGAGTTTTCGATAAAACCTATCGACAAGTAGCAATATGGCCTTTTTCACGAACCAGTTTGGTCGACACCAGTAGTGCGAGATTTTGGCAGTCAAGCTATGGTGTGATGTTGCAACGACTCACTCGCGACATCATGCTTGATCTCGAATCTAATATGGCTTGTAAGATTACCTTACCCGAAGTCGTTGCCAAATTTGATAATACGGTCACCATTAGTTTGGGTCGTATTCACGGCGTCAAACAAGGGGACAAATTGGAACTCTGGCACACAGCTTCCTTTATCGATCAAAAGGGCTTACCGCGCACAAAAGTGGCTAAAAGCGATATTACGCTAACGGTTTCCCGTGTGTTTGATCATGATGCTGAAGCGAAAATTGATCAGGCAGACTTAGCTGGAAGTGTTCAAATAGGCGATGTCATGGAGAAAAAGCTACAAAATGACTTTTAGTACTCACGGGATTTTTGGACAAATTACAGTCAGTTAAGCATGCTGATATTCACGCCTTACTCAATTTGGTATACAATGCGTGGCGATCAATAAGTCCCCTTAGTTCAGCTGGATAGAACAAGGACCTCCTAAGTCTTAGACGTGAGTTCGAATCTCGCAGGGGACACCAAATATTAAAAAAGCAGCATTCAATGCTGCTTTTTTATTTTTATACCCAAGTAACCTCAAGATGCTTCCCCATATGACAGTTTCATGAACTTTTGCACATAGGTGCAAAACGTAACCATTCTGTCACAGTTGGTTTTTATATTGGCCTCATACCTTGTTAGCCAATGTAAACTATGAACATTCAGCAACCAACATCAATACCATTTGGGCAAAGATTGTATCGCAAGCTGGTTCTTGCTAAGAATGAGCCCGCCAATTTATTAGGGGTTATGCTTGCCGCTCTGTTTGCGTACCTTATTTTGGCTCCGGTCATTTCTATTTTGACCAATGCTTTTATTGTACAGTCAGGTGATGGCAACCGAGTGCACTCTGCAGAAGGTAGCATGACGCTTTACTATTTAGCGCGTTCGCTCACTTCTCGTATGTCAGAACTGTTACTTTGGGCACCTCTTGCACACACCATCAGCATTGCTTTAACCACGGTAGTACTTGCAGTATTACTCGGTATGACTCTGGCTTGGCTGGTCAACCGCACCGATATGTTCGGTCGTAAGTGGTTTGCCACAGCATTAGTTGTTCCCTTTATGTTACCTACTTGGACCTTTGCGCTAGCTTGGACCACTATTTTCAAAAACAGAACCATAGGTGGGCAACCTGGGTGGCTAGAAGCCATGGGGGTTCATACGCCTAATTGGCTTGCCTATGGCTATTTACCTATTGTGGTCATTTTGGTCATTCACTACACACCACTCGTGTTACTGATTGTGGGAAATGCATTACGACGTGTTGATGGTCAACTTGAAGATTGTGCTCGTGTACTCGGTGCCAAACCCAATATCATTGCCAAACAAATTCTTTTCCCTTTGATTAGTCCCGCACTACTTTCCTCAGGATTACTGATTTTTGCCGATTGTATTGGTGAATTCGCAGTACCGTATATTTTGGGGTTGCCTGTACATTATAACACTTTAGCTACGGGCCTTTATCGCTCATTAGATTCTCGTCAAAATGGCGTTGCCGCTGTCATCGCCGGTGTCATCATGCTTATCGGTATCATTACTCTATTAATCGATACACGCATGATGAAAGAAGCACGCCGATTCGTGACAGTTGGAGGTAAAGGTAGCCTAACGAGAACCAGAGCATTAGGCCCGTGGCGCTTTTCTGCCGCTATGGTAGCGGGTTGCGTAGTCACTATTGGTGTTGCCATTCCACTACTCACATTATTCCTTTCTACCATCATGAAAATTCCAGGTCGTTTCACGTGGGATAACTTTACCTTAGACTTCTGGATTGGCCATAACCTCGATACCATCGCGTTGAAAAATGGCATCTTACTTACTCCCGACTTTTGGCATGCGGTGGGGAATACCGTGCTTATCGTCGGAAGTGCATCTATAGCATCGGGCATATTAGGATTGTTGGTTGGCTATGCCGTCATGCGAGTGAATACCCCATGGCTTAGCCAGTTTTTAAGACAAATCACTTTCATGCCGTATTTAGTACCCGGTATTGCCTTTGCAGCAGCGATGTTATCTCTCTTTGCTGTACAGCGAGGCCCAATTCCAGCGCTTTACGGCACACCGATTCTGCTGATTATTGCTTTGGTGGCAGAAAAGATGCCATTTGCAAGCCGTTCCGGTATAGCCGCCATGACTCAATTAGGTAAAGAATCCGAAGAAGCGGCTCGCATTGCCGGTGCCAATTGGTTTACCCGACTGACAAAAATCATCATTCCTATTCAAGCTGGGCCTTTAGTCACGGGTATATTGCTACCGTTTATTTCAGGAATTAAAGGAGTGAGTCTGTTTATTATCTTAGCCATACCGGCGACCGATGTTCTCACTACCTACTCGTTACGCTTAATCGATTATAACTACGACCAAGCAGCCAATGCTGTCGTACTTATGATTGCCCTTATCGCTTGGTTAGGCACTGTTCTAATCCAAAAAATGACCGGAACAGGTCTCGCTCAAGGTCTGGAGAGTTAATCATGCCATCTATCACTTTATCGCACTTAGAAAAAAAGTATTCAGGTAGCAGTAAACTTGCTGTTCAAGATCTTAATTTAACCGTGAATGACGGGGAGTTCATGTGTCTACTCGGCCCTTCCGGCTGCGGTAAAACCACTATTCTGCGCATGATTGCCGGTATTGAGCATATTTCCGGTGGTCATATAGCGATTGGAGATCAACGGGTTGATAGTATTTCGCCATCCATCTACCTCCCACCAGAACAGCGGGAAATAGGATTAGTTTTTCAAAGCTACGCACTGTGGCCACATATGACTGTAAAACGTAATGTTGACTTTGGTCTGCGCCTACAAAAAGTGCCAACAGAAGAACGCGAACGACGTACATTAGATGTCATGGAAAAATTGCGCATTGCAGAATACGCAGACCGTTATCCATCGCAACTCTCTGGCGGCCAGCAACAGCGTGTCGCATTAGCAAGGATGTTAGCTGTTAACCCGAAAGTTCTGCTATTAGATGAGCCCTTATCTAATTTGGATGCTGCTTTGCGCTTAGAGATGCGCGCAGAACTAAAACGTATCCATGAAACCTTCGGTACCACCATCGTTTTTGTTAGTCACGATCAATGGGAAGCGATGACACTTGCCACTAGGATAGCCGTCATGAAAGAGGGTCAACTACAGCAAGTTGGAACGCCTGATGAAATCTATGCTCAACCAAGCAACACCTTCATCGCTGAGTTTATTGGCAACCCCAGAATTAACTGGATTGATCCTTTCAAGCATCCACAATCCGAGCTTAATCGCTATTTACAGCCATACATAGATTCATCGGCTCATTTACATAAAGTCGGCGTACGCCCTGAAGCACTACAACTGAGTCATGACCCTATCGGTTTTCCTGTCACCATTAAGCAAATCATCCCAACTGGTGGCAGTTGGTTAATAGAGTTAACCAGTGGTGAGAACACTCTCACACTCTCTACTCAGATTTACCCGACTTGGTCGGTAGGTCAAACGGCCTATTGCTCAATCCCCGACCATGGCATACACGGTTTTAACGCGTTAGGGCAAAGTATAGAAATGCCCACCGCAACTCATAAGCAGAATATCCAATCTCATCTATACAACACAGATGCCGATTCCCTTTCTGCAACGACTTTACCCCCGTCACAGTCTTTCGCTTTTAACTAAGCGTTACCCAAACCATAGGATGTCATCTTCACTATGAAAATTCGCAACGCTCTCAGTGCTCTTGCATTATCGGTTGTCGCAACGTTTCCAGCTATGGCCGAAAACGATAGTTCACTACAACAAATTATCGCGGCCGCAAAACATGAATCACCTATTACGGTTTACGCGTCAACTGGAAAAATAGTTAAACAAGCTAAAGCTTTTAGCAAAAAATATGGCCTGCAAGCCATTGGAGTAAAAGCAAAAGCACCACAAATATTAGAAATTGTCAGCCGAGAAGCTCAAGCTCATAACATTAAAACGGATGTGGCATTCTTAGCGGATGCCCCCGCGGGTATCGAGCAGTTGCTGTCAAAAGGTTATGTCGAAAGTTGGATACCAAGCGACATGACGGGCAAGATCCCCAAACAATACCAAGATCCACTGACTGTAGTAATGGCACCAAACGTATGGGCCTACAACACTGCTCAATACGATACCTGTCCAATCACCAATATTTGGCAGCTTACCGAACCGAAATGGCACGGCAAAATCGCGATGCAAGATCCTTTAGGTAAGCCCTCTTATACCGATTGGTTTAATCAGATGGCAACCCATTATGACCAAGCTATCGCACAAGCCTATCAACAAGAGTTCGGTCACCCATTAAAAACGGATGAAAGTTCAGCGACTGCTGCCTTTGTGAAGGCTCTGGCAGAAAATGCGCCACTTTTGACTCACTCTGACAGTGATGCGGCGCAAGCCATTGGGGCTCCTGATGTAAAAGACAGTTTTGTAGGTCTCATCAGTACCGCTAAATTTCGTAAAAATAAAGACGGCATGAAACTTGGCTTATGCCATGGATTAAAACCATTTATCGGTTGGAACTACCCAAGTCTGGGACTGATCGCAAAAGGGAAACATAGCCCAAATACCGCCAAATTATTTATTCATTACATGCTGACCGAAGAAGGAATAAAACCTCAGGCTGTTGACGGCAAAATGTCGACCAACAACACCTTTTCTCTGCCAAGTAATGAGGCTTCAGGTATTGAAAAATACCGCTCAGAAATAATGTCTTACCATACTTCCACCGCGGATAGTGACTGGCAAAGCCGCCAAGATTGGCAAGACCTGTGGAGCTTAAGCTACCAACAATAATGATACGACTTAGTAAGTTGGTCTCTGCACGATTCACCTGACAACTTACTAAGTTTTCACCGCCTTCGGGCGATGAAATAGCCACTGATTTATACGAGGAAGAACCTTCATTGAACGATGCAATTGATAGTAGAGAAAAAGCTCTTAAAACCGTTATTCTAGAAGCGGGACAGCTTGCGCTTAATCATTTCCACCAGCGCGATCCGCAAGAGATCTCTTTAAAAGGAGCACAAGACTTCCTAACTGAAGCAGATGGCTTAGTTGAAAACCTGATCCGCGATTCCATTTGCAAACAGTTTCCACAGGATGTGGTGTTTGGTGAAGAATCCGGCGGTTTTAACACCGATAGTGATTACCTATGGATTGTCGACCCTATTGATGGCACAGCGAACTTTGCCCGTGGAATCGATCACTTTTGCGTTGCCATTGCCCTCGTTTATCGAGCAGAAACCTTACTTGGGGCGATTTATAATCCAGTTACAGATGAGCTCTATTTAGCACGTAAAGGCTATTACGCTCTCAAAAATCAATCCCCATTACACATTGCCAAAACCGCTCATATTGCTAGTAGCTCTTTTGAACTTGGCTGGTCAACAAGGGTTTCTCAACAACGTTATCTCAGTGCTATCGATAACTTACTCACACTAGGAACGAATATTCGCCGCGGTGCCTCTGGCGCACTGGCATTAGCCTGGGTTGCAGAAGGTCGCACTGATGGTTATGCCGAGCTACATATGAATGCTTGGGACTGCTTAGCGGGTTTATTACTGGTTCGCGAAGCGGGCGGATATACCGGGACTTACCCACAAAACTTTGATGAGATCCGATTCGGCGGCCCCGTTTTTGCCGCTGCTCCAGGCGTTGCTCAATCATTGGCTGACGCCTTAGATATTCCTTTATTATCCCAACAATAAGGCTTGATTTTATGACTGTAACAACTCCATCTAAAACCAAACATTACCCACGTCCACCTATTAGCCTTATTGAAAGCAATATTCCTCATTGGGGCGTCAATATTTATATTGGAGGGTCTGTTGGTACCGCAAATCCTGATCTTCTCAAAGAGTTAGATATCAAAATTGTCCTCAACTGTGCAGTCAACCTTGATATTGACTGGGTAGACCAACTTGATCCGAATTACACCGGCGATACTAAGGCATTTGGTGCTGGGCCAGTTCGTTATTACAAGCTCGGCTTGATTGATGGTCCTGGTAACACTGCCGAAATGATTTTAGCGGGTTACTACTTAATGCGTTCAGCCTTAAATCAGACCATTCCGGATAAACCTTCTTATAAAAACCGCGAATTAGGCAATATTTTGGTTAATTGCCGTGGAGGTCGTAGTCGTTCTGTCACTATTGTCGCGTTATTCTTACATCTGGAGATGCCAGAAAAATACCCGACATTAGAAGCCGCTATCGCCCATATTCGTCACACTCGCGAATTGCACCCAGATGAATGGTTTGAAACGCCAAAACCTATGTTGGTTGATTTAGCTAAACAAGCAGTGGCTATGCACCGAGCTATTCGCTAAGTTATTGCAGAATAAACATAAGTAACGAAGTAATCAGAAATCTATGACAAATAAAGCGCCTTTTATTCCTAAATCAATGGCAAGTGCTGCTGAAGTGGCAAAACTTGCTGGTGTCTCTCGCTCTGCAGTATCACGCACCTTCACACCAGGCGCCAGTGTCTCAGAACAAACCAGAGTCAAGGTGATGGATGCAGCAAAGGCGCTAAACTATCATGTCAACCATCTAGCCCGTGGCCTGTCAAAAGAAACCAGCCGACCGGTATGCATTCTCGGCTCTAACCTAAATGCACCATTTCAAGCCCAATTACTCGATACAATCACTCAGCACCTGCAAATAGCCGGACGAGCAGTGATGGTAATCAACACTGCGGGAGGTAAGGAGAGCACTAATGAAGCCTTAAGCCAAACGCTTAATTACCGTGCTTCAGCTACAATTGTTCTTTCTGGCTCTCCAGATAATGAATTTGTCGAAACGTGTTTAAATAGCGGACAACATGTCATCTTGATTAACCGAGGTAATCAGTTTCCACGGGCCGACCATATGGTGATCGATTATCAAGACATCATAGCCGACGCGCATCATCTACTGCAGCAGGCTGGCTGTCGGCGTTTAGCTGTGATCTCATCCACAATTCAATCACCGAGTTTATTAGCTCGTGAACAACGCTTCATGGATCTTGCCAAACAACACCAACAACCGTGTACGTTATTACGAGCAGGCCCAACTGAATACAACACAGGGGCGGAAGCAGCACGACAATTACTCTCCCATCGTCAAAAACCAGATGGCATTTTTTGTGTCACTGATTTGCTCGCCTGTGGATTTATGGATGTGGCTCGCCATGAATTTAAACTGTCGATTCCTAACGATCTCTGCATCATTGGATTTGATGATATTGAACAATCTAGTTGGCAAAGTTACCAATTAACAACCTACCAACAGCCACTCACTCAAATGGCTGCTGCGATTGTCCAACGCTTAACGAAAACATCAGAAGAACCTAACGACCCTGTTACAGAACACTTTTCTGCTATCGCTAAATGGCGTCATACCGTTCGACCATTACCAAACTCTGATTAAGGCCTATCCCAAGCACGTTGAAGTTGATAGCTTCTATGCAAGAACTCATGAGTGACACCCTGAATTCTGCCCCGTTAATAGCTAAGTTGACCACAAAGAAAGTCCATTTTATTACTGGGGAATAGAGTAAAAACAACGTCGGAATGTGTCATTGACTCGGTATTTTTAATGATTAACACGGGCTATTTTTTACTCATACTTGCATTGAATATCTTATTGGCAGCCCTTATCATTCCTTTGAGCTTTATTGAACCCACTTCACATAAGATCAATAGAACTCGCTTTTTCTCGCATTCTCCTGACTTAACTCTGATGAAACTCCGTTACATTTTTTACGCTTGGTAAAGAATCCGACACCTTTCCTTAATCAAATAATGATTATTATATAGATGAGACAATGAAGAAGAGTAATTTGGAGACCAATACCGGTCATCGATTTATTTCGAAAGCGAAAACCGCGTATAAAATCCACATTCATACCCCCGAAGATACCGTATTACACCGCTCCGTCGGTTACATACGTATCGGTGAAAAGCGTGGATTACAGAAAGCCATTCGTATGCGTAATGAACTAGGTTCAGAGATGTGGGGCAAACATTGGCGAAGAATCTTAAAAGATCCCTACTTAATGACTCGCCTTCCGCATAGTCTTGAGCCAAAGATCATCTACAAACCCCGACCAACATTGGAAAACCCAGATTGTCGCGATGCGTGCTACATTGCCGCATGGAGACACTATGATGCAAAAGGGAAATGTACGTTTAAGAGTGTCGTCTGCTCTATAAACAAGCATGGTAAACTCGCTGCCTATAGCAAAACGAAAAAAGCGCTACTTGAAGCTCATAAAGACTACCTTGATATTCTAATCTACATGGGCCGGCTTAATAGTATTGACCTAAAATAATCCTCTTTTGGCATTCATCGGTGTCGGCCTAAGAATCCTTATTAGTATAGATATAAAAAAAACCGCAGCCTCTCAGCTACGGTTTTTCTTTTTATAGGTAACGCCTATTATTGTGCGTTTGCTTCACGCTGAGCAATGAACTCTAATGCCATCTTGATACGAGCGATAACACGTTCTTTACCAATTAGCTGCATAGTTGCGTCTACTGATGGTGATTGACCTGCGCCAGTCACAGCAACACGTAGAGGCATACCTACTTTACCCATGCCAACTTCTAGTTCAGCACATACCGCTTCGATAACGCCGTGTAAACTTTCCGCAGTCCACTCAGTTAGCGCTTCGATTTTGCTCAATGCAAGAGCAAGAGGCTCTTTTGCTACGCCACGTAGGTGTTTTTTCGCTGCTGCTGCGTCGAATTCAGAGAAGTCTTCGTAGAAGTAACGAGATTGAGCAGCAAGCTCAACCAATGTATGAGCACGTTCGCCCATTAGCGCCACTAGATCAGTCAGTGCTGGACCGTTATCTTTGTTGATACCTTGGTGTTCGAAGTGCCATTCAAGGTGACTTGCCACGTATTCAGGTGCAAGCGTCTTGATGTAGTGGTTGTTCAACCATAATAGTTTTTCAGTGTTGAATGCGGATGCTGATTTAGAAATCGCATTCAAGCTAAATAGGTTGATCATCTCTTCTTTAGTGAAGATTTCTTGGTCGCCATGACCCCAACCTAGACGTACTAAGTAGTTGATTAGCGCTTCAGGTAGGTAACCTTCATCGCGGTATTGCATAACAGAAACCGCACCGTGACGTTTAGACAGTTTCGCACCGTCGTCGCCAAGGATCATTGCACAGTGAGCAAAAGTAGGAACTTCTGCGCCAAGTGCTTTGTAGATGTTGATTTGACGAGGTGTGTTGTTGATATGGTCTTCACCACGGATTACGTGAGTGATACCCATATCCCAGTCATCCACTACCACACAGAAGTTGTAGGTTGGTGAACCGTCAGTACGACGAATGATCAAATCATCCAACACACTATTCGAGAACTCGATAGGGCCACGAATTTGGTCATCAAATACAACAGTACCTTCTGTAGGGTTACGGAAACGAATACAACAAGGATCACCCTCTTTTGCCGCTTCGTTTGCTGCTTTGATTTTTGGATGGTTAGCATCGTAGCGAACCAATTCTTTGTTCGCTTCTTGTTCTGCGCGAACTTCATCAAGCAGTTCTTTAGATGCATAACATTTGTACGCTTTGCCTTCAGCAAGTAGCTGATCCACTACTTCGTTGTAACGGTCAAAACGTTTAGTTTGGTAGTATGGACCTTCATCCCAATCTAGACCAAGCCAAGTCATGCCCTCAAGAATCGCATCTACTGCTGGTTGAGTAGAACGTTCTAAATCAGTGTCTTCGATACGCAAAACAAATTCACCACCTTGGTTTTTCGCATATAACCAAGAGTACAGTGCGGTACGTGCACCACCGACATGAAGAAAGCCTGTTGGGCTAGGAGCAAAACGAGTTTTAACCGTCATTATGAATTTACCTTTGTCAGAAGCCTGCGCCAAATCGACAGCGTAAGCGAAATTTGCGCGGTATTCTACCACTGCCTAGGGAATAACAACAAATATCGATTTGACCTAATAACCAACTCTTTTACCTCATTTTCCTTAACAATAGTGTTTAACTCAAACTAGAAGTCCTATTTATCCTTGACCTTACCGTTAGGGTAAGGTTTATGCTGAGACAAAATTGGTCTTGGAGGGAAATTTCATGAGCCATTATTCTCTATCATTAACCGGTCTTCATTGTATGGGCTGCGCGCGTAAACTTGAGCGTCAGTTGAATGAAGATTTCACAGTAGATATTAAAGAACTGTCCCCTACTTTCATCGAATTTGATACTGAAGCATCACTTGATGGAGTACTAGACAGTGTTGAAACGGCGGGGTTTGGTGCCGGCCATCGTTACGACTTTGCTTTAGAAGGCCTACATTGTGGAGGATGTGTTAATAAACTCACCTCTCACCTAAAAGAATCGGATCAGATTGCTCGTTTAGAGGTAACCACCGAGCATTTAACTCTCGTGACATCTCTTACTGAGCAACAAATCGCAGATAAAGTGGCAGAAGTCGGCTTCACTGCCAAAGCGGCTAATGATGATGCAATGCAACCATCAGAAACTGACACCGTCCCTCAAGCAGATGATGTTGCTGTAGAGGAGACCCCTAATACAAAACAGCAGCAAGCTAGCACGATTCATCAAGAAGACGTGGCAACACATCTCTTAGTTAAAGGGATGAGCTGTGCTAGCTGTGTTTCATCAGTTGAAAAAGCCCTATTATCAGTCGAAGGGGTTCATCGAGCGCAAGTAAACCTTGCTGAACAAAGCGCGTTAGTCCTTGCTCGTGAGCAACAACCCGACGCGCTGATTAAAGCCATCACTGAAGCAGGCTATCAAGCCGAATGGGTTGATGACCCAGCCGAGCAACAACACAAACAGCAAGAACAACTAGAACAAGTCAAAAAGGAGCACTTGCGTAGTGCTGTGATGGGGCTTGTTTTGGGGGTTCCCCTCATGCTCTGGGGAGTATTCGGGGGGGAAATGATGATCACCTCGGGTTCTGTACAAATTGGTTGGGGAATTGTCGGATTACTCTGTTTAGGACTGCTCATGACGGCTGGCCGCCACTTCTATTCTAGTGCGTGGAAATCATTGACTCATGGCCGAGCAACCATGGATACATTAGTCGCACTAGGTACTGGCGTCGCATGGCTCTACTCGATTACTGTCGTTCTTATACCCAATGCATTCCCAGATGCTGCACGTCATGTGTACTTTGAAGCCAGTGCGATGATCATCGGTTTGATCTCTTTAGGTCACTATATTGAAGCAAAAGCGAAAGCTCGCACGACACAATCATTACAAGCGTTAATTAACCTACAACCTCAAGAAGCAACGCTTATTACTGATACCGGTGATGAAGTCATTCGTGTTGATAGCATTGAGCAAGGAATGATGTTACGCATCAAACCAGGGGAAAAAGTAGCAGTTGATGGTGTGGTTATCGAAGGGGATTCCTATGTCGATGAATCTATGCTGACTGGCGAACCTGTTCCTACCCATAAGTTAGAAGGTGAACCCGTTTCAGCGGGCACGATTAACCAAGACGGCAGTTTAGTGATTAAAGCGACAGGGATCGGTAGTCAAACCATGCTGTCACGCATTATCCAATTGGTACGCCAAGCACAAAGCAGTAAACCTGCAATAGCTAAGCTCGCGGACCGCATTTCATCGGTATTTGTTCCGGTTGTAGTCGGTATCGCGATCGTTACCGCAGCCATTTGGTACATGGTAGGCCCAGAACCTAAAATCAGCTACATGCTAGTGGCAGCAACAACCGTGCTGATCATTGCCTGTCCCTGTGCGCTTGGTCTTGCTACCCCTTTATCTGTCACTGTTGGGGTTGGTAAAGCAGCCGAACTCGGAATTTTAATTAAAGATGCTAACGTACTGCAATCAGCTAGCCAAATTGATACGGTTGTGTTTGATAAAACCGGGACCTTGACGCAAGGTAAACCCAGTGTTCAATCGGTCGATGTTCTTTCTGGCACTCCAGAAGATTTATTAAAATTGGCCTACGGACTAGAACAACACTCGGAACACCCTTTAGCAAAAGCAATTTGCATTTATGCCAAGGAGCAGCAGTTATCCCCGATGGTTACTGAGCAATTTGCTAACCAACGCGGTAAAGGTTTGAGCGCAATAATCAATGGCCAACATGTTCTGATCGGTTCGACGACTTACATTCAAGAACTTGGGATTGAATTAGACAAGGTTCAAACTGCGTTAGAACAATACCAAAACAATGCTTGGACACCGGTATTAATTGCAATAGATCAGCAGATTATTGGCAGTATTGCCATTGCAGATCCAATCAAACCGGAAGCAAAACAAGCGATCACCACACTGAATAATATGGGAATTCACACGGTCATGTTAACTGGTGACCAACAAGGTGTTGCTGACGCTATCGGTCAAGAAATCGGCATTAAGCAAATTATTGCCCAAGTAAAACCGGATGAAAAAGCTGAGCATATTGCAGCTTTACAGCAGTTAGGTCGCAAGGTAGCGATGGCTGGTGATGGTATTAACGATGCCCCTGCTTTAGCGCAAGCAGACATTGGTGTTGCCATGGGCTCAGGGAGTGATGTCGCCATTGAAAGTGCTCAGATGACACTATTGAACTCATCTCCGGCCGCCATTGCTAATGCTATTGAGCTATCAAAAGCAACGGTAAAAAATATTCATCAGAACTTATTTGGTGCGTTTATTTACAACACTATTGGTATTCCTATCGCTGCAGGTGTTCTATATCCTGCTTTTGGGTTTATGCTCAGCCCTGTTATTGCAGGGGCAGCTATGGCATTGTCTTCAATCACTGTTGTAAGCAATGCTAATCGTTTAAGGCTATTTAAAGTACAAAACTAACCTTGGTGTACATACTGATTTTCAACGTAAAATGGCGATGTTGATACATCGCCATTTTTTTCACACCTGCTATGCTATTCTGCCCTATTTAAAGCAATATTTATCGATTCAGGAAGAATTATGTCGCTGAGCTTACGCCTCATTGCTAGTCTGCTTGCCATTGTCACCACAGTGACTAAAGCAGAACCTCTCTATTGGCACATTTCCAAGGGTGATTTAAATATTTACGTGATCGGCTCTGTCCATGTGGGAAATGAATCCATGTACCCACTACCTAAAGTGATCACTGAGTCTTTAGCACATGGTGATGGCCTCATTACAGAGGCTGATACACGCAACGCAAATCAGGTTAACTATCCACCACAAACGGTTCGTAGTGATGAAGTACTGACTGCAAAACAATTAAAGAAGCTCGATAGAATCACTAAGAAACTGGGACTAAATAGCCAGCGTTATCGCGCAATGTCCCCTTGGGTTACGGCCATTTCGATTCAAAATGTACATCTAGAACAACTCGGGTATCAATCTCGTAACGGGATTGATAATCACCTTATCGGACAAGCAACAAAAGACAATATCCCAGTCATTGGTTTAGAAACCCTACAATTTCAGATCAACTTACTGACAAAGCAAGATCAACAAGGTAAAGAGCTGTTGGTCTCTATGTTGGATGAATGGCAAACCAGTACTGCGACTATGCAATGTTTAGTTCAAAGTTGGAAAGCAGGTGACAAGAAAAATTTATTACGCTTTGCTCAAGCGGATTCTATGCCCAACCAAATGAAACAGAATGTACTAAGCAACCGTAATCAAGACTGGGCAGATAAAATAAACTCGAAGACTTTTTTGCCCAATCAAAATGGTCACTACGTAATGGTGGTGGGTATGTTACACCTCATCGGCGAAGGAAATGTTTTATCACTACTTGAAAAACAAGGATTTAAAGTAGAGCGCCTCAATCGTTCCAGCCAAGCAAACTGTGATTTTCCCAAATAGGATTGAGCTCGAAACACGACTCTGCGTTAAAAATAAAAGGCACCCGACCCAAGATGCTGGGAATCTATTATTCCTAAATGAAAAAAGCCCCGACATTGCTGCCAGGGCTTCTTTAAATATGGTCGGTGAAGAGGAATTCGATGCGACTGGGCGTCCAGCCCCCGACCCAAAAAGCTGGGAATCTATTGTTCCTAAATGCAAAAAGCCCTGACATTGCTGTCGGGGCTTCTTTAAATGTGGTCGGTGAAGAGGAATTCGATGCGACTGGGCTTCCAGCCCCCGACCCAAGATGCTGGGAATCTAACATTCCTAAATGCAAAAAGCCCCGACATTGCTGTCAGGGCTTCTTTAAATGTGGTCGGTGAAGAGGAATTCGATGCGACTGGGCTTCCAGCCCCCGACCCAAGATGCTGGGAATCTATTGTTCCTGAATGCAAAAAGCCCTGACATTGCTGTCAGGGCTTCTTTAAATATGGTCGGTGAAGAGGAATTCGATGCGACTGGGCTTCCAGCCCCCGACCCAAGATGCTGGGAATCAATCATTCCTAAATGCAAAAAGCCCCGACATTGCTGCCAGGGCTTCTTTAAATATGGTCGGTGAAGAGGAATTCGATGCGACTGGGCTTCCAGCCCCCGACCCAAGATGCTGGGAATCAATCATTCCTAAATGCAAAAAGCCCCGACATTACTGTCAGGGCTTCTTTAAATGTGGTCGGTGAAGAGGAATTCGATGCGACTGGGCTTCCAGCCCCCGACCCAAGATGCTGGGAATCTAACATTCCTAAATGCAAAAAGCCCCGACATTGCTGTCGGGGCTTCTTTAAATGTGGTCGGTGAAGAGGGATTCGAACCCCCGACCCTCTGGTCCCAAACCAGATGCGCTACCAAACTGCGCTATTCACCGAGATATCGCTCAACCGGAATGTTTATTACCGGGAACGGATGCGTATATTACTCATTCTTTTCTGCGGTGCAAGACTTTTATTGAAAATAAAATCCGTTCGTTCAAAATACACGCAACCCAAGCAAAATGTGACTAAATTCCCACCGTTTCATGTTGAATCTCCGACAATTCATCGCGTTTGATCTAGATCAGTGTTGCTCTGACCGGGACAATTTAACGTAACATTCGTCTTCGATACTTTGGAAGCAAAGCGCCTGCTACCCCCTCCAGATTGGCAATTCTGTGGGTTAACTCGGTGATAATGGATATTCTCGATTATCTGGTTGTCTTTCTTCAACACAAAGTCCTGAACGACAAATCTCCTCACTAGATCGCTTAGCACCTATTGAAAAATAGAGTGACGCTACGCACCGGAGTAGACCTTTTTCTGCTCCGGTTTTTTATTGTGCGAATGATCAAATTGCGTTTTCGATTGGTATACTCTTGATTATGTAGTTGCTAATGTCGAGATGCCTTCCTATGTCTCAAGATGATTTCGAGCTATTTCAACAAATGATGGGCGATGTTAAACCGCTTAAAACCAATGATGTTGCTGAACATCAAAAAACAATTCAAGTCACAGACGCGCAACTGGCACGGCGAGAAGCGGCCACTAGCCTAGATGAACGTGACTCGGATTATTTATCCCTTGATAATGCACCAATGATCAAACCGGAAGATCTCATTGAGTTTAAACGGGATGGTGTACAAGATGGTGTATTTCGAAAACTGCGTTTAGGCAAATACCCGATCCAAGCACGACTTGATTTGCATCGTAAAACCTTAAAGCAAGCAAGAGATGAAGTGGTGAATTTTCTTCGTCAATGCATGCGAATGGATATAAGAACCGTCATCATTGTTCATGGTAAAGGAGAACGTTCTAACCCTCCGGCATTGATGAAAAGCTATCTATCATATTGGTTAACCCAAATAAAAGAAGTGCAATGCGTTCATAGTGCTCAGCGTTTTCATGGAGGAACAGGAGCGGTATACGTTTTATTGCGTAAGAGTAATGATAAAAAACTGGAAACACGCGAACGTCATCAAAAACGACTTGGCTGAAAACTAAGAACTGTTAGAATGCGCGCTCTTTTGAGAAAGAGCGCTGACCGTGTAGCTCTTTATTCGTAATGTTATACGCCGGAGATTGTCCATGTCACAGCCTGCTGAAAAGCGCCTCAATAAATACATCAGTGAAACTGGCTTTTGCTCACGCCGCGAAGCGGACAAGCTGATCGAACAAGGCCGTGTCACAATCAATGGCCAGCGTCCAGAAATGGGCACCAAAGTGTCACCAACAGATGAAGTGTGTGTGGATGGCAAAGTGGTGGGCAATAAAAAACAACGCCCAATCTATATTGCATTGAATAAACCCACAGGCATTACTTGTACAACTGAACGTGATATCCCAGGTAACATTGTTGACTTTATTGGTCACTCACAGCGTATTTTCCCCATTGGTCGTTTAGATAAACCCTCTGATGGTCTTATTTTTCTGACCAATGATGGCGATATCGTGAATAAGATACTGCGCGCAGGTAACAATCACGAAAAAGAGTACGTCGTCCGTGTTAATAAACCAATTAGCGACGAGTTTATTAAGAATATGTCCACTGGTGTCAATATTCTTGATACGGTAACCCTTCCTTGCCAAGTCACAAGGGAAACCAAATTCAGTTTTCGTATTGTATTAACTCAAGGACTTAATCGTCAGATTCGTCGTATGTGTGAAGCGTTGGGCTATGAAGTATTTAAACTACGTCGAGTACGTATTATGAATATTTCGCTTGATGGATTACCCAATGGTGAATGGCGCTACTTAAGTGACGAAGAAGTCTCAGAGATACTTGCGATGTGTGAAGATTCGAGTGGTACAGAAGAGGCGTCAAAACAAACGGTTCAAGGCCAAAAGATTCGCCGTGCAACACACGCTAAAGTGTTTGATAGCAGAGAAGAAAACCAAACGTCTAAAGCACGTCGTAATCAAAAAGCTAGAACTTATCGCGGTAATAATGCCGACGAATTTCGTCATGCACCTAACTCTAAAAAAGGTCGTGAGCGTAATAACACCAATGCTCATAAATCAACAGGAAAGCCAGCTCAGCAGCGCCGTTCTAATGACAACACCACACCTCGAAAAAAGGTTGGCGGTACATTGAGTTTAAAAAAATAGATGCAGATGAACCTTAGCGCTTAATAGGTTTTTGGCATTAAAAAAGGAGCAAGATGCTCCTTTTTTATTAATCACAAAATCAGTGTTATTTTGTGCCAAAAATCTTATCGCCTGCATCACCTAAACCAGGAACAATATAGCCTTTGTCATTCAACTTTTCATCAATGGCAGCAGTATATAGCTCGACATCTGGATGCGCTTTTTCAAGTGCTTCAAGACCTTCTGGAGCAGCAACAAGAACTAAGACCTTGATATGATCACAACCATGCTCTTTTAGCAGGTCAATAGTCGCAATCATAGAACCACCAGTTGCTAACATTGGATCAACAACCAACGCCATACGCTCATCGATATTAGTCGCAAGCTTATTAAAGTATGGAACTGGCTCTAATGTGGTTTCATCACGATAGACACCAACAACGCTAATACGAGCACTTGGGATATGCTCTAACACGCCATCCATCATACCTAAACCAGCACGTAGAATTGGAACAACTGTAACTTTTTTACCTTTAATTTGGTCGATTTCTACCGGCCCCATCCACCCTTCGATGGTTACCTTTTCTGTTTCAAAGTCTGCAGTTGCTTCGTAAGTGAGAAGACTGCCAACTTCTGTGGCTAACTCACGAAAACGTTTAGTGCTGATATCACCTTCGCGCATCAAACCAATTTTATGTTTTACTAGCGGGTGTTTTACTTCAACAACTTTCATTTCCATCTCCGGCATAATTTAAACAAACCTTCTGATTATACACAGATTCGTTGTTGATTTATATTTTCTCTCCATATATCAACCTAAGTCTCTATTGCATCAATAAAAAAGATTAATAATTTCTACCACTATGCTTCGGCAGGATGCATAAAAATCTTATAAAAAATCCGACGCAAACGTTTTCCTTTTTGTTTTAAGCCCTGTAGAATAGCGCCGTTTCCATATCCAACTAGACCGAGGAATTTCCCCGTGAGCGGTAATAACACTTCTTTAAGCTACAAAGACGCTGGTGTAGATATTGATGCAGGCAACGAGCTTGTTAATCGTATTAAAGGTGCAGTAAAACAGACACGTCGCCCAGAAGTAATGGGTGGTATCGGTGGTTTTGGTGCTCTGTGTGAACTACCAACGAAATACAAGCAACCTGTTTTGGTTTCAGGTACAGATGGTGTAGGTACTAAACTACGTCTTGCTTTAGATATGAAAAAGCACGATACCATTGGCATCGACCTTGTTGCTATGTGTGTGAACGACCTTATCGTTCAAGGTGCAGAACCACTGTTTTTCCTTGATTACTATGCAACGGGCAAACTCGATATTGATACAGCTGCAGACGTTGTATCTGGTATCGCGGATGGTTGTCTACAAGCAGGCTGTGCACTTATCGGCGGTGAAACTGCTGAAATGCCAGGAATGTACGAAGGCGAAGATTACGACGTTGCTGGTTTCTGTGTTGGTGTTGTTGAAAAAGAAAACATCATTGATGGCACTAAAGTAGCTGCTGGTGATGCACTTATCGCTGTAGGCTCTAGCGGTCCTCACTCAAATGGTTACTCTCTAGTTCGTAAGATTCTCGAAGTATCTAAAGCGGATAAAAACGAGCTATTGGACGGAAAACCTGTCGGTGAACATCTGCTTACTCCAACCAAGATCTACATCAAATCAGGTCTAAAATTGGTTGAAGAACATGACATTCACGCTATTTCTCATATTACTGGTGGCGGCTTCTGGGAAAATATCCCACGCGTTCTTCCTGAAGGAACTAAAGCTGTTATCGATGGAAATAGCTGGGAATGGCCTTCAATTTTCAAATGGTTACAGGAAAAAGGTAACGTTGATACTCACGAAATGTACCGTACCTTTAACTGTGGTGTTGGTCTAGTGATTGCTCTTCCTGCCGACCAAGCCGATGCTGCCGTCGAACTTTTACAAAAAGAAGGTGAAACTGCGTGGGTAATCGGTACAATTGCGACAGCAGAATCTAACGAAGGTCAAGTAGAGATAAATTAACCTATGAAAAGTGTAGTTGTTTTAATTTCAGGAAATGGTACTAACTTACAAGCGATCCTTGATGCTTGTGATTCAAGCATTAAAGACGGTAAGGTGACGGCTGTTTTTTCTAATAAAGCAACGGCTTACGGGTTAGAACGTGCAAAAAAAGCAGGTGCAGAACCAGTATTTCTTGACGCAAAAGCCTTTGATACTCGCGATGCTTACGATCGCGAGTTAATGCGTCAAATGGATGAATTTAATCCAGACCTAGTGGTACTTGCTGGCTTTATGCGTATCTTGAGTGGTGAATTCGTTCGCCACTATAAAGGTCGAATGATCAACATTCACCCTTCTCTACTACCTAAATACCCAGGCTTAAATACCTATCAACGTGCCATTCTAGCTGGTGATGAAGAGCACGGAACGAGTGTGCATTTTGTCACCGAACAGCTTGATGGAGGTCCTGTTATCCTTCAAGCAAAAGTGCCTATCTTTGATGAAGATACAGTGGAAGTCTTAACTGAACGTGTTCAAGCCCAAGAGCACCGTATCTACCCATTGGTTGTACAATGGTTTGTCGAAGGTCGTTTAGACATGAAAGATGGCAAAGCTTACTTAGATGGCAAAGCGTTAGGTATTCACGGCCACGCATACGAATAAATATAATTCGTTATTGTAAGAATAAAAAAAGGTTGGTACTCACGTATCAACCTTTTTATTTTGTCCTGACTATACCTATGCTTTACATTCTTAACAGAACCAATCTTATTCTAATAGCTCTGTCGGCGCTTGATTTCCTGGTTTTGGTGCAGCAAATGGAACATCTTTCAAGTCGTCCATATTGGTGGCAATACGCTTTCCAAAATGAAACAGACCATATTCTCCCGGCTTCATGCGTTGCCAGTTTTCATTACCAGTTAATGGTTGAGTAGCGATAACCGAGACGACGTCTTCAGGAGTTGTTTCTTCTTGGAAATTAACCTCGACATCTTCATCAAGCAAAGTAGCATTACCAAAAGGCGCTTGACGAGTAATCCAATACAAATGATTGGTGCAATAGGTCATCAGATATTCACCATCTGATAACAGCATATTGAATACGCCCTTCTCTTTTAACTGATCGCACAGTGCTGCCACATAACGGAACACATCAACCATATCTTTCGGCGTTTCAGGAAATCTCCTTTCCATCTGTTCCAATAACCAACAAAACGATTTTTCACTGTCTGTTTGGCCAACCGGACGGTGGTTACCCGTTGGTAAGTCTTGATAATCGGTGAGCTGACCATTATGCGCAAAGGTCCAGTAACGCCCCCATAACTCGCGAGTAAAAGGGTGGGTATTTTCTAAACTGACACCGCCTCGATTAGCTTGGCGTATATGGCTAATCACAGCCCGGCTTTTGATTGGATAACTTTGGACAAGCTGAGCAATTTTAGATTGGCAACTTGGGGCAGGATCTTTAAAAGTGCGAAAACCTTTGCCTTCGTAAAAGGTGATTCCCCAACCGTCTCGATGAGGACCTGTACGCCCCCCTCGTTGAATTAGGCCGGTAAAACTGAAACAGATATCTGTAGGCACGTTCGCGCTCATGCCAAGCAATTCACACATGGTTTAAATTACTCCTCACTTTAAACCATCATTCAAACTGAAATAGAGGCCGAAAAAATCGGCCTGTTTGTCAGTTCCATAGCAGCGATTAAGCCATTTCTTTTTCAATCAACTGAATAACGATATGGATAATTTTAATATGGATTTCTTGAATACGGTCAGCATAACCAAAGTGTGGTACGCGGATTTCAACATCAGCATAACCCGCCATTTTACCGCCATCTTTACCCGTTAATGCGATGGTTTTCATGCCTTTTGCTTTTGCCGCTTCAATCGCTTTTAAAATGTTACCCGAGTTACCTGAAGTAGAAAGACCAAACAAGACATCTCCTTTTTGACCAACCGCTTCGACATAACGAGAAAACACGAAATCATACCCAAAATCGTTACTCACACATGATAAATGGCTCGGATCAGAAATCGCAATACCTGGATAACCCGGGCGATTTTCACGGTAACGACCCGTTAGCTCTTCAGCAAAATGCATAGCATCACAATGAGAACCACCATTACCACACGATAGTACTTTACCACCCTGTTTAAATGAGTCAGCAATTAACTTTGCCGCAGCTTCGATTTGCTGAATATTATGTTCATCACTCAAAAACTTGTTTAGCACATCGGCAGCTTCGGTTAATTCGTTCTTGATTAAATCATGGTACATAGGGATCAGTCTCTTTATTATTCACTGTAAGGTGGTTTTGCTCATAGAGAACAAAGCGGTCAACGCCGAAGAGTTTACCCGAAGGAAAACGGCTGTCGATAGCTAACACCAAAGATTTACCTAATTTCACTATTTTTGGACAATTAAAAAGCAATTATATAGAAAGGCTAAAACTCGTATTAGCAAAACAGAATGAGTACTGCACACTACTTCTTCGGCATATCTAATTGTAGCTCGGGCTGCAATGCTTTTTTCGCTTTGATTTTGCGCACAACAAACCAAACGAGTAATGCGAGAAGGATGACGACCACATTCCCGATAGCGATCATCATAATGCCACGTTTTCGTGCATCAGATCGGGCTTGCAACTGTGCTTTTTCCAACTCAATTTTCTTTCGCTCAGCCGCTTCTTTTTCCTGCATTAATCGGGTCTGCTCGAGATCAACTTCATGGACGATACTGTAGCTCTGTTCGCTAATAGGGAAGACTAGTGGGCGCTTGGAAGCCAAATCGTTAGCATACAGAGTACCAGACCACGTATACTGGCCATATTCACCAGAATTGGGAATATTGACCGATACTTTTAAAGAATCAGGTTCTGATTGACCATCAAAATGACTCATTGCCCCTTTGGGATCTTTATGATCAATTTGTGTAGCAAGTGAGCCAGGCTCTAACATTCCTTGTTCACCACTTAATACAATTTGATGCGGTTGATTCACCTGTCGCGATTGGATGAAAGTCGCTTCGTATGGCGTTGGATAAACGAGAACTTCGCTCTCTTGTGCTCGGAGAAAAACACCATTACCTGACGTAATGCGCACACGATACTTACCGGGTTTGGAATGAATTTTCAATCCAACCGTAAATACCCCATCCCCCGCTTTTTCATCCAAACCTCGCCCATCATCTTCAAACTCACCAATAACATCAGGAATAGGACGAGCTTCTTTCGCCAATGCGGCTTCATTCTCGATAAATTTGGTAAATGTTACTTTCAATTTTACGCGATCTAAGAAATCTCTTAATTGCAGCGGCTTATCATCCGAAGTTAAACGAGCAGTAAATTTAATTTCTTCACCTTGGTAAACACGCTCAGGAAATGAATCTGAGGACAACTTTAAGTTAGAGATAAGCTTAATATGATTTTCTGGTGTGACTTTACCTACCGCTTGCCATGGCCCTGGCATCGGCTTTTCTATCGAGATAATATCCATTGAAGGCTCTTGATACCAACGTACATTATCTGGCGCTTTCCATGCGTAATATTTATGCCCGTCAGGGCGAACAAGGACAACAGGTCGCGACGATTTCTCGCGATAGATAACGAACGTAATCTGGTCGATACTAGGATCAACTCTAAACCGGTTATCTAACAGATGAATGACTGAAGGTCCAGCAGCCCAAATATTGAAGCTGATCACCAACGTCAAAAATCCTGTTATCCCCTTCCACATATTTACTGACCCCAGAGGCTATTATCCACTAACTTCATTCTTTCTTCGTGTGCTTGAACTTCATCGGCCGAGGCATACAAAACCTTTAGTGGTTTTCGATCAGAAGCGACTCTTTTTATTGGGTTTGCTCCCATTTCTCCCCCGTCATTAGCGCCAGCATTAAATTGCATTGATGTCTGGCCACCTGTCATCATTAAGAAGACATCGGCCAAGATTTCCGCATCGAGCAACGCCCCGTGAAGAGTACGATGTGAGTTATCTATACCATAACGTTCACACAGTACGTCCAAGTTGTTCCGTTTCCCTGGGAAGATTTTCTTCGCCATTGCCAAGGTATCGGTAACTTTACATAGGTCATCCGTTTTAACCGCGGCTCCACTGAGTTTAGCAAACTCATAATCCATAAAGCCCACATCGAAGGGCGCGTTATGGGCAACTAACTCTGCTCCACGAATAAATTCGAGAAATTCTTCATGCACCTCTTTATAGAGGGGTTTATCCACTAAGAATTCATCAGTAATACCATGGATTTCGATCGCTTCTTCTTGAATTGTGCGATCGGGTTTTAAATAGACGTGAAAATGTTTTCCGGTCAGTTTACGATTAATGATCTCTACCGCACCGATTTCAATAATCCGATGCCCTTCGTAGTGAGGTCCACCTTCGCGGTTCATACCTGTGGTTTCAGTATCGAGAACCACAATGCGGTTGTATTCTGAATTGCTGCTAGTATTCATTACAATATATATGTCAGACTATGCCAATTGTGTGCGTTAACCAATAGTATCAAATCATGAAGAAACAGGTGGAAATTTTCACTGATGGTTCTTGTTTAGGTAATCCCGGACCTGGTGGTTACGGAATCGTCATGCGCTATAAACAAGTGGAAAAAACATTATCCAAAGGGTACAAGCTTACAACCAATAATCGTATGGAAATGCTGGCAGCGATTGTTGCGTTGCAATCTTTAAAAGAGCCCTGCCATGTAATTTTAACCACGGATAGCCAATATGTTCGTCAGGGCATAACTCAGTGGATCCATAATTGGAAAAAACGCAATTGGAAAACTGCGGATAAAAAACCCGTCAAAAACGCGGATTTATGGAAAGCATTAGACCAAGAAACCGAGCGCCATAAAATCGATTGGCACTGGGTTAAAGGACATGCAGGGCATCGAGAAAACGAAATGTGTGATGAACTGGCTCGAACCGCTGCAGAAAATCCAACAGAAGAAGACCACGGTTACCAACCCAATTAATGTCCTACTCCCCAAATAGCTATCTATTTGGGGTTTACTTTAATGACTTTCTGATGACGTATCACACGATGTTGAGTGGTACTTTCCAGAATCCTCAACTCGATAATTTAACCCCACAGGATAAAACCGACGTTTAAAACGCCAATGAGGTTTAATCGGTTGCAATGGGTAAGTGCGCTTTTTCGCAACAATAAAGTACAAACAACCAAATGATGACGCCCAGTGCCCCATGGAACTCTCTAACCAAGTCCACATCGCACGATATTTATAAATGGGAAACACAGCGTATTGGTCACAGGTGAGCACTTGATAATTGAGCAAACCCAGCCAATCTTTGATTCGATTTGGGGTAAACATGCGTCCGCTCCATGGCAAATTATTTTTTCTCCATGGTAATAACCGGCTCATTCCAATCCAACTTACAGGATTAAAGCCAGTTATAATCACGCAACCATCATCGATCAAAACTCGGTCAACCTCGCGCAACAAGCGATGTGGGTCATTACAGTAGTCGAGTTGATGAGATAAAATAACAGCATCAATGCTTTTTTCGAGAAAAGGCAACTCATAACTATCGGCAATCACCGTATGCAGCGAGTTTTCAATATCCATATGAACTTGGTGTTGAATATTGCAGTTACTACTGGCAAGCTCACAACTCAAACCACCTAATTTGAGCAAGTGATAGCCAAACAGTTTCGGACACCATTCATCAAGGCGCATTTGGATAGTTTCACTGACCCATTGGCCATTTTTTAACTGTGACCAAGAGTGGGGATGCTCAATATTACGTTTACTGCGTGCTGGTTTCATTGCTAACTCGCTTCACCTAGGCGACTGGAGATAACTCATGTTACATATCAAAAGCATACCTGCATTTAACGATAATTACATCTGGCTGATTCAAAATAGCGATCAGCGTTGTGCTATCGTCGATCCCGGAGACGCCAAACCGGTATTAGCCTACTTGAAAGAACATCAACTCACTCCAGAAGCGATCCTGATTACGCACCACCATCATGATCATATTGGTGGCGTTCCTGACATTGTTCACCATTACCCAGACATTAATGTTGTTGGGCCAAAACAGGAACCAATCCCTACCCTAACCCATCCTGTGCAAGATGGCGATCAAATCGAATTATTTGACGTTCGTTTTACCGTACTGGAACTACCAGGACACACTCTTGGTCATATAGGGTATGTTGGTGATGACAAGCTATTTTGTGGCGATGTGCTATTTTCTGCAGGGTGTGGCAGAGTTTTTGAAGGTACGATGGAGCAGATGTTCAATTCTCTTAACAAGCTACTGACACTGCCTGACAATACCGAGGTGTATTGCGCTCATGAATACACCACCAGCAACATTGCATTTGCAATGGCAGTTGAACCGGATAATCAAGAACTTAAACATTATCGCGATGATGTTATTCGCCTAAGAGCACAAGATAAAATAACATTGCCAACAACAATAAAAACTGAAAAAAACATTAATCCATTTTTACGCACTGAGGCGGCAACCATTGTAAAATCAGTGGCTAACCGCACATTAAATGCTGAGCCTTTGTCGATATTTACAGCACTACGTGAGTGGAAAAACGAATTTTAACGTTTTCTTACTTGTAATAAAGTCTGTACGACAAGTATTATCAGCAGCCAAATTAGAAAAAAGGCTGTCTTACATGCGAGTACATTTCAGTTGGGTATTGGCTCTGCTGCTTGCCGGTTGTCAAATTACCCAGCCAGAGAACCAAACAACACCTGAGACTAATGGAGACTCTTCATCTCAGTCTGATAGCGTAACAGAGTCTTCTGCTGTACAAGCAGAGCATGATACAGCTGCTATTCATAAACCTAAGGTTGCCACGCCACAAGAGCAAAGCGACCTTTGGAAACGTATTGGTATGCAATTAAAGATAGGTATTCCTAATAACCGTTCTGTTGCTTATTACCGTACTTGGTATCTAAAACATCCCAAACACCTAGAAATCGTTGCTCAGCGTGCGAAGCCATTCTTGTATTTGATTACTCAAAAAATCGAAGACCGAGGCTTACCATTAGAGCTCGCACTACTTCCTATTGTTGAAAGTGCATTTGATGCATTTGCTTACTCACATGGCAGCGCAGCTGGCCTGTGGCAGTTTGTACCGAGTACTGGCAAAATGTATGGTCTTGAGCAAAACTTTTGGTATGACGGTCGTCGTGACGTAGATGCTGCGACAGATGCCGCTCTAGATTATCTATCTGTGTTGGGCAAACGCTTCGACGGTGACTGGTATCAAGCAATCGCTGCCTATAATAGTGGCGGTGGTACAATCTCTCGAGCAATTCGCAAAAATGAGCGATTAAATAAGCCCACCGATTTTTTCTCCTTGGATCTACCAAAAGAAACCACGGGATATGTACCTAAGTTACTCGCTTTGGCTGATATCGTGGCACACCAGAAAAAATACGGTATCGACTTACCAGAGATTCCAAACGAACCAGTATTACAGCTCGTTGATCCCGATGAGCAGCTCGATCTCGCTATTGCTGCAAAATATGCGGGTATGAGCGTTAAGGAGCTCCAAAGCTATAACCCCGCTTATAATCAATGGGCAACAGCGCCAAATGGACCTCATCAATTACTTATCCCTGTTGGAAAAGTCACGACCTTTGACAAAAACCTTGCCGAAAACCAAGGCGATGGTATGAAGTTGATTCGTTACAAAGTTCAATCGGGTGATACGTTAAGTGTGATCGCAGCAAAACACAAAACGACGACTAAGGTGATCGAAACGGCGAACAGCCTATCAAGTAACGTGATTCGCGTCGGACAGTATTTGATGATTCCGACATCGGTAAAAGATCCGAAAGCCTATGCGTTAACAGCCAGTAACCGATTGAAGAGATTACAATCTCTCGCTCGTGGTCAATATAAGATAGATCATGTAGTACAAAGCGGTGAGAGCTTATGGACAATTGCCCGCCAAAATAATGTGTCATACCGTTCACTCGCCAAGTGGAATGGGATGAGCCCGCTCGACACATTACGTTTAGGGCAAAAACTGGTCATTTGGAAAACCAGCTCAGATGGCGCAATCATCCGTACAGTGTTCTACCATGTACGCAGCGGTGATTCACTCAGCACCATCGCACAACGATTTAAAGTCAAAACCAACGACATCATTCAATGGAATGATTTGGCGAATGAGAAATACCTGCAGCCGGGTCAAAAATTGAAACTCTACGTTGATGTCACCAAAGTGAGTGTTTAATACCTAAAAGAAAAGAGCCCTGTTGGGCTCTTTTCTTATATAGAGTTTAAACGATTAGCGTAATCGGAACGCCACCTGTAATGGGTTATGATCGGATGCATCACTTTTCGGCGCTTCAGCGTTAACTAAATCTAATCCTCGATAAAACACATGATCCAGAGCTAAACCATTAAAAAAGGTCACGCGGTTATCGGGAGAAAACGACACTTCCTCAAGACCAATCTTATGAAAAGCCTGCGTCAAGATATGCATGCGTCTTGAACTCCAACTATTAAAATCACCAGCAAGAATAATAGGTCCTCGATGGTGTCCTAATCGCTCTAATAGACGTTCAATTTGCGCCTCGTACTCGGCCGTGCCATACGTAAAATTAACCGCATGCAAGTTGACACTCGCTAATGTTTCTCCATTACTTAATGGGTATTCAGCATAGATACCAGATTTAGGTAAACGTAACCAAGGTTCTACCTCAGTGTAAGCGCAGGCGAGCTTGGGCATCACTTTCGAAAGGTTAAGCACCCCAGTCGATTCACCAAGAACCCTAAATGCATTGGCTTGGGCACCATCCCAATTATTAGCAGAAATCCAATTTTTTAAAGGCTCGGTCATACTCGCTTCTTGTAGAAACAATAAATCCGCCTGTTGGCTGTATTGAGTTAACGCTTGCGCCCAATTGTCGCGATTCTGCTTGTAAATATTCCAGACTAAGACATTGAGTTGACCAGCCCTATCGACCGCCTGTTCTGGATGACCTTGATAACAGACGAGTGGCTGCTCCTCACCTTCATCGTTGATGGTAAGTAATTGAGGGTGTTTAGGAATAGAAAAAATGGTCAGAAAACTGCTAACACCAGAGCCTATTAGCAGCAAACTAGAAAAGAATAAATAACGTTTTCTCATAATACCTACACTTCATTAGCAGGAAGGCAAGCCTTCCTGCTAATTGCGTCGCTGAGCCCGTTATCCATATTCCCCTAATAAGGGGGATAAGCTCATACCGCTAAAGGAGTTTAGATAGCTTCCTCATCTTCTTCACCAGTACGGATACGTACGATACGTTCCACTTCTGTGATGAAGATTTTGCCATCACCAATT
This sequence comes from Vibrio nitrifigilis, assembly GCF_015686695.1. NCBI lineage: Bacteria > Pseudomonadati > Pseudomonadota > Gammaproteobacteria > Vibrionales > Vibrionaceae > Vibrio > Vibrio nitrifigilis. Next base: position 508,924 of record NZ_JADPMR010000001.1, on the reverse strand, counting down.
TTACCAGTCTGAGCAACTTCGATAATGGTGTCAACACACTGATCAACCACATCGTCACCCACGACGATTTCCAATTTTACTTTAGGTAGAAAATCCACCATATATTCAGCGCCACGGTATAACTCAGTATGACCTTTTTGACGACCAAAACCTTTCACTTCTGATACTGTCATACCCGTAATACCAACATCCGCTAATGCTTCGCGAACGTCATCAAGTTTAAACGGCTTGATAATCGCTTCAATTTTTTTCATGTTCGTCCCTTAAACTTCATACACTTGCCGGCATTATTATCTAGCCTAGGCAAACAATCAACGAAAAAGCCTGAACCAAGGTCAGGCACTAGATAACTTTATTCAATTGGCTGATATTGAACACCTAAGTGTTATTTTAAACTCGCAAAATACGCAGCTAGGTTTTCAATATCATCATTACTCAAAATCGACATTTGCGCCTGCATCATATTTGCTAGGCCGCCTTTACGCTGTTTATTCTTGTAAGCTTGCATCGAAGACACAAGATACTGCTCGTTTTGACCTTTTAAACTTGGATATCCCGGAATAACAGCGACACCATTCGCACCATGGCAACCTAAACAGCCAGCCGCTTTTTTCTGTCCCGCTGCAATATCACCAGCCATTGCGTAACCTGCAAATACCGTGCTCATAATTGCTAAACTTAGCGTGAATACTCTCATTGCTTCACCTTTTTTTTATTTTATGTAAAGTTTGCCACGTTATGTGCAGATTTATCCCAGATGAGCTCACACTCCTGACCATAAAAATCACGGCTAACAAATAATCCTGCTATGGCGATAACTTGTTGTTGATAAAGTAGAATAGGTAACCTTCGACGTAACCAGCTTGGCACACCATATTCTTGATATAATTTTTTTAATTTGCGACTTCCAACTCGGCCATATGGACAAGCAGACAAACCAGTCGGGTCAAAAATAATATCCACTGACTTGCACTCTTTCGGCAATGCTATTTGCCCCTTTCCTGTGCGAATCAGTTGTAAGCTACCTAAAGAGTCGGGTAATACGACTGGCTGCTCTAACGTTAGCCGATCAGACCACTGCGAAATATCTCTTTGATGTGCAACGCAATACAAACGCTGCTGAAAACGACGAATATCATACTGACCTAAGGTTAATATGGGGTTGGCATCTAGGCTAGCTAACGCCACTTCATACCATATCATTTCAGTATGCTGCCGGCTTGGCATTGGTTGATTTAGCTGTTTTAACCAATAGCGGCATAATTGAAGTCTCACTTGCTCAGTACAATCTTGTAATTTTTCAATCGATAAGCTGCCATCTGAATAGAGCGCCTGATCCAGTTTATCGGCCAGTAACTCTTCAAGTAATAACTCTTGTTGAGCGCACAACTCAGCACTGCGCAGTACGGCTTGATGAAAGCCACTCCAGCGCTGCGTTAATAAAGGTACAATCTGATGACGCAAGAAATTCCGGTCAAAGCGCTCATCTTGATTACTTTCATCACTTACCCACTCTAGATGATGCTCATGAGCAAATGCTTCAATTTCACTGCGAGTCACACCTAATAAAGGACGTAACAACTGCCCCTGAGCAAAAGGCCCTAGGGCTCCCATGGAAGAAAGCCCTTTAGGGCCACTGCCGCGTTTTAACGCGAGCAAAAACGTTTCAATTTGATCATCGGCATGCTGGCCAAGCAATAAACAGTCACCATGAGATACATGCTTAGATAACGCGGCATATCGAGCCTCTCTAGCCACACGCTCTAAGCTCTGTCCGGACGAAAAATCTAAACTCACCTTTTCAACAACAACCGGAATACCAACCTTTTTACCCCAGCACACACACTGCTCTGCCCAATCATCGGCATGAGCACTGAGTCCATGATGAACATGTACGGCTAAACAATCGATCTTATGTGTATCACGATACTGAGCAAGCAGAGTTAAAAGAACATGAGAGTCTACTCCGCCACTAAAAGCAACGACCGCTTTATTTGGCGCAATATTACCCAGTTGTTCTGCAAAATAAGAGTAGAGTTCGGTCATTAAGTGTCAGTAATGAAATCAAATATATGAGCAAGTGTACCGCGTTGACTGAAAAACAAAAAGGGCTGGACTTAGTCCAACCCTTTGACATTTTTGTTCGAGTCATACTGCGGTGTATGACAAGATAAACTTAGCAGTAACCGTAGCTCATTAGACGTTGGTATCGACGATCTAGAAGGTCGTCTTGTTCCAATTTGTCTAGCTCAGCAAGTTGACGAATCAACGTTGCTTTCATGTTCGCGGCAGTTAACTCGTGATCGCGATGAGCGCCACCTAATGGCTCTTCAATGATCTCATCAATCAACTCAAGCTCTTTAAGGCGAGGAGCGATTAGACCCATTGCTTCTGCAGCTTGTGGGGCTTTATCTGAATCACGCCATAAGATTGAAGCACAACCTTCAGGAGAGATAACTGAATAAGTAGAGTACTGCAGCATGTTAACGTAATCGCCAACACCAATTGCAAGTGCACCACCAGAACCGCCTTCACCAACAACGTTACAAATAACAGGTACTTTTAAACCAGACATTACTTTAAGGTTCGTTGCGATTGCTTCAGATTGACCACGCTCTTCTGCACCAACACCTGGATAAGCACCCGCGGTATCAATGAAAGTGATGATTGGCATATTGAAACGCTCAGCCATTTCCATTAAACGTTTTGCTTTACGGTAACCTTCAGGTTTAGGCATACCAAAGTTACGCTTCACTTTTTCACGTGTTTCGCGACCTTTCTGGTGACCAATCACAATCACTGGACGGCCATCAATACGAGCCATACCACCAATAATCGCTTTATCATCAGCAAATGCGCGATCACCTGCTAGTTCATCAAACTCGGTAAACATGTGTTTGATGTAATCTAGAGTGTATGGACGTTGTGGGTGACGAGCAAGTTGAGCAACTTGCCATGCACCTAAATCACTGAACGTTTTCTTTTTAAGCTCTAAGCTTTTCTTTTCTAGCTGTTCAATCTCTTTTTCAAGATCCACAGAAGAATCACCGCCGTGAAGAGAAACATCACGAAGCGCCTGAATTTTGGCTTCCAGTTCTACAATAGGTTTTTCAAAATCTAGAAAATTGAGGCTCATCTAACGATCCTTTTTCTACTCAGTGGCAAAATGGCCACCGAATTTTTAGTTAAATTCGAGTTCTACTCGGTGGTTACCAAGTAGCTGTTTTAATTCGTCTAACAATGCATCATTGGGCGTTACACGCCACTCTGTACCAAGGGCTAGCCGGGCTCGTGCATCGGCGCGTTGGTAATACACATTGACAGGTACGGTTCCTGCTCGGTGAGGCTCTATGATCTGACTAAAGCGCTCAAAAAATTGTTCATCTATCTGCGATTGTTCAATCGACAGAGATAAACCACGGGCGTATTTCTCTCGCGCGCTGCCCAAATCCATAACTTCGCGCGCCGACATTTTAAGACCACCGTTGAAGTCATCAAAGCTGACCTGTCCGGAAACGACCAAAATTTTATCTTTTTCTAACAATTCTGCATAGCGATCTAAAGCATCTGAAAACAGCATCACTTCCATTCGCCCAGAACGGTCATCCAGTGTAAGCAAACCAATTCGCGATCCTCGCTTAGTTGTCATCACACGGGCGTTAATCACTAACCCTGCCACTGTTAAAGACTGATCACGTCGAGTTGGTGCAGCCTCATTCAACCGGCAACTGGTATAGTTATTTAACTCTTTTAAATACGCATTAATCGGGTGGCCGGTTAAGTATAGTCCGAGTGTTTCCCGCTCCCCTTCTAACCAGACCTTTTCAGGCCAAGGTGGAACTTGAGTATACTTTTGTTCAACCTCTTCGGGAGCATCGGTCAACACACCAAACATGTCAGCCTGCCCAAAAGCTTCCGCTTGATGGTATTGGTTAGCCGATTTCACCGCATCATCCAAAGATGCCATCATAGCAGCTCTGTGTGGACCTAAACGATCTAAAGCACCTGCGTAAATAAGTTTTTCAATCACGCGTTTATTCACGCGTTTTAAATCAATTCGTGCACAAAAATCAAATAGGTCTTTGAAATAACCGCCTTCTTCGCGCGCTTGGCAAATCGCGTCGATAGGACCTTCACCAACCCCTTTAATTGCGCCGATACCATACACGATCGCACCATCATCGTCGACATTAAAGCGATATAAGCCTTTATTGATGTCTGGTGGTAATACCGCTAATCCCATGCGGTTGCATTCATCAACCAAGCCAACCACTTTCTCAGTATTATCCATGTCGGCCGTCATTACCGCCGCCATAAATTCTGCTGGATGGTGAGTTTTAAGCCAAAGAGTTTGATACGAAACTAAAGCATAAGCAGCAGAGTGCGATTTGTTAAATCCATAACCAGCAAATTTTTCCACCAAGTCGAAGATTTTCATCGCTAGCTCACCATCAATACCGTTATTTTCGGCACCTGATTGGAAAACTGCGCGCTGTTTCGCCATTTCTTCTGGCTTTTTCTTACCCATTGCACGGCGCAACATGTCTGCACCGCCAAGCGTATAGCCAGCGAGAACCTGTGCTATCTGCATTACCTGTTCTTGATACAAGATAATGCCATATGTAGGTTCAAGTATTTCTTTTAACGACTCATGTTGCCACTTTTCATCGGGGTAGGAAATTTCTTCTTGACCGTGTTTACGGTCGATAAAGTTATCTACCATACCTGATTGCAATGGCCCAGGACGGAACAACGCCACCAATGCGATGATATCTTCAAAACAGTCTGGCTGAAGTCGTTTAATCAACTCTTTCATACCGCGAGATTCCAACTGGAATACAGCCGTCGTTTCAGAGTTTTTCAAAATGGTAAATGACGCAGGGTCTTCAAGATCAATCGCTTCAATACGAACAGGAGGCAACCCTTTCTTTTCTTGACGTGGGTTAATCATCCCCAATGCCCAGTCAATGATTGTTAGCGTTCTCAAGCCTAAGAAGTCAAACTTAACTAGGCCCGCGTATTCCACATCATTTTTATCAAACTGAGTAACTGGATGATTACCTTCTGCATCACAATATAACGGTGCAAAATCGGTAATGGTGGTCGGTGAAATCACCACCCCACCAGCGTGTTTACCGGCATTACGTGTACACCCTTCAAGGATGCGACACATATCGATCAGCTCTTTGACTTCTTCGTCATTGTTATAAAGCTCACCTAAAGCGGGTTCCGCGGCGAATGCCTTTTCCAAGGTCATACCTGGATCAGGTGGAATTAGCTTAGAAATACGATCACAGAAACCAAATGGATGGCCCAACACCCGACCAACATCACGAACCACCGCTTTCGCAGCCATGGTACCAAACGTAATGATCTGAGATACCGCATCACGTCCATACATATCTGCAACGTGATCGATCACCTTATCACGTTTATCCATACAGAAATCGACATCGAAATCGGGCATAGAGACACGTTCAGGGTTCAAGAAACGTTCGAACAGCAAATCGTATTTAAGTGGATCGAGGTCCGTGATTTTAAGCGAATATGCCACCAATGAACCGGCACCAGAACCACGGCCTGGCCCAACAGGGATATCGTTATCTTTCGACCATTGGATGAACTCCATTACGATCAAAAAGTAACCAGGAAATCCCATCTGGTTAATTACCCCAAGCTCGCGTTCAAGTCGAGCATCATATTCGGGGCGTTTTTCTAACCGCTCTTGCTCATCGGGATATAAAAATTCAAGGCGCTCTTCTAGACCATGGTGAGACTTTTTAATCAGATAGTCTTCAATCTCCATCCCTTCTGTCGGGAAGTTAGGTAGAAAATATTCGCCTAAGCGAACAGTGACGTTACAACGCTTGGCAATTTCTACCGTATTAACTAAAGCTTCTGGAATGTCAGCAAATAGCTCACACATCTCATCTTCACTACGAAGATATTGTTGTGGACTGTAATTTTTGGGGCGACGTGGATCATCGAGAGTATAACCATCATGGATCGCGACTCGAATTTCATGAGCATCAAATAGATCCTCAGTTAAGAACACCACATCATTGGTTGCAACAACAGGAAGACTTTCTTGTTCTGCTAAATCTAAAGCAAAATGCAGATACGTTTCTTCATCTAAACGGCCGGTACGAGTCAGCTCTAGATAGAAGTTATCTTTAAAATGGGTTTGATAAAAATCGACGCATTGGCGCACTGTCGCCATATTACCTTTGAGCAAAGCTCGGCCAATCTCGCCCCATTTACCACCGGAAATGATAATCAACCCTTCCGCACGTTCAATAAGCCATTCTTTGTCAATGACGGGTTGATGCTGAACATGACCGCGTAAATAAGCCTCTGAGATTAACAAGGTCAGGTTTTTGTAACCCGTATTATCTTTCGCCAGAATCGTCAGCTTAGTGAGCTCATCACCAAACTCTTCTGATTGCATTAGAAAGTCGGCACCAACAATCGGTTTAACACCGCTCTTGTTAGCATTACCGTAAAATTTCACCAAGCCGCATAGGTTAGTAAAATCAGTGAGTGCCATTGCCGGCATGCCCATTTCGGCCACTTTTTTCACTAATGGTGGAACCTTACCGATCCCATCAACCATTGAGTAGTCACTATGAATGCGTAAGTGGATAAACTTTGGGTCAGACATTCAATTCAATCCTGGCTTTAAATATTCTTTGTTCTTCATTCTACGCAAAAGCGTCACAAATTTCAGAGTGCTATTGGCTTTTATGCAAGCCCTAACGCACGCTTCACTGGACCAAAACTCTTACGATGTTCATCAATAACACCATATTCTTCAATAGCGGCAAAATGCGCTTTGGTTGGATAACCTTTGTGTTGAGCAAAACCAAATTCAGGATGCTTTTTATCCAACTCTTCCATCTCATGGTCGCGAATCACTTTGGCAATAATTGATGCTGCACTAATTTCTGCAACTCTTAAATCGCCCTTCACCACCGCCTGAGCTTCCATCGGCAAGTTAGGAACTTTATTACCATCAATGACCACAAAATCAGCTGTTACAGATAATCCAGCCACGGCACGCTGCATGGCAACCATTGTCGCCTGAAGTATATTTAATTCATCTATTTCTTGCGGAGAACAACGGCCAACAGACCAAGCTAATGCTTTTTGTTGAATTTCAGGAAACAGTGCCAGACGCTTTTTCTCAGATAGTTTCTTTGAATCTGTTAACCCAGCGATTGGGTTATTGGGATCTAGAATGACGGCAGCAGTAACAACATCACCGACTAAAGGGCCTCGTCCAACTTCATCCACACCTGCAATATATTGGAAGCCTTGCGGATATTCGTATGGAGGTAATTCTTTTTGCTCTTTTTTAGGCATGAACAGGCTTCTCTATTAAAGTTAATACCGCATTTGCAGCTTGTTGATCGGCATCTTTGCGGATCCAATGGTGCATTTCATCAAATTTTTCTAACATCGCTTGATTATCACCATCTAGAACTTGGCTGACATGTTGATACAGGTTTTCCACTGTACAGTCATCTTGTAATAGCTCGGTCACTAGAGGTTGATCCGCCAATATATTAGGCAGTGAAACATATTTCGTTTTCAACAAACGCTTAGCCAAGAAAGCCGTAAATGCATTCACTTTATAACCAACCACCATCGGCCGCTTAAGCAACATACACTCTAATGCGACCGTTCCAGAAGCCAACATAACGGCATCAGACGCTGCGATTACGTTGCGAGCGGTGTCATCAACAAGAGTAAATTCCAACTCGGGCGCAATGTCTTGCCATACTTGCTCAAATTCAGCACGACGCTTTTGATTCACCAACGCGACAATGAAACTCAAGTTAGGATGAGTGTCTTTGAGTTTTTGGCAAGTACGAATAAAAGGCTCTGCCAACATTTTCATTTCGCTACCGCGGCTACCTGGTAATACCGCTAACCATTGACGGTCGGAATTGAGTCCAAGCTGCTCCTGAGCGAATCGTCTGTCTGTTTTGTAGGGAATCGCATCTGCAAGTGTATGACCAATAAATTCACATGGAACATTGAATTTATCGTAGAACGCTTTTTCAAACGGCAAAAATGCCAGCACCAAGTTCGTTGCAGCTTCGATTTTAAAAATACGCTTTTGACGCCATGCCCACACTGATGGACTCACGTAATGCACCGTTTTTATACCCGCTTGTTTCAAATCGAGTTCGAGGCGCAAGTTAAAGTCTGGAGCATCAATACCAACAAACACATCGGGTGGATTTTGGGTAAAATACTTTACGAGTTCTGCTTTGATTTTTAATAAACGAGGCAAACGGCCAAGGACTTCAACTAACCCCATTACCGCCAGCTCTTCCATATCAAAGAGAGATTGACACCCTTGTTCGATCATCTTTGGGCCGCCAATACCGACAAATTCTGCATCAGGGTATTGAGCCTTTATCGCTTTGATAAACCCCTCGCCAAGAGTATCTCCAGATAACTCTCCAACAACGATGCCGATACGTAGTGGTTTTTCCACACTCAAATCCTCTTACCAGCTTAATGCCATTTTATGAATAATAACTGTAGAGACAGACACTCCATCGAATGTGACAGCCCAGTTTTTCATTCATAAAAAGGAAAAATATCACCAGCCTAAAAATGGAAAAGATCGCTGCCCTAAAGCAGCGATCTTAAGTCTTATACACACGACAGCACTATTAACGAATAATGCCACGTGTTGATGTTTCAAGGAAATCTAAGAAACGCTGCACAGCAGGAAACTCGGCAGTCTCTTGCGCAATTTGTGCTTTCGCTTCTTCAAGGGTAATCCCTGAACGATAAATCGCTTTATAAGCGCGGCGAATCGCGTGAATTTCACTCTTTTCAAAACCACGACGCTTCAAGCCTTCCACGTTAATACCAAATGGTTCGCAGTGATTGCCTTGAGCCATTACATATGGAGGCACATCTTTCACGACAATAGAACCACCACCTAGCATCGCGTGAGCACCTACTTGGCAGAATTGGTGAATCGCAGACATACCACCAATAATGGCATTATCTTCGATAGTAACGTGACCAGCTAGCGTTGCATTGTTAGCAAAAATACAACTGTTCCCCACCACACAGTCATGGGCAACGTGAGCGTTAATCATAAAGAGGTTATCATTACCTACTTTAGTAATACCGCTGTCTTGTATCGTACCACGGTGCATAGTAACGCTTTCACGAATCGTATTGCGGTCGCCGATAATCAATTGAGTATCTTCGCCTTTATATTTCAGATCCTGACACTCTTCACCAATAGAGGCGAATTGAAAAATACGGTTTTCTTTACCGATTTTTGTTGGCCCTTTCACAACCACATGAGACAGCAATTCTGTGCCTTCATCGATCTCGACTTTGCTATCAACAAAGCAGAATGGGCCAATTTTTACGTTAGCACCGATAACGGCACCTTCTTCTACCACCGCTGATGGGTGGATTTGTGCTGTTTCGTGGATCATATTAAAACTCTCGACGTGCACATTTCAGTTCAGCTGAACATACCACTTCGCCATCAACTTTCGCTGTACCATGAAATAGAGCGATGCCGCGGCGTTCTTTGACAAATTCCACTTCGACCATCAGTTGATCACCAGGGCCAACTGGACGACGGAACTTCGCATTATCAATACTAGCAAAGTAATACAATTCATTTTCTTTTGGTGCGCCAAAAGTTTTGAAAGCAAGGAGGCCTGTTGCTTGAGCCATTGCTTCAAGGATAAGGACACCAGGGAATACAGGTAGTTGAGGGAAATGACCAGTAAACTGAGGCTCATTCACTGAAACGTTTTTCAGACCAATTAAGTATTTGCCTTCTTCATAATCAGTAACACGATCAATCAGCAAAAATGGGTAGCGATGAGGAAGAAGCGCCTGAATTTCAGTGATATTCATCGTTTTCTTTTCAGTAGTCAAAGTCATATTCCTATTCAAAATTACATATTAATTTAATCTGCGGGCATTATAGACGAAAAAGACTCGCAGCATGCGAGCCTTTTTGACAAAAAAGCCAATTTAAGCGTCTTTTTTTCGCTCAAGTTGCTTTTCAACAGCTTTCAATCGTTTATTCATTTCGTCAATTCTATGAACACGTGTTGCTGTTTTGCGCCATTCTTTATTGGTTTGTAGAGGAATCCCGGAAGAATATACCCCTTTTTCTGGGATGCTACGCATCACCATACCCATACCAGTAATCGTCACGCCATCGGCAATCTCAATGTGACCATTAAGCACAGAAGCGCCACCGATAATGCAATATTTACCTATCGAAGTACTGCCGGCAACAATAGTACCACCAGCCATCGCTGTACCATATCCGATGTGAACATTGTGAGCAATTTGCATCTGGTTATCGATGATGACGTTATCTTCAATAATCGTATCTTCTAGGGCACCACGGTCGATAGTGGTACAAGCACCGATCTCAACGCGATTACCTACGCGAACAGAACCAAGCTGAGGGATTTTAATCCACTCACCTTTTTCATTCGCATAACCAAAACCATCGGCACCGATCACTGTGCTGGATTGCACCAAACAGTCATCGCCTAGGACAACATTGTGGTAAATGGTCACATTAGCCCAAAGCTTAGTATTATGACCAATTTTGGCATGTTTACCGATGAAACAACCGGCACCAATCACCACGTTATTACCTAGCTCAACGCCAGATTCAATCACAGCATTAGCACCGATAGATACGTTATCACCTAACTTAGCATCATCGGCAATGACCGCACTCGGCGCAATACCTGTAGCTGGAGATGGCGTGGTATCTAATGCTTGAGTAACACGAGCAAAAGCCACATACGGATCAGCAACCACCAACGCATTGGATGGGCACAATTCACGCTCTGATTCTCTTACCATAATTACCGTCGCTTTACATGCAGCGAGGTGTTTACTGTATTTAGGATTAGACAGGAAAGTAACATCACCTTCCTGAGCTTTGTCCATAGGAGCAACAGCAGAGACAACAACAGAGCTGTCACCATGTAACTCACCACCAGTAATAGTTGCCAATTCGGCTAAAGTTAGTGTGATCATAATAACGATTACTTAATAGATTTAATGACTTCTTGTGAGATGTTGTATTCAGGTTTGCCGTACTGCATAGCACTGATATCAACAATCATATCATAGCCATCTTTCTTCGCGACTTTTTGAACCGCATCTTGAATGATCTTAAATAGTTTGTGTTTTTCTTCTGCTTCACGGCGTTTAGATTGGTTTTCTAACGCTTGAGCTTTCACTTTGTATTTACTTTGTAACTGGCCAATTTCAATACGCAATTTTTCTTGGTCGTCATCACTCATTAGCGAAGAATCACGTTTCAGTTTTTGCATTTTCTTTTGTGCAGTTTCTTGGATGCTTTTCAGTTCATCCGCTTTATCTTTGAACTCTTTCTGCAGTTTTTGCAACACGACTTCACGTTGTGGCAATGATTGGAAAACCTCTGCAGTGTTGATGAAGCCGACTTTTTGTGCCGCTTCAGCAGCATTAGCAAAGAATGATGAGCTAAGAATAACAAGGCTTACACCTGCCGCTTTGAAGATACTTTTCAAAATATAGTCCCCTAAAAGGTTTTTCCGATAGTAAAGGTAAAGAATTCTTCGTCATCACCTTCGTATTTTTTAATTGGCTTAGCTACAGAGAACACTAATGGTCCCATTGGTGATACCCACTGTAATGCCACGCCCCATGAAGAACGGTAGTTCGTTGGATCTGAATAGTCGTAATAGTACTTGTCACCATATGCAACAGATCCATTATAATCAAATTCAGTATCCCAGACACTCGCCATATCAAAGAAGACACTGGTTCGAATTTGGTTTTGAACTTCTTCTGAGACAAACGGAGTCGGTACAATCAGCTCAGCACTTGCAAGTGCTGTCGCGTTACCACCCACAGATTCATCCGTTGCAGTATCAGTACCGTTGTTGGAATCCGCATAACTACGATATACCGCTTTAGGACCTGCTGTGTTAGAGCTAAATCCGCGCAGTGTAGAGAAACCACCCGCATAAAAGTTTTCATAAAATGGATAGAGGTTATCTACACCATTTGTTTGACCATATCCGTTACCGTAACCTAAACGGCCACGGAGCAATAACGTAAAATCTTGTTTCTTAGTCAACGGAATATATTGGCGCACGTCATACTGCATCTTAAAGTAAAGCGCATCAGAACCAGGTACGGTCATATCATAGTATGCACGTTGGTAGTTACCTTCTGTTGGGAAGTAACCACGGTTCAGGTTATTACGTGTCCAAGTAAGGCTGACATCAAAGTCATCCGTCACTAAACTGCCGTCTGAAGAAACATTATCAGCTTGCGCTTCTAAGAACTGCTCGACTTGTAAATAAGGTTTTAAGTTACCGATTTTGCTGTGTGTGTAGCCCACACCAAGTTCAAGACGGTTCAATTCATTAACCGGGAAGCCCCACGTTAAATTAGTACCGTAACTGGTGTTATCATAGTCGACGATACCAGCATCAGATGCCTCAAATTTATTGATAAAGACTTTACCACCCAAGCTAACGCCATCTAATGTAAAGTAAGGGTCTTTATACTCTAACGTCACATTTTTCTGGTAGTCATTGGTCGTCGCACTGATGCTTACACGGTTACCTGTACCCAAGAAGTTATCTTGTGTTAAACCGACTTGGAAGCTGACCCCTGATTCAGTACCGTAACCAACACCGAAGTTAATACTGCCAGAGTTAGCCTCTTTGACGTTATAAACCACATCGACTTGGTCGTCTGTACCAGGCACACGCTGTGTTTGTACATCCACTTTTTCGAAATAACCCAAACGGTTCAAGCGCTTTTTACCCGTTTCGATTGATTTCGAGTTTAACCAGCTACCTTCCATTTGACGCATTTCACGGCGCAACACTTCATCTTTAGTAATCGTGTTACCAGTAAATCGGATATCACGCACATACATACGTTTACCCGGGTCAACCTGAACGGTTAATGAGACTTCTTGCTTGTCATCATCAAATGTTGGCACAGTGCGAACTTGAGGATACGCGTATCCTGCTTCACCTAAAACTTTCTTAACGTTCTCTTCTAATGAGGTAACCGCTGAGCCCTTATAAACGCTGCCCATATCGAAATCGACGAGTTTTTCAAACTCATCTTTCTTACCGATTAGATCACCTTTAAACTGCACGTCTTTTACCGTGTAAGGCTTTCCTTCGTGCAGATTAAGCGTGATATAAACGCCTTTCTTATCTGGAGAAATCGACACTTCTGTCGACTCTACTTTAAACTTAAGGTAACCGCGATCTAGGTAGTAACTTTTCAGTTTTTCCAAATCACCCGCCAGTACCTGCTTTTGATACTTATCGCTAGAGAGGAAATTCCACCAAGAGACATCTGCATTCAAATCAAATTTGGATAACAACTCATCATCAGTAAAGACCTTATTACCGATAAAGTTGATTTGCTTGATTTTTGCAGAGACACCTTCAGTGAAAACAAATTTCAAATCAGCACGGTTACGTGGCAATGGGGTCACTACCGCTTTTACTGTGGCGTTGTATTTACCAACACTGTAGTAAAAGTCTTCTAAACCTTTCTCAATATTGCTCAGTTTAGTACGATCAAGAGCTTCACCAACTCGAATATTAGACGCATCTAAGTTCTGTTTCAGTTGATCTTCTTTAATCGCTTTGTTACCAGAAAAAGAAACACTCGCAATGGTTGGGCGTTCTTTAACTTTCACAACCAAAGCTGAACCATCACGGAATACTTCAACATTTTCAAAGTTACCGGATGCATACAGTGATTTGATAATATCTGCAATATCTTGTGAGTCTACGGTATCACCCACACGTACTGGCATTTTCAATAATGCAGCACCTAGAGCGACACGTTGAAGCCCCTCTATTTGGATGTCCTGTACAACAAAGTTTTCGGCACCATACGCTGACACGCTTGTTGCGAGCAGTGTCGCGAGGAGGATCTTTTTCATCGCCATATTTGTTTGAGTTATTCCTTACTACAACCCTTGCCTAATGCTTGAAATCACAGGCGAGTAAAATCATTAAATATTGCCACGGCCATTAAAGAGAAAATGATGGCTCCACCAATGCGATATCCCATCTCCTGCACTTTTTCTGGCACAGGGCGACGAATTACAGCTTCAATAGCAAAGAACAGTAGATGTCCACCATCGAGCATTGGTAATGGGACAAGGTTGATGATTCCTAGGTTGACACTAATCAGTGCCAAAAAGCCAAGAAAATACACCAAGCCATAATCCGCCGTCGCTCCCGCTCCCTTCGCGATAGAGATAGGGCCACTAAGATTATTTAAACCGACATCACCTACTATCAACTTTTTCAGCATACTGACAGTAAGATCAATAATTTGTCCTGTTTTATCAACCGCTTTACCAAAAGATTCAACAACACCAAACTGCTGTTCGAATCGATAATCTGCCGGCCAATCCGCTACTTTCGGAGCAATTCCTGCAAACCCGATCACTTTTCCTTTGCTAAGTTCGCGACGCTCAGGAGTCAAAGTCACTGAGACTAACTGATCATGACGTAAAACATCAATGATCAATGACTTATTTGGGTGATTTTGTATGCTGTCTACAACTTGTTGCCATGTCGAGATCTTTTGACCATCGATAAATTGCAACTTATCACCTACTTTTAGTCCTGCTTTTGCGCCAGCACCATCTTCAGAGACATTCACTAACGTCAACGAAATCTTAGGCGTAAATGGTTTAAAACCAAGCGCTCCCATAGCAGACTCTGATTCGGGGTCAAAGTTCCAAGTCTTTAGATCTAATGTTTTGATTTCTTGGACTCCGACACCTTCTGGGTCAGAAACCGTCATAGTAAGCGACTCGTCACCAATGTGTGACGCTAGCTCCATATTCACCGATTCCCAATCTGGGGTATGCACACCAGAAACGGAAATGACTTCCATACCACTTTTCAACCCACCATCAGAGGCAATAGAATAAGGAGTCACGTTTCCAATCACCGGTTTTACAGAAGGAACGCCGATAGTAAACACTAACCAATAGGCAAAAATAGCGAAAAGAAAATTAAAAATCGGTCCAGCACTCACTACGGCAGCTCGCTGCCATAGCGACTTTTTATCAAAAGCTTGGTTTTGTAATTCTGGTGGCACATCATCGACACGGCCATCCAGCATTTTAACGTAACCACCGAGCGGAATAGCCGCAATGCTGTATTCAGTACCGTCTTTGCCAACTCGTTTCCATAACGCTTTACCAAACCCAATAGAAAATTTTTCTACCTTGATACCACAGCGCCTTGCCACCCAAAAGTGACCAAATTCATGCACTGCCACCAAAATACCTAGGGCGACAATGAAAGCGACTAAATTCCATATTATGCCAGTCATAATTAATGCTCTTTCAATACCTGTTGAGCCTGTTTGCGAGCTATTGTATCTAGCTCAAGTAAGGTTTCCAAGTCATAGCTATGTAACGAACTGTTAGCTGCACATACGTTAGACAACACCTTTTCATTAACCACTGCGATATCTGTAAAGCGAATTTGACCTTTAAGAAAGGCATCGACAGCAACTTCGTTGGCAGCATTTAAAGACGTAGTCGCATGCTGGCCTTCATAACAAGCATCAATTGCCAGTTTTAGACATGGGTAACGGGCGAAATCGACGTCAAGGAATGTGAGTTCACCTAACTGAGTAAAATCGAGAGGAGCAACTCCCGCATCAATACGCTGCGGATAATTCATCGTCACCGAAATAGGAGTCGCCATATCCGGCTCGCCCATTTGTGCTATCACCGAACCATCTTTGTATTGCACCATTGAATGAATCACTGACTGGGGATGAATCAAAACTTTTAATTGCTCTTTCGACGCATTAAACAACCAGCGAGCTTCAATGTACTCAAGACCTTTATTCATCATGGTTGCTGAATCGACAGAGATTTTTGGCCCCATTGACCAATTAGGATGAGCGATGGCCTGCTCGGGAGTTACACTGGATAAAGTGCTCACGTCACTGTAACGAAACGGCCCACCTGACCCCGTCAATAAGATATGAGAAACGCCTGCACCGGATAAGTCACAACGCCCCATTTTAGTTTGGATATCCGCAGGCAAACATTGAAAAATAGCATTGTGTTCACTATCTACCGGAAGCAGCTCTGCACCATATTTTTCAACCGCATCAATGAACAGCTGGCCAGACATGACTAGAGCTTCTTTGTTCGCAAGTAGAATACGCTTGCCGGCTTTCACCGCAGCCATGGTAGGCAACAATCCTGCAGCACCTACAATAGCGGCCATTACCGTATCAACTTCATCTAATGCAGCGACTTGGCACATCGCCTCTTCGCCATACAGTACTTCAACATTCAGTTTTAACTCTTGGCACTGGTTTTTCAGCTCTTTTGCAGCATCTGCCGTTGCCATAACAGCGTATTTCGGTCGCCACGTTTCACAAAGTTGACGCATCTTAGTCACATTACGTCCGGCCACTAAAGCAACAATAGAAAATTGTTCCTTATTCTGAGCGACAACCTTTAACGTACTATCTCCAATTGAGCCAGTAGCACCTAGAATCGTTAACTTACGCATAGCTAAAACCGTTGTTAAAGAAAGCAGGTGACATTCTCACCTGCTCACTAATTAGAAAAAGAAATAAAGAAATGCAAATACTGGGAAAGCCGCGGTTAGGCTATCAATTCGGTCTAAAATACCGCCGTGCCCAGGAATGATATTACTGCTGTCTTTTATATCGGATACACGTTTAAACATACTTTCAACCAAATCACCGAGCACTGAAATACCTGCAGTGCATAATATAGTGACATACATCATGACAGATGAAGTAAACGCCAAGTCAAATAGGTAAGCGAATACGGTTCCGACAATCACAGAGATGACTAAACCACCGAGTAGACCTTCGATAGTTTTATTTGGGCTGACTGCAGGAGCCATTTTGTGTTTACCAAAACTCTTGCCAGCAAAGTAGGCCCCACTATCCGCAGACCAAACGATCAAACATACAAACAGCACTAGTTTGGCACCATGGTACAGATCAACGCCCATGGATTCAGCTCTGAGAAAAACGACACTCCAGTAAAATGGTAATAGCGTCAAAATACCAAATAAATGACGTAATAGACTCGAATTTTCCCACCACGGTCGGGATTTAGGATAACTTACCGTAAGAAAGCTAGAAACAATCCACCATAAAGTGCCTACAACCAAAAATGAGTGGTGAACTGACGTTAAATGATTCAATGAGTCAATATCAGGATTGATCCAAGCAAAACTTGCCAGACCAATGATCACAGAAGGAATGATTGCCAGTGTGCGATTTTTAGAGTTAACAAACTGAGTCCACTCCCAAAAACCGACCAAAGTAATGACAGCTAAAGCGAAAATAAACCAAGCAAGGGGCAGAAAAATAATGCCCAAGATAACGAGGGGGGCAAGAATGAGCGCTGTAATAATTCTTTGCTTCAAACTTTAGGTCCTATTTATTTGTCCATTAAGGCCTTGATCTGCTCACCGGTGCAGCCAAAACGGCGCTCGCGATTTACAAACCATGAGATAGCTTCAATTAGGCTATCTTCTCCAAATTCAGGCCAATAGAGCGGCGTAAAATACATCTCAGCATAGGCTAATTGCCACAGTAAAAAGTTACTGATTCGGCATTCACCGCTGGTACGAATAAGTAGATCCACATCAGGTAAATCAGACATCGCGACGTGCTTACTCATCACCTCTTCAGTGATGTCTTCCGGTGCTAACTCTCCTTGCTCTACTTGCTGAGCAAGAACTTTGGCCGCTTGGGTAATATCCCATTTACCACCGTAGTTTGCCGCAACATTGAGGGTCATACCGGTATTATTACGAGTTAACTCTTCCGCCTGAGCAATTTTCTTCTGCAAGCGTTGGCTAAAGCGAGTTTTATCGCCAATGATACGTAAACGAATGTTGTTTTTGTGAAGGCGTTTCACTTCAGCAGAAAGGACGGTAATGAAAAGTTCCATTAATAACCCGACCTCATCTTCAGGCCGACGCCAGTTTTCACTACTGAATGCGAACAAGGTAACAGCCTTGATATCAAGCTTAGCAGCTGTCGAAATGGTTTTCCGAACTGCATCCACTCCTTTTTTATGACCAAATACCCGTGGTTTACCACGCTCTTTCGCCCAACGTCCGTTGCCATCCATAATGATAGCGATGTGCTGAGGGAGTGCCTCAGAAGAGAGTTGTGAATCTTGCATTGTAAACTTTGTTTTGTACCAAATGACGTTAGATAGTACCGAATAAAAAAACGCTGAGCTGTAAGCACAGCGTTTTTTTTATTTAATTATTAAAATTCTTAGACGTCCATCAACTCTTTTTCTTTAGCAGCAAGCAGATCGTCAACTTTTTTAACCGCTAGGTCAGTTAGTTTTTGAATCTCTTCTTGTGCTTTACGGTCTTCGTCTTCTGAAATTTCTTTATCTTTTAACAAAGCTTTTAAATCGCCATTAGCATCACGACGGATGTTACGAATTGCAACACGGCCACCTTCAGCTTCACCACGTACGATTTTAACTAGATCGCGACGACGTTCTTCTGTTAGTGGTGGAAGTGGTACACGAATAACTGTACCTGCAGACATAGGGTTTAAGCCAAGGTCAGCAGTCATGATTGCTTTTTCAACTTTAGGCGTCAGCTCTTTATCAAACACAGTGATTGCAAGAGTACGCGCATCTTCAGCAACTACGTTAGCAACTTGGTTTAGAGGAGTTGGAGCACCATAGTATTCCACTGAAATACCAGACAATAGGCTTGGGTGCGCACGACCAGTACGAATCTTAGTCAGGTTGTTTTTCAGCGCTTCAACGCTTTTATCCATACGCTCTTGAGCGTCTTTTTTGATCTCATTAATCACGATATCACCTTAAATTCTTTTTTATCTCGAGAGTGATTATACTTAAGCGCTGATTAGCGTACCTTCCGCTTCACCCATAACAACACGGCGAAGAGCGCCTGGTTTGTTCATGTTGAAAACACGGATTGGCATAGAGTGATCACGAGCCAGCGTAAATGCGGCTAGGTCCATCACTTTCAGCTCTTTATCTAACACATCATTATAAGCGAGCTTATCATAGAGTTGTGCATCAGGGTTAGCGACAGGATCGGAACTGAATACACCGTCAACTTTTGTTGCTTTTAATACAACATCCGCTGAGATTTCAATACCGCGTAAACATGCAGCTGAATCAGTTGTAAAGAATGGGTTACCTGTACCTGCAGAGAAGATAACAACACGGCCATCACGTAACTGACTAATTGCTTCTGCCCAGTTGTAATCATCACAAACGCCGTTAAGTGGGATAGCTGACATAACACGAGCATTAACATAGGCACGATGCAGAGCATCACGCATTGCTAGACCGTTCATCACAGTCGCTAGCATTCCCATGTGGTCACCAACAACACGGTTCATTCCCGCTTTTGCTAGGCCTGCGCCGCGGAACAAGTTACCGCCACCAATGACAACCCCTACTTGTACGCCTAATTCAATCAATTCTTTGATCTCTTGAGCCATACGATCAAGAACGGTTGGATCAATACCAAAACCTTCTTCACCTTGCAGTGCTTCACCGCTAAGTTTTAACAAAATCCGTTGATATGCTGGTTTAGGGTTCGTTGTCATGGATCTTACCTTCCAAAGAGAGTGGTTAATTAACAGTCAAGAATAAATTCTAAAACGCGGGACTACATAGACCAAATGTAGTGTGTTGTATTTAGAACCAATTCGTCACAATTAACATCACAACAATCGTGAAAAGACCGCAGCCTAGGCTACGGTCTTTAATTAGGCAATATCGTAAAAGATTAACCTTTTTGAGCTGCTGCTACTTCTTCAGCAAAGCTCATTTCTTCTTTCTTCTCGATACCTTCACCTACTTCTAGGCGAACGAAACCAGATACTGTAACGCCTGCTTCTTTAAGCACTTCGCCAACAGTTTTCTTAGGTTCCATGATGAACGCTTGACCAGTTAGAGAGATTTCGCCAGTGAATTTCTTCATACGGCCAACAACCATTTTCTCTGCGATTTCAGCTGGTTTGCCTTCGTTCATTGCAATTTCAACTTGAACAGCTTTTTCTTTCTCAACTACGTCAGCAGGTACGTCAGAAGGGTCTAGGTATTCTGGACGTGATGCAGCAACGTGCATTGCTACGTGTTTAAGAGTTTCTGCATCGCCTTCACCAGCAACAACAACACCGATTTTCTCGCCGTGACGGTAAGAAGCAACGTGTGCGCCATCGATGTAAGAAACACGACGGATATTGATGTTTTCACCAATTTTTGCAACTAGAGCGATACGAACATCTTCGAATTTAGCTTGAAGCTCTTCAGCAGATAGCTTTTCTGCAGCTGCAGCTGCAGCAACTTCTTCAGCGAACGCTTTGAAGCCAGTGTCTTTAGCAACGAAGTCAGTTTGGCAGTTGATTTCAACTAGAGCAGCAAAACCTTCGCCTTCTTTGATGATGATGGTACCTTCAGCAGCCACATTACCTGCTTTTTTAGCAGCTTTAGCAGCACCGCTTTTACGCATGTCTTCAATTGCTTGTTCGATGTTGCCATCTGTAGCAACAAGCGCTTTCTTACATTCCATCATACCTGCGCCAGTACGTTCACGCAGTTCTTTTACTAGAGCAGCAGTAACAGCCATTCTCTATTCCTCAGTTTGATTCTGGATGTGGTAAAAATTGGGGGCCTACATCTTCGGCCCCCAATACTAACTATAACTTACTCTACCGTGACACCTTGATGACACGCTAGGTTAAGTGTGACTTAGAGCCGCTATTATTCAGCTTCTACGAAACCGTCTTTTTCTGCAGCTGCTGCTTGAGCAACGTCTTTGTTACGACCTTCGTTTACAGCTTCAGCAGCAGCGTTTAGGTAAAGTTGAACAGCGCGGATTGCGTCGTCGTTACCTGGTACGATGTAGTCGATACCGTCTGGGTTAGAGTTAGTATCAACAACAGCAAATACAGGAATACCTAGGTTGTTTGCTTCTTTAACAGCGATGTGCTCGTGATCAGCATCGATTACGAATAGAGCATCTGGAAGACCGCCCATGTCTTTGATACCACCAAGAGATTTCTCTAGCTTCTCCATTTCGCGAGTACGCATTAGAGCTTCTTTCTTAGTCAGTTTATCAAAAGTACCGTCAGTAGACTGAACTTCTAGGTCTTTTAGACGTTTGATTGATTGACGAACAGTTTTCCAGTTAGTTAGCATGCCGCCCAACCAACGGTTGTTTACGTAGTATTGGTTGCTTGCAATAGCAGCTTCTTTAACAGCTTCAGATGCAGCGCGTTTAGTACCAACAAAAAGAACTTTACCTTTTTTCTCGCCTAGCTTGTTTAGTTCAGCTAGAGCTTCGTTGAACATAGGTACAGTTTTTTCTAGGTTGATGATATGAACTTTGTTGCGAGAACCAAAGATGAATGGTTTCATTTTTGGGTTCCAGTAACGAGTCTGGTGACCGAAGTGAACACCAGCTTTAAGCATATCGCGCATTGATACAGTTGCCATTATATAATCCTCTATGGGGTTAGGCCTCCACACTCCCCATGCATCCGACTCTGTCTATGCAGAGCACCCCGGAACACGTGTCGGAATGTGTGTGATTTAAAATTAAAGTATGGAACACTTACTCGGCTTCGCCAAAGTGAAGAAAACAGAGTGAGAGTTCGGCGCGCTTTATACCATATTTTACCCTTTACTGGCTAGTAAAAATTGTTTTATCTCGGCTAATCACTCAGTGAACTTGAGATAAATTCTTATTCGTATTAATTGGATTATTGCGCTTCCGTAGTGCCCTGTTACAATGTTACCCCATCGCACACCTGTGCTTAGAAAACAATTGAGAAAGCCGATGTCTGTAAAAATCAAGAATGCTGAAGAAATCGAGAAAATGCGCGTCGCGGGTCGCTTAGCGGCTGAAGTGCTAGAAATGATTGAACCATATGTAAAACCTGGCGTGACCACTGAAGAATTGGATCAAATTTGCCACAAATACATCACTGAAGTTCAAGGCGCGATCCCAGCACCTCTTAACTACCACGGTTTCCCTAAATCTATCTGTACATCGATTAACCACATCGTTTGTCATGGTATTCCTGCAACTGAAGATTCTGAGTTTGGCCCATTTGTTCGACCAGCAGTACTCAAAGATGGCGATATCATGAACATCGATATTACCGTGATTAAAGATGGCTACCACGGTGATACGTCGAAAATGTTCCATGTAGGTGAAGTTTCTCCTGCAGACAAACGTCTATGTCTTGTTGCACAAGAATGTTTGTACCTTTCTTTGAAAAAAGTAAAACCGGGCGCTCAGCTGGGTGAAATTGGTACATCAATTGAAAAGCACATCAAAACCAACAACAAAAACAACCCACGCATGAAGTTCTCTATCGTTCGCGACTACTGTGGTCATGGTGTTGGTGCTGAATTCCACGAAGAACCACAAGTGGTTCACTACCGTAACAGTGATCGCACAGTGCTTCGTGAAGGCATGATTTTCACGATCGAACCTATGATTAATGCAGGTAAATTTGGTTGCCGTATTGATGAAGAAGATAACTGGACTGTATACACCGCAGATGCGAAGAACTCAGCTCAGTGGGAACATACACTACTCGTGACAAAAGACGGCTGTGAAATTCTAACACTACGCGAAGAAGAAACGATTCCTCGTCACTTCCATAACGCGTAATTTAACTTGCCGTTTCATTTTATTGATATCCCTGCCTCGCAGGGATATTTTTTTATCTACGTCAATCTGCTACATTCTATTCCAGTCGGAAATCACGTGCATGGAACGCAGTTATGCCATTTCAATCCCCGAATACCTTTAGTGATGAACAACTTTCAATCACAGAGCTCAAACAGCAATTAGATTTCTTTGCTGACTACCAAAAAAATCAATTTTTAGCGCGAGACCCAATTTCAGATCTCGTTCATGGACGTTCGCATTACATGGATGAACTCCTGCAACGTTTATGGCACAGCTATGAGTTTGACAAAATTGCAGAAGTTGCTTTAGTTGCTGTGGGTGGTTATGGTCGTGGGGAGCTACATCCCTTATCAGACATTGATATTCTGGTTGTGTCTCAAAAACCATTACCCGAAGAACTTGGCCATAAAATCAGTGAGTTTATTACTTTTCTTTGGGATCTCCGTTTAGAAGTTGGACACGCAGTACGCACTGTACAAGAGTGTTCGGAGATTGGCCGTGAAGACTTAACCGTTGCAACTAATTTGCAAGAAGCTCGTCTACTTTGCGGCTGTGACGATACGTTTTATCGTCTGAAAATGGTCATTCTTTCCGAATCTTTTTGGCCGAGTGAAACCTTCTATCGCGCTAAAATTCAAGAGCAGCGTGAACGCCACGCTCGTTATCATGACACAACCTATAACTTAGAACCGGATATTAAAAACACGCCTGGGGGATTACGCGATATTCATACCCTCAGTTGGGTCGCACGCCGCCATTTCGGCGCCACGTCACTATACGAAATGAGTCGCTACGGATTTTTAACTGACGGTGAATATCGTGAGCTGTTGGAATGTCAGGATTTTTTATGGCGAGTCCGTTTTGCACTGCATTTACAGCTAAAGCGTTATGATAACCGCCTTAATTTTGCCCATCAGGCCCAAGTCGCAGAGTATTTAGGTTTTACAGGCGAGGCCAACCAGCCTGTCGAAATGATGATGAAAGAGTTTTACCGCACCTTACGCCGTGTTGTAGAACTGAATCGAATGCTGCTGATGTTATTTGACCAAGCCATTCTTAATAATGGAGAAGAAGACGAAGCTCAAATTATTGACGAAGATTTCCAACGTCGAGGAAATTGGATTGAAGCGCGTAAGCCAGCATTGTTTCAAGCCCGACCGGAAACCATTTTGGATATGTTTCTCCATATGGCTCACGACTCTTCAATTAGCGGGGTCTCCCCCACTACGATGCGTCAACTTAGAACGGCGCGCCGTCGTCTCAATCGCTTCCTACATACAATTCCGGAAGCGAGAGAAAAATTCATGGAGCTTGTTCGCCACCCAAATGCTCTGCAAAATGCATTTCCACAAATGCATGAGCTAGGCGTTATCGCAACATATCTACCACAATGGAGTCACATTGTTGGACAGATGCAGTTTGACTTATTCCATGTTTACACTGTGGATGAGCACAGCATGCGGTTATTGAAACACATCAATACCTTCAATGATCCGGCTAGTTATGAACGACATCCTATCTGCTGTGAAATTTACCCTCGAACTCAGAAGAAAGAGCTCCTAACACTGGCCGCTATTTTCCATGACATTGGTAAAGGCCGCGGTGGGGATCATTCTGAAATTGGCGCTGTCGAGGCTTACGATTTTTGCCTAGAGCACGGGCTGTCCAAACCTGAAGCTCGTTTAGTGTCATGGTTGGTCCAAAACCATCTGTTGATGTCAGTCACCGCACAACGACGCGATATTTATGATCCTGATGTCATCATTGATTTTGCCAAGAAAGTGCGTGATGAAGAGTATTTAGATGCTCTAGTGTGTTTAACGGTAGCTGATATTTGTGCGACTAATCCCGAGCTATGGAACAGTTGGAAACGAACGCTACTAGCGGAGCTTTACTACTCGACACAACGTGCACTGCGCCGCGGCTTAGAAAACCCGGTTGATGTTCGTGAACGTATTCGTCATAACCAACAAATGGCATCAGCACTATTACGTAAAGAAGGTTACACACCGCAACAAATTGATATGTTGTGGTTACGCTTTAAGGCGGATTATTTCTTGCGCCATACGCATAAGCAAATTGCATGGCACTGCTCTCATTTATTGCGCCTAGACGATCATTCTCAACCCATGATTTTGATCAGTAAAAAACCAACCCGTGGCGGTACGGAAATCTTTGTCTATACCAAAGATCAGCCGGCGTTATTTGCAACTGTTGTTGCTGAGTTAGATCGACGTAACCTTAACGTTCACGATGCGCAAATCATGACAAGCAAAGATGGTTATGTTCTCGATACTTTCATGGTTCTTGACCAAAATGGCGATGCCATCGAAGAAGAAACCCATGAAACCTTAATTAGTCATATAACCAAAGTATTGGCTCTAGGTCCTGCTTCGCTTGCTAAAATGCGCCGTTTACCGCGTAACCTGAAGCATTTCAAAGTAAAAACAACCGTCGACTTTTTGCCTACTCGTAGTCGTAAGAGAACCTTGATTGAACTGGTCGCTCTTGATACTCCAGGATTACTGGCAACCATAGGGGCTACTTTTGCCGAACTGAATTTGGATCTGCACGGCGCCAAAATCACCACTATCGGTGAACGAGCAGAAGACTTGTTTATTCTCACTCGTAATAATGGCGGCAGATTAACCCTAGAAGAAGAGCAAACGCTTAGCCAAGCCTTGATTGACAATATTTCTGAACTCGCGCCAAACTAATACTTCCTACCTCCTGAGTGACCGAGCTCAGGAGGTTTTATACACCGCACACCTAGCACTCATGACCCCATTTCATTCACAGATCGTATTTTTGTGCACTGGATTCCACATGATCTAAGTCAAGAGACTAAGATCTAGCGCGATCATGACCACAAACTCAGCGTTTTTTCTTTATCTGGCTCTATCTGCCACGAAATTTCGCTGCTACATTGGTCATGAAATTATTACTCTTTAACTAAAAATAGAGGTCGCTTATGTTTCCACACCTAAATGGTTTAGGTATTCAAGATCCAACGCTAATTGAACGTTACTCAGTTCGTCAAGAAGCTCAAAAAGATGTCCTCAAAATTTATTTTAAGAAACAGAAAGGGGAATTATTTGCCAAAAGCGTTAAATTCAAGTTTCCTCGTCAGCAAAAAAATGTCTTAGTTGATAGTGGCACTCACCAATACAAATCCATCACTGAAATCAGTAGAAATCTAACGCTAGTCATTGATGAGCTAAACAAAATCACTAAACCGGAAGCTCCACAAGAACAGGATGTTAAAGAGAAAATATTGAGCGATTTACGCCACTTAGAAAAAGTGGTTTCCAGCAAGATTGCTGAAATTGAAGCGGACCTAGCTAAACTGAAATAGTTTAAGCTGTAGAAAAAATAAGGAAGTTTACCAGCAATAAGTTAACTCTTAACTTATTAAGGCACGCGAATGCGCGTGCCTATTATACCCAACCACACCAATGACCAAGCGCTGCGAGACAAATAGCAGAAATCACACCAGCGACAAGATCATCTATCATAATCCCCAATCCACCGTGAACTCGTTTATCAAACCAACAAATAGGCCAGGGTTTTAGCATGTCGAAGAAACGAAAGAGAACAAATCCGGATACGATCCAGTGCCAATCTAACGCAGAAATCCCATAGATAGGTACCACCAGCATGGTTAACCAAAAGCCAGCAAATTCATCCCAAACGATCGAACCATGATCATGTACCTGCATATCGTCCGACGTAATTTGACAAATTTTAATCCCAATAATACTCGCTATAATCACAACGATAATATAGAGCCAAAGTGGTAACTGCCCAAGAAGTAAGAAAAATGGCACCGATGCCAAAGTCCCCATTGTTCCGGGCACAACGGGAGATAAACCACTACCAAATCCTGTGGCTAACAAATGCCATGGATTAGAAAGAGAAAGTCGTTCTTTTGGGTCAAGCATATCTACGCCTTAAAATGATCATAACCAGAAAGCTGCCAATCAACTGGCTTTCCATGATGTAATACTTCAAATATTCCTTGAGTTCGCACTTGGCCAATACATGTCACTAATGTACCAGTATGGGCTAACGCACTCTCTATCGAGCCTCTATTTTCTTCTGGAACGGTAAAACAAAGCTCGTATTCTTCACCACTACTCAGCGCATACTGTTGAGCAACTCTTGAGGAATCACAAAAGTCGAGCAACTCTTTTGAACAGGGTAAATCTTCAACGTTTAAGCTGGCTCCTACTTCAGAACGATGCAGAATATGCCCTAAATCAGCGATCAGACCATCGGATATATCAATCGCTGCAGAAGCAAGATCGAGCAAAGCTTGACCAACTAAAATGCGTGGAGAAGCCAAATAATGGCGTTTTTCTAATTCAGATGCAAAAGGTTTATGACGTTGATTTTCATCTAGAATTACTTCTAATCCAGCCCGACTATCACCCAATTGTCCAGTCACGTAGATCCAATCCCCTATCTGGGCACCATCACGAGTCAACGCATTATCTTCAGGTACAAAACCTTGTACCGTCAAAGTAATACTTAATGGACCTTTGGTCGTATCACCTCCTATCAATTGAATATGATAGTAATTAGCCAATTCAAAAAAAGCATCACAGAAGGATTTTACCCACGGCTCATCAATCGTTGGTAATGTTAACGCTAGAGAAACCCATGCAGGTGTTGCCCCCATAGCAGCTAAATCACTTAAGTTAGAAGCGAGCGCCTTATGAGCAATCCAAGCAGGGTTAGCGTTCGCAAGAAAGTGAGTTCCAGCGACAAGAGTGTCTGTACTTAGCGCTATACGCACATTTTCTGGTGCTTTTACAATGGCACAATCATCTCCTAATGAAAGATGGACATCTTTCCTATTCATTTGACGATCAGATAAGTAAGTTTGAATAAAATCGAATTCGCCGGACATGATATATTCCTAGGCTTCAGGTTACGACAATAGTGTTATACCACGAGATATTAGGTATTTTCAGGCAATAAAAAAGGCCAGCGCATCTGGCTGACCTTTGTATTGTATCGCGAATTACGCCTTTTTGCGTACATGTGGTGCCGCTTTATCAAGCACCCCATTAATGAATTTGTGGCTGTCTTCAGCAGCAAATACTTTCGCTAGTTCAATCGCTTCGTTAATAACCACTTTATATGGTACATCTTCACGGCGAGTCATTTCGTACATAGCTAGACGAAGTAGAGCTAATTCCATCATATCCAAGTCTTGCATTGGGCGAGAGACGAATGGACGTAATTTACTGTCTAACTCTTTGTGGCTAAGCACAACACCAGTCAAAAGATCACGGAAGTACTGAACATCAGTTTCTGGTGCAACTAAAGCAGGCTCAGACGCATGATTTTCTTCTTCATCATACTTACCACCAGAAAGGAATTGTTCTTCAATTGTTGCTACATTTTCATGAGAAATTTGCCATGAATAAATAGCTTGTAGTGCAAATTGGCGTGCATTACGACGTGCGGCTGGTTTCACACTGGCCCCCATTAGGAATCAATTTCAGATAGAACATTAATCATTTCAAGCGCGCTTAGTGCAGCCTCTGCACCTTTATTACCAGCCTTGGTTCCTGCGCGTTCAATCGCTTGATCAATAGTGTCAACAGTCAACACACCAAATGCCACAGGAATGCTGTACTCCAATGAAACGTGTGCCAAACCTTTGTTCATCTCACTACTTACGTATTCGAAGTGTGGTGTACCACCACGGATAACCGTACCAAGAGATATGATTGCATCGAATTTGCCAGTTTTTGCTACGCGCTGTGCAACTAGAGGGAGCTCAACCGCACCAGGGCAACGAACAACAGTGATGTTGTCATCTGCTACTTGACCATGACGCTTCAAAGTATCGATGGCACCAGACAGTAAACTTTCATTAATAAAACTGTTAAAACGAGAAATTACGATTGCAATTTTCGCATTTGGCGCTGGGAAGCCACCTTCGATCACTTTCATAAGCTATCCTTTAAACTCTAATCATCACGTGAGAATCGCCGGATTCTAGCACAAATCTGTGAACTATATCTAATAGTATTTACGCAAAAATAAGGCTTAGGCCCGCCCACAACAGTGAGAAGGCCATAAGTTCGATTTTATTGGCACACGTACTCAACGACGTTAAGACCAAAGCCGGCTAATGCATGATACTTTTTCGTTTCAGAAGAAAGCAAACGCATATTCGTGACGCCTAAATCAGCAAGAATCTGTGAGCCAACACCAACACGACGAGAGGTACCTGGTTTTTTCGCAGAGGTTGGAGCTTCACCTTTATCTTGTTGTTCAAAGGTTTTCACTCGATGCAGAATGAGCTCACTTGTTTCTTCTTTACCAAGAATCACTAATACTCCGCCTTCTTGACCAATACGCTGCATCGCTTTATCCAAACCCCAGCTGCGATCTGAATTACGATTGCTACGTAGCAAGTCGTTGAATGTGTCTTGTAGATGAACCCGAACTAACGGTGTATCTTTCGTTAAATCACCTTTTTTCAATGCATAGTGAATTTGATCATCAATAATGTCGCGGTAAGTGACTAATTCAAAATCACCAAATTCTGTTGGTAAATGGCATTGAGCAACACGTTCAATGGTTGTTTCGGTATTATTACGATATTCAATTAACGCAGCAATCGTACCCAATTTGATACCGTGTTTAGCGGCAAAGACTTCTAGATCCGGACGACGAGCCATCGTGCCGTCTTCATTTAAAATTTCGACAATCACTGCCGCAGGTTCTAACCCCGCCAAACGAGCTAAATCACACCCCGCTTCAGTGTGCCCAGCGCGCATTAGTACGCCACCATCTTGAGCCGCTAGAGGAAAGACGTGCCCAGGTTGAACTAAATCCGATGCTTTCGCGTCTTTTGCAACCGCAGCTTCAACAGTACGCGCACGATCTGCGGCAGAAATCCCCGTAGTGACGCCTTCCGCTGCTTCAATCGAGACAGTAAATGCCGTAGAGAATTGTGCGCCATTGTCTTTGACCATAGGGTTTAAACCCAATTTCAGACAGCGTTCTTTTGTCAAAGTTAAACAGATTAGACCACGACCATGAGTGGCCATAAAGTTAATCGCTTCTGGCGTTACAAACTCTGCCGCCATAATGATATCGCCTTCATTTTCACGGTCTTCATCATCCATCAGGATGACCATTTTACCTTGACGAATATCTTCGATAATTTCTTCAGGCTTACTAATTGTCATGCTTCTTATCCTATTGATTTTTCTATTTGCCTAAGAGACTCGTGCTTAAGCAAAACCATTTTGTTGTAAGAATTCTAGTGTAATACGAGATTCTGGTTGTTCTTCTGCTTGTGGGCCGCGCAATAAACGCTCCATATAACGAGCTAATACATCAACTTCAAGGTTAACTTTACGCCCAACATGAAACTGGTCAATGGTTGTTTCTGCCGTGGTATGAGGCACAATGGTCAATTTAAACGCATTTTTGCGTAAATCATTTACCGTTAAACTAATACCATCGACCGTGATAGATCCCTTTTCGGCGACATATTTAGACAAATCTTCCGGCATTTGAACCCAAAACTCAATCGCACGACCAACGATATTACGTTCAACTATCTGTCCGACACCATCAACATGGCCAGAGACAATATGCCCCCCAAAACGGGTTGTCGGTAACATGGCTTTTTCCAAATTGACAGGATCACCCACTTGGCTATCAGCAAAACTGGATTTCTTTAGTGTTTCTACCGATAAATCCGCGCTATACGAATGATCAGTGAACGCAATCACCGTTAAACAGACGCCGTTGGTTGCAATACTATCGCCCAATTTCACGTCAGACATATCTAGGCTTCCGGTCTCGACGGTCACGGTCACATCCTCGCCTTTTGGTGTGATGGCTCTTAAACGACCTACTGCTTCAACAATTCCAGTAAACATAATTTATTCTTCTTTCCAAATCGGCGTCATAACAACGCGAATATCTGGGCCAACTTGGCGCAGTTCTTTAATATCAAGATCGATGGCCTGTGCCATATCGTTTAAGCCAAGCGCACCAAACAATCCCCGACCATCCGCCCCCATTATTTTAGGAGCCATATAGAGGATAATTTCATCCACTAGCTGCTGTTCAATTAACGATTTTGCTAACGTAGCGCCTGCTTCTACCCAAACATGATTGATGTTGTGTTCAGCAGCAAGCGTTTGGAAAAGTTGGTCTAAGCGCAGTTGATGATGGCTATCGAGTTCAACACAGATATCCGCATCCGTTTCAGCCACAGTGAGTATCGATGAATTAGATTGATACAATTTTAGCTCGGAATGTAACTGGTGAGCACGATCCAAAATCACTCGAACGGGCTGACGCAGCGATGTTTCAGCGTAATGACGTTGGACATCTTGCGGCAATTCAGACCAGCGAACATTGAGCGAAGCATCATCAGCTAATACCGTCTGGCTCGTAGATAATATTGCACTTGCTTGTGCCCGATAATGCTGAACATCTCGACGAGCTTGTGTGGATGTAATCCACTGACTGCGTCCATTCGCGAGTGCCGTTTGACCATCGATACTGGCCGCCATTTTTAGCTGCACAAATGGCTTTCTTGTTTCCATACGCTTCAAAAAGGCTGGATTTAACGCGCGGGCTTCTTGCTCAAGTAAACCGACGTCCACCTCGATACCAGCTTCACGTAACATATTGAAACCACGCCCACCCACCTGAGGGTTAGGATCAGTCATGGCACAAACCACTCTTTTCACTCCAGCATTAATTAACCCTAGAGAGCAAGGTGGAGTACGTCCGTAATGAGAACAAGGTTCTAACGTGACATACGCGGTGGCACCGCGAGCTTTATCACCCGCCATACGCATTGCGTGCACTTCAGCATGAGGCTCCCCCGCTTTCGCATGGAAGCCCTCACCGACAACTTTTCCTTCATGAGCAATCACGCAGCCCACATTAGGATTCGGGGAAGTGGTATAAATCCCGCGCTTGGCTAAACCAATAGCTCGAGACATCATTCGATAATCAAATGGAGTAAACTTTGACATAATTTGAAAGGGATTAATCTTCTAGTTTGGCAATTTCCTCGCCAAATTCACGAACATCCTCAAAACTACGATACACAGACGCAAAACGGATATAGGCGACTTTATCCAAGACTTTGAGTTGTTCCATTACTAAGCTACCGATCATTTCACTCGGTACCTCTCGTTCGCCTGTCGCACGTAACTTCGATTTAATCGTGCTAATAGCAAGTTCAATAGAATCAGCGCTAACCGGACGTTTTTCTAACGCTCGTTGCATGCCACCAACCATTTTATCTTCGTCAAATGGTTCACGGTTGCCGTTCGATTTAATCACTTTAGGCATGACTAATTCAGCCGTTTCAAAGGTGGTAAAACGTTCATGACACGCCAAACATTGACGACGACGGCGCACCTGATGGCCATCAGCCACCAGTCGGGAGTCGATTACTTTTGTATCGCTCGCAGAACAAAAAGGACAATGCATATCACCTCCATCTCACTGAATTCAAGTGTAACGGAATTCAAGAAAGGAAGAAAAGAAAAAGGGGCCCTTTCGACCCCTTTTTAACTGATGTTTAGAGAAAAATGTTAGCTACGCGACAGATAATCAGCTTTACCGACCCATTTATAGCTAGTGAGCTCCTCTAACCCCATTGGTCCACGGGCATGTAGCTTCTGTGTTGAAACAGCAACTTCTGCACCTAAACCAAACTGAGCGCCGTCGGTAAAACGGGTTGAGGCATTGACATAAACCGCAGCTGAACCGGCAGCGTTAATAAAACGTTCTGCATTAGTGAGGTTATTGGTCATTATGGCATCCGAGTGACTAGCATTATGTTCATGCATATGTTCAATCGCTTCTTGCACATCCTTGACGATTTTAACGCCCAAGGTAAAGCTCAACCATTCTGTATCAAAATCACCCTCTATAGCAGCACGTACAGTTGGAGCAAGATTGAACCAAGCTTTAGCTGAATCATCGACCACAAAAGTCACTTTTTCACCGATTTGCTTAATCAATTTTGGTAAAAACTCCGCAGCCACCTGTTGATTAACCAATAGGGTATCGAGTGAGTTACACGCCGATGGACGTTGGGTTTTGGAATTATCCACGACCAAAACAGAACGATCGAGATCCGCACTATCATCAATGTACATATGGCTGATACCAAAACCACCGATAATGACAGGGATAGTACTATTTTCTTTACACATTTTATGTAAACCAGCACCACCACGAGGAATAATCATATCCACGTAATCATCAAGTTTTAGTAATTGAGAAACTAATTCTCTATCAGGCTTTTCAATGTATTGAACCGCTCCTGCTGGAAGCTCTGCTTTATTTAGCGCTGATTGGATAACTTGAACCAGTTCCATATTGGAATAGAACGTCTCTTTACCGCCACGTAGAATGCTTGCATTACCGGTTTTTAGACACAATGCAGCAATATCGATTGTGACATTTGGACGTGCTTCATAGATCACGCCAACCACACCGAGAGGAACGCGGCGACGCGATAAAGACATGCCATTTTCAAGTACTCGACTATCAATTTCACTACCAACAGGATCGTTGAGCGAAATTACATTTCGCACATCACTGGCTATCGCAGCTAGACGCTCTTCAGTCAGTAATAATCGATCGAGCATTGCCTCACTCAAACCGCTAGCTCGCCCGGCAGCAATGTCTTTTTCATTGGCTGCTAAAATGGCCTCAGCATTTGCTTCTAATTCATCAGCAATTAAGGCTAATGCACGATTTTTTTGCGCGGTAG
The DNA here is from genome assembly GCF_015686695.1 of Vibrio nitrifigilis. Lineage (NCBI taxonomy): Bacteria > Pseudomonadati > Pseudomonadota > Gammaproteobacteria > Vibrionales > Vibrionaceae > Vibrio > Vibrio nitrifigilis. The sequence goes on along the minus strand of NZ_JADPMR010000001.1, from coordinate 475,339 downwards.
GAGCAATAGCTAATTGAAACGCGGCTTCTTTGGCAGCTTTGCCCATTACTGTTAAATCCACAACTATCTCCTACTGTTATTCTTGAATGATGACCATGTTATCGCGGTGGATGACCTCTGAGCCATGGTCGTAGCCAAGAATGTCATAAATCATTTTACTGTGTTGCCCAGCAATTTTTGCTAATTCTAGACTTGAATATGCCACGATACCACGAGCCATCATATTGCCTGCCGTATCTAACACTCGAACGACTTCACCTCGAGCAAATTCTCCTGCCACACGCACAACACCTTTAGCGAGCAAACTGCTGCCTTTTTCTTCAAGCGCTCTGACTGCACCATCATCAATGGTAATGTCTCCCGATGAAGCGGGACCGGCTAAAATCCAAGTTTTTCTATTCTCTAATGACTCTTCTAGAGGAAGAAAGCGAGTTCCTTGTGGGGTTTCGCTTAATGCATCAAAAATCACATTAGGTGCACGACCAGCAGCGATGATCACTTCCATTCCGGTACGACGCGCAATATCCGCCGCTTGCAGTTTAGTCGCCATGCCGCCAGTACCTAACGTAGTGCCACTATCGCCAGCAATTTTACGCAAAGTGTCATCGATAGTTTTCACTTCTTTGATTAATTCCGCATTGGGATCTTTACGCGGATCGGCAGTAAATAAGCCTTTTTGATCCGTAAGCAATAGCAATTTATCTGCACCGCACAAAATACCCACTAGAGCCGAAAGATTATCATTATCTCCGACTTTAATTTCATTGGTCGCAACGGCATCATTTTCATTCACGATCGGCACAATATCGTGCTCAACTAAAGCATGAATCATATCGCGTGCATTTAAAAAGCGTTCACGGTCTTCTAAATCAGCACGAGTTAACAGCATTTGACCAATTTTAATGCCGTAAATAGAGAACAGACGCTCCCAAGCTTCTATCAACTGGCTTTGCCCTACTGCGGCTAACAACTGCTTGCTAGAGATCGCATTGGGCAGTGCGGGGTAACCAAGGTGTTCACGTCCTGCTGCAATAGCACCAGACGAGACGATCACTACTGAGTGACCTAATTTTTTCAGTTCAGCACACTGACGGGCCAACTCGACCATATGGGCACGGTCAAGGGCCAGTGAGCCACCGGTAAGTACACTGGTACCCAGCTTAACAACGATAGTATGTGTTGTTTTGCCGTTTTGTTGATTTGTAGTCATGATTGCTTCTGTAATGGAAAACATTTAAGAGTGCTTGTTTTAGCAATCCAGCCGTCAATAAACAAGCAAAAAAGGTGCATAATGCACCTTTTTCGTTAAGATCAGATAATTTGAAGATATTCTTGAAAGGCTATTCTACTGCGGAAATAGTTTGTGCAAAGCGCTCTTCTAGCATTTTGTGCAGTTTTTTCTCGAAGTCATCACGCGTACGAATAATCTCAGCCACGTCTTTTTCTGGTGGTTCTTTATTCACCCAATCGCCTGCTTGATTGTACATACCGACGTGATATTGAACTTTAAAACCGGATTCAGTTGTCGTTAGTTCCATCCACCAGCCCCAAAACTCACGTTTTTCAGGTGCTTTTTTATCGTCAATACAGACAGATAGATAGACAGTCAAACCAGTAATAACCATCTTTACACAACTCTTCTCTAACATAAGGGCCGATTGCTTTAAATGCGGCTAGCAGGCGAAAATGAGTCGGTAGCTTCGTCACCTCTGACATTTTTATTCTCCATTTTCAATTGCTGAGAAGACTAAGCTTCTACATTTCAGTTGTTTACAGCATTAGAGTCCACTGTTAAACAAATTCAACCAAATGTCATCGACTAAGTTCATCTTCTAGCCACTTTATCGCTAAATCGAGCGCTTGCTCATATCCTTGTGAAATTGTTTTGCTTTTTATTTGCGTAGCTTTGCCATATTGACTAAAGAGAGCCAGCAATTGGTTATCTGAATGGGGACAAACAGGATCCCCCTCCATCCCTAATGCTAATATAGGCACTTTAGTGCGTCGACTAGATAAAAACCCTTGCACTTTCAATGACCAAGCCATGATTTGCCCCGCCATACTACTAATATCAACAGCGTTTTTTCCTAACCGAGAAGCCAACACATCCAAATACATTTTGGACATTTTCTTCAACTTGTCAGGCGCAACAAACACGTCGTGAATAGGCGCGCCTAAAGTAACACAAGCTTTTACTCTCTCAGGTTCCAAGAAGGATAAACGCGCCATGGCATTACCACCAAATCGAAAACCAACCAAGCCAACACGGCGATGATCCACCCACGGTAAATCATAAAGTTGATGTAAGACTTCTTGATGAAGAATGGACGTATTCTCACTGATGCTCCAGTGGCTGCTTTGGCCAATCGAAGGCATATCAATGGTTAACATTGCGATATCTCGCTGTGCAAAATAGTCACGGAAGAGTCGCCACATATCCGTCTGCAGACTATCTAGCCCGCCACTAACGATAACCACTGGCTTAGGCGTGTCCGTTTTTGCTAAATGCAAATGACCAATGATTTTTTTGCCTTGAAAAGGAAATTCCAGGCGCTTGACAACATACTGGGTTTGTTTAGCGCCTTCTTGATAGGCAGTATTCGCTAAGTTTTGCGCCTGCAACGCCAAACTATCATTTTTTAAATGCGGGTAACCGGCAATGCTGTAACACAATGCCGCGTTAAACCATTCGTCAGCGGCTACTTCACCTTCGTTATTTTTAGCACGTTGCTGATGACGCATTCCCAAGCGATTCCACTCAAATGTCCAATTCCCGCTGTGGTAGCCCATCACTGTATCGAGCCAAGTATCGACCGTACGTGAGTGTTTGGATGCAGCAATTCGAGCTAAAACTTCTTCTTGTTCAACAGGATCAATCCCCTGCCATATCCATTGCAGGCGTCTTAAATTTCGATACCAAGCAAAACCTTCCTCTTCCCGCTTTTTGCGCAGCAATTCAACGCTACTGGGTAAATAATTCGCTAATGCGGAGGTTTCTTTAGCTTGTTTATGCTTTCTAAATAACGTTTCAGAAAGGTTTTTACTTTGTTCTTCAGGCATATCAACGCGTCTCGTCGATGGAATAATGTTTTAGGCGCAAACCGAAAATCGTTCATCTAATTGCAGATAAGGTTATCCCGAGTACAACCTAACTGTCTATGATCCCGATTACGTTCATGATGACAATTACGTAACTCGGCAAAAGATACCAAAAAAAAATGGCCCTTAAGGGCCATTTCTTATAGGAAAGATTATCTTTATTTTTGCTTACGGTTGATTGGCTCAACGAAAGACAAAGATAGATCCCACGGCTGCTCAATCCAAGTATCTTGAGCAATATCAACAATGTATTGATCAACGAGATCTTTACCTGCAGGTTTAGCACAAACAGTCACAAATTTCGCTTTTGGGTACATTTCGCGGATTTTACGAGCAGTGTCGCCACTATCGACCAAATCATCAACGATCAAGTAACCTTCACCGTCGTGATCCGGTGCTTTAACTACTGTCATCTCATGCTGGTGATCGTGGTCGTAGCTAGAGATACACACAGTATCAACATAGCGAATACCTAATTCACGAGCGAGAATAGCAGCAGGAACCAAGCCACCACGGCTTACACCTAGGATACCTTTCCATTGTTCTGCAGGCATTTGAAGTTCAGCAAGCTGACGGCAGTACGCCTGCATATTGTCCCAAGTGATAACGAATTTTTTGCTCATTTGTATAACCTAAATTTGTAAAGTGTTGTATCTCTTATCCAAACGCATATTTCACGGCAAATACAATTGCCATGAACCAAACACTGACAGACACTTCGCGAGCTTTGCCACTTAATAGTTTGATGAGTGCATAAGAAATGAAACCAAAAGAGATACCCTCAGCAATTGAGTATGTCATTGGCATCATGATACATGTAACGGCAGCAGGTGCCGCTTCTGTTAGATCATGCCAATCGATATCAGCAAGACCAGAAAGCATTAGAACAGATACATACAGCAGCGCACCAGCTGTTGCATAAGCAGGGATCATTCCTGCAACTGGAGAGAAGAATAATGCAAGCAGGAACAAAATGCCAACAACAACTGCAGTTAAACCAGTACGGCCACCAGCGGCAACGCCCGCAGTACTCTCTACGAATGACGTCGTGTTTGAGGTACCAAATAGCGCGCCGATAGACGTTGCGGTTGAGTCAGCAAGTAGAGCGCGGTTTAACCGTGGTAATTTGCCGTCTTTATCAACCAAGCCCGCTTTAGTCGCGACGCCCATTAAAGTACCAGCCGTATCAAAAAGGTCGACAAATAGGAAAGCGAATACAATTGAAATCATCCCAACTTGGAATACACCTGCGAAATCCAACTGAAGGAAAGTGGGTGCAATGCTTGGTGGCGCAGAAAAAATACCGTGGTATTGAACGTCGCCTAGCAAAATGCCAAGAACAGTAACAATCAAGATTGAAATCATAACTGCGCCAGGAACTTTACGGTTCACCAAACCTACGGTAATGAAGAAGCCTGCAGCTGCCAGCAAACATTTCATTGAAGTGATATCACCTAATGAAATCAAAGTCGCTGGGTTATCAACGATAATGCCTGCACTTTGTAGCGCGATAAACGCCAAGAACAAGCCAATCCCCGAAGATATACCCATACGAAGAGACATAGGTATCGAGTTAATAATCCATTCACGAATGCGGAACAAGCTTAGTAGGATAAAAAGTACACCAGAACAGAATACTGCTGCTAGCGCTACTTCCCATGAGTAATGCATTCCTTTAACAACAGCAAAAGTAAAGAATGCATTGAGTCCCATACCAGGCGCTAATGCAATTGGGTAATTAGCAATAAAGCCCATGATAAAGCAGCCAGCAGCAGCAGCTAAACACGTTGCTACGAATACGGCTCCACGATCCATCCCTGTTTCAGATAAAATCGCTGGGTTCACAAAAATGATGTATGCCATTGTCAGGAAGGTAGTTAATCCTGCAATGATCTCAGTGCGCACGCTAGTCCCGTGTTCACCGAGTTTAAAGAGTTTTTCCAGCATGTTCGATTCCTATAAAGGTAAAATTAGTAAACGGTTGCGTAATCGATTGGGCGCCGATTATAAAGTCATAATTTCACAAATTCCAGATGGAATTGGTTGCGCATCACATTTTTCGCAGAAAACCATGCAAACAATCAGCGCAATATTCACACGATTTAGAATATTAGCACCAATTTCTGGTGCAATAACAACACAATTGGCTCCTGACCAACTAATCAACATTTGTTTCTCTCTGTTGTCAGAAAATTTTTTAAAATGTGCGGCAAGTCGCTACTTAATTATCAAAGAGCGAAGAAATCTTAGCGGTAAACTACGGTGATAATTTGCTTCTATCTGGTACCAACACTTTATATTAACTGGTACTAAGTTTGGCCCCATTTTCTCGCTACCATGAGCCTATAGAACCAAGTAACAAGCAGATTGATAAATCCTTGCTATCGATGCGTTCACATTAAGGGAAATAATCATCTGAGTGGGAAGTTGCCCATTCAATGTTATTTGACATCATGAGCTATGAAATAAGGACATACATCATGACAAATATGGAATGGCAAAGCCGTAAAGAAAAAGTGATTTGTAAAGGTGAAGCAAACCTTGCACCGATCTACGCTGCCAAAGCAAAAAACGCGATCATCACTGACATCGAAGGTAATGAATATATCGACTTTGCTGCTGGCATCGCAGTAAATAACACTGGTAACTCTCACCCTCGAATCGTCGCAGCAGTTAAAGCTCAGCTAGAAAACTTTAGCCATACCTGCTCAACAGTTGTTCCTTACACTAGCTTTGTTGAACTCGGTGAAGGTGTCGTTGAAGCAGCACCTGGTGATTTTGCTAAAAAAGCGGCATTTCTTACCACTGGCTCTGAAGCTGTAGAAAACGCCATTAAATTTGCTCGCCACTACACAGGGCGCCCAGGTGTGATTGCCTTTAAAGGCGGCTTCCATGGTCGTACTAATATGTGTATGGGTCTAACAGGAAAAGTGAACCCTTATAAAGCTGGGTTTGGCCCCTTCCCAAACAACATATACCACCTACCATACCCTAACGAGTATCATGGTGTGACAGAGCAAGAAAGCTTATCTGCGATTGATGATTTATTTGCTTGTGATATCGAACCGTCACAAATTGCAGCGATCATTTTTGAACCTATCCAAGGTGAAGGAGGCTTCTATCAAGCACCTGCTTCTTGGGTAAAAGAGATCCGAGCTCTATGTGATAAACATGGCATTGTCATGATCTGTGACGAAATCCAAAGTGGTTTTGCTCGTACAGGTAAAATGTTTGCTTGTGAATATTATGATGTGGTTCCAGATCTTATCACTATTGCCAAAGGCCTCGGTGGCGGTTTCCCTATTTCAGGTGTTGTTGGTCGTGCAGAAATCATGGATCATCCTCAAGCTGGCGGTATTGGCGGAACATATGCTGGTAACGCACTGGCATGTACCGCTGCTGTTGAAGTGTTAAAAGTCATCAAAGAAGAACAGCTGTGTGAACGTGCACAACATATTGGCTTGCTGTTCAAAGAACAGCTAGAAAGCATGCAACGTGATATTCCTCAAATTGGAGATATCCGCCAAGTTGGTTTAATGGTTGCTGTTGAATTTAATGACCCAGAAACGGGCGCCCCATTAGCAACCCTTACCAAACAGTTGGTGAAAAAAGCCAATGAAAATGGCCTAATCTTGCTGTCATGTGGTGTCAAAGGTAATGTGGTACGTTTCTTACCTCCATTAACGATTGAAACTGAGTTAGTAGTGAAAGGATTAGAGATTGTAAAAACTCAACTTTTAGATCTCACCAAATAACGATCTAAAATACATTCCCAACATCATATTAAAGACATTTAAGGCAGTGAATCATCACTGCCTTTTCTTTATACCCAAATGACCTCAAGATGCAGGATTCAGAGCTTCATCAACGAGCCTAGGTCAAGCTCAATCACTTTTCTTACAGGCAAAAAAAACGCCACCTCATAGTGAGCTGGCGGTGAATTATGATAAGTCCAATTGGACTTTCAAAGAATTCCAATAATTAGGGGTGAACAAACTGTTCGAGTCACAAGTCTTGGGGGGTAACCTCGACTTGAGGAACAGTGACGCTAAGCTGCAAACGGTCAATTCGCCTTAACACCACTGGGTAAACCTTTGAAGATCGTAAGAAATCAAACCCTACGATTGATCTCTCAACTTCCTTAAATGATCTTCTGACTCGTCCATTGAGCTTTAACTTCAACATCGAAGTTGGTTATAAATATACCACAGAGAAAATTTATTACAAGAGTTACGGTGATAAAAATCACATATATTTCATTTTTTGATTTATATCAATTTTATTCTGTAATTTAATTACAGAATTTAATACTTTATATGACTAAAAAACATCAAAATAGATCATGAGGATACATATCGTTTCATAATGGAATGATCTTTGTCCCACAAAGTGAGGTCATCAATCTCGCTTTTTAAAACTACTCCCATTACTAGCACAGTGGTATGCTGTAACCGATATACCCAAGTCACTTCTACACATCGAATTGAATCACTGGATTGAAGTAGCACTTTTTTCCTCAATAAGAGCAAAACGAAGTCGTTTGGTTATGTAAACCATCTCTTTTTTAGATCAGCAAGATTAAGATCTAAGACGAATACACATTTAGGAGTTATCTGTGTCTGAATTCCATTCTGAAATAAGCCAGCTGTCGCCTGCCCCTGTATGGCAATTTTTTGACAAAATCTGTTCTATTCCCCACCCGTCGAAACACGAAGAGCAACTGGCTCAATTCATTGTTGATTGGGCGACCAGCGAAGGATTAGAAGTTCGCCGTGATAACACGGGTAACGTTTTTATTAAAAAGCCTGCGACCACAGGCATGGAACACAAGAAAGGGGTTGTTCTTCAAGCGCACATCGATATGGTGCCGCAAAAAAATGAAGATACAGACCATGATTTTACGAAAGATCCAATTCAACCATATATTGATGGGGAATGGGTAACAGCCAAAGGCACAACTCTTGGTGCCGATAATGGGATTGGCATGGCAACATGTTTAGCTGTTCTTGCATCAAAAGACATCAAGCATGGTCCTATCGAAGTTCTGCTTACTATTGATGAAGAAGCAGGTATGACCGGCGCGTTTGGGCTTGAAGCCGGTTGGTTAGAAGGCGATATTCTTCTGAACACCGATTCAGAACAAGAAGGTGAAGTTTACATGGGCTGTGCTGGCGGTGTAGATGGAGCACTTGGTTTTTCTATCCAACGTGAAGCCATTCCTGCAGGTTACGTAACTCGTAAAATCGTATTAAAAGGCCTAAAAGGTGGTCACTCTGGTGCCGACATTCACACAGGGCGTGCCAATGCTAATAAACTTTTAGCCCGTTTCTTTGCCGATCACACAGCAGGGTTAGATCTGCGCTTAATTGATTTTAATGGCGGTACATTACGTAATGCAATTCCTCGCGAAGCTTTTGCCACAGTAGCTGTCGCAGCAGACTCTCAAGCGGTTTTAGACAAAGCTCTTAACGCTTATACGCTACTCATTCAAGAAGAGTTGCATAAGATTGAAACAAACATCATCACACTCAATGAAACCATTGACACTGAACAAAATGTGTTTACTCAGGAGTCTCAAGCTACCTTTATCGCAGGGCTAAATGCTTGTCCAAACGGTGTTATGCGTATGAGTGATGAAATTCCTGGAGTGGTAGAAACATCATTGAACGTTGGTGTAGTTACTACTGAGCAAGATAAAGTCACCGTATTGTGCCTTATCCGCTCTTTAATTGACTCTGGACGTATCCAAATTGAAGGGATGCTGACATCTATCGCTCAACTATCAGGCGCGACCATCGAATTAGCTGGTGCTTATCCTGGTTGGAAACCCGATGCTGACTCTGACATTATGCATTTATTCCGCGATATGTACCAAGGTATCTACGGACACAAACCGAATATCATGGTTATTCATGCGGGCCTAGAATGTGGCTTGTTTAAGAAACCTTACCCAGAAATGGATATGATTTCATTCGGCCCAACGATTAAATTCCCTCACTCTCCTGATGAAAAAGTGAAAATTGATACGGTAGGATTGTTCTGGCAACAGATGGTTTCTCTTCTAGAGCACATCCCAGCGAAAGCATAAATCACTGCGACGCTACCCTACTTCAAACCGAGGCATACATAGTCTCGGTTTTTTATTATCACCTTGTCATTTCAATCCGTTTCCCTAACGCCTATTACAATCAAGATTGATAAAATAATTTTGTCGAAACGAACGATATTTTTCATTAGTCGTCATAAACTTATTACTGTTAGAGTCCGCGCCTTTAGACGTACACTTCACAGGTGCAAAGCAGTCTATCAACTCACGTTACGCTACATTTTAGTAATGAAAACAAATAGTCCTTTAAGTAGAAAAGACATGGCAATGACAGAAAAAATGATGGTTGGATGGCGAGAAACCTTAAGCCTACCCAGTTTAGGCATTGAAAAAATCAATGCAAAAATCGATACCGGAGCAAAAACGTCTTGTTTACATGCTTTTAAAGTCGAACCTTTTACCCGCGATGAACAACCTTGGGTACGCTTTTCGATGCATCCTATTCAGCGTGACGACTCTTTGGTTGTGGAATGTGAAGCGCCGGTCGTAGATGAACGCGTTGTTCGTGATTCTGGCGGCCATGAAGAAAAACGTTATGTTATTGTCGCGACCATTGAATTAGGCCAGCAACGTTGGGAAGCTGAAATCACTCTCACCAACCGAGAAAATATGGCATTTCGTATGCTCTTGGGACGAACCTCTATGCATCATCGCATCACTGTCGATCCCGTCGCGTCTTTTTTAATTCCATTTAAGGAAACAAAATAATGAAAATTGGTATTCTATCGCGTAACGCTTCGCTTTATTCCACTAAACGTTTGATTGAAGCGAGCAAACAGCGTGGCCATGAAGTAAAAGTCATTGATGCGCTGCGTTGTTATATGAATATCAATTCCGAGCAGCCAGAAATTCACTGTAAGGGTGAACAATTGTCTGATATCGATGCTGTGATTCCACGTATTGGTTCATCAGTCACATTTTACGGCACTGCGGTGTTGCGCCAGTTTGAAATGATGGGTGTTTACCCAGTTAATGAATCAGTGGCGATTAGCCGTTCACGTGACAAACTACGCTCAATGCAACTATTATCACGTAAAGGTATCGGTATGCCGATCACTGGTTTTGCCAGCAAACCCGATGATGTGAAAGATCTATTAGACATGGTTGGCGGCGCTCCAGTGGTGATCAAGCTACTTGAGGGAACTCAAGGTATCGGTGTCGTACTGGCTGAAACTCGCACGGCTGCCGAAAGTGTTATCGAAGCCTTTATGGGTTTAAAAGCCAATATCATGGTGCAAGAATACATTAAAGAAGCTGGCGGAGCTGATATTCGCTGCTTTGTTATAGGTGATAAAGTCATTGCATCAATGAAACGCCAAGGTGCCGAAGGCGAATTTCGTTCTAACTTACACCGCGGCGGAAGTGCTTCTCTCATCAAAATCACACCACAAGAGAGAAAAACCGCAGTTGAAGCGGCAAGAGTGATGGGACTGAATGTGGCTGGTGTTGACTTACTCCGTTCAGCTCGCGGCCCACTGGTGATGGAAGTAAACTCATCACCTGGCCTTGAAGGAATAGAAGCTGCAACTGGCAAAGACATTGCTGGGATGATCATTGAATTCATTGAAAAGAATGCAGCGAAAAAAGGAACCAAGACACGTGGAAAAGGCTAAGATAAGGCACAAAAATACCGCATATCAACTTTTGGGGGAATCCGTTCCCCCAGCTAGTCGAATGGTAATAGAGCTTGAGGGAGCAAAACTTTATACTCACTCACCACTTTCTATTCCAATCGAAGTCATCAATGGGGCACAAAAAGGCCCAGTGATGATGGTGAATGCCGCCATTCATGGCGATGAACTCAATGGTGTAGAAATTGTTCGTCAACTGGTAAACAGCATTGATGAAAACAAATTGAAAGGAACACTCATTGCTGTTCCTATAGTGAATGTATTTGGATTTATTCACAAATCTCGCTATCTGCCTGACCGCCGAGATCTTAACCGCTGCTTTCCTGGCAGCGATAAAGGCTCACTTGCCTCCCGTATGGCGTATACGTTCTTTTCTCAAGTCGTCACTCAATGCCAATATATTATTGATCTTCACACTGGTGCGATTCACCGTACTAATCTGCCTCAAATTCGTGCCGACCTAAGCAGTCCAGAAACGTTAAGAATTGCTAAAGCTTTCGGAACGCCAGTAACCATAGATTCTCCATTACGTGGAGGCTCATTGCGTAGCGAAGCGGAAAAATGTGGGATTAATGTTCTCACTTACGAAGCAGGTGAAGCTCTGCGCTTTGATCCCTTGGCTATTCATGCTGGCGTGATGGGCATTAAACGTACCATGCAAGAAATTGGTATGTTACGAAAAAGTCGCCGAAAAACACCAGAAACTTTCATAGCTAAATCGACCAGTTGGACCAGAGCGGAATCCGACGGCATTGTACGAACCGTCGTTCAGTTAGGTGATAAAGTTGAAAAAGGGCAAATTCTTGCTTACGTCAATGCACCACTGGGTAAAGCTAAAGTTGAACTTAAAGCCAGTAAAGGTGGCATTATTATTGGCCAACAAACTTTACCACTGGTTAACGAAGGGGATGCCATTTTTAATATTGCGAACTTCTCTCAAGATGACGACAAAGTTGAGCAGTTGGTGGAAGATTTTATCGAAGATATTAGCGACATGGATTTAGAGCCCCTTACAACAGGACACTTACAGCTAGGCAGTTAATGCCTGATTTTTAAGTCACTAGGCTCAGTGCCCCAACTCTATGGGGCACGGTATCTTCGACTCAGTTAAATGAAGCCCAAATAATTGCTATCACCATTAACGGACAAACAAATCGCACATACCAAGGCCAGATTTTTCCAAACGTTGACTGACGAAATTCTGTAAAGCCTTGCTCAAGCTCTTTCAACTTCGTGTTTCGATTCCATACCCAGCCACCAAACAGACAGAACAATAACGCTGTAAAAGGTTGTAGATATTGAGTAGCAACCGTTGCCACTAAACCAAACAGGTCTGCAAAGTGATAAACAATCACGACACTAAAAATCGCTATAATCCCGCCTAGAATCCAACTGGTTGGCGTGCGTTTAGTGTGAAAACGCTCTCCCACAAGAGCAACCGGACACTCTAACATTGAGATAGACGATGTCAGTGCTGCAATAGTTAAGAGTAAGAAAAACACCACAGCAAATAGCTGCCCAAGTAACCCTAAACTATCAAACATCATAGGTAGTACTCGAAATACCAAAGTATCTGAACTCAACAAAGAACCATCTGGCGCATAAATTTGTACGCCTTTATGCATGGCAACAAACATCGCAGGTAATACAACCAGACCAGCAATAAACGCCACAGCAGTATCAACCAACGTCACATTCATCGCCATTTTAGGTAGGTTTTCTTTCTTGCTGAGGTATGAACCATAAATTAGCATTGAGCATCCGCCAATGGTTAGAGAGAAAAATCCCTGTCCCATTGCCGCTAGGATTAATTTTTTATCCCAAATCTTATTAAAATCAGGAATCAAATAATGGCGCAGACCTTCTACAGCCCCTTGCTGCATCATGATATAAACAAACAACACGACAAAGAGAACAAAGAGTGCCGGCATCAGTCGAGTTGACCATTTTTCTATACCTTGTTTTACGCCACCTTGAACGATCAGAATAGTAAAAATATAAAATACGATCGTTCCCAACAGATTACGCTCAACACTAAATCCTTTAAGCCATGTAGTGGCCGCTTCCCAGCCTAAGATATCGGTCATTGCACCGAGCATATAGCAGATAATCCAGCCACCCACAATACTATAAAATGCAAGCACAGCACTGGGCACACTTAAACCTACCCATCCAACGGTTGCCCCCAAGCGTTTAGTCTTTTTATCACTGGTTAAAGCGCGCATGCTATCAACCGGGTTTGCTTGTCCATACCGACCTATCGCCATTTCAACAACCAACATGGGATAAGCAACGACCAAGATCAAAACAAGATAAACCAATAGAAATGCCCCACCACCATTAGTGGCGGCCTGAGTTGGAAACCCCCAAATATTACCAAGCCCGACAGCAGCACCTGCTGCAGCTAAAATAAAGCCAAGTCGAGAGCCGAATGTTTCGCGGGAATTTGCCTGTGTCATGCTTACTCACAATACCAATGAACTAGTTGGCTAGTACAATAAATTAAAATAACTACTCATGCAAACTTTAAAAACATATATAACCAGATAAATATGATTTTTATAACATTAAACTCTAATAATAAACCAAATTTAAGATTTGTATTTTAAGCAAAAAAATACCCTACCTTAGTAGGGTATCTCATCGATTCTGTGAGAGGACATATGGGGTTATATGGTAAATACTTGGTAATCTTTCAACTCAGGAATCTTTTTATGCAGTGATTGCTCTTGTTCAACCATGTCATCAACCGAGTCACACAGCTCATCACGCTTTTTCTCAACTTCTTGCTTGTGATCATTTAGCTGTTTCGTCATTTTTTTCTTCAATTCTTCCATGGTGTTGTTTAACTGAGTCAGATTAAAACCACCATCTTGCTTCATACTTGTCGCGACCGTATTAAATGCACTAGTTAAAAACTGGCTGCTGAAGAGTGTCTGTGCTTTTTTAAACTCTTCTGTCCATTGCTTCTGCATGTTATCAAAAGAACTGGCCGGAAAGACAAACTCGCCGTTTTTATAATACCGACTCTGGATTTTGTCGCTGTATGCCTTAACACTCTGCTTCAAATTATCAAAAGCATGAGGAGCCTTTAAGCTAGTAGCGACATCATCAATAATGCCATCAGCTAAAGTTAGCCCATCGCTAATCATCTTTTGTACCTTAGGTACACTTTGATTCAAACTTTGACGAAATTGTCCGACTTGAGATTTTTGCTCGTCGTTTAAGTTAACCTTTTTGCCATCAATAACCACATTATTGTCCGGCTGCAATTTAGCAACTTGGCCATCGGCTCGGTGAATTTCAACTTTAGAACCATCGAGATGAATTTCATTTTTCACGTCAACACGACACTGAGCTGCCCATACTGAAGAACTGGCCATGAAAGCCGTAAAAAATAGTAATACTTTTTTCATTATCATCTCTCGTTTAACCGATTAAATTCTTTGCTCGAGTAGTGTACCGAACTTTGCTTTTATACCCAAGTCACATCAAAATACGGCGGTGTCAAATACCTAAGTAACAAAATAGTTAAATATCAAAAAAGCTTAGCTGCTCTGCGGGAAGTTCTGGTTTTAACATCACTGATAACCCCAATAAACGAATTTCACGACCTTGCTGGCGCTTAAGCACATCACTAAGTAACCCTTTAAAGTCATCCAGTTCAAGTTGGTGATGAATATGTTCAATGGTCGTCAGTTGAAAATCAGCAAACTTCACCTTTATACCCTGCTTTATGATGGCTCGTTCTGGAGAAGCTTTGGTGAGTCGTTGGTCAAGTTCTGGAAATAATTTCTGTTCAATAACCTGCCAACATTCCTCATAACTGGAAATATTTTCACTAAACGTACGCTCAACACCAACCGATTTACGCTCCCGCTCAACCACAATATCTCGCGCATCGACCCCATGGCTCTTCTTCCATAGAGAAGCCCCTAACCGGCCAAACTTAATCAGTAAACCTCTATAATCACTATTTTTAATATCCTCACACAGATAAAAACCAGCACGATGCAATTTTTCTAAGCTTACTTTTCCAACCCCTGGGATTTTTTCTAACGGTAATTTATCAACGACCGCTTGCACTTTATCAGGCGGAATAACGAATTGCCCATTAGGTTTGTTCATATCGGACGCAACCTTAGCCAGAAACTTGATAGGAGCCACTCCAGCAGATGCTGTTAAGTGTAATTCTTGCCAAATATCACGGCGAATAGCTTCAGCAATAAGGGTGGCACTTCCATGACACAACGTTGTATTGGACACATCTAAATAGGCTTCATCTAAAGAAAGAGGTTCAATAATGTGGGTATATCGGTGAAAAATCGTATGGATCTGTCGAGATACATCTTTATAAACAGACATACGTCCCGGCACCAACAATAGATGCGGGCAAAGCTTAAAAGCTTGCGCTGTTGGCATTGCAGAATGTAAACCGTATTGTCGCGCCTCATAGTTACAAGTACTCAGTACGCCTCTCTGCTTCTGGTTACCACCAACAGCAAGAGGTCGACCTCTGTATTGAGGGTTATCTCTCATCTCAACGGCGGCGTAAAAACAGTCCATATCAATATGAATGATTTTCCGTTGTTGTGATATATTTTCCACAGCCAACCCTCAATGCTGTATATAAAAACAGTGTAGATGAGATTTTTGCACAATCGATGATGAAAAGAAAGCTGAGTCCACACTTACTAGGAATTAAACTGTTTTAGTATTCGGATTAACAATTATTTTTCGCAATTTTCTTTTGTCATTTCTATGCTTAAAAAGTCTCAAACTAAGTGCTGTACGCAAAACTCAGGCGGCTGACTCTCCAAATGACCTCAAGATGTAGCATTCTGAGGTTACTGGGTATGAACACAATATTATGATTGATACCATGCCTGCCTGATATTCGCGAAGCAATGTAACTCCTAAAAACAATTGAACATGAAAGGATATCTCGTTGGATAACAAAGTATTGGTTGTTGAAGATAGCCGCGCATTTCGCAACTACTTACAGAATCAATTAACCAACTTAGGCTACGAAGTGATTTGCTCTGAATCTTTAGCCGAAACAAAAACAATTTTGGCGCAAGAACGTGATTTTTTCTGCACCATCTTAGATTATTGCTTACCTGACGCTCAAGACGGAGAAGCAATAGACTTAGTTCTTGATGCGAAACAAAAAGTGGTGGTTCTCACCGCTACCTTTAATGATGTTATTCGTGAACGTTTTATCGCAAAAGGCGTTTTAGACTACATTTTAAAAGATAGCATGAGCTCTGTTTCTTATCTGATTCCAATGATGAAGCGCTTGCTGAACAACAAACAGCATCACGCTCTCGTTGTCGACGACTCAAAGACCGTGCGCCGTCATGTTTCTCAATTGCTCGAACATCAATACCTCCACACCACCTTAGCTATCGATGGGAAAGATGCTTTACAAAAGCTACAAGACAATCCAGACATCAGTATTATCATTACCGATCATGACATGCCCAATATGGACGGCATTGAAATGATTCGTGAAATTCGAATGAAATACAGTAAAAACGAATTAGCGATCCTGGGTGTGTCGAGTTCAGACGATAAAACGATGACAGCTCGTTTTCTTAAAGCTGGCGCCAATGACTTTTTGGTTAAACCGTTTAATCAAGAAGAGTTTTATTGCCGAGTACATCAACTACTCGATATGAAAGAAGCGACCTCAGAACTCTATAGATTGGCCAATGAAGATGCTTTGACCGGATTGTGGAATCGTCGCTATTTCTTCAGTCAGGATGAAAACACGAGTGATAGTTATCAAAGACACATTGCAATGATGGATATCGATTACTTTAAGAAAGTTAATGACACCTATGGCCATGATGGCGGTGATAAAGTACTCACCTCTATTGCGCATATCCTTAGACTCTATTTTGCTGATGCGGTGGTAGCACGATTTGGTGGCGAAGAGTTTTGCATTCAGTTTTGCGGTGAATATCAATCTTTTATCAATCGATTAGAGAATATGCGTCATCGTGTAGAAAATACCTCTATCCCATTTAATGAAGATTCTATCCGGATAACTATGAGTATTGGGGCGGTCAAAGGCGAGAAAAAGAGAATGGTAGAACAGTTAATTAATATTGCAGACGACAGACTCTATCAGGCAAAAAATAGTGGGCGTAATCAGCTCATTTATCAATGATAGATAGTCTGCTACACCCATGTTCACGTTGGTATTTATAAAATAAATACCAACATCTTATCCCAAATTATGCGATTCGGTCTTTTTCCCATTCTGCAATCATAGCGGCACGTTTTGCCGCTTTAGCTTCACGACGTTTACGCGCATCACAAGGTTCCGGGCAGTTACACACTTTTTCAATACCCACTGCACCTAAGCCGCCACAACTACCACGCACGACTTTTCTTTGAAAAATATAGCCTACTGCCATTGCTGCAATCACACAGACAAAAACAGCGAACGTAATAAGGAATGTATTCATACAATCTGCTCACTCTATTCTTGCTGTTTCAAATAAGGATGAAACCTTTCTGAAACTAGTTCTTTAAATCCTTCGTCAGTTTTGACTATCATCAGCACCGCGATCTGATTCTGCTCAGCGACCTGCATTCCTTTTTTATCACCAAGCACCATTAGTCCTGTTGCTAATCCATCAGCCGTCATACACGATGGATGGATTACGGTTACCGACACCACACGGTTATCTATCGGCTTACCCGTATCTGGATCGATAATATGCGAATAACGCCGACCCTCTTGCTCAAAATAGTTGCGATAATCACCGGAAGTGGCGATTGCCATTTCACCGGGTGAAATCACATGTTGCACCAACCGCTGCTCAGCAATTGGCTTTTCTAATGCGATACGCCATTTGGTATTATCAAGCCTATGGCCTTTAACCTTTATCTCACCACCGATCTCAACCATATAATTATCTATATGGTTATCTTCGAGGTACTTTGCCACTTTATCAGCCGCAAACCCTTTCGCTAACGTCGATAAGTCAACATAAAGGTTAGCCATATCTTTGGTAACAAATAACCCATCAAGCTTAAGATGCTGTATGCCTACTCTCTGTTTACCCTGTTGCAAAGCTTGCTCGCTAGGAATCTTATTAGGACGTCCATTGGGACCAAACCCCCATAAGTTAACCAGCGGTCCTACTGTGACATCGAGTTTCCCCAGGGTCAATGAATGTAAACGAATAGCTTCAGCCAACACCGTTGCCGTATCCGGAGATATACCAAACGGGGTATTGCTCTGAAAACGATTGAAACGACTGAGTTCCGATTCAGGTAAATACGTCGACATCTGATCATTCACTTGCTGCAAGATTGCTCCAATCTCACTTTGCACTTGCTCTGCATCAGGTGCTAACTCATTCGTCACATACTTTATATTGAACCGAGTTCCCATTGTGGGACCACTTAAATGTTGCTGCTCGACCGATGGAGAACACCCCATCAATAGAAATAACCAACAAGCACATAAGAACGCTTTCAATGTTACACCACACCTATTTTGTGTAGTGATGTTAATCTTTGTCAGGCGTGAGCCTGATAATTTCAACATCAATATAGGAAAAAGACCGACTTTTTCATATGTTGACGTTTGACTCTTTGTTTTGCCGACCCAAACAAAGAATGGCTGACTCAGTTGAGTCAGCCATAAACACTTTAGACTATTTGGTGATTAACCACCAAAGTCATCCAATAGAATGTTTTCGTCTTCAACACCTAGGTTGTGAAGCATGTTGATTACCGATGCGTTCATGATCGGTGGACCACACATGTAGAATTCACAATCTTCTGGTGCATCATGATCACGTAGGTAGTTTTCGTACACAACGTTATGGATGAAGCCTGTGTAACCATCCCAGTTATCTTCTGGAAGAGGATCAGACAGCGCAACATGCCATGTGAAGTTGTCGTGTTCAGCAGCTAGTTGATCAAAATCTTCAACGTAGAACATTTCACGAGTAGAACGAGCACCGTACCAGAACGAAATCTTACGTTTAGTATCTAGACGTTTTAGCTGGTCGAAGATATGTGAACGCATAGGAGCCATACCTGCACCACCACCGATAAATACCATTTCAGCGTCAGTCTCTTTCGCGAAGAACTCACCAAATGGACCAGAAATCGTACATTTATCACCTTCTTTAAGTGACCAAATGTAAGAAGACATTTGACCCGGTGGTACGTCTGGGTTGTTTGGCGGCGGAGTCGCAATACGTACGTTCAGCATGATGATGCCGTGTTCTTCTGGGTAGTTCGCCATAGAGTATGCACGGATAATTGGTTCATCCACTTTAGACTCGTAGCGGAACAGATTGAATTTGTCCCAGTCTTCACGGAATTTCTCAGGTACATCGTAGTCTGAGTATTTCACGTGGTGAGCTGGTGCTTCAATCTGAATGTAACCACCTGCACGGAACGGTACAGATTCACCATCAGGAATTTGCAGTTTAAGCTCTTTGATGAAGGTTGCTTTGTTATCGTTAGAGATAACAGTACATTCCCATTTTTTCACACCAAAGATTTCTTCTGGCAATTCAATTTCCATGTCTGTTTTCACAGCAACTTGACATGAAAGACGTTCACCTTCACGCGCTTCACCTTTAGTAATATGGTCAAGCTCGGTAGGTAGAATGTCGCCACCACCAGATTTTACTTTTACACGACACTGGCCACAAGAACCACCGCCACCACAAGCAGAAGATACAAAAACACCTGCACCAGCAAGTGCAGACAGTAGCTTACCACCTGGCTGAGTCACGAACCCTTTCTCAGGGTCGCCATTGATAGAGATTGTAATGTCACCCGTTGGAACTAGCTTAGATTTAGCGAATAGAATCACTAACACTAATACTAGAACAATCAGGGTAAACATCACTACACCAAGAATAATGTCCATTGACTATTCCTTAATTGTTGCGGTTTACCCGACTTACAGTTGAACACCAGAGAAAGACATAAAGCCAATCGCCATCAGACCCGCAGTGATGAACGTAATACCTAGACCACGTAAACCAGGAGGTACATCAGAGTACTTCATTTTCTCACGGATACCTGCAAGAGCAACGATTGCTAACATCCAGCCCACACCTGAACCGAAGCCGTAAACAACCGATTCACCGAAGTTGTAATCACGTTGTACCATGAAAGATACGCCACCAAAGATCGCACAGTTAACTGTGATTAGCGGTAGGAAGATACCTAGCGCGTTGTACAAAGGTGGGAAGAAACGGTCCAGAATCATTTCTAGAATCTGTACCAATGCCGCAATAACACCGATGAAAGTAATAAAGTTAAGGAAACTTAGATCAATGCCTTCACCTAATGCACCTGGTTTTAATAGCAGGTTGTACACTAAGTTGTTCACTGGCACAGAGATAGTCAGAACCACTGTTACAGCGATACCTAGACCAAATGATGTCTTAACTTTCTTAGATACGGCAAGGAATGTACACATACCTAAGAAGAAAGACAGCGCCATGTTTTCGATAAAGATCGATCTAACGAGTAGACTAATATAATGTTCCATGACTACCTTACTCCTTCGCTTCTACTTGTTCAGGTTTGAGTGTACGAATCGCCCAAATCAAGAAGCCGATTAGGAAGAAAGCAGATGGAGCTAACAGCATTAGACCGTTTGGCTCGTACCAACCACCATCTTTAACTAAAGGCAACACTTCAAGACCAAAGATTTTGCCTGAACCTAGAAGTTCACGGAAGAAACCAACAACAATCAGAACAAAACCGTAACCTAGACCGTTTGCAATACCATCAATGAATGATGGGATTGGTGCCGATTTCATAGCAAATGCTTCAGCACGGCCCATTACAATACAGTTTGTAATGATAAGACCAACGAATACTGAAAGCTGTTTTGATACATCATAAACAAAAGCTCGCAGCACTTGGTCTACCACGATAACCAAAGAAGCGATAATAGCCATCTGAACGATGATACGTACACTACCTGGAATGTGGTTACGGATTAAAGAAACAAAAAAGTTTGAAAAAGCAGTTACTACCATAACCGCAATAGTCATAACAAATGCTGTTTCTAGTTTAGTCGTCACAGCAAGAGCAGAACACACACCCAGCACCTGAAGTGCGATAGGGTTGTTGTCCAATACAGGCTCTAACAAACTGTTTTTTAGACTTTTCGCACTAGACATTAGTTTATACCTCCGTCACGACGAACGCTCGCTAGGAAAGGACCGTAGCCCATGTCACCTAACCAGAAGTTGAATTGGCGTTGAACACCATTACTTGTCAGTGTTGCACCTGAAAGCGCATCAACACCGTGAGTAGAGCCTTTAGGAGCACCACCTTTCACGATACGAATTGCCGGTTTGCCATTTTCATCAAACAATTTTTTACCAACGAATTGTGCACGCCATTGTGGGTTTTCAACTTCACCACCCAATCCTGGAGTTTCACCTTGTTCGTAGTAAATAATGCCATCTACTGTGTCCGCATCCATTTCAACAGCAACAAATGCATACATCATAGACCATAGACCATTACCGTGAATCGGAAGGATCATACGAGTGAACCCGTTATCGCCTTTCACTAGGTATACAAGGCCGTAGTTAGCACGACGAATGATTTTACCTGGATCTTTATCTGTTGGTAGTTTGATTGACTGCTTAGGATTGTTCGCTGCTGCACGTTGGTTGTACTGAGAAGCAGGAACACCGTCTGCGGTTTTATCTGACAATTTACCAGTATTGAAGTCCAAAACTTTTGGCACGATATATTGAGAGTAAAGTTCTTGAATAGAACCTTTGCTCATATCAACACCTGATACGTCCAAAATTTTGCTTTGTTTATCTAACGCTGCATTCAGTTCTTGCTTATCGCGTAAACCGACTGCCGCTACCGATACGATGATTGAGCACACTAGGCTCAACACGATAACGACTAACAGCGTTTTCTTAATGCTATCGTTATTGCTTGCCATAGCGCGCTAGTCTCCGCTTGATATTTTTTTCTACAACGAAATGGTCGAACAGAGGAGCAAATAGGTTAGAGAATAGAATCGCTAACATCATGCCTTCTGGATATGCAGGGTTTACTACACGAACCAAGACACACATTACCCCGATCAGAATGCCGTATGCCCATTTACCTTTATTAGTAAATGAAGCAGATACAGGATCTGTCGCCATGAAGAACATACCAAATGCGAAGCCACCTAAAACTAGATGCCAGTGCCAAGGCATGCCGAACATTGGGTTAGTATCAGAACCAATAACATTGAACAGAGTTGATAGTGCGATCATACCGATCATAACACCACCAATGATGCGCCATGATGCAATACCCATGTAAACGATGAATGCTGCACCAATTAGCAATGCTAACGTTGATGTTTCACCGATTGAACCTGGAATATTACCAAGGAAGGCGTCCATCCAAGTGATTGTTTGGCCTGTTGCTGCATTAATTAGGTGAGAACCGGTATGACCTTGAGCCCATTGGCTAAGAGCAGTCGCACCAGAGAAACCATCTGCTGCAGTCCAAACTACGTCACCAGAAATGCTAGCTGGGTAAGCGAAGAATAGGAATGCACGGCCCGCCAACGCAGGGTTAAGGAAGTTACGACCAGTACCGCCGAACACTTCTTTCGCCACAACCACACCAAAGGTAATACCTAGTGCAGCCTGCCATAAAGGCATTGTTGGTGGAACAATCAAAGCAAATAGAATTGAAGTAACAAAGAAACCTTCGTTCACTTCGTGCTTACGTACCATACAGAATAGCACTTCCCAGAAACCACCAACAATAAAGACTGTTAGGTAAATAGGTAGGAAGTAAGTGGCACCCAGCAACATTTTGCTGCCCCAACCAGCATCAGTACCCATGGTGCCACCGATCATTTCGGTGAACCAGTAATGCCAGTTACCGTTAACGATTGCAGTGAATTGCTCACCAGAATACATGTGGTGTAGAGCGGCAATAGCTTGACCACCCGCGTTGTACATACCAAAGAACATCGCAGGGAAAACAGCCAGCCAAACCATGATCATGATACGTTTTAAATCAACGGCATCACGAACGTGCGAGCTTTTATTTGTCACTGTACCAGGAGTGTAAAAAATGGTTGCTGCTGCTTCGTAAAGCGCAAACCACATTTCATACTTACCACCTGGTTCAAAGTGATGCTCGATATCTTCAAGAAACTTTTTAAGGCCCATGAAATTACCCTTCTTTCTCAATCTTATCCAGGCACTCACGAAGTAACGCGCCGTACTCGTATTTACCAGGACATACAAAGGTACACAGTGCTAGGTCTTCTTCATCAAGCTCTAGAGCACCCATGCGCGCTGCGCTATCGGTGTCGCCAGCACATAGATCACGAAGCAACAAAGTTGGCTCCATATCTAACGGCATTACTTTTTCGTAATTGCCGATTGGCACCATTGCACGCTCACTACCACCAGTCGTGGTTGTCATGTTAAACAACTGACCAGAGAATAAGTGGCTAATGAAAGAACGAGTCACTGAGAATTTATTCTTACCAGGCAATGCCCAACCAAGAAACTCTTTATCACGACCTTCACGCAACACAGAAACTTGTAAGTGATAACGGCCAAGGTATGCGTGTGGACCAGAAGCATGAGTACCAGATAGTACTGAACCAGAGATCACTCGAACTTCACCCTGCATGATTTCGTTATCAACGATATCATCAAGGTTTGCACCAATTACGGTACGGATAAGACGAGGATTATTAACCACTGGGCCTGCTAAAGAGATAACACGCTCATTATTAAGCTCACCAGTTAGGAACAACTTACCGAACGTAATCACGTCTTGGTAGTTGATATGCCAAGCAACATTGTCAGCATTCACTGGGAATAAGTGATGCATGTGAGTGCCTGGTAAACCAGCTGGATGCGGGCCGTCAAAAACGTGTTCTTCAACATTTGACTGAGTAGAACGCGGTAAACTTGTACCTTTTTTACAAACGTACACTTTACCTTCGGTAAGGGCAGAAAGCACATCTAGACCAGCAGTAAATGCTTCAGATTGCTCGTTGATAACAACACTAGGCTCTGCCGCTAATGGATTCGTATCCATTGCTGTCACAAAGATTGCTTTCGTGTTTGAATCGATTGCCGGTACCTTGCTAAACGGACGAGTACGTAATGCAGTCCAAAGGCCAGAATCCACCAATTGAGTTTTAACCGCTTCACGGTCAATACCTGCAATTTGGCTGGCTTCAAACTTGTTGAAAGTCACTTGGTCATCACCTGCAACTTCAATCACAACAGATTGAAGTACACGTTTTGCACCACGGTTGATTTCAACGACAGTCCCTGCAGCTGGCGCAGTAAATTTGACTCCTGGGTTCTTTTTATCTTCAAAAAGAACTTGAGCTTTCTTCACTACATCACCTACACGAACATGCATTGTTGGACGCATGCCAACATACTCTTCGCCAAGCAAGGCGACTTTTTTGATGGTTTTACCATCATTAATCACCTGGGCAGGAGTTCCAGAAATAGGAAGGTCCAAACCCTTTTTTATTGTAATCATACGCACTTGCACTACTTTTTTATCGGGAAAAAGATTCTTTGATTGCGCAAATTTGAGGCACACATCACCGCCGACTTGCCTGAAATCGCTAAGATATAAAGACAACCACGATTCGAGTACCTCTTTGACACGACATTTGCTGTGTCAGCTTTGACGTTTTATTAAACACCAAAGTCGCAACATCCTTTTAAAAACCCCATCACATTTTTCACATGAGGTTCGTTAGGTGCCATAGTTTAGCATTTTTTCCGAACTCGATGCCATTATGAATCATGATATTAAAGAGTAATTTCATGATTAATCTCAAGGTTAATCGGATTAATTTGTAGCTACCTGACATATTGCACAGTAACAATTATCCACACCATGAATAAGGAGAATGGTAAATATATTTACCATTTCAATTATAAGTATGAATTATGCTTCGTCGATTTGTTTAAATCCTGTTACATTATTGTCCAAAAAACGGCACCTTGCTGCCTTTTCACACTCATAACGAATAATTAATGACCACCACCCATACACAACGGGCTGTCCGGACTGCCAGAAGTACGCTCTTTCCACTCGTCTTGTGTATAGGTATGAATGGCTAGCGCATGAATATGAGTCCCCAGTTCATCTGCCAACGTTTGATTCACCAAACGATGGCGAGCGATGAGTTTGAGCCCTTCAAATTGGCTACTAACCACTACAACTTTAAAATGACTTTCAGAACCTGGCGGAACGTTATGCATGTAACTTTCATTTTCCACACTGAGATAGTCAGGCTGTAGCGCATTGTGTAACTTCGTTTCGATCACTTCTTGAATCATACTGCTTCCTTGTTGCCCTTTCGGTGTCCAACAAATAGGTTATACGGATAATATAGCGACTAAGTTTACCTCTCAAAGCAGAATAATAGAAAGGTTTTGGTTTGCAGTTCAGTTGCCATTTGCGACAATAGTGGTAATGCCTGTTAATCCATTAAAACTATGAATACTGAGCTAACGCTACATCAAAAAACGCTAACGTTGCACCGTTACCCTGTCCGTACTAATGAGATGCTCCAAGCATGGGATGCTGGGGATGAATATTTAATTAATCATATTGAAGAACAAGAAATCACGCCCCAAAAGCATATTCTTATTCTTAATGATCATTTCGGAGCTCTGAGTTGCTGGTTTTCACAACACCATCGTGTCACAGTCATCAGTGATTCGTTCATATCTCATCAAGGAATTAAGCATAATTTAGAACAAAATCATTGCCCCACAGTGACATTACTCACTTCCGTTGATGATATACCTAATGATGTTGATATGGTTCTTATGCAAATTCCTCGAAATAATCGGTTCTTGGGATGGCAGTTAAGCCAATTACGTACTGCCCTTTGCTCTAATGTTCCTTTGATTGCAGTGAACAAAGCAAAAGACATTCATAATTCAACGCTAAAATTGTTTGAACAATGGTTTGGTGCCACAACGACATCTCTTGCATGGAAAAAACATCGTCTCGTATTTAGCCAACCAAACACTAAAAAAACGGCTGAACATCCACCTTATTTAGAGTGGAATATTGAACATGAGTCGATCATGCTAAAAAACTTACCTAATGTTTATTCAGGTGAAAATTTAGATCAGGGTGCTCGGTTTATGTTAGAACATTTACCGGCGGATCCAAACATCCAGCATTTTACTGATTTAGGCTGCGGAAACGGCGTGCTCTCTGTCAAAATGGGGCAACTAAACCCACAAGCGAATATCCGTTGTGTGGATGAGAGCTTTATGGCGGTGGAATCGGCGCGACAAAACTTGCTATCTAACTTGCAGCATGCTCACCAGCGAGATATAGAATGTTTGGCGAACAACTGCTTAGATAATATTGCAGGACAAAGTACTGATATGGTGCTGTGTAACCCTCCATTCCATCAGCAACAGGCTATCACTGATCACATCGCCTGGCAGATGTTTTGTGATGCTAAGCATGTCCTGAAAAAGCAAGGTAAATTACTGGTTATCGGCAACCGACACCTAAGGTACGATATAAAGTTAAGTAGATTATTCGGCAAGTCTAACGTCAAGACTGTCGCAGGTAATAAAAAGTTTGTTATCTTAGAAGCTACTAAGTGAAGGCTATAGCATTATCATGCTCAAACAAAGAAAGGAATTAACCATGAAAAAACTGGTTCTCGCGGCGTCTATCGCCTTACTGACCGCTTGTGCTGCTCCTCAGCAAGAACAGGTTAACTTTATGCCAAAAGCGGTATTGAGCCAATCTGACATCGTTAATAACGCATCATTTACTCTAACGAGCAAAGATGTACGCTCTGCTCAATACGTAGCCCTAGTCGATAGCGGTCGTAACCATATTGAACCAGTTCATGCTCGTCAAAATGTTCGTATCGCACTAGAAAATACACTAGCGGAACAGTTTAATTCTCAAGGCTTCAATATCACGGTTAACAGTGAGAATACGCTAACGGTAGATGTAGAACAGGCACTAGTGAATGTAAAACATTCCATTATGGAAAACCAAATGGATGCCAAAGTGGTTATCCAATTAACCGCAGAAACGCCTAAAGGTCGCTTAGTAAAAACGTACACAGGTACAGCGAAACGTACTGCTGCTCTAAGTGCATCGGTTCAAGATATCCAAATGGTGTTAAATGATGTGGTAAACAACGTGTTGAAGGAAATTGCCAACGACTCTGAACTGAAAAATTACATGAAGGAACGTTTCCATGGCTAAATGGTGTTTCGCCCTATTCATGTGTTTTAGTGCCTCAATTTGGGCGGCACCTACCGTAGTTGTTGACACGAGTTTGGGCTCTTTTACCGTAGAGCTCAACCAAGATAAAGCGCCAATTACTGTGAAAAACTTTCTTCGTTATGTCAAAGATGGCAGCTACGAAGGCAGTATTTTCCACCGTATAATTCCAGGCTTTATGGCGCAAGGTGGTGGTTTTGATGCTGATTTAAAACCATTACAAACCTACAAGCCGATAAAAAATGAATCGACCAACGGCCTACGTAATGATACAGCAACCATTGCAATGGCTCGGACTCAAGCACCGGATTCAGCGACTCGACAATTTTTTATCAACTTTGTAAATAACGGCTTTCTAAATGCAAGAGCTGGCCAAGCTGGTTATGCCGTGTTTGGTAAAGTCGTCAAAGGCTTTGATGTGGTAAAAAGTATGGCAAAAGAAGCCACGCATAATGTGGGCTATCTGCAGAATGTACCAGAAAAACCGATCATTATTCGTCACATTAGTCTTGTGAAATAAACTCTAAAGCTCCAACAATGCTGTTGGAGCTTTCTCATAGGGAGCCTTCATGTTCTCCAATTCACCTCTCTCTTGGCGACAAACCTATCAAAGTTACCGTGACATTCGCTTAATTTGGGTCTTCTTACTCGGTTGCTCAAGCGGGTTCCCTTGGGTACTTATCGGCTCGAGCATGTCCGGATGGTTAAAAGATGCAGGGCTAAGTCTTGCCGCAATCGGATATTTTGGCAGTGTTTTTGGTGTTTATGCCATTAACTTTCTTTGGGCTCCATTAGTTGACCGTGTAAAACTTCCTTTGCTTGGCAATAAACTTGGACAACGACGCAGCTGGATTTTTCTGTGTCAATTCATTATCTGCATTACTACCGTATTTTTAGCTGGGATGCATCCGGCAACAAATTTGTGGCTAACGTCATTATTGGCATTAATTATCGCAACCTCTTCTGCAACTCAAGATATTGCCATTGATGCTTTTCGTATCGATAGTTTTTCTAAATCAGAAGCCGATAAGATGCCTCAAGCCTCAGCGATGTCAGTTATTGGCTGGTGGACTGGCTATTCTCTACCCGGCTATCTCGCCTTCATCAATGCTGATAGCCAAGGTTGGAACACAGTATTTTATGGTATGGCTGCCATTGTGGTTCTGCTGATGTTCTTTACATTATGTGTTGGAGAACCTAAAACACATCGTGATGAATTACAGCATTTAGCCGAAGAGCGCTACAACAAAGTATTTAATAATGGAACGGTACAAACGTGGCTGACAGTGACGATTGTTGAGCCATTTTTAGATTTCTTCCGCCGGAATGGAGTACGCGTTGCGATTACCCTACTATTGTTTGTCTTTTTATTTAAAATCGGCGAAGCATTCTTGGGTCGAATGTCTATCGCGTTTTATAAAGAAATAGGCTTTAGCAACGAGCAAATTGGCTACTATTCAAAACTCATCGGTTGGGGAGCCACTACGGTTTTCACTTTGCTTGGTAGTGTCATTAATGTTCGATTTGGTATCATAAAAGGGCTAATGATAGGTGGAATAGCGATGTCTGCCAGTAACCTGATGTTTGCTTGGATTGCTCAAGTTGGACCAAATGAACACCTGTTCTTGGCTACAGTGATTACCGACAACTTCACAACCGCTTTTTCAACAGTGGCATTTGTTTCTTTCCTTACCTTACTGACAGGTCAAGCGTTCTCTGCAACCCAATATGCTCTGCTTGCTTCACTCGGTAATTTTAGTCGTACTACGCTCTCATCATTTAGTGGTCAGTTTGCGGAATACTTAAATAACTGGTCGCTGTTTTTTGTCTTCACAGCAATCATGGTCATTCCAAGCTTAATCATGCTTTACACACTTCGGCACTACTTCGATAATTTACTCGAACAAGCCAAACATAGGCAAGATTAAGGCACAAACAACGAAAGGAGGCTTTGCCTCCTTTCGCTATGATGAATGGCGTCAAAGTGGGTTAAGGATAAAGCCCCTTACCAAAACGGTTGAACAATCGCGCAACCCCTTGAGTAAATAGCATGGTATCAGTCAATACAGTAAGACACAGGCAATCTTGATCAGTTGAGGTTTGCGGCGAGTGTTTGATTGACGCATCTCTTTGCATAAAATCCCCTGCTTCATAATGCCCGTCTTCATCACTAAATCCACCATGTAAAACAAGGGTAGATTCTATGCCACGGTGCGTATGCTGCGGGACCGACACACCGGGTTTCATATACATTAAATTGAGCCTAACGTCCTCATCACTGTCGAGCGCTAAACTGAGTACTCGCCCGCCATAACTGCGCCAATCCTTCATGTTTTTAACAAAAGGCTGCAGTACCCTAGGAACTCGGATAACTTGACCTTCTATATTCACAAATGAAGCCTTACGAGCCGCTTGTCCACTAAGCCTATTTTGATGTGCTTGAGGAAGAGCAACAATATTTTCAAACATCGCGTCAAACTCAGGCTCCCAGCCTATCATTTCTGACGATTGTTCTGATGATAATTGATCACCCAAAACCTGCTCGAACTGGCGAACTGTCGCTCGACAATGGGGACAAAACTCAAGGTGAGCAGATACCGCTATACCATGCAGATAATCAATGCTTCCATCGGCGTATGCTGCCAACAAATTGGATTCAGGATGATGACTCATAAATGCTCCGCATCAATAGAAATTCGTAATTTTTCAACGGCGAGTCGCAAGCGAGACTTTACCGTACCTAAGGGAATGTTATACATGTCAGCAACTTGTTGATGAGGGAGCTCGTCTAAATAAATTGCCCTAACCACCTTTTGCTGCGCATCGGGTAACTGGTCCAAAAACTTAATTACCTGCTCTTTCAACATCTCATGCTCTGGCGCATAGTGCTCAACCAAATCTGGCGGACAAAAATCGGCTGGCCAAATATCATCAGCAAGTAAATATCCGTCTTTGCCTTTCTGCCGCCGAAGCGTGTCAAAGCAAAGATTACGAGCAATAGTAAATATCCATGTTGATAATCCACTTTTTTCACCATTAAAAAGGTGTGATTTTTGCCAAACCACTGCAAGCGTTTCTTGCACCAACTCTAAAGAAGCTTGCTCGTTACCAATATGCTTAAAAACAAATTGCTTAAGGCGAGGTGAGAAATAACTGAATATCAGAGCAAAAGCATGTTTGTCACGCTGTTTGACTTTTTCCATACAGTCGGTCCAATCAGCACGTTCAAACTTACTTGCAGTTAAAAGCAATATTTCAGACTGTCGCATCGGCTTACTTTCCATCGTCCACCAGCACCTAAGTTATGCTCACTAACCTTTCTACGTATCTCACATGTATTCGATCACTCAAGATTAAGAGTGATCGAAAAATTCTTTTGCGTTGACGAGATAAGAGATAGCTGTTTCACAATTTGAATGTTGCGAAAGCTGATCGAATTGCTCATTAGTCAGCGGCATAAGTTCAAGCCAACGCTGGGCAACCCAACTTGCATCATCGTAAAAACAGTGTGTATACAGATCGCCCAGCTGCGGAAATTGCTCGTATACTTTTTGCAAACGCTGTGCGAGAAACATTTCATCATCTTTCATTTCACGAACAGACCAAGTAGGCAACCACTCAACTTTTGCTTTTCTCAGTCCATCAAACTCGGAACGCACTGAATGAATGCAAAATCGCTTGACACCAACAACGGTTATACCGAGCAAGCCATCAGATAATGTTTCAAAATCAACTATTTTGACCCAGGTTCCATAACTGGAAAGTGGGTTTGCAGGTTGGTTGCCACTACTATCGAACAAACAAAGCCCAAAACCAGAATCCGCTTTCGAACATTCAGCAACCATACGTCGATATCTAGGCTCAAATATTCTTAGCTTCATCTTTCCTTCAGGCATCACGATAGAACCCAGTGGGAACAACATTATCTCTTCCACGAACCGCTCCTTGCGCAAGTTAATTCGTACTTTGTACGAACCACTTTTTTTTCTCGATCACTTTAAAAGATAGCAAACGTTTAGCCGTTACGAACCTCGCCAAACAAACGATTAAGATCACATAAAAAATGCAATAATATGAAAATAAAATAAAGTTCCGTAGGTATTTTTATTAATGTGATAATGGTCACCATTTTTCATTAGCTTTACATTATTTACTTCTTTTAATTGAGATATTTATCGCTATTATCGCCTTAAATGGAAGCTCGCAGTTGTTATAGAACTTCTGAATCAAAAAAAGCAAACGTAGAGAATCACAGAAATGCGCAAATTACTTTTAGCTCTTGGGCTAGCTCTAACCGTAGCGACACCAGCAATGGCAGCAGACTACAGTGACGGCGATACTCATAAAAATGATTACAAATGGTTCCAGTTCAACCTGATGCACGCGTTGCAAGAAAAACCGGGTAATAACAACCACACTTATTTTGAAATGGAATTCGGCGGCCGCTCAGGCATCTTTGACCTGTACGGTTACCTAGACGTATTCAACCTAACTGACGATGACGATAGCGATAAATCATCAGAAAACGGCAACGGTAGCAAAATGTTCGTGAAACTTGCTCCTCGTATGTCACTTGATGGCTTATTCAATACTGATCTGTCAGTAGGTCCAATTAAAGAATGGTACATCGCAGATTATACTACTATCGACGGTCAAGAATCTGACAGCGCTGGTTACGCAACGAAAAATGGTATCGGCGCAGACGTAATGGTACCTTGGTTTGGTAAGGTGCAGTTTAACCTTTACAAAACTTACAACATTAAAGCAAACGAATGGAACGGTTATCAGTTCTCTACTGTTTGGTTCAAGCCTTTTGTTAACTTCGAAAACGGTTCATTCATTGCTTATCAAGGTTACTTGGATTACGAGTTTGACCTACAAGAAGAAGCGGGTGCAACGTCTAAGCACGGTCTAGCATGGTTTAACGGCATTTACTGGCACAGTGACCGCTTTGCTGTTGGTTATGGTTTAAAAGTATTCGACAACGTATACGGTATCAAAGATACATCATCTTTCCGTTCTTCAGGTGTTGGTCACTACTTCGACGTAACATATAAATTCTAATCTAATCTGATCTGATTTAAGAATTTGCACAAATGGCGCGTTTATACGCGCCATTTTTATATCCCACTGTTACGGTCTCACATATTCAAAAATGTTCTGCTTGGCTTTATCACCTCCGATCATTATCCTTACATGGCAATTAACGAGGTGAGATAAAGAAATGAATATTGTAATCGTGGGTCCTGGCGCTATAGGCTCACTGTGGGCTTACTCCTTATATCAGGCTGGGCACAAGGTCAGTTTGTGGAGTAAACACATTCGCCCGACTTCATCTCTTACTCTTGAAAACGTCGATGGTGAAATACATCCACACATCTCATTTCCAGCACAAGAATACTCTCAACTTAACCATGCAGATCTTATTTTGGTTACCGTTAAGGCTTGGCAAGTAACACAAGCCCTATCCCCTTTGCTTGAGCATATTCATACAGATACCATTTTGATGTTCATGCAAAATGGAATGGGGGCAACCGATCAATTATTCCCAGCGCTAAAACATTACCCAACATTACTTGCAACCACGACTCATGGTGCGTGGAAACCTTCGTCAGATTACGTTCGACATACTGGTCTTGGTCAAACCACGATCGGAGCTCTCAACAGTAAAGGAGAGTCATGCCAGTTTATTGCTGATGTTTTTGAGCATGCTTTACCAAATAGTCTTTGGGTCAATGATATTTCAGTGCCTTTATGGGCCAAATTAGCGGTAAATTGTGTGATTAATCCTTTAACAGCGATTCACCAATGTAAAAATGGTCAGTTGTTAAGTGACACATTTACCACCACGATCAACAAATTGGTGGAAGAATTGGTTTTAGTCATGTCGCAGGAAGGCATCTCTATCACACACGCTGTACTGCGCCAACAGATCTTGTCTGTTGCCCAAGCGACCGCCGATAATTTTTCCTCAATGCAACAAGATATTATTCATCAGCGCCCAACCGAGATAGACTTTATTAACGGTTACTTAGTAAAAATAGCCCAGCAGCATGGGATAAAAACACCAGAAAATAAGCAATTATTTCAACAAATTAAAAAATTAGAAAAACAATGGAGTCAATTATGACTAAAAAGATTTTAGTGCCAATTGCACCCGGTACGGAAGAAATGGAAGCCATTACCATTATTGATATTCTGACGCGTGCAGGCTACGAAGTGACCATTGCTAGTGCTGATTTCGAAGGCAATCTGACGATGAAAGCGTCTAGAGGAGTCACATTAACCGCAGATTGTACTCTTGTTGATATTGCTGATGATGAATTTGATGCTGTTGTTCTCCCCGGAGGGTTAGGGGGAGCAGAAGCCTTTCGTGACAGTACTGTGTTAATTGAGATCATTAAACAACAGAAATACGATGGTAAACTTGTGGCGGCAATTTGTGCTTCACCCGCCGTCGTACTACAACATCACAATTTATTTTCTGGCGCTCTAATGACATGCCACCCAAATTTTCAGTCTGATATTCCAGCTGATTTATGGCGAGCTAAACGCGTCACTTTCGATGTGAATCAAAATTTGCTGACCAGTCAAGGTCCAGGCACGGCGCTAGAATTTGCTATAGAAATTATTATTCGCTTATCAGGCAAGCCATTCGCCAAGCAAATTGCCGAGCCACTCGTGGTTCTACCTCAACTTCACTATGATAAACTCAGCGAAGAATAAGCAGTTACTAATGATCAATATTGAACAAATTAGAGCGCAGTTTCCAGCTTTAAATCAAAGCGTTAATGAATATGCATTAACATATTTAGATAACGCAGCCACCACTCAAAAACCTCAATGTGTCATTGATGCAATGGCAGATTATTACCAAACCCATAATGCCAATGTACACCGCGGTAGTCACCACCTCACCGCTCAAGCAACCACATTGTTTGAACAGGCACGAGAAACGGTTGCCCAATTCATTGGGGCTTGCTCTCCTGACACCGTCATTTGGACACGGGGCGCGACAGAATCGATTAATCTCGTGGCTCAAAGCTATGGCCGCCAGCAGCTGAGTGTTAACGATGAAATTTTGATCTGTGAAAATGAACATCACGCCAATATTGTCCCTTGGCAACTCATCGCGGAACAAACGGGTGCAAAAGTAATTAAAGTACCAATCACTCACAATGGTGAGTTTGATATTGATGCATTTAATTCTTTGCTTTCAACACGTTGTAAAATTGTCGCCATTGCCCATATCACCAATGTCACTGGCGCACGTCAGCCTATTGAGCAAGTGATTACTGCTGCTCATCAGATTGGAGCCAAAGTTCTGGTTGATGGCGCACAAGGCATTGTCCATGAGAAAGTGAATGTCACAGAACTGGATGCAGATTTTTATGTATTTTCAGGACATAAACTCTATGCCCCCAATGGCATCGGTGTTCTTTATGCTAAGCCAGAATTACTTGATACCATGCCTGTGTGGCAAGGTGGCGGCAAGATGGTTGATAAGGTGTCATTTGATACAGGCACAAGCTTTGCTCAAGCCCCTGCAAAATTTGAAGCGGGTACACCAAATGTCGCGGGAGCCATTGGCCTCGCTACGGCAATTAATTGGTATCGACAATTTGATCATCATGAGGTGAAGCAGCATATTCATCAATTGCAATTGAATGCCCAGATGGCGCTAAACACCATTGATGATATCAAAATTATCGGTTTTCAGCCTGATGCAGGTATCATCAGTTTTGTTATGCCAGGCGTTCATCATCAAGACATTGCTACTCTGTTGGATCAACAAGCTATTGCGGTACGAGAAGGACACCACTGCGCCCACCCACTGATGGATGCTCTGGGAATAAAAGGAACAGTAAGAATCTCGTTTGCTATTTACAACACACAACAAGATGTCGACCGCCTGATCTCCAGCGTAAAAAAGGCTGTGGATATTTTGTAACGCCCTGATCATGTTATTTAATTGACTTGGTTATTTATTTTTATCCCCCTATACAGCCTGTCTCCTTAACGATAAATTATGCAATAGCACACATTTAGGGAGACAGCATGAAAGGAACACACTCAGCACTATTTATACTTGCCGCTATCGGCGGCTTGTCAGGGTGCCAAACCGTACCCACCACTTCACAATCAAGCTCAATATGGCCAATACAGAACCTACAATGGATTGGCGAAACTCGCATCCCTAACAACACTCACTTCAACCACACTTGGGTTGGTGGGCTTTCCGGTATTGATTACAACCCCAAAACAAAACAGTGGGTTGTGATCAGTGACGATCGTGTCGAGCATGGCCCAGCTCGGGCATACTTAGGTACCATGACCATCACTGCGACTCAAATATCACCATTCAAAATAAATCAGATGGTCACCTTCTATCAACCGGATGACCACCCTTATTTATCCGCTAAGCAATTCGATCATCATGGTACAGTACCCGATTTTGAGTCCATCCGGTTTAATCCTAACAACCACACTTTACGCTATACCAGTGAAGGGGACCGTAAGTTATGGCTGAATCCATTTATCAGAGATGCTTCTGTTCTCGACGGTCAATTTCGTGACTCGGTGGCCGTGCCTAAGCAAATTAAGCTACAAAATAAGCAACCGGAATACGGGTTCTACGATAATCTAGCATTAGAAGGCAGTAGTTTTACTCCATCCGGAGAGTACTATTATGCTGCAATGGAAGCACCAGTTAAACAAGATGGAAATGTCCCAAATGGCAAGCACGGAGCGAATGCCCGACTCACGAAATACGATGCATCAGGACATATTGTTGCGGAGTATGTTTATCCTGTCGACGCTTGGCCTGCTAATCCTGGCAAAGGAAAACATGCAGACAATGGCGTATCAGAAATTTTAGCTATTGATAATAATCACTTACTATTTTTAGAACGTGCTGGGATTCAAGATGCTAAAGGCAGCTATCATAATTTTATTCGCATTTATGAAGTTTCCACACAAGGTGCGACCAATGTTATGAATCAAGACAGCTTGGCATCAACATCGTTTAAGCCAATGAAAAAGCATTTATTACTCAATTTGAATACTCTGAATCTCAAGCAACTTGATAATATCGAAGGGATAAGTTTTGGGCCAACCTTAGAGGATGGAACTAAAACGTTAGTCTTGATCTCAGATAATAATTTCAATCGCCACGAAATAACTCAGCTATTGGCGTTTTCCATTCATTAATTACGGATATACCCAAATGACCTCAAGATGCAGGATTCAGAGCTTCATCAACGAGCCTAGGTCAAGCTCAATCACGGCAGGAATGGTCATTCCCTTTTAACGTGATTGGGCGCAGAAATAGGTTTGTTGATGAGCTCCCAAAGGGCGAGTTTTATTCGCTCCTAGGCTGTGTTACTGATTTTCTACGTAGAATGACTATGTCTTCAAATCAGTGCCTTGCCTAAGAGCGAATACATTCTCGCTGAAACAGCATCTTGAGGTTACTTGGGTATAATACAAGCGAAGTCCCTGAGTGGGACTTCGTTTTTACTGGGAAATATTTTTCACCTGATCAACGATGGCTTTCAAACCATTACCTCGTGATGGCGATAAATGACTCAACAGATTTAACCTTGTAAAATAACCATCGATATCAAACTGCTGTATTTGCTCGGCAGTGTGGCCATTATACGCAGCCATTACGATAGCAATTAAACCACGTACTATTCTCGCATCTGAATCTGCGTGAAAATACCACAAGCCATTATCCTCTTGCTTTGCAATCAGCCAAACCTGACTTTCGCAACCACTTACCTTTATCGTTTCAGATTTACATTCATCATCCATTATCGGGAGTTTTTTACCCCACATAACTATCTGACGATAACGATCTTCCCAACTGGTAAATTGTGACATGACATCAACAACCTGTTCGCTACTT
Organism: Vibrio nitrifigilis; assembly: GCF_015686695.1. Taxonomy (NCBI): domain Bacteria; kingdom Pseudomonadati; phylum Pseudomonadota; class Gammaproteobacteria; order Vibrionales; family Vibrionaceae; genus Vibrio; species Vibrio nitrifigilis. The sequence continues at coordinate 438,297 of NZ_JADPMR010000001.1, read as the reverse complement.
ATATCAGTACCAAAGGGAGAAGATGGAAAAGAGGACATAGCACACTCCAAGCGATACATTATTTACGATGTTTTTGAATCAATTTATCTACGATGCGAGATACAGCCACAAAGCCAAAACTCGCAGTCACAACGGTTGCTGCTCCAAACCCACTCGCACAGTCCATACGTTTAGGACCTTCAGCTGTCGCTTTTGTCCCACACACTGAACCATCAGCTTGCGGATATTTAAGTTGTTCTGTAGAAAACACACAATCAATGCCAAATTTACGGGCAGGATTCGTAGGGAAATTATGATGGCGACGCAGACGATCTTTAAGTTTTTTAGCCAGTGGATCTTGAATGGTTTTAGTAAGATCAGCCACTGTAATTTGTGTTGGGTCTACTTGGCCACCAGCACCACCAGTGGTAATGACTTTGATTTTATTACTGCGGCAATAAGCCAAAAGTGATGCTTTCGCCTTAACACTATCAATAGCATCTAAAACGTAGTCAAACTCTTTTGATAAGTATTCATGTTGATTGTCCGGCGTAATAAAATCGTCAATTAAATTGACTTTACACTCGGGATTAATCAATTTGACGCGCTCAGCCATCACTTCAATTTTGCTCTGACCAACAGTCCCAGTCATGGCATGAATTTGTCGGTTAATATTCGTCACGCACACATCGTCCATGTCGATCAACGTTAATTCACCGATTCCTGTTCTTGCCAACGCTTCTACTGCCCATGACCCAACACCGCCAATGCCTATGACGCAAACATGAGCTGCTCGCAAAATATCGACCTCATCGTAACCATATAAACGACGAGTACCACCAAAGCGTTGGTTGTAATTATCAGAAGCGGGGGAGTCAAGTTCACGCATAACACTATATCCAGATGCAGTTATTCAGCCAACTCGGCCTTAAAAAGCAGAATTGGGTGGTGTTATAAACACAAAGAGTGCGTTTTATACGCACTCTTGTCTAAAAAGTCTATTCTAACTTTTCTGGAGGCATAGCCCAAGGTGATTGTGTCGTGGAATCTTTGAGGCCCAACTTCCATACTCGACCAAAGTGCTTGTAATGCCCAGCCTCTGTGCCGGCTCTAGGCCCCATACCATGATATAAATCGAGATGATTATCTTTCACCGCGCCGCCGGTATCTAACACAATCAGCAGTCGCAGTTCATGAGTACCAGACCAAGTACCATCCGCATTAAGTAATGGCACTTCTGCCAAAATTGGTGTCCCCATTGGGAGAATAGAACGGTCGCCAGCCACTGATGCCATTGGTAACAAAGGAACGCCAGCCGTACCGGTTACCGGAGCTGCCGCTCTTGGTTGGAAGAACACGTACGATGGGTTTTGCTCGAGTAACTCTTTAACTTGTTGCTCGTTATGGCTATCAACCCACTCTTTGATGGCTTTAAGTGACATTTTTTCTCTTGGCACTTCACCTTCATCAATCAATATTTTACCAATTGAAATATACGCTTTGTTGTTCTTTCCTGCGTAAGCAAAATACTCGAGTGTGTCATCATCGCCAAAGTGAACAAAACCGCTGCCTTGCACTTCCATAATAAACGGGTCAATCAAATTGCTCGAATACCCTAGCTCGAGATTTTTCCCGTTGAGTGCCCCATCGTATATTTGCGCTCGTGTTGGGCAATCGACATCACATTCTGGTTTTGCGTAAACCGGGTATTTATAAGTTTCATTGGCTTGATGGCGTAGTTCAATCACCGGTGAAAAATAGCCAGTAAATAACACATTACCTTCGCTATCTCCTCCGCCTAACTGCGCAGTTTGAATACCATACTTAGCGAGCTCGGATGGATCACCACTTTCAAGAGACCATTCTTTCAGTTTTTCATACAACGGTTGATAAACATTAGCGAGAGATGGAGATGTTTCTACGACTTCATCACTCTGCTTAGCAAAAGTCGCGTAGTCACGTGGAGAGTTGGATGATATGTGGTCGACTCGGTTTAAGCGATCCGGAAAGGTCTTATCTAAATATTGTTGACCACGATCTGTTGGAGCACAACCAAACAGTAAAGCAACACAAGCAAGAGGCAAAAAACGTTTAATCACAAGCTAGTTATCCGTAAATTTAGGTACGGTCCAAGCATGGCAAACTCAAGCCTTTAGCGCAACGTTAGAAACGTTACCTGATGTTATTTTTGTATTTTCCTGACAGGCGATAGACAGGGTTATAATACGACGGAGTAATTAACTTCATTTCGGTATTCGAGTTATCAGCCATCTTATATTTGTATTCGATGCCCCCTACCTCATAACTTAAATACACACCATCAAAATCATAATCAGTCGTAACAGTGTGCCCATGTATGACAATCGCATTCTTTCTGATCTCAATCGTCATCGCTGCGTAATGCGCCACATTTTGCTCGACCCAATCTCCTATAATACTTTTTTTAGGAGAAAGTGCAGATTGAGCTTTGTGATACAAAAAACCATAGAGAACTGCAACACAGATAGTGCCAACTAAAGCAAATGTCAATAACGACCACTCTACGATCTTCTTTTTGTCTTTGGCCACTATAATCTACCTGTCAAGGACATCGAATGAGGACTTTATCAAAAGTGTAACCCACAAGAGGTATAGTCCCAAGGAATGTCGCAATTAATTCCACAAGAGCGCAAAAAAAACTTGTTTATACCTGAATAAAAAGTCATTATTTAGACATATTTAAACAAAAGGAACGTTTAGCAGTGAAATTTCGCAGTACCGCACTTGTCAAAGGGTTTAGACAATCTGCACCTTATGTCAACGCTCACCGTGGTAAAACCATGGTGGTTATGCTTGGTGGCGAAGGCATTGCAGATAAAAACTTCCCTAATATTATCAGTGATTTGGCACTTCTACATAGTTTAGGGATCAAGATTGTTCTTGTCTATGGTGCTCGTCCTCAGATCAACGATCTGCTTACTGCTAAAGATCATTCAACTCCCTACCATAAAGGTGTCCGCATCACTGATGAGCTCACGTTAGGTTTAGTTATGCAGGCCGCTGGTCAGTTACAATTGGCCATTACAGCTCGCTTATCAATGAGTATGAATAACACCCCAATGGCGGGGAATAAACTCAACATCGTTAGTGGTAATTTCGTTATTGCTCAACCCCTTGGCGTCGATGACGGTATTGATTACTGCCATAGTGGCAGAGTAAGAAGAATCGATATTGAAGGCATTAATCGTATCCTCGACCAAGACTCTGTGGTCTTGCTCGGCCCTATCGCAAGCTCAGTGACAGGGGAATGCTTCAACTTACTATCAGAAGAAATTGCCACCCAAGTTGCTATTCGACTTAAAGCCGACAAGCTGATTGGCTTCTGTTCTGAGCAAGGGATTATCGATGAAAAAGGTAATGCAATTGCAGAACTATTTCCGACTGAAGTAGAAGAGCTGATTCAACGTCTTGAGTCTGAAAGTAACCCAGAGTTAGATGACACGACTGGCACATTGCGCTTTTTACGTGCTTCCGTTTCTGCTTGCCGTGCCGGTGTACCCCGTAGCCATTTAGTAAGCTACAAAGATGACGGTGCAGTACTGCAAGAGCTATTTTCTTTTGATGGTATCGGAACCCAAGTGGTCACAGCTCGTACCGAACAGGTTCGCCAAGCCCATATCGATGATATTGGTGGCATTTTTGATCTGATTCTTCCTCTTGAAGAAAAAGGAATTTTGGTGCGCCGCTCTCGTGAACAACTGGAACAAGAAATACACAAATTTACGGTTATTGAGAAAGACGGGCTCATTATTGGGTGTGCCGCATTGTACACCTACCATGAAGAAAAAATGGCCGAGATGGCTTGCGTTGCCATTCACCAAGATTATCGAGATGGTCATCGTGGTTTAGTGCTACTGAATCATATGAAGCATGAGGCTAAAAATATCGGTATTAAGCAGTTGTTTGTCTTAACAACACAAAGTTTACACTGGTTCAGAGAGCAAGGCTTTAACGAAGTCGGTGTCGAAGCCCTTCCTGTTGCGAAACAACACCTTTATAACTACCAACGCCGCTCAAAAATTCTCGTATTGAAGCTGTAATAACTCCATTCAATCAAATTCAATAAGTTGTATATAACCCCCTACTCAGGGGGTTATTTTTTAATGCAACTAATTTCATCAATTAAACACTTTATAACCACTTTCTTTTTGAGTACAAACTGTGTAAAATTCGCTCACCTTGTGATTCAGGTCATGTTTTACTGAGCACTCAAAAAGAGGTTGAGCACGTCTAAAGGAAGCGGTAAGTGCGCGAAAAGCGGAGCAGAAGGAAGCAGACGACCAGCCTTATAGTAAATATTCAAAGGATAGATATTGATGGCAAGGATGATTTTTACTACTGATAACCACCAAATTCAGAGCAATAAATCAATGAAAACCGTCATTTGCAACTCACTGCAAAGTTTTTGGGATATGGCTGATAATGAACTCTTAGAAGGGCTCAACGTCCACTGTGTTTTTCATGCTAATACCCAGTTAAGATCTTATATGTTGGGCATTAGAGAACGCTACAAGATTAACAACATTAGTTTCTCAAGTGTCGTCGCTCCAAATCCCATCTAAGAGAATATACCCAAGTACCAGGGAGACCACATCTCTCCCTAATACAGTTACAGACGTTCGCTTAAGCCGCTGGCACGCAGCGTCTGTAGTTTAATACCACGCTTAAGTATCCCCGTGTCACAGTAAAGATCGAGTCTCTTTTTCGCCCGAGTGATCCCGGTATAAATCAGTTCACGCGTCAAAATAGGGCTAAACTCTGGTGGCAAGATCATCAATGCGTGTTCAAACTCACTCCCCTGTGATTTGTGAATTGTCATAGCATAAGCGGTTTCATGTGGCGGCACTCTGCTTGGCAGCACGCCTTTCACACTACCATCTGGCAATTCAAAATAAACTTTTAGCCTTGAGGTTGAATCACTCTCATCGCGCATACAGATGCCAATATCACCGTTATACAAACCTAACGCATGATCATTACTCGTCACCATGACCGGCCTACCGTGATACCACTGCTCATCCTGCACCTTTATTTTATTTCTAGCGACGAGTCCTCGCTCAATACGATGATTGAGCCCTATGACACCAAAATCGCCGTCACGTATCGCACAGAGTAAACGTACTTGGTTAAAGCGTTGCAATACTGTTTTCGCTTTTAGTGGCATGGATATTTGTTGACTTTCACTATAGAAACTCTGGTTTGTCGCTTCCAAATAAAACGAATAGGATTTCACCAATGCTTGGATCATCTGATTGTAAGCATCACTACTTAAAGCATGGTGAGTAATATCATCAAACTCTCGTTGCCATACTTGGTCGACTTTTAAACCCTGCCCCGAATTCACCGCTTTCGCTAATTGCCCAATGCCAGAGCTTGCGTTAAACCGATAGCTTTTCTGTAACATACAAAGACAATCAGCAATTGGAGTTACATTGGTTTGATGCACTGATGCCAGTGAGTCATAGCCAGTCAAGTTAGCAAGCAGTTGCCCTTGTGTTAGGCTATACCCTTGGCGTAAAAAAGAGCAAATATCCCCTAACACAGCTCCTGCTTCGACTGATGCCAACTGATCTTTATCACCTAACAACACTAAACGCGCATGTTTAGGTAAAGCCTCAACGAGTTTGACCATAAGTGGTAAATCCACCATGGAAGCTTCATCTACCACCAACAAATCGAGGTGTAATGGATTGTGTTGATTATGGCGAAATTCAGCACTGTTTGGCATGGCTCCCAACAATCGATGTATGGTGCTCGACTCGGTTGGAATAAGCGTTTTTAGTTCAGGCTCTACGGGTAATTGATTGACTGCTTTTGCAATAGACTCAGTAAGACGCGCAGCAGCTTTACCTGTCGGCGCTACCAATTTGATGGTGAGGCTTTGCTTAGCTTGGCTAATCAATGCCGCAAGCAATTTCGTCACCGTCGTCGTTTTTCCCGTTCCAGGGCCACCAGAAATCACGGTAAAGCGACGAGTTAAAGCCACAGCAGCCGCTGTTTTTTGCCAATTCAAACAAGCTGAAAGAGGAACTAAGTGATCAAGCTGATTAAGGTCTTGCGCTGTTGTCGCCTGCGTTAAACACACATCTATCGCTTGCCAATTCAAACCATCAGGGGCAACGATATCAAGCACATCAATCAGCTTTCTCTGCCGCTCAACCTCAGTTGTCGATTCTTGTAACGCTTGCATTACCCAGTGATAGTCACGACTAAACAAATTATCCAATCGCGCTCTGAGTGTTGAAAGCTCACCAGGCTCAATTGCGACAGGGGCAGCTAGCGAGTTCAATCGCTGAGATAATGCTATTTCATAATACCAGTAGCGATGTAAATAAAGACGCTTGCCATCAAAAACCAGAGGAACACCATGCTGCTGATGTTGTTGTTGTTCAGTCAAAGCAACTAAGCTAGATGAACGCAACAGCTCAACCCAATCCGTTTCGATCCAGTCACGTTTAAAGGCGTCAGCACTGGCACCAAATAAGCCGAGCTTAGCCAGAATATCCGTTAGCTGACCGTGATTATCCCACATAGGTAAACAGATATGTCCACGCCCTAACTCAGCACTTAAAGCAGCCGCAAGCACTGCTAAAGGCAGCTCATTGTCATCACATTGGGAAGCGATAAAACGCGCAAACTGATAATCAAGCTGACGAATCGTCCCTTGCTGCGCGAGTAAAGATAAATCCGATAAAAGGGAAGACATTATAAATCGAGCTCCATTTGTCCTGCTGAAGTGGCGCGTGCGTCTGGCTGATGCCCATCGATCAGTTGATCTAAATCCGTCAAAAATTGCTTACTCGGTTTAGCGTGAAAAATTCCGTGGTTAGGTTGCCCATCAATCCCCCGCAAGAACAGATAATAAACGCCACCAAAATGTTGCTCATAATCATAGTTGGCGACTCGACTACGTAAAAAGCGATGCAACGCCAGTGAATAAATCTGATACTGAAGATCGTAACGGTGCTCTGCCATTGCGGATTCTAGTCGCCCACCTTGATACGCTTCTGGTTCATCACCCAGATGGTTCGATTTCCAGTCCAATACATAGTATTTCCCTTGATGTTCAAATACCAAATCGATGAAACCTTTCAACATGCCCTGCACAGTCGAAAACCCTAGATTGCCCGCTTTAGCCGACAAAGGATCATGGCGCTGAGTTATGCGATTCAAGCTTGGGGAATCTAATACCACCAGCGGTAATAAAAACTCCATTTCAACCAAACGTTGCTCTGATGTTTTGCTTCCTAAACAGAGCTTCTTACCATCTAAAGCGGTGTTCATTACCTGATCAACTAACTGTTGTAATACCGGTAACCATTCAACATCAAGTTGTTCCCGTTCTAACAAATCCATCAGAACTTGAGTATTATTTTCACTGGTTGCGGGTTCGGTAAATTCAACATGCTCAAAGACACTATGTAAGAAGGTTCCCGGTTGCGCTCCTTTCGGAAAGGTAAAAATCGTCCGTTCAGGCTCTAGCAGTAATGTTTCATCATGCTCATCAGCCGAGTCGATATCAAAGCCCGATATTTCTACGGTAGCATCCACGCTATGGTGGCTCCCTTGCTTCACTAATCCAGAGTAACTGGTCATTCGCCAATGGCGATCAATCGGAGTGGTTAATTCTTGGATAGGCAGACTGTCTTGCTCTTGAGCAACGGGTACAAATGGAGTATCAGGTAACTCAAGCGGTGATGTCACTTGCGCATTCAACCCATCAATGGCTTGATGTAAAGAGTGCTCAAGTAAATCGATGCCACCTTCTTGACCATTTTGTAGCAAATATCCCATTGCACTTTGGTGAACACCTGATGGCTCTTTGGTTGAGCGACCATTACGCAGAGGAGCCACGCCAATAAAACAGCCATATACTGCTCGGGTTAACGCCACATAAATCAAACGTAAATCTTCAGCTAACCGCTCTTTATCTGCCTGTTGTAATGCAGAGCTATCGCCAGTGATATCTAACATGGTTTTACCACTATTGGGATCGTAATACTTCCCTTCAGACGCAGCCCGGTAGCCGATAACAAAAGGCAAAAAGACTAAGTCGTATTCCAAACCTTTCGATTTGTGAATGGTAACAATCTGTACCAAATGTCGCTCAGATTCCAAACGCTGAATTTGATCTTCTGCACCACCAAAACCTTGTTCAACATCACTAATCGTCTGGGCTAACCAGCGCAACAATCCATGGTCACTATCGATATCTTGATTGGCTTGCTGCAATAATTCGCCAATATGTAAATAATCGGTTAAGTAGCGCTCCCCGTCCGATTCAGCCAACCAACGCTCAGCAATATGGCGTTGACTTAACACCGCACGAAGCATCGGTAATACGCCTCGGTTAACCCACAGTTGCCGATAGGACTTAAACTCGTTGACAGCATTCTCCCACTCATTTTCATCATTATTGAGAGCATCAAGCTGGCGTGCATTCAAAGCAAAAAGCGGACTGGCCAGTGCCGCTCGCAACGTGCGATCATTTTCGGGGGTTAACACCGCTTGTAGTAAACGCTGAATATCTTGCGCAATTGAACTGGTAAACACGCTGTCACGATTCGACAAATAGACGCTGGCAATACCTTGTTTAGCTAATGCCTCTTTAACCAAACGCCCTTCATTTCCCGTTCTGACCAGCACAGCAATATCACCCGCCTCAATGGCTTTAGATTGATTAAACGTTGCTTGTCCTTGCTGCGCTTGGGTTAATATGGCTTGAATTTGACTGGCCGTCGCCGTTGCCATCGTAGTTAAATAATCGCCTTTAGTGATTAACTGTCCCTCTGTATCTGGTAACCAATAAGTGAGTGCAGGCTGTTGCTGCTCACCTAAATACCAATGTTTACTGGCAGCGGTTGGGCTCGCTTTTACCGGATAAAAGGGAATATCTTGATCATAAATAAAAGGGCTATCTGGATTGGTAAAGACTTGATTAACGCACGCAACCATATCCGCACTAGAACGCCAGTTCGTTCCTAACGTGTAATGAGCGGTCACCTGGTTACGCGCGCGGATATAAGTAAAGATGTCGGCACCACGAAACGCATAAATTGCCTGTTTGGGGTCTCCAATCATAAATAAGCCTGTCGCAGGATTATCCAGATAGATTCGACTAAAAATACTGTATTGCAGAGGGTCGGTATCTTGGAATTCATCAATCATGGCAACCGGATAAAGCTGACGAATACGCTCAGCGAGTAAGCCTTGTTCATCCTCATCAAGCGCTGCAGAAAGCTGAGTTAACAAATCATCAAACGACAACCACTGCTTAGTCTGCTTCGCCTTCGCTAGCATAGTTCGACATTCTTGAATGGCATGAGCGATCAAAGGGGCTTCTAAACTCACAGGACGTTCGAGAAACTGTTCGATTGCGACAAACAGCTCATGCGTCGGAGCATTACCTTTTGGTGTTTTCTCGATCAGCTGATGTTGGGCAAATTTCTCTAGTTTATCGGGGATATCATAACCCGTTGTTTCCATTGCAGCCCAATGACTGACCGCTTCAACCCACTGTGGCAGAGACTTTTTACTATAACTGCGTTTGTTAATATCAGAACCTGCAATCCAACCTTCGATATCATCTTGATGCTCGCGCCACAGCGCTTTCAACTCATCAATTTTACTTAAATTCTGCTGATGTAATTGCGCTAAATCACCACTCATTGGTAGCGTAGTCAAGGTCAAAGGAGAACCAGTCAGGTAACCACCGATTTTTGCTAACAAGTCATCTGGTGATCCCCACATACGGCGAATTTCCGCCGCCAATGCAAGTGGCAGTGGATAAAATTGACGACGCCAATAGTCCGCAACGACTTGTGCTTTCAGTTGGCTTTCATCGGTAACAAACTCATTATTGAAGCGACTTCCTGATTCAAACGCATTTTGTGTCAGCATTCGTTGGCAAAAACCATGAATGGTATACACCGCCGCTTCATCCATTTGACGTTCAGCTTCGGTTAACAATTTAACGGCTAAAGGATGATCTTCATAATCAACTAGCAACGGGTTTATGACCGGGTCGCTACTCTGACCTCGAGAAAAAGCAATTTTAGCATCATGAATACGAGCTCGAATACGATCACGCAATTCTGCTGTTGCAGCCTCGGTAAAGGTCACGACCAAAATTTGGTCCACCGTTAATGGCATCTGGTGGCGAGTGTCTAAAGAGCCATGTCCAAGTAATAAACGTAGATACAGACCGGCAATGGTAAATGTCTTCCCAGTCCCTGCGGACGCTTCGATTAAACGCGCTCCATGCAGAGGGAATGTCATGGGATCGAGAGCAACGGGTTTTATATCTGATGTTGCAGTCATGATTTAATTACCTTCTTTAACGTCATACACCTGGTTATTCGCCAAGAGACTTCTGTGTGATCTAAACAACATTATTGGTATTTAGTCGCTATTTTAGGGGCAATGCCCTCATTTTGTGAGATCTTGTTCACGGCGCACCATACTGGTGCCCGTTACAATCGCCGCATAACATATCTTAACGGATATAAACCTATTACAGGTCCCTCTGACCCGTGGCCGTACAGTAAACACCCTACACTTATAATGATTTCCTGGCGGCCACAAATACCTTTCTCATTCCTTTATTCATTAGCCATTTCATCATGCAAACCTAAGCGCGGTGCTTGTAAAACCAATGTGGCGTATGTTCTAACTTGGTGCGCTAATGCCTCATGCCATTGCGGCCAAATACGCTGAATATACGGATTATTACCTTCCCCTACACTCATGTAGCCATCATTAAAACTGTCGGCCATTTTTTTGTGGGATTTATCTTCATCATCAACCCATTTGCCACGAGAAAAACCCGCTTCAATACTCGCTAGCGCGGTCTTTGGAAAATAAGGTAACGGCTCGGTCAATCCTTGATAAAACAGTCTGACTAGTTCATTCAATAAAGACAGAGCCACTTGCGATGATTCCAGTGGAGCAAACGATTGATGGACAACCCCTTCTTTACGGTCGTAACCAATCAAGTGCGTTGGCTTATGAATACCAGAAACCGATAAACACAAATGATCAATCCATGCAGCCAAGATATCTTGTGAACGAATACTGCCACTGCGGTAGCGCACTAAACCCGATTGATAAACTTGTGTTAACCACCCCACCAGCACGACTGGCTTACCTTCTCCGAGAACATCAAGCTGAACATTCACTTCCGCATCCTCTAATGGCGATTGACACAAAAAGCGAATTCGTTGGGCTAACTCTTGTGTTTGCACCCGGTTGGTTTCCAGTTCTAACGTACCAAAAGCCCCTACGGGTAACTTACCTTGAGCTCGCTGCTGTTTAGCGAAATGCTCAATGGCTTGCTGCTGCTCTGTGTCACTTTCACACTCTAATAAAACACCCAACAATTCATCGCGCAATTGGTAACTGGCTAACCCTCCTAAAGCAAACGGCTCATCATCTTCCATTACCGCTTGCGGCATTTCAAACTGCACTTTCAAGCGTCGATTGAAAAAGTACTGCACGGGTAAACGCCAAAACCGTTGCAGCTCTACTAGGTCTAATTCGAGAGGAAAACTTGCATCCAATAAGTAATCATCCAAAGCGAGATTAAATTGCCCGGCGGCTTGTCCTTGCCTTAACGCCGCCGGAGCCCATTCGCGTGCATAACTGCCATCTTGCAAAAAGCTATTCGGACTAAATGGCACCATCGCGTGGTGCTGAACAAGGTGACGAGAGACATTTCGTGCCGACTCATCGTTCTCCAACGTTTCATCACCCACTAAGGCATAATTTTGCCCACAATATTCAAGTAATTCACTCACCAGTACTGAAGGTACACGTTCGGTGTTGTCTTGAATCGAACGTCCCACATAGCTGATGTACAAAATATGCTGGGCTGAAAGCATTGCCTCTAAGAACAGGTAACGGTCATCATCTCGGCGAGAACGATCACCTGGACGAGTTCGATTATTCATTAAATCAAACCCTTCAGGCGGCATAGAGCGCGGATAGACGCCATCATTCATACCAAGCAGGCACACAACGTCAAATGGGATTGAGCGCATTGGCATCAAGGTACAAAAGTTCACTTGCCCAGCTAAAAACCGCTGGCTAACTCGTGTGCCCGACAGTTTATCGGTTAGATACTGCGTGATAATAATCGGCGCGATATCCTGCTCATATTGAGCATCAATCAACTGTTCTTTAAGCTGCGCCAACGTATCCCGTATAGATTGCAGCGCGATCTCTCCCTCTAAATCAACCGCAAAAAAATCGTTGAGCATTTGAGTCAAATGTTCACGCCAAGATTCTATTGATTGCGTTTGATTTAATTTCTGGCGGTAGTCACTGACCGTTTCGATGAAGTGAGCTAACTTACCCGCCAACTCGGCACTCATACCCTGCACTTCATTGTAAGGGGCTAACGCAACCTGCTGATGCTCATAAAGATCGACACTTGGTGGCATCGCATAACCTAATAGCATCCGTGTGATACCAAACTGCCATGTATTTTGATCGGTTTCCGGTAAATCAAACTCTTGGGCAGTGGAAGCATTCAATCCCCAACGAATGCCAGACTCTTCGATCCAACATTTGGCAATATCAAATTCGTCCTCATCCAACTCAAAACGCGCCATCATGGCTGGCGTTTCTAACATTTCGAGTAATTCAGAGGCTAAACAACGAGACTGTGGTAGTTGAATCAATTGCAAAAATGCGTTCAGTAACGGACTTTCTTGATCGGCAGTACGGTCTGATATCGAATAAGGGATAAAACGTTCGCCCGGTGCGTTACCAAACACCGCCTGAATATAGGGGCTATAGGCATTAATATCCGATACCATAACGATAATATCGCGCGGTTTTAACTTGGGATTACGATCAAACATAGCCAACATTTGATCGTGTAATACTTCCACTTCCCGCATAGGGCTATGGCAAGAGTGGAAAGTGACAGAACGGTCGTCAGTCGTTAATAACAGTTTATGTTCACTGCTATCGATAATTTGATCATTTTGATGCTCTTCAAGATTCAGAATATCGGCTTGCAAATGATGGAGTAAATTATCACGGTCAAGATCAATGAACAGTTGGTGCTCATCATTTTCACTTTGTGATAAGAGGTACAAATTATCTCGCCCTAATTTTCCCATTGAAGCCAGTAAACTGTTCCCGACCGCTCCAGCAGTATGCAGTTCATCTTCGATATAATCATCAAGCGAGCCTTTTAAGGGCGATACCTCTTCCAGCACATCTATCGATTGAGCTTGTAAAATAAGCTTTTTACGCCGTTGACTCTCAACCCGAGCCAAATATTTACGATCGCGAATATCCCCCCAATAATGCTGACAAGGATTGGTAAACATAAGATGCACATCGATGTGTTCACCCAACGCTTTAAGCGCTTCTAAATATCGAGGAGGTAATGAAGAAATACCAAAAATAAACAACCTCTTCGGAAGTTTACTCAGATCCACAGCCCCTTGAGCTAGCGCTTCAATAAAGCGATCATAGAGGTTAGCACGATGATAATGAGATTGACCGAGGGACAAGGTGTATTGGTACAGCTCTCGCCATAAAATCGGCTGCCAAGGTTGTTCATCACCAATTTCATCCACGATATCACCTTGCTCCCAAGCTGCAATCCAGTCTGGGCGATATACAAGATAACCATCGAAGATATCGGCGATTTTTTCCGCTAATTGATAACACTTAGATTGGTCGACATCCCCTTGCAGGTAACGCTGCAAAGGCGCAAATTCGTCTTGGTCGAGTAAACTTGGCAAACACTCCATTAATTTCCAAGTCATGGCTTCTTTATTAAACGCACTGCGACTTGGCACATCAGGCAGCACCCGAGTAAACATTTCCCAAATAAACGTCGCGGGGAGTGGAAACGTAAGGTTCGCCGCCACACCAAGCTCCTGCGCTAACGCCATTTTCAACCATTGCGACATACCAGGGCTTTGCACCAATATTTGCTCAGCCTCAAAAGGGTTCGCTAAAGGATCATTTTTGATTAGATGAACCAAGAGAATTTTTAGGGTATCGACTTTATTGGAATGATAAATGGTAAACACAATGCGCACAGCCATTTCAAAATTAAACTCTGTTGAGAGTAACATAACTGACTACCACCAAAGAGCAAATTCACCGCTTTACAGCTCAAAGGATGAAGAAAGCAGCAATATTGAATTCTCATTCTTCACTTGCACTTTGTTTGGCTTTTCCTAATTATTAGACATATTCGTTCAGCAAGACTTAACTTATTTATGGCCGCCCATATTTCTCTCAAGCAGTTACGTGTTTTCACCACCATCACACAACTAAAGACCATCACCGCAGCTGCCGAAAAACTCTTCTTATCCAAAGCCGCGGTGAGCATGGCGCTGTCAGAACTGGAAAAACAGTTAGGCCACGATATGTTTGACCGCGTGAACAACCGTTTAATCCTCAACCAAGAAGGGCAAAAACTGCTCCCCTTTGCTGATGAGCTACTTGGCCGCATGGATGAACTTGATCAAGTTTTTAACGACGAGCAAACGCTATCTGGTCAATTGCATATTGGCGCCAGTGATACGATAGGTAACCAAGTCGCGCCGTATCTATTAAGTGAGTTTCGCGAGCAATACCAGCACAATGCCCAAAGCTTGTTTATTTCCAACTCTGCACTGATTTGTAAAAAACTGGTCGACTATGAACTGGATATTGGCTTAATAGAAGGAAAAACCCAGCATCCACAATTAATGAGTCGTCAATTTAGCCAAGATGAAATGTGTATTATTTGTTCACCCATTCATCCATTAGCGCAACAAGATAAAATTGCGGTCAGCGAATTAGAAAACAGTGAATGGATTTTACGTGAGGCAGGCTCGGGGTCACGCGAGTTTTTCTTACGTACTGTAGCTCCGCGCATAGAACAATGGCATGAAGCCTTCGAGCTCAATACCACAGAAGCGATCATTAATAGTGTCTCGGCAAATTTGGGCTTTGCCTGTTTGTCACGCCTTGCTGCTCACGCTGCCGTGGCGGACCGCCGAGTTCACATTTTAAATATTCCTTTAGATATGAAGCGTCGCTTTTGGATTCTAGTTCATAAAGAAAAATACCAAAGCCCATTATTGAAACACTTTATTCACTTTTGTCATCAATGGGATAGTGAATAGTGCAACGCCTGCCTGCGTGTTATCTCACTTTACCAACAGTCACTAGACTTATTAGTAAACCTGCTGTATAAATAGACAGTAATTTTATGAGCAAACTAATAGAGGATTAACCATGGCTGTCATCGTTAAGTACGTGGTGGAACGCAACGGAGAAGAGAAAATGACCTTTACCTCAAAAGCCGAAGCTGACGCTTATGACAAAATGCTGGATATGGCGGATGAGCTTTTTGAGTTGCTAGGTAAAAGTGAATTAATAGAGCAGGAAGACAAGCAAGAAGAACTGGCCATGTTCCTTGCGCAAAATAAAGAAGACGTGCTTTATGCTCTCGGTGCAAAACGTAAACCAACGCCGAAAAAACCAAAAGCAGTAAAAGAAGAAAAACCAGCGGTAGACGACGCAGCGTAACCTCTCTTTTTTCTTTCGCTATATCATCAGTCTCAAATCACTGAGACATTAATACCTAACCGTTGCCATCGCAGCGGTTTTTTCATTTAAAACAGCCAACTTCCGCCTAAAGATACATATCGATAAAAAGACAAAGGGTATCGTCTAACCGACGTCTTACACTTTTGCCCTTTCTTCTGCGGAAAACTCTCTTTAAGATGGCTCTCAACAAATCAAATCACCGTGGCTCGGCTCAACCCACGAGTGCTGGAATAACAAATTAAATAAATGGAGACTCCTTATGGCTCACTTTGCAATTGGCTTTGGTAGCGCAACAAAAAACCGTGATGGAAAAATCATTGAAGCATTTTTCCCAACGCCAATCCTAAATCCAAGCGACAAACTGGTTGCAGAACTAACAGCAGCAACCGATTATGCTGAAGGTAATCAAGCGGTTGAAGTAGCGGCAGAACAAGCATCGGCTATCGCAGCAGTATTTGCAGCAAACGATCAGGCAGCAAGCGCAACATTTGCAGAAAAAGCAGCTGCTTCATCTCAACCTCTTGTACTCGTTATTTTGGCGACGGATGAACAGCCAACAAGCGTTGCTGAAGGTTTCCTAAAACTTCAACTTATCTCACACCGCCTAGTACAACCTCACGGTACTGTGCTTGATGGCATCTTCGGTCTTCTACACAACATTGCATGGACTAACGAAGGTCCAATCGATCTACCTGAATTGGCAGACCGTCAAATCGAAGCTCGTCTAGCAGGCCGTGCACTGTCTGTCGATTGTGTTGATAAATTCCCTAAAATGGTTGATTACGTGGTACCAACGGGTACTCGTATTGCTGACACGTCTCGTGTACGTTTGGGTGCTCACGTGGGCGAAGGCACAACCGTTATGCACGAAGGTTTCATTAACTTCAATGCAGGTACAACAGGTGTAAGCATGGTTGAAGGTCGTATCTCTGCTGGTGTTATGGTCGGCAATGGTTCAGACATCGGCGGCGGCGCATCTATCATGGGTACGCTATCTGGTGGCGGTAAAGTCGTTGTATCTATCGGCGAAAACTCACTGCTTGGCGCAAACGCAGGTCTTGGTTTCCCTCTAGGTGACCGTTGTACTGTTGAATCAGGTCTTTATGTAACAGCGGGTACAAAAGTACGCATGCTAGATAAAGAAGGAAAAGAAGTAGAAATTGTAAAAGCACGTGACCTAGCAGGGGTTTCTGATCTACTATTCCGCCGTAATTCACAAACTGGTCAAGTTGAGTGCCTAGCAAACAAATCAGCAGTTGAACTAAACAGCGCGCTACACAGCAACAACTAATCAGCAGTTGAACTAAACAGCGCGCTACACAGCAACAACTAATCAGGCCAGAGTTTTAAAATTATCTTTTAAAACATGCTATTGATGGAAGGCTAGCACCTAAGTGCTAGCCTTTTTCCTATATCCGTCATATGGCATATTTTGTGCTTATAGTTATACCCAAATGACCTCAAGATGCAGGATTCAGAGCTTCATCAACGAGCCTAGGTCAAGCTCAATCACGGCAGGAATGGTCATTCCCTTTTAACGTGATTGGGCGTAGAAATAGGTTTGTTGATGAGCTCCCAAAGGGCGAGTTTTATTCGCTCCTAGGCTGTGTTACTGATTTTCAACGTAGAATGACTATGTCTTCAAATCAGTGCCTTGCCTAAGAGCGAATACATTCTCGCTGAAACAGCATCTTGAGGTTACTTGGGTATATATTATTTAGCACTTTAATCACTACACCTGCTTTGATGAAAAACAAGGGGATTGCATGCACCGCTTTATTCAGCAACTACCTAAGGTAGAACTGCATCTACATATCGAAGGTTCACTAGAGCCTGAATTGATGTTTGAACTGGCTCAGCGTAACCAGGTAGACATACCCTTCACTTCACCACAGGAAGTGCGCGATGCCTATCAGTTTACTAACTTACAAGACTTCCTAGATATCTATTATCAAGGTGCAAACGTACTTCTCCATGAGCAAGACTTTTACGATCTGACTTGGGCTTATTTACTGCGCTGTAAAGAAGACAATGTTATTCATACAGAAATCTTCTTTGATCCACAAACGCATACTGCGCGTGGTGTGGCTTTTGAAACCGTGATTGAAGGAATCAGTAAAGCGCTAGACCAAGGCAAAAAGGAACTGGGGATCTCTAGCCAGATCATCATGTGTTTCTTACGCCATCTCAGCGAAGAAGACGCCATCAAAACACTTGAACAAGCATTACCATACAAAGACAAAATCATTGGTGTGGGTCTCGACTCTTCTGAACAAGGTCATCCACCAGAAAAATTTACTGAAGTTTTCCGCCAAGCTCATGAGGCCGGATTTTTAGCCGTTGCCCACGCAGGTGAAGAAGGCCCAGCAATGAATATTCGTAATGCCATCGATATTCTCGGTGTCCACCGTGTCGATCATGGGGTTCGCTGTGTTGAAGATAAAGCATTAGTCACTGAATTGGCTGAAACGCGCATGCCACTCACCGTTTGCCCACTGTCAAATCTCAAGTTAAAAGTGTTTGAAGAGATGGAAGAACACAACATCGTGGAACTACTGCGTCAAGGATTGTGCGTCACCATCAACTCCGATGACCCCGCCTACTTTGGTGGCTACATGACCGACAACTTCAATGCCGTTGCAGATGCGCATCCAATGAGCCATGAAGAGCTAGCACAATTTACGCTTAATGCGATTGAAGCAAGCTTCATTGCTGATCAAGAAAAACAGCAAATGAAGAACACGGTGCACAAATTCTTAACCATTCATGGCTAATTCCTAAGAGAGTCTCGGCTCTCTTTTTCTGTCTATGCGTGAATGATTTAAGTAAGCTACAACAAAAAGCAGTATCTCAACGAGATACTGCTTTTTAAAAGAAAAATTATATCTATTTGATATATTTAACTTATTCCCAAACTTGTTTCGCTACTTCTTGAACCAGTTTGATTTTCGCCCACTGTTCTTCTTCAGTCAGAGCATTACCTTCTTCAGTAGAAGCAAAACCACACTGAGTACTTAAGTAAAGACGTTCTAAAGGAACGTATTGAGAGGCTTCTTTAATACGAGCCACAATCGTCGCTGCATCTTCTAGCTCTGGAATTTTAGAAGAAACCAATCCGAGAACGACTTTTTTATCACCCGTTACTTCAGCAAGTGGAGAAAAATCACCTGCGCGGTCAGTATCAAACTCTAGGTAGTAGGCATCAACATTTTCACGACCAAATAAAACTTTAGCAACTGGAGCGTAACCGCCACTTGCAGCCCAGTGAGAACGGTAGTTACCACGACATACGTGAGTCGTTACAGTTAAACCTTCCGGTGCGTTCTCGATAGCTTTGTTGTTTACTGTTAGATAAGCTTCTGCTGCATCAGCAACGCGAGTTTCATGGGATAGCTCATGAGAAGCGCCACATCCGCATGCACTTGCTTCTGATAATGGTGTATCTGCTGCGCCTTTTGCTGCGAATTTAGGGTCAACAAGCATGCCCCAAGTACAGTCATCAATTTGTACGTTAGTACAACCTGCCGCTGCTAGCTCTTTAAAGAACGTTTGGTATGCTTTAGCAATATCTTCGATAAGTTCATTTTCATCAGCATAAACTGCTTTGGTTGTTTCCTGATTTTCAGAACGTTGAAGTTCCGCAAGAAATTGTGCTGGCGCAGGAACAGTCAAACGAGGAAGAACGTTTTCATCCGCTAAGTCAGCCAAGAACTTGAAGTGCTCAATGAATGGGTGATTTTCACCGGATAATTTACCAGTTAGGCGAGCACTGTCTGCACGGGTTACCATATTCACGAATTGGTAGCCTTTATTTAGTTCATGGTGTTCAACACCGTTTAGACCCCACATAAAATCTAAGTGCCAGTATGAGCGACGGAATTCACCATCGGTAATCACTTTCAAGCCTAGTGATTTTTGTTTTTCGACTAATTCAGTGATGGCCTTGTCTTCAATCGCTTTTAGCTGAGCGGCATCAATATCACCGTTTTCAAATTGGCGACGCGCATCATGGAGATATTGAGGGCGTAGGTAACTACCGACAACGTCGGCATGGAAAGGTGCTTTAAGCTGAGATTGAGGCATTGTATTTCTCCCTGAATTTGTAGGAATTCTTTAGTTCCGTTTCATAATACTCAGAGACGTATAGATGGCCAAATGAAAAAACTTCATATTGAATAATATGAAAATTCAATTGCACCTAATTTAATATTATTATTAAAAATCATTTAATATTAATTAGTTATACATAAAATACAGACTGAATTTTTATAATAAGGACTGGCATGAAACCGTGCCTGTCCTTATTTTTTATTTATTTTGGATCACGACGCAAGCGATCTGTTTCTGCTTTCCAAAACCAATAATCTGTTGGAGCGCAGCTTTACCAACAGGCACGTAGCCAGATGCCATCACATCATTTTCTGTTTCAGAGTGAGGATCGTGAAAGAAAAAAAACTTCTCACTCATGCCACTTAAAATAATCCAATGCGGTTCCTTTTTACCATCAAACCGATAAGTACTAATCAGTAGTAATACGCAAGCACCTTGCCTTATCCACTGTTCAAATTGCGCTTGGGTTGGTGGAGCATCAATCATATGGGTATCTGAGTGCTCTAACTGATGGCAAAAGTCTTGATGAACGATTTCTATCACTGCTTTTTTATTCTCATCCCGCACACTATCAATAAACGGGATCCCTCTCGATTGACTCCAAAGCTCGACATGATAACCACGACGAGATGCAGCTAACGCTAAACCATGACCACTACACCCTCCATGTCCAGCAGCCATAAAGATCGTTGTCGCCTCACGCCACAGTTGCAACTCTTCAGTTCGGCTAGGTTCATACTCTGGATTCAAGCACCCAAAACTCATTAAAAGACATGCAGCACCACAAGTAAAAGGGGTCGTTTGCACATACAAAGGCATATTGAGCATGACTTTGGGTTCTGTTGGAGTTAAGCGCTTTTGTAACCGACGGCCATCACACAGATCGTCGTAGTAATGAATCAGTAGCTTGAATGTCTGATAGCCTAATTTTTCATATAAATTTATCGCAGCAGTATTGTCTTCTCGCACTTCTAGTCTTAATGTAGTCGAGCCTTGATCAAGAGCAGCACGCTCGCATTGCTCCAGTAATTTTTGAGCAATCCCCCGGCCTCTGAAATCAGGTGTTACGGCAATCGAATATAACCTTGAAAGCTGTGTACCTTGATGAAATAGTAGTAATGCATAACCCGCTAATTGCTCGCCGGAATCCGCAACAAAGAGAATGGCATGAGGGGATTGCAAAAAGCGCTTCATTTGGCGGGGAGAAATTCTATCTCCATCAAACAGCGCCAGCTCTAATGCATTAAGCGCAGTGAGGTCAGTACTCTTCGCATGACGAAAGTCCATACGATGTCCTTAGGTGGTTAGCAAGATTGCGCATCAATCATAGATCCAATGCAACAGGAAACCTATAGTTATGGCTAACCTTTTAATCGTGACCGATAAAGTCAGTGACTGGCAGCAATATTTCCCTTCTGAACAAGTTGTTAGTGTCGATCAATATCTCAACTCTGATTGGAAACACAATCACAAAAGTATTCAAGTTGTTAACTTGTGTCGCGATTACGGTTATATGAGCAGCGGCTACTACTGCTCTTTAATGGCGGAAGCGCGGGGTCACCGTGTTATTCCACGAGTAATGGCAATTAATGACATCAACCAACCGCTTTTACTTTCATCTGATTTAATCAAAATTCATAAATTATGTAGTGAAGAAGATCCTATCCGCTGCAAAATTTACTTTGGCCGTACCCAACATAAAGGTTTGGAAAAACTCGCAAGATTGTTATTTGAACAATTCATGGTGCCCGTGATCGAACTTGAAGTCGGTACGCTTGACGGACATTGGCAAATCAAGAAAGTAGCGCCATTTCCATTTCAGGATCTACAAGGTCAGGAAGAAGACTTCTTCATTGAATCGCTGGAAATGTTCTCAAGTAAGGTATGGCGTCGCCCTAAACAGGATAAAAAATATCGCTACGATATTGCTATGTTGGTGGATGAAGAAGAAAAAATGCCACCTTCTGATAAGTCAGCACTAAAACGATTTCGCCGTGCAGCCAATCGTTTAGGCATGAATTTAGAAGTTATTTCTCCCGATGATGGCTCACGTCTTGGTGAGTTTGATGCACTATTTATTCGTGCAACAACCAGCATCAGTAACTACACTTACCGTTTTGCGAAAAAAGCAGAAAAAATGGGATTAATTGTGATGGATGATCCTGAATCCATTATGAAATGTACCAATAAAGTCTTCCTCACAGAGCTACTCCAGCGTAACCAAGTTCCTGCACCTAACAGTGTCATATTGCAGAGCTTTGATCCTGATTGGAAAGAGCACTTGTTGGAAGTATTGGATTTCCCATTGGTATTAAAAATTCCAGATGGCGCATTTTCACGTGGGGTAGTGAAAGTAAAAACCGTTGAAGAACTGGAAACTGAAGCGGACAAACTATTTAGCAAAAGCGCGTTGATTTTGGCGCAAGCCTTTATGCCAACTGACTACGACTGGCGTATTGGTATTTTAAACCGTCATCCAATTTTTGCCTGTAAATACATGATGAGTCGTGGTCACTGGCAAATATACCAACACTTTAATAGTGGCCGGGTAAGTTCGGGCGGTTTTGAAAGCTTTGATATGAAGCAAGTACCCAAAGCGGTAGTTGATACTGCATTAAAAGCAGCAAACTTAATTGGTGGTGGTCTCTATGGTGTTGACCTAAAAGAGATAGATGGTCAAGTTTATGTCATAGAGGTTAACGACAACCCAAGTATCGACCATACTGTAGAAGACGGCTTCTTAGGCGATCTCCTTTATGACCGCATCATGACCGAGTTCCTACGCCGTATTCAGCTGCGAGGATTGTAACCCCAAAGTACAGCTTCTTTGATTGAAGCTGTGCCTACTTATCTCAAGGAGATTGCATGGATTTTCTACTTGATCACTGGCAATTTAACGAAACCAATGCACAGCGTGATATTTTAAGCCCAGAGAGTATTGAACCGAATCATTGGTATCACTGTATGCGTGATGAACATGCCGTTCGTCCTTGGCTAGAAAAGAATCAAGTACCGACATCAATCATTGATAGTTTACTTGCCGAAGATACTCGGCCTCTATTTGAAGAGTATGAAGATAACCATTTCTTACTGATTTTACGTGGTGTCAACCTCAATCAGAATGCCAATCCAGAAGACATGTTGAGTATTCGTTTACTCTATGTAAATGGTGCCATTATTTCTACTCGCCGGATCCCTTCTAAAACCGTCGCGACCATTCGTGAAAAATTGGAAAATCAAAAAGGCCCTAATAATTTGGCCGATTTGGTCATGAATATCATCGATGGATTAAATCGTAATATTGATAACTACCTAGATACGATTGAAGATAAGATCGATAAATTTGATGAAGAGCTAGAGCTAAGCGAAGAGTTAATGCAAACGCATAAAGCCTTACTAAAAATTAAACGGTTTATTAAACCTCAGCAATATGCCATTGACGACTATTTCAATTCGAACATTCCTCTGTCTGAATCTAAGCAGTTACGCCTTCGTCACAGCGTTAATACCATCGTAAGAATTAATGAAAATTTAGATTTTTTCTTGAGTGAACTGGACATTATTAAAGGTGAATTGCGCCAATATCACGCAGAAAAAATGAACCAAAACACCTATTTATTTTCGGTTATCGCTGCGATCTTCTTACCTACCAGTTTCTTAACGGGCTTGCTAGGGGTTAATGTGGGAGGTATTCCCGGCACAGAATCCCCGATTGCGTTTACCTTGTTTTGCCTTGGATTAGTGGTTATTTTTGGTCTTGAATTTTTCATTCTGAGTCGATTAAAATTTTTCAGTCAATCTTAGAATCCGCTGTTACCCAGTCTGCAGGATGCAATCAGGGTCGTTTTAAGGAGTATTTATGTATATTTTCGGCTACGGTAGTTTAATTAACGCCTCCTCACGTCAGTTAACCGGTCAAACCGGAGACGCTATCCCTGTTGTTGCAAAGGGGCTAGTACGTTATTGGGGAAAGATTGACGATAGCTATATCATGTCACCACTGATAGTCAATCAAGGGGAGGGAGAAGTCAGCGGTGTCTTGCTGCAAGTTGATGATAATGAGTTACCTAATTTCGACCGTCGTGAAGCTGGCTATCAACGTATACAAATCAATGCTAATCAAATAGAAACCGAATGTTCATTCGATACTGCTCAACCTATCTGGGTTTATGTGACTGATAATTATCAACAACCTTGCTCAAATAGCCCTATTGTACAAAGTTATGTCGACACGGTTATTGCTGGGTGTTTGGATATATCAGAGCAGTTTGCTCGCCACTTTATTGAGCACACCGTTGGGTGGCATTGTCCTTATGAAAATGATCGACAAGCACCGAAGTATCAAAGAGTGGCAGGTGTTAAACCACATCACCAAGTATCGATCGATAAGTTACTGACCCCAGTATTCGCGCTTTCTTAACCCATCAAGATAAAAAACCTCAGTTTAGTGAACTGAGGTTTTTATCCATCGACCCGTTTACCCGTTATTTAAATTGATAAATGGTAGAGAATTGATACGTTTGTCCCGGCTCTAACCAGCATTCGTCATGAGGCCAATCAGAACGGTTGGGAGAATCTGGCAAATATTGCGTTTCTAAAGCAACACCTTGGTAGTTTTGATAATGCCCCCCAGTTCTACTTGGAGTGCCTTCTAGCCAGTTACCGGTATAAAGCTGAATAGCAGGTTTATTCGTGAATACATTCATGGTTATTGCTTTGTCAGCAGACAACACAGTAGCAACCGGTGTATCTAATGATGGACTGCCTAAGTAATAGCTATGGTCATAGCCATTGACTAATTTCTGTTGTTCTTCCTTGAGTAAGCAAGCCCCTATTTTTTCACCGTGTCTAAAGTCAAAAGCCGTTCCCTCAACCGGCACTAAACCTTGTTGCAAAGGAATGCCTAAGTTATCAGTGGGTAAGTAACTATCCGCTTTAATCGTTAACGTATCCTGCAAAACATCCGTGCCCGAATCTGCCCCCATCAAATTAAAATACGCGTGATTGGTTAAATTAATAGGTGTGGTGGCATCGGTCGTCGCGGTGTAATCAATCAAAACCTGATTATCATCGGTTAACGTGAAAGTCACTGTTGCTTCAACATTACCTGGAAAACCTTGGTCTCCATCTGGAGATGACATAGAAAATACAACTTTTTGCGCCTGCTGATCTTTAATAGCCCAACGCAAATGACTCCACCCTTGAACGCCACCATGCAGACAATGCTGAGCTTGATTCGCTGTCAGGTGATAGCTTTTACCGTTAAGTTCAAATTGAGAATTAGTAATACGGTTTGCATAACGACCGACAGTCGCACCTAAGAAACTGGTTTGTTTCTTAAAGCCTTCCATGTCACCGACGCCGAGTAAAACCTGACGTATTTCGCCTTTTACCGGTACTTCACAACTTAACCATGTGGCACCAATATCCATAAACACAAGCTGCATACCATTTGCATTAGTAAGCGCAATTAATTGGGCTGGTTGACCGTCATAAGCCGGCTGTTCTGCCATCGATGTCAGTAATGTTTGACTCATTATTCATGTCTCCTTCCCAACATAACGTGACTAATTTATCCCTATCCTTCGCAGGTTTGACATTCACCGCGTCAAAACCCAGACAATGTCTTTTGAAGTGATTGGTATATATAAGTTTTATCGCTTGTTGGTGCTTAAATTAGTTGTGGCCCGAAGTCTAACAACGTGAGTGATTTAGGGTCTGTGATCAATCCTTCAAAGTGTAAACGTTTCCAAAACAGTAAAATAAGACTTCAATAACATTACGTCAGACTTTAGTCGTAAATTTGCCAATGTTTGAAGTCATGCCCAAATACTTAAAAAAGCGCAATCATCTTGAAAGCGTTACAAATGGTCACAGTTTTTTGTTTCCCTTTGAGCAAAACTGAAATAGTTCAAATAACCACCAACGGGACAACAGACTACACTAAACAGAGGTGTTTAATCAGGAGAGCACAATGGGGGCATTATGGAAAGGATGAGCAATAATGACGCGCTGAGTAATACTAGCTTCTCAGCCACATTGAATCATCAGCTTGCTGATATTCATTATCAAATCCGTGCTCATATTCCTAATGTTGACCGACTCTCTTTCGCGTTATACGACCGCGATACAGATATCCTGAAAACTTATGCTGACAGCGCTGCAAATGGAACAGAATTAAGTCAGCACTCTGCATACTTAAAAAATCTTCCCACATTACAATCTTGTGCGAAAACAGGTGAAAGACGTGTCGTTAATAATATCGAACAGCGGTTTTCTTCTCATTCTCATCACACCAAATGGCTGCTTGGACGCGGCTATCACTCTTCGTTAGCAGTACCTGTATATAGCCAACACCATTTCATCGGTATACTGTTTATCGATTCGCATCTTGAAGATTTTTTCACGGAAGTGATCGTCAGTGCTCTAAATGAATATATCGACATCCTACTGATCTCTATTATTTCCGAATATGAGCTCGTACATGCTTTGTTGGATTCGACTCGAAATCATCACCTATCATCACCTCGTCATTGGTCCGCGGGAGCTGCACACCGTGAACGGATCTGGAGAATGACACAAATCATCGCAAGAGATGTCGCTAATGCTTTCGAACTCAGTGATGAAGATATTGAAAACATTACCCAATTTTCTCGTTATCACGATATTGGTAAGCTATCTATCCCTTATAACGTGCTCTCATCAACAGAAGAACTGACACCAGCACAGCGCAGACTTATCGATGAACATATCGAACACGGCGTACAGTTTGTGGAGCAAATTATCGAGCAGCTTAATCACCCCAACCACCATTGTGTAAACCTACTCAGAGAAATCGTTGCCTATCATCACGAATATTTAGATGGTAGTGGCTACCCTTATCATCTGCATGGTAATGACATTCCTCCTTCAGCACGCATTATTGCTGTCGCTAATATTTTTGATGCACTAACCAGCCATCATCCACATAAACAAGGCTGCTCAACGATTTACGCTCTGCTAGAGCTAGAAAAGATGGTCAACCAAGGAAAACTAGACTGGCATTGTGTCAACGCCCTACGGGAACACCAAGACGAGCTAGATGATATTATTCGCCATAACCCTGGGAAAGATCCTTGTATATCATTAATTAATTAGGATGAACTACACTTAGCTGAAATCTATCCCAAATTAGCCCGACTGACTCTTTCCGTTATGT
This sequence comes from Vibrio nitrifigilis, assembly GCF_015686695.1. Classification (NCBI taxonomy): domain Bacteria; kingdom Pseudomonadati; phylum Pseudomonadota; class Gammaproteobacteria; order Vibrionales; family Vibrionaceae; genus Vibrio; species Vibrio nitrifigilis. The sequence goes on along the minus strand of NZ_JADPMR010000001.1, from coordinate 411,404 downwards.
AGGAGTATGAAATGCGGACACAGGATGACAAATCACCACGCTGTACTCTGCCGCCCCCCAATGAGTTGCTTCTTAATTGGGCGAGAGTCCGGCCAAATGATGTTTACTTGAGACAAATAAAGCGGCGAAAATTTAAAGAATACACATATATCCAAGTGGCCGAGCAAGCGCTAAGATTAGTCACGGCACTGCGAGATTTAGGTGCGCAACCCGGAGATAAAATATCCATTATTTCAAAGAATTGTGCTGAATGGTTTATCTGCGATATCGCCTTCATGTTAGGTGACTTTATCAGCGTTCCTCTCTTTCCAACCGCCAATTCACAAACTATCGAGTACTGTCTTACCCATAGTGATTGCCGCTTCGTTATTGCTGGCAAACTGGATGACTCATCCGCAGTTCAACAAGTTTTTCAAGATATGAGTGATTTGACGACGATCGCTCTCCCCTATGATTCAGCACCACCTTGCCAATATCATTTCGATTACCTCATTAGTCATTATCCACCCAGTAAAGAACGCCCAATCCATCATGATGACAAAGTCATGTCTTTAGTTTATACCTCTGGCACGTCTGGTATTCCGAAAGGCGCAATATTAACCTATGGGGCCTACTCATGGTCAGTCAAACAGATCGTTGACCATATCGGTATTCATTCACAAGATACCCTATTTTCCTACCTCCCTTTGGCGCACATTACCGAACGAGTATATATTTTGGGCTCTTCTATCATGGTCGGTATCCCAACTGCCTTTCCTGAATCATTAGACACCTTCATTGATGATGTCAAAATGCAGCGCCCAACCTTATTTATTTCCGTGCCTCGACTTTGGCAACTATTTCAACAACGAATTCAAGACAAACTCTCTGATAAGCTATTGAAAACACTGCTCTCAATTCCTTTCATAAAAAGAGTAATTCAGCGCAAAGTCATCCATGGATTAGGGTTAGAAAATGCCCGAGTGCTTGGCTGTGGGTCAGCGCCAGTCTCACCATCTCTATTACAATGGTATAACCGGCTTGGGTTGGAAATTACCGAAGCCTGGGGAATGACTGAAACCTTTGGTTATAGCACTCTAAATTATCCGTTTTGCGAAAATAAAATAGGAACAGTTGGAAGAGCCGGGCCGGGGATTGAACTTAAAATCGCAGAAGATGGAGAAGTATTAGTCAAAAGTTCTGGTTTATTCGCTGGCTATTACCATAGTCAAGAAGAGACTCGAGCTATGTTTACTGACTATGGCTGGCTTAAAACCGGAGACATTGGTGAAATAGATGAATCCGGATATCTCACATTATTAGGCAGGAAAAAAGATAGCTTTAAAACAGCAAAAGGTAAGTTTGTTGCACCAGTTCCGATTGAAAAACGTCTTTATGAACATAGTCGAGTGGAGATGCTTTGCTTGATAGGTTCTGGGATGACGAGCCCATTACTTCTTGTCGTTCCACATCAATTTCCTCACTTTGATAAACAGCGGTATGAGAAAGCAACACAGAGAATTATTGATCATATTAATCAAGACTTGGAGCCTCATGCGAAAATCAAGCGCGTATTGATGGTTAAGGAACCATGGAGTATTGAAAATGGTATTTTGACTCCCACACTAAAAATCAAACGCTTTGAACTAGAAAAAAAATACCACGGCCTTGAAGAACATTGGCCAGACAACCAACTGATTCACTGGGAATAAAAAAGACGCCATATAGACGTCTTTCACAATATTCAACGCTTGTCTGCGCTAACTGTTTTACAACGAAATCCAATTAGAACTAATCACGGCAATGGCTGCACTCGCCACTGCCCAGAGCGTTAGTATACCAAAAGCATTTTTCACGGTATCACGTAAAGAAGGTGAATGGGTTATTACACTGACTTCACTATGACTCGCTACATGTTCATAATTATTCATTTAATCTCTCTCACTGCTGTTTTAATCACCAATCACAGTACAATATATAGATATAAATGTGACACATATCAAGTTTTATTTGATGACAAATTTTCATATACAGATAAAAACTAGATATATACCCAAATGACTTCTATATGCAGGATTCAGAGCTTCATCAACAAGCATAAAAAAAGCCCCTATCAAGGGGCTTTTTATCAAATACAGTTCAAAGAACTATTATTTGTTAGCGTTACGCTCTTTAACTTCTGCGATAACTTTTTCAGCAACGTTTGCTGGACAAGCTGCGTAGTGATCGAATTCCATAGAGAATTGACCACGGCCAGAAGTGATAGTACGTAGGTGACCGATGTAGCCGAACATTTCAGATAGTGGAACGTCTGCTTTAATACGAACACCAGTCGCGCCAGCTTCTTGGTTTTTGATCATACCACGACGACGGTTCAAGTCACCGATTACATCACCAACGTTATCTTCAGGAGAGAATACGTCAACGTGCATGATTGGCTCTAGAAGCTGAGGACCTGCTTTAGGCATAGACTGACGGAATGCACCTTTCGCTGCGATTTCGTAAGCGATTGCTGAAGAGTCAACTGCGTGGAAACCACCGTCGAACAGTTCAACTTCAACGTCTAGTACAGGGAAGCCTGCTAGAGGGCCTTCAAGCATCATGCTGCCGAAGCCTTTCTCAACTGCTGGCCAGAATTCTTTCGGTACGTTACCACCAACAACTGTTGAAGAGAACGAGAAGCCAGAGTTTTGCTCACCTGGTTTGATACGGTAGTCAATTTTCGCGAACTGACCTGAACCACCAGACTGTTTCTTATGCGTGTAGCTATCTTCAACAGGTTGAGTGATAGTTTCACGGTAAGCAACTTGTGGAGCACCCACTTCTAGTTCAACGCCGTAAGTACGTTTAAGGATGTCCACTTTGATGTCTAGGTGAAGTTCACCCATACCTTTCAGGATAGTTTCACCTGAATCTTCATCAGTCTCAACTTGGAATGATGGATCTTCTGCAACCATTTTACCGATCGCGATACCCATTTTCTCAGTTGAACCTTTGTCTTTAGGTTTCACTGCGATTGAGATTACTGGAGTTGGGAATACCATTGGCTCCAAAGTAACTTTATCTTTAGGATCACATAGAGTGTGACCAGTTTGAACGTTCTTCATACCAACGATAGCGATGATGTCGCCCGCTTGAGCAGTAGTCAGTTCTTTACGATCGTCAGCTTGCATTTCAACCATACGACCAACACGTTCAGTTTTACCAGTAAACGCGTTAAGGACGGTGTCGCCTTTGTTCAATTTACCAGAGTAAATACGAACGAAAGTTAGTGCGCCGAAACGGTCATCCATGATTTTGAATGCTAGCGCTTTGAATGTTTCGTCAGCAGAAACGATAGCGTGTTCGCCAGTTTCGTTGCCTTCTTCATCCATTAGCGGCTGTGGCTCAACTTCAGTTGGAGCTGGTAGGTAATCGACAACAGCGTCAAGTACTAGTTGAACACCTTTGTTTTTGAACGCAGAACCACAGTAAGTTGGGAAGAACGCTAGGTCACGAGTACCTTTACGGATACAACGTTTGATGTCTTCGATTGAAGGCTCTTCGCCATCCATGTAAGCCATCATTAGTTCGTCGTCTTGCTCAACTGCAGTTTCGATTAGCTCTTCACGGTATTGCTCAACGTCATCTACCATGTCAGCTGGAACTTCTTTGATTTCGTAGTTTTCAGGAAGACCAGTGTCATCCCATACGAACGCTTGGCGGCTAAGAACGTCAACAACACCCACGAAATCTTCTTCGATACCGATAGGTAGAGTCATTACTAGTGGAGTTGCAGCAAGAACGTTTTTAACTTGGTCAACAACGCGGTAGAAGTCTGCACCCATACGGTCCAGTTTGTTCACGAAGATGATACGTGATACTTCTGATTCGTTAGCGTAGCGCCAGTTAGTTTCAGATTGAGGTTCTACACCACCTGAACCACAGAATACACCGATACCACCGTCTAGAACTTTTAGAGAACGGTAAACTTCTACTGTGAAGTCAACGTGTCCTGGGGTGTCGATAACGTTTAAACGGTGACCTTTCCAGAAACATGATACTGCCGCAGATTGGATAGTAATACCACGTTCAGCTTCCTGTTCCATGAAGTCGGTAGTTGATTCACCGTCATGAACTTCACCAGTTTTGTGGATCATACCAGTTAGCTTTAGGATACGCTCAGTAGTGGTAGTTTTACCCGCATCAACGTGCGCGAAAATACCAATGTTTCTGTATTTCGATAAATCAGTAGTCATTGTCTTACTCTGTTAATAAGGTATAAAGTGCGCGCAGAGTATACCATAATCTATCTAGACTGATAGTCCTGCGTGCATATTCAAATAAAAAATTTACTGCTTGCGTTTTTAACCACTTGTTAAGAGTGCGAATAAGCATTTGAACATTTTATTACACCCTTAATAAGTCACTATTTTATATATAAAAATAAGTCCTATTTTATCGAACTCCATGACTAACTAACATGTTCCTTTACAAGCAGAACTTCAGCCAAGAATTATAGCTAATAACAAGATAGCCGCCATATTTGGCGGCTAGTTTTATGCATTTTCTTAGTGAAGGCACATACTATCTAAAGTTCATCAAAGGCTTCAATGGCTTCTGATAATTTTTTTACACCATGTATCTGCATACCTTCAATACCATGTTTAGGCATATTAGCAGCAGGAACAATTGCTTTGCGAAAGCCATGCTTAAACGCTTCATTCAGTCGTTCTTGCCCGCTCGGTACCGGACGAATCTCTCCAGCCAAGCCAACTTCACCAAACACGACCACATCTTTAGGAATACTACGATCTCGAAAACTCGACAATAACGCGATCACCAACGCTAAGTCGGCGCTGGTTTCGGTTACCTTTACCCCACCTACCACATTAACAAATACATCTTGGTCCGCCATTTGGAGTCCGCCATGCTTATGTAAAACCGCCAATAATAAAGAAAGGCGATTCTGTTCAAGACCAACCGCCACTCGGCGCGGGTTCGCCAATTGTGAATAGTCGACTAAGGCTTGAATTTCCACCAGCAAAGGGCGAGTTCCTTCCCACACCACCATCACAGAGCTGCCAGACGTTTCTTCTTCGCCACGAGATAGGAATATTGCAGAAGGGTTTTTTACCTCACGTAAACCCTGCCCTGTCATCGCGAACACACCAAGTTCGTTCACGGCACCAAAGCGGTTTTTATGACTACGTAAGGTACGAAAACGTGTGTCAGTACTGCCATCAAGTAACACTGAGCAATCAATAATGTGCTCAAGCACTTTAGGACCTGCCAAAGTGCCATCTTTGGTCACGTGACCAACAATAAAGACAGCGACATTATTTTGCTTTGCATAACGCGTTAATGCCGTCGCAGATTCCCTTACCTGCGAGACACTACCTGGTGAAGACTGAACATCAGAAACGTGCATCACTTGAATCGAATCAATCACCATTATTTTGGGTTGTTCTTTTTCTGCTATCTGACAAATCTTATCGACGTTCGTTTCCGAGAGCATTTTCAAATGCTCTTTGGGTAAACCTAAACGAGATGCTCGCATTGCCACCTGTTGCAGTGATTCTTCACCCGTGACATAAAGTGTTGGCATTTGTGATGACAAAAAACACATGGTTTGTAACAGTAATGTCGATTTACCTGCGCCAGGGTTACCGCCAATTAAGACAGCCGCGCCAGGCACAATCCCGCCACCGAGCACTCGATCGAATTCTTTAAAACCACTAGTAAAGCGCGGTACATCTTCTAAATCAATTTCCGACAGAATTTGAACTTTGGACTCACTGGCTCCAGCATAGCCACTCAAGCGTTCATTGCGAGCAACTTGTGGAGAGGCAGCTAAACGAACCTCTGTTATGGTATTCCAAGCACCACAAGCACTGCATTGTCCCTGCCAACGTGGAAAATCAGCCCCACATTCATTACACACATAAGCACGTTTTGCTTTAGCCATGAAACCTCAATAATTCTATTCAAAAAATGACAATTCTAGTCTAATCACCAATAATATACTTATTGCGTTATTAAGATGCGAGAATCAAAGTACCTTTGGACCAGTATATTTACAAAAATGGGCGATTTAATAGCCGCTGATTACAAGATGGATCGCGGAAAGACCGTTGTATCTAAAGATATAATGAAAACTGCCGATATTTTATTCAAACTATAACTCTGAAAGATATGTATGCAGCAATCAGACATTCTCTCCCTCGCTGAGCGGTTGATCCCCGCTTATCACTCAGGTGATTTAGATTATCTTCTTGATCAAATAACTCAAGGGGAAGGACCTTCCGCGAAGTTACTTGTGAAAATGGAACTAAATCGCATTATGGCCCCGTGTTCAAAGACCATCGATCTACGAGGCCGTGTCAGTGGAGATTGTCGAGAATACGAATTAGATGGAATTAAACATTGGTTCGATGATGTTGCGTTCAATGCCTACCATAAAAACATTCGTAAATATGGTGCTTATACAGAAGGTGTTTGGTCAGCGCTAAACAATACTCGCAATAACTTTCGTGTGATGCAAAAACATGGTGATAATCCCAAAGATTCGGAAACACAAAAGCCGTTATTTGAAGCTGAGCCGATTAAACTTGGCTACGATCTAAAGCGGGCAGAAAATCGTCTACGTATTAGCACGCAAATACAAATACACCTCAATAATAAACAGCAAATCATTCATGGGTTAAGTGTTGATTTATCAAGCTCAGGAGCTCGCCTAAAAGTACCGTCTTTTTTTGACTATAAATTAGGCGACACCATCACCATAAAATTTGTTGAGCTATTAAAAGATCATGACATCACAGAATTAGAGCAAGGTGTTGAGTATCGTATTCTCGCCGTTGATGACTCTTATGATAATGATGCGGTTAAGTTTCTGCGTGTTCTTAGACTAACAAAAACTGACGCGGTGGAACGAGTGATCGTTGAATCACTCAACTCAACTCGTAAAAAAGCCAAACATGATAATCAAGATAAAATAATTCGCGCTCGAACAAGGGCTTATGAGCATGCCTATTTAAAACACAGCTGCTCTCTCCCCTTGTTCTTCAGTGGTGATGAATTAAAACTGGTGCTGATTACTGAAAACAATTATCCACTTTGGCAGTATTGGCATGATGAACGCAACCAACAAGCACTAGGCACCCTTTTTAATAAAAGCAGAATGGAAAACTTGGTGCGGCCGGGTTTGCATGACAGCAACAATGTCCTTTATTCGTTTAAACACGAATACCAAGATAAAACTTTATTCTTTTCTATGATGATGCCAGAAGCAACGCCCGATCAGAGAAAGCTGTTTTGGCATATCGGTGCAAAACGAGATAGCTGGAAAGTCTTTCGTCTCTATGTATTTGAGCTATCAAAAGAAGAAAGAACACTTTTGGCAAGTCATAGCGATGAGCTTGCCCAACGATCTCGTAATCTTACTCACTACGGTGTATTGCAAGAGATCAGCGATATTGAGTCAGCTAAAGATTACTTATTTGTCGACAAACCGAATTTAACCTCAAAAGCCATTAACGAATTCTGCCATCCGAGAAAAGTCAAAGGAATGCCAATGAGTGTTTACTTTGATGCATTGTGTCGCCGGAAAGAACCTCGCTATCAATTTCAGACACCGCTCGATCTGGTAGACAATGAATCAGGAAAACACACTGGCTATACCGTCGATATATCGAAGCGTGGGTTAAGCATTATTGTCGAGGAGCCACTGAATTTACGGGTACAAGATATTGTTACTATCGATTTCAAAGAACTGAAACTGTATGACAAAACTCTGCCCTTAGACAAAGTGCCCTATCAGGTTATACGCGTTAGCCCTGAAGGACGACGTATTCAACTGATGTTGGAAGAGAATTCCCACACAATGAAGGTCATTGCTTTCTTTAGTAGTGTCATAAATCACAATCATCACAAATTAATTGAGAAGCCAGAACTTCTTCCATCACCACAATTACTAGAGAGTTTGCATAATATCTTGCTAGATAGGATGGTAAGTTCGCCGGTTTTTGTTGATAAAAGCTCACGTAACTTACGCCCTAAAATTGTTGGGGTGAACTTTCCGCTTCCCAAGCATATCGAGTTTTTATCTAAATTAGGCCAAGAAGGGAAACTCTCTTTAGACCCAATTTATAAAGGGCATACTAGCTCTTTATTAGCCAATCCGATGAAGAGAATTGAAGGCGTAGAACCGCAATTTAACGAAATATACATTTCTATACTTAAGTTTGGTTCACGCGTTAATTCGATAGAAACGCGCCTACGCAGCGATTTCACCAGTGCGCAGGAACGAATTGAGTTTTTGAAGAATGCCCAGAACATGGGCGAATTATTTATACTCCGCTTAGCATCTGCGCCGATATTTGATGCGTTCACTAAGCTTTCCGGTTCTGATCTTGATGAGCTCGCTCAAGTCAGTATTCCTAGTGCTGCTAGCATTGAAAAAGAAATTGGCGCGCTCGCGGGATACAGTGAAATCATTAACATCACAGATGAAGTTTTAGGGCGATTACAACTGATATAAGCAATTCATTTGGCCCATAATCTCTGAATCATTTTGAGGATGATTCAGAGATTCAATACTTAAAGTGACTATGGTTTTGCAACCCAAGAGAGCTTCTGCTGTTTCACTAAACCTGCCGATAAAATACATAACACCCCACCAAGGCCAATGTATTTTACTGAGGTTTGTGCCATCGCCTGCACTTTCGGTTTAGCATGATAAGCAATACCAAGCCCTGCAGCCCCCATCATCACAAGATCATTTGCACCATCACCAATCGCTACGGTGTTATGCGCTTCAATTTCATATTTTTCTGCCAGATCATTAAGAATATCAGCTTTCGTTTGGGCCGACACGACACCACCAAGCACTTTTCCAGTTAACTTGCCATCAACAATGTCTAAAACATTGGATTGTGCATGATCAAGCCCTAAGCGCTGCTTAAGATGATCAGAGAAGTAAGTAAACCCGCCAGATGCAATAGCAGTTTTCCAGCCAAATTGCTGCAGCGTCGTCACCATTTCACCAAGATCTGGCATAAATGGTAGACCTTCTCGTACCGTATCAAGAATACTTTGGTCAGCACCTTGGAGTTTGCCAACTCTCTGACGCAAACTTTGCTCGAAATCGAGTTCTCCTTGCATCGCACGTTCTGTCACAGCCGATACCTCAGCACCCACACCAGCTAATTTCGCAATTTCATCAATACATTCAATTTGAATAGCCGTTGAGTCCATATCCATCACAATCAATCCCGGTTGGTTCAAATCCGGAACATCATGAATGCGGGCGTACTCCAAATTCAATTCATCGAGAACGCGGGCCTTTCTATCGCTTAAAGTCCCAGCCATTAACGCAACTTCATAATGACCGACTTGCCATACTTCGAGAATGGCATTGTGCTCTCGAGTATAAAAATCGATATCAATAAAATGTTCGGGCGCCAAATGCTCACCAAACACAATCCAGTTCGCGTTTTTTCGCTCAATTTGCGCAGCAAAACGAGTCTCTGGAAAACGTTGAGTTAAAGATGGGTGTTTTTTTATCGGTAAAGTCTTAAAAGCGTCCATGTATACTATCCTTTATTGGGAGAACAGAACGTTACCCTATTGCAATTTAAAAACGCAAGTCCCAATATGGGCGAACTCTTAATTTTTTGATTAGGTGAAAAGCTTTATGAATGGCTCACTATTCTCTTTTCGCGTGGTGATTCGAGTGCTGGCTGTTGTTCTGGTAGCCGTGATGTTTATTGTAACCATCACTAACAGCGTCATTATCAGCAAAGGAAATGAGCGCATCCAAGCCAACCAATTAGAAACTTTGACCAAGGTTCTAATCACCCAAGCAGCAATGACCGCTAGTGATATGATAGCGGATCAAGACCAAGAACGCCTACTGGGGTTAACTAATCAGCTTGCCAAAGATCGGCTTGTCTTTGATGCCACAATTTATGATGCAGAGGGAGTTAAGCTTGCTTCCAGCGATAACGCGATGAGTGTTCGTGAAGTGCTTGGTTTAGACACACCGCTTCATACAGCCAGCATCGGGCGTCAACAATTGGTTGAGCCAGTTATGCATGATGGCGATATCATTGGTTTTGTTCGGATTACATTTGAAACTGGTAAAGTAACGGCAATTTCCGACCATCACTACCGCAAAAGCGATCGTTATATGTATTTAATGATTTTGATGAGCTTTATTAGTGGTGTACTCATTACACTATTACTGCGCAACCGCTCTAAGAGAATTCATCGCGGACAAAACTTATTGCTGCGTAATGCCTCTCAACAATGAACCACAAATAAACAAGCCTCGAAGTCAATACTCCGAGGCTTTCATTTATCTTAATCGTATCTCTAATACCCAAATAACCTATCATTTGGGTATATACCCAAATGACCTCGAGATGCAGGATTCAGAGCTTCATCAACGAGCCTAGGTCAAGCTCAATCACGGCAGGAATGGTCATTCCCTTTTAACGTGATTGGGCGTAGAAATAGGTTTGTTGATGAGCTCCCAAAGGGCGAGTTTTATTCGCTCCTAGGCTGTGTTACTGATTTTCAACGTAGAATGACTATGTCTTCAAATCAGTGCCTTGCCTAAGAGCGAATACATTCTCGCTGAAACAGCATCTTGAGGTTACTTGGGTATAGATATTAAGCATCTTTGTCGCCAATCAATACCGATTCAAGTGCAATTTCAATCATATCATTGAACGTGTTTTGACGTTCTTCAGACGTGGTTTGCTCACCTGTTTTGATGTGATCAGAGACAGTACAGATAGTCAGAGCTTTAGCACCATATTCTGCTGCAACACCGTAGATACCCGCTGCTTCCATTTCTACGCCAACAATACCGTATTTATCCATAACATCAAACATGTCTGGATCTGGCGTGTAGAACAACTCCGCTGAGAACAAGTTACCTACTTTTACTTTAGTGCCACGAGCTTTTGCCGCTTCTTCTGCTGCGCGTACCATTTTGTAGTCTGCAATAGCTGCAAAATCATGACCTTTGAAACGGATACGGTTTACTTTGGAATCTGTACAAGCGCCCATACCAATCACAACATCACGCACTTTAATATCAGTACTTACTGCACCACAACTACCAACACGGATAATTTTCTTCACGCCGTAGTCTTTCACAAGCTCAGTTGCGTAGATAGAACATGAAGGAATGCCCATACCATGGCCCATTACAGAGATTTTGCGACCTTTGTAAGTGCCTGTGAAACCGAACATATTACGTACATCACAAACTTGAACCACATCTTCTAAAAAAGTTTCCGCAATGTATTTTGCTCGCAAAGGGTCGCCCGGCATAAGAACGACATCTGCAAAATCACCCATTTCAGCATTAATATGTGGAGTTGCCATTGTTTGTATCCTTTAAAATTAATTAGTTGGCTAAGTCCAACACTCAGTATAAGACTTAGCCCTATTCACGTTGTTAACGTCATAAACACATAGTACGTGCTTAATGACTATAAAAAGCTTTGCCCAAACTCCATTGGCGTCAGAGCAAAATAGTCTGCTAAAGATTGGCCTATATCGGCAAATGTATCGCGTTGTCCTAAGGATCCTGGTGTGACCTTATCGCCGTAGACTAAAACGGGAATATGCTCACGAGTATGATCGCTCCCAGGCCAAGTAGGATCACATCCATGATCAGCGGTCAAAATCAGCACATCCTCGGGTTGCATTAACGACAGCAACTCTGGTAACCGTTGATCAAAATATTCAAGTGCTGCGGCGTAACCAGCAACATCGCGACGGTGACCATACGCAGAATCAAAATCGACAAAATTAGTAAAGACAATACTGTTGTCTTGCGCCAACTTTACTTGATCTAATGTCGCTTCAAACAAAGCGGGAATACCGGTTGCTTTCACTTTTTGTGTAATTCCACAGTGAGCATAGATATCCGCAATTTTACCAATTGATATGACTTGGCCTTGGCGCTCCTCCACCAGTTTCTGTAACACTGTCGCTGACGGTGGCTCTACTGATAAATCGCGGCGATTTCCTGTTCGTTCAAACTCACCTGACTTAGGCCCAATAAAAGGACGAGCAATCACGCGACCAATATTGTAATCAGCAAGCTCTTCGCGAACGATATGGCAAAGTTCCATTAAGCGCTCTAAGCCATATGTCTCTTCATGGCAGGCAATCTGAAATACTGAATCAGCCGACGTGTAAAAGATAGGTTTACCTGACACCATATGCTCTTCACCCAAATCATCTAAAACTTGAGTCCCCGAAGCATGGCAGTTTCCTAAATATCCCGGTAAATTTGCTCGAGCAACGATACGATCTAAAAGCTCTTGGGGAAAACTTTCAGTTTTATCCGTAAAATATCCCCAATCAAATAATACCGGAACACCAGCAATTTCCCAGTGACCTGATGGCGTATCTTTCCCCGAAGAAAGCTCCGCTGCGTGACCATAAGCACCAATAATATCCACTTGTTCATTTAATCCATGAGCATATCTTCCGGTTGATTCTTGGTGCGCACGCCCCAAACCTAGACGAGATAGATGAGGCAGTTTTAACACGCCACTGCGCACCGCATTATCAGCGTTACCGGCTGCACATTGTTCAGCGATATGCCCTAGCGTATCCGCGCCGACATCACCGAAATCCTTCGCATCGGCAGTTGCGCCGATACCGAAAGAATCTAAAACTAAAATAATGGCTCTTTTCATTATGATTATTTCTTAGTTCAATCCTTGTGCTATTGCACATAACGATAAATAACAGGGCTCGCATGGTATTGTTCACCAATGCAGATAGCTTGACGCAAATTCTGAGCCGCTATTTGCCACTCTTGTTCATTACGCGCATGCAATATAGCAAGTGGAACTTTTGGTGAAGCAACGTCTCCGAGCTGAATAAACTGATCAAACCCAACTGAATAGTCGATAACATCATCAGCGACACGACGACCACCACCGAGACCAACGACAGCCATACCGATCGCTCGGGTATCCATTGCCGTTACCACACCAGATTTCTCGGCATAGACGGGTTTTATCACCTGAGCCCGTGGTAAATACTGATCATAGTGCTCGACAAAGTCGGCCGGTCCACCGAGTCCTTCAACCATTAGACTAAAGCGTTTAGCCGCTTCACCACTGGCAAGGGATGCCGACAATTTGTCCATCGCATGCTTTTTATCTATCGCGAGACCACCAAGGACAAGCAATTCACTAGCCAGTGCCATCACCACTTGTTTGAGTCTTGAGTTCTGTTGCTCACCAGTCAAAAACCGAACGGCTTCGGCGACTTCTAAGCTGTTTCCCGCTGAAGAAGCGAGTACCTGATTCATATCAGTTAACAGTGCACTGGTACGAGTTCCAGCACCATTGGCAACACTCACGATAGAGTTAGCCAATTCTTCTGACAATGCATCCGTCGGCATAAAAGCACCTGAGCCAACTTTGACATCCATGACCAGCGCATCAAGCCCTGCGGCTAGCTTTTTCGACAAAATCGATGAGGTAATCATCGACATATTTTCAACCGTTGCTGTGACATCGCGTACGGCATAAATGCGTTTATCTGCTGGAGCAAGATCATGGCTCTGACCGATAATGGCGACACCAGCCTGCTGCGTCACTCGAGCAAAAGTGTCGCGATCAACCATGACGGTATAACCCGGTATTGCTTCCAATTTATCAAGAGTGCCACCAGTATGACCTAAACCACGACCAGAGATCATAGGTACATAACCACCACAAGCCGCCACCATAGGCCCTAGGATCAATGAAGTCACATCGCCAACCCCTCCTGTTGAATGTTTATCCAACACAGGGCCATCAAACTTCATATCACTCCAATCAATCACCATACCTGAGTCACGCATGGCACAAGTAAGTGCAATCCGCTCAGGCATAGTCATTTCTTGAAAATAGACAGCCATTGCAAAGGCCGCAATTTGGCTATCAGACACAGTTTGTGCCGCTACACCTTGAATGAAAAATTGAATTTCGTCATCCGTAAGAACGTCACCATCGCGCTTTTTACGGATAATTTCTTGAATCAAATACATGACTGTTCCTTAATCCACATGCTGTTATCAGCGGAGCATTACCAGCTCCGCTTTTATCTGGAATTAATAAGCAGTAGGGTCAGCTTTTTGATCAGAAACATCCAAGGTGTTTAATAAGTTAGTTAATAGGCTTGAAGCACCAAATCGATAGTGGCGACTATCAACCCAGTCACCGCCCAAAATATCATCAGCCATCGCTAGATATAGCGCTGCATCTTCAGCAGTGCGTACACCACCAGCTGGTTTAAAGCCCACTTTATCGGCCACCCCCATATCGCGAATCACTTCTAGCATCATGCGCGCTGAATCAGGGGTCGCATTCACTGGCACTTTACCCGTAGAGGTTTTAATGAAATCAGCCCCCGCTTCAATCGCAATTTTTGATGCTTGCTTAATCAGGGACTCTTCCTTTAATTCACCCGTTTCAATGATGACTTTAAGTAGCACATTCGCGCCACATGCCGCTTTACATTGCTTAACCAGTTCAAACCCACAAGTTTCATCACCTGCGATTAGAGTTCGGTATGGAAATACAACATCGACTTCATCCGCGCCGTACGCAACAGCAGCTCTGGTCTCAGCAACCGCAATATCAATATCGTCATTACCATGTGGAAAATTTGTCACAGTAGCAATACGAATCTCCGGTGTGCCTTGCTCTTTTAGCGTCTTCTTAGCAATAGGAATAAAGCGAGGATAAATACAAATTGCAGCAGTGTTACCTACAGGACTTTTGGCGTCATGACATAACTGAATCACTTTAGCGTCAGTATCGTCGTCATTTAGCGTCGTTAAATCCATTAGTTTTAGTGCACGTAAAGCTGCCGCTTTTAAATCGCTCATTTCTTTCTCCAATCAAAATATTCAAACGGTGTGATCCGTAAGGAAATAGAGCACACCAATGAACGGACTTGGTTCCTTGAAGACTCAGCAGAATACACTGCTAATCGCTATCCATAGCGCCGCACAGGACCCAGAGGTCATTCGGTAAAAATAACAAGAGCTATCATACGCTCTCATAGGGTTACATGTGTCACTGTGTTATCGCCAACCCTAGCCTGATTTACGTCAAATCCATAGTGAGGTCCTCAACGCAAACGGTTTGTATCTCAAAACCGAAGCCATACCAGCGATAATCACCCTCCCACAAAACAAAAAACCCCGCAGCAAGTGGCTTGCTACGGGGTTCGTATTAATGGCGTCTATAAATCTATAACTCAGATATTAGAGTGATAAGAAGAAGCCAGCGATGGTCGCAGCCATCAAGTTCGATAACGTACCAGCTGCTACAGCACGCATACCGAAACGAGCGATATCATGACGACGGTTAGGAGCCAAAGGACCTAAACCACCAAGTAGAATCGCTACAGAAGAAAGGTTCGCAAAACCACATAGAGCAAATGAGATAATTGCTTGTGTTTTTTCAGTCATCGGTAGACCCGTTGAAGCAACAACATGGTGAGCCGCATCTTTAACGTAAGGAACAAAATCTAGGTAAGCAACGAATTCGTTGACTACGATTTTTTGACCGATGAATGAACCAGCAATGTTAGCTTCGCTCCAAGGCACACCAATTAAGAATGCAACAGGCGAGAAAATCCAACCAAGAATCAATTGTAAAGATAGGTTACCGTAACCAAACCAATCACCCACACCGCCAAGGATACCGTTGACCAAAGCAATCAAACCTACGAATGCAAGAAGCATTGCGCCGATGTTTAGAGCAAGTTGTAAACCAGTTGCGGCACCGCTTGCTGCTGCATCGATCAAGTTAGCAGGTTTATCTTCTTGATCGGCAAGGCCTTCTTCTAAGATATTTTCATTTGGTTTTTCAGTTTCAGGCTTGATGATTTTTGCAAACAATAAACCACCAGGAGCCGCCATGAATGATGCTGCAACCAAGTATTCAAGTGGAACACCCATTGAAGAGTAACCAGCAAGAACACCACCAGCAACAGAAGCAAGACCGCCACACATTACAGCAAACAGCTCTGATTGAGTCATACGTGAAATAAACGGACGAACAACAAGAGGCGCTTCAGTTTGACCAACAAAGATGTTTGCCGCTGCTGAAAGTGATTCTGCACGAGAAGTACCTAATGCTTTTTGTAAGCCACCGCCAAGAATGCGTATAACCCACTGCATTACACCTAAATAGTACAATACCGAAATCAGCGCAGAGAAGAAGATAACCGTTGGAAGCACTTGGAATGCGAAGATGAAACCAATGCCATCAACAGAAAAGTTAACTAAGCTTCCAAATAAGAAGCTGATACCATCTTTACCGTAATCGATAACGTGTTGAACACCGGCTGAGAATCCAGCGAGCACGTCGCGACCCCATGGTACGTATAAAACGAAACCACCGATAATAAATTGGACGGCAAATGCACCACCCACCGTTCTAAAATTGATAGCTTTGCGGTTATCCGATAACAATACTGCAAAAGCAAGAATTGCTACCATACCGACTAGGCTCATAAACAGGCTCATAGTTTATGACTTCCTTACTGGTTAAATGTTGGCGTGTTTGGACACTGGATTAATTTCGGGGCGGATTATACGCACGACATAAGCAAAAGTAATGAGCTGCTCACGCTTTTATGAACAGATTTATTAACGTACATTTACAATTGAGACTTTTATCACATCATAAGTGCTAATTACACCAGCAAAACACCTCAAACAAACAAATAATTAACAATTATAAAACATAATATTCTTTAATCTAGCAACCGTTTGCGAGTATAAAATAGCAACCAATTTAATACCATTACCGACAAAATCTCGACTTTTACCTTACTTTTCTCATTCATTTTATTAATCCTACCAGAAGTAAAAGCGAGGCCTATATCACATAGGTTGGCACGGTATTTTCATAGCATCTCATGAAAATGATGATGTGGGTTAAGAAAAAGCAATGAGCATATGTCTTGATACGTGGTTAATTTTTCTGAGAAAAACTAGGTTCAAACCATTAAATATCAATACATTACATTGATTTATTTAGCTTAAAATCTGATTTAAAAGCCTCTTTTTTGTTTCACGAGGTTATATCGCACTTGCTCCGTGATGATTGCATCATGGAGGAATTGTGTTGCGCACTTTTTTGGGGAGTTCGCCTCAAATTAGTGCAAAAAAACGTTTGCACTGAGTTTAGTAAGCAATATCACAGCTTAAATTCGGTCCGGATCATAAAAAGTAAAATTCATTACATTTTCGCAACATAACGTCGAAAATTCCGGTGAAAATTTGGACCTTCTTGTGAAGTAATCCACTTTTTTTTTCTTAGCAAACGATAAACTGAGTCGCTATTTGTGTAGCTAATTTGACTCATTTTGTGCCTTATGATTCTGGTTTCTTGACCTTAATGATATGGCATCATTTAACTTTCCATGTGTTTTCAATAAGGATTGAAGACATAGACAGTGGCATTGCAACGTAGGGATTTCATTGTGAAAAAGTCCATTTTAAAACTCACCACTTTGGCGCTAGCCGTCACTTCTTGTCATGTTCTTGCAGCCGTAAAACCTGCAGTTATTTATGATACAACCGGTAAATTTGATAAATCGTTCAACGAAGCGGTTTACCAAAATGGTGTCAAACCAATGAATGCCGAAGGTAATAAAGTTCGTGAATTTGAACCACAAAACGAAGCTCAACGCGAACAAGGTTTACGTAAACTTGCAAGCCGCGGCTTTTCTCCAATTGTTGCTGTTGGCTTCAATATGGTATCCGCAGTGACTAAAGTGGCTGATGAATTTCCGAAAACACACTTTGTGGTATTAGACTCAACGATCAAAAAGCCCAATGTTCAATCGGTCGTATTTAAAGAGCACGAAGGTTCATTTCTAGTTGGTGCGATCGCGGCTAAATACTCGAAAACAGGTGTCGTGGGTTTTATCGGTGGTATGGATATCCCTCTGATTCGTAAATTCGAATGTGGTTACGAGCAAGGTGCAAAATACGTTAATCCTAAAATTACCGTATTACAAAACATGACCGGCTCTACTGGCGCAGCATTTAATGACCCAGCTAAAGGATCTGAATTGGCAAAAACTCAGTTCTCTAAGGGTGCTGATGTTATTTATGCAGCAGCAGGTGGTACAGGGCTAGGTGTTTACCAAGCTGCTGTCGATGCAGGTAAATATGCTATTGGTGTGGACTCAAACCAAAACCACCTTCATCCAGGAACAATGCTAACATCTATGGTGAAAAACGTAGGTCAAGCAGCATACAACAGCTGGCATGAAGACATGAATGGCACTTGGAAACCAGGCATCAAAGTTCTTGGTTTAGAAGACAATGCATTGAGTTATGCTGTTGATAAATACAATGAAAAACTTATCACTCCAGAACTCAAAAAATACATCGATGGTCTAAAAGCTGACATTATTGCAGGAAAAATCAAAGTACATGACTATACAGTGGACAACACTTGTAAATACTAAGCTTTTGATTTGAATAGATCTTACCTTACGCCGCTGTCTACAGCGGCGTTCTGCTATACACAATTTAACAAAAAGATAGCGAAGGTAAGTTACATCTTTTTTTCTTTGTTCAGGAAGTTATCTCGTGACTCAAGCTCAAAATTACGCAATCGAGCTGAAGAAAATTGATAAACGTTTTGGTGCAGTACACGCTAACAATAATATCGATTTACAAGTTCCTTCAGGTACCATTCACGGCATTATCGGAGAAAATGGTGCCGGTAAATCCACATTGATGAGCATTATTTACGGCTTCTATCAACCTGACTCAGGTGTCATGAAAGTCTCAGGTGCTCCATATCATCCAACCAATTCCCAAGAAGCCATTGCAGCAGGTATTGGTATGGTCCACCAGCACTTTATGTTAGTGGACACTTTCACTGCTTTGGAAAATATTGTTCTTGGTGCTGAATCAAGCTGGAAACTAACCGAAAGCTTGTCTTCTGCGCGTAAAAAATTGCAGAAGCTTGCCTCGACCTACGGATTAGAGGTGCCTCTAGATGAGCTAGTGGGCGATCTACCCGTTGGCATTCAACAACGTGTAGAGATCCTTAAAGCACTGTACCGTAATGCCAACATCCTCATTCTTGATGAACCAACAGGCGTACTGACTCCTCAAGAAGCTGATCACTTGTTTGCTATTTTGGATAAGCTACGTAGCCAAGGCACCACGGTTATCGTGATCACACATAAACTCCGCGAAGTCCTTGCGATTACGGATAATATTTCGGTAATGCGTCAAGGACAGATGGTTGAACATCTTGCGACCAATACAACCAATAAAGAAGAGTTAGCCGAGTTGATGGTGGGCCGTAAGGTTCGTTTAAAAGTCGATAAATCAGCGGCTAAACCAGCCCAGGAATTGGTCAAAGTACGTGATCTCAACTACGTTGACGAATCGGGTGTGACTCGCGTTAGCAACGTAAACTTTTCAATTCGAGCCGGTGAAGTTGTTGGTGTTGCTGGAGTGTCAGGTAACGGCCAGTCAGAACTATTAGCTCTTTTATCTGGAATGATGGCACCAAGCTCAGGTCACATTGATTTAAATGGAAACACAATTGATGCAGACCACACAACTAACCCGCTGAAGGTTCGGGCGATGGGTGTAGGACATATTCCCGAAGACCGTCACAAGCAAGGTCTAATCAATAAGTTTGATGCGAAAGAAGCCTATATTCTTGGTTACCACACCCAACCAAAATACAACAAAGGCTTACTACAAAATAAGAAAGCCATCGATAAATACTGCCTCGACAGTATGAACAAATGGGATGTGCGCCCTAATGACATCAATCTAAAAACAGCCAATTTCTCTGGTGGTAACCAGCAAAAGCTTGTCATTGCTCGTGAGATGGAAGAAAACCCTGATGTGTTACTCATCGGCCAACCAACGCGAGGGGTTGATATTGGTGCCATTGAATATATCCACCAGCAAATTATTGCCAGTCGCGATGCAGGAAAAGCCGTGCTTTTGGTTTCGGTAGAATTGGATGAAATCATAGCCCTCGCTGACCGTATTTTAGTCATGTTCGATGGCAAAATCGTGGGCGAAGTTTCCTGTGACCAAGCTGATGAGAAAACATTAGGCTTAATGATGGCGAACATCGTCCCTGATCATATTAAATCACACCAAGGAGAAAACGCATGAGCCAGGCAAAAGTTCCAGCTTGGGTAACCATTGGTGTACTCCCAGCACTTAACGTGCTAGTCGCTTTTATTATTTCAGCTTTTCTATTTATGTATATTGGCATCAGCCCCATTGATGCTATCAAAACCATGTGGACCGGTGCTTTTGGCTATTCGGACGGTTTCGGCTATACCCTTTACTACACCACTGGATTTATTTTTACCGGTTTAGCTGTTGCTGTCGCTTACCACGCAGGTCTATTCAATATTGGGGTTGAAGGCCAATCCTATATTGGTGGATTAGGCGTGGGGCTTGTCTGTTTATCCTTAGGTGATGTTGCTCCTTGGTATGTCGTTTTTCCTGTTGCTGTTATCGCAGGTGGTCTATTCGGTGCCGCTTGGGCATTAATTCCCGCCTATTTGCAGGCAAAACGCGGGTCACACATAGTCATCACCACCATCATGTTCAACTTTATAGCCTCATCGGTCATGGCCTACTTGTTGGTGCATACGCTAAAACCTGAAGGTTCAATGGCTACGGAAACTCGCGTTTTCGCTGAACAAAGTTGGCTGCCACAAATGCATCAAATTATGGCTTTCTTTGGGGTTGATATGGCGCAAAATCCACTGAATATCAGTTTTATTTTTGCGATTTTATGTTGTGTCTTCGTTTGGCTATTGATCTGGCATACCCGTTGGGGTTATGAAATTCGCTCAATCGGCTCTAATCCATCTGCAGCTTCGTATGCAGGGATCAATTACGTAAAGGTCGTTGTCATTACTATGTTGGTTTCCGGCATGCTGGCCGGTTTCTTTGGCGTCAACGTACTTCAAGGTGAACTGCACCAAGTAAAACTTAACTTTGTTGAAGGTTTTGGCTTTACAGGGATTGCAATTGCTTTAATGGGCCGTAACCACCCTGTGGGAGTATTCCTTGCGAGTTTGCTGTTTGGCTTCCTATACCAAGGAGGAGCCGAACTAAGCTTCGATTATGGTGTCGACCGTAACATCGTTGTCGTATTACAAGGATTGGTGATCCTTTTCTCTGGTGCTTTAGAGCACATGTTTAAACCTTCCTTAGAGCGCTTCTACTTACGTGTAATACACCGACTTGAGCGTCAATCTGCCAAAGGAGAAGCATAATGTTTGAGACTATAATTCAAATGCTCGACTCCACTGTACGTATGGCAACCCCACTGATTCTTGCCTCTTTGGCAGGTATGTTCAGTGAACGTTCCGGGGTCGTAAACATCGCGTTAGAAGGTAAACTCCTTGCAGCAGCATTTGCTGGCGCAGCAGTGGCTTACCTGTCAGGTTCTGCATGGCTTGGGCTTGGTGCCGGTATTTTAATCTCTATTTTACTATCGATGGTGCATGGTTTTGCATCCATCACTCACCGCGGAGACCAAGTTGTCAGTGGTATGGCAATTAATATTTTGGCTGCTGGTTTAACGGTCACTTTGGGGCGCTACTGGTTCCACCAAGGCGGACAAACACCGGCACTGTCTGGAGACGGTCGTTTTGCACCGATTCACCTGCCTGGCGCAGACGCCATTCATTCAATTCCATTCATTGGGCCTATCTACTCAGATCTTCTCAGTGGGCACTCATTGATTGAATACCTCGCGTTCGCTATGGTGCCACTTTCTTGGTTTATTCTATTTAGAACTCGTTTTGGCTTGCGTCTACGAGCAGTGGGAGAATCGCCATCAGCCGTGGATACCGCGGGCATTTCTGTCGTACGAATGCGTTACAGCGCCTTGGTCATTTGTGGCATTTTAGTCGGTATGGGTGGCGTATATTTATCGGTAGGACAAACCGCGCAGTTCATCCCTAATATGAGTGCGGGCAAGGGCTACATGGCTCTAGCTGCATTGATTTTCGGTAAATGGAAACCTAAAAATGCCATGTTTGCCTGTTTACTATTTGGCTTTTTAGATGCATTAGCCATTCGTCTGCAAGGGGTAACCGTTGACGGGTTCACCATCCCGGTTCAAGCGATTGAAGCTCTACCGTATGTGCTAACCGTATTCTTACTTGCTGGATTTATCGGTAAGGCAATCGCACCTAAATCAGTGGGTGTACCTTACACCAAAGAGCGTGAATAACGACAACGCTATACTTTAAGGGCTGCAATCGCAGCCCTTTTTGTCAGTCTCTATTTACGCAAATGGAACAACGATAAACTATTTTGCCATAGCTGCTGCTCAAGCATACTCGGCTCATCACCTCGTAGGTCGGCTAACGTCGTCAGCACAATAGGCAAACGCGCTGGAGTATTAGGCTGACCTTGAAATCCATTGAGCGGCATATCTGGCGCATCGGTTTCTAGAACTAATGCGTCAATGGGCAAAGCTGCAATCGCTGTACGCGTTTTATTGGCTCGAGGGTAAGTAATACTTCCCCCTACCCCAATTTTAAACCCCATATCAATAAACTGACGCGCTTGCTGCTCACTACCAGTAAAACCATGTAATACACCACCTAAATTAAAATGATGCTGCTTCAATAGCTGCAATATGCGGTGATGCGTTTTGCGACTGTGTAATACTATCGGCAAATGATGCTCTAGCGCTAAGCCAATTTGGGCAACAAAAACCCTTTCCTGAACCTCTTGCGAAACAGAAATCATCGCATCTAGGCCACACTCCCCAACGGCAACAACCTGGCGAGTCTTTTTATTCAATTGTTCAGATAGTGTTTGTAAATCCAAGGTAGGTACTTCATCAGATAAAAAATAGGGATGAAGACCCAAAGCATAGAAAATATTCTGAGGATATTGCTGAGCAAGGTTTTTAACTAAAGACCAGCTAGAACGAGTGGTCGTTGGGACCATAAATCGCTCCACACCGGTCTCTAAAGAGACCTTAATCGTCTCTTTATGCGGCTGCAGTGCAGCAAAGTCTAAATGACAGTGAGTATCAAATAGTGCCAATGATTATTGCTCTTCGCGTTTAAACACTAGCTCTGTTGCCGTTGATTCGGCAGGAACATAGTAATAACCCGCAGTATCAAAATTTTGCAACTCTTGCACTGATTCAATTTTGTTTTCGATAATGTAGCGAGCCATCATACCGCGCGCTTTTTTCGCATAAAAACTGATGACCTTATATTGCCCATTTTTACAATCTTTAAATACAGGCGTTACTACATCTCCTGCCACAGCTTTAGGTTTTACCGCCTTAAAATATTCGTTAGAAGCCAGATTAATTAGTACTTCCTCATCTTGTTCTTTTAAGGTCTGGTTAATTTTATCAGTGATGATATTTCCCCAGAACTGATACAAGTTTGTGCCTCTAGGATTGGCTAATTTAGTCCCCATTTCCAAACGATATGGCTGCATTAAATCCAATGGTTTGAGTAAACCATACAGCCCAGATAACATGCGCAGATGATTTTGCGCATACTCAAGATCGTCTTCACTTAACGATTCGGCATCAAGACCTGTATACACATCGCCTTTAAAAGCGAAAATAGCTTGGCGAGAATTGTCGAAATCAAACTGAGTGCTCCACTGAGCAAAACGAGCCACATTGAGCCCCGCGATCTTGTCGCTTACCTTCATTAATTGAGCAATGTCTTGCGGTGAAAGCTTTTTGCACACATCAATCAGTTCTGCAGAGTGTTCGATAAATTCAGGCAAAGTATGACGCTCCGTTGGTAATGGCGAGTCATAATCTAATGTCTTAGCGGGTGAAACGACAATCAGCATAACAGGTATCCTAAAGTTATTAGTTGAGCATATTTTTGTATCCAAGTGACTGACATTTTAGTTACCTAAAAGCCCAAGTAACTTGGTTTATGTTTTATCTAGAATACAAAGAAACACCCTTAACATAAAGTTAGATGAAAAAGTTAGGAATCCCTTTACACACAAGGGTTACACAAAAAATATCTAACTTTCCCCTCTAAAATCTAACTTTTTGCATTTATCTTATTAATAAACGGAAAAAATTAGATCAGTTTCTTTTGTAACTCTGTTTAACAGTTTATCTAAGTTTTTGCCATTGGGAAGTCATTCTGAGAATATCAGGTTCTGTTGCTTCCTAGATAACTAATTAGATGGTCACCACACCTAAATTAGCACTTCATGGGTTACCAATGGTATTACAAAATATCTATTCTAGTGACCAAATTAACTATGCAACTATACTGGTGCAGATAAAAGCAAGACAGGTGATAACAGGAGACATAGGGGGCTATATCTCCTGTTCAAACATTTATTTTCTTCGTTTTTTCAGGTTAGTAAAGTACTCATCCAGGTCTGCTACATCTTTTTCCAATTCATCAATATCTGGAAATGCACCAGCGACTTCCTCTGCCATATCATGTCCGTGCATATATGTACTGCACTTGCTCATAGCAGTATTAATGGTTTCAACATCTAGGTCAGTAATATCAGTTAGGTATCTGCAACTCTGGGTTTTTACTTCCCTATTGAAACGCTCAACAACACCACGAATCAGCCATTCTTCGACAAGCCTTTCCCAAGTTTCTCGCATTTTCCCATAGATAAAGCCTGCTTGATGCTGATAGTCTTCTATGGATACGTTGGCTGCTTTTCTAGCTCTGACTAACCTATCTTTGAGAAAACCTATTCTGCTTTGTGTTTTTAAAGCGTCCCAAGGTGGAGCATCGAGAGGAATACCTGTAACACTCTTATTTCTAGTAACCGCTCTAATAGTTACATCGTCAGCAGTCTCTTGAATCATTTTCATGAAAGGTAAGTCATGAGTAAATACGATTACTTGTCTTGATTTTGCTTC
The DNA here is from genome assembly GCF_015686695.1 of Vibrio nitrifigilis. NCBI lineage: Bacteria > Pseudomonadati > Pseudomonadota > Gammaproteobacteria > Vibrionales > Vibrionaceae > Vibrio > Vibrio nitrifigilis. The sequence goes on along the minus strand of NZ_JADPMR010000001.1, from coordinate 386,490 downwards.
CTCAACGATTCTTGTTGCGAATCTCAGCCTCCATATGTGATCAAGAGAATTTACGGGATCATCAAAGATGATTGCAGACTTTCTGCTATCGGTAGCTAACTCCGCAAAGAAGCTCGCTAAAGATATACACTTTTGCTCTCCTTCACTTGCAATATCGATAATGTTTGTATTGTTATCTGAAAGCTGAATACTGAAGTTTTGGTTCCCTTTAACACCTTTCGTGAGAGCATTAATTTTGAAGTGGTTAAAACCTAATTTTTCTAGCTCACTATTGAAAAACTCTTGCATCCGTCCTATCGAACCAGAGCTACATATCTCGTTATTTAACCTCGTGATAGCAGTTGTAGAAGTGGATCGCTTAACCTTATCATAGGCGTCTCTTTGCTTAGCTTTCGCAATTTCAGCTTTAATTTGCTCTTTGACCGCTAAGATTTTCTCTTTGTCTTCAATCTCAAAGATTCTCTGCTGTTTAACCTTAATTGCAGCAGCTTTTGCTTCGTCATTCAGTACAGCTTTCTCTGCTTCCTCCAATTTAGTTATGTAGGAGTTTAACCGTGTAAGCGCTACTGAATTTATTTCCTCTTGTTTAAATACAGGGGTGTCTTGTAACAAGCTATCAGACCTAGTTTTAAGTGTTAGAATCAGCGTATCAAACTGCGTACCTAACTCTGCATCCTTCTCTTTGATTTCATTGAGAATGGCGTCATATGGAATAGTAGAAAAACTTAAGTCCTTAATTTTCTTAAGTTCTGTATTCCAATTTTTCAATGCAGCATCTGCTTCTTTTTGCAACTCACTGCGAAGGTAAGTATCGAAAGAAGCTAATCGAGATGCTGTTGTATTATCAATTTCCTGTAGGCATGTTGGGCAGTGGTCACCTTCCTGTAGTGGAAATGTCTTATTTTGTTCTGCATTTTCAATGAATAGTTTGGCCGCGTTCCACATCGTAAGCCATTGTTCGGAACCTATATTCGATACTGGTAATTGAGAAAATGTTACAGAACTTAACTCAGCCGCAGCTAACTTGGTTTGTTCTTTTTTGCTGTATACAGCCTTATACTGTTCCACCGACTTTAGATTTAGTGTATCTACTAGATTTTGTAAGAACTTTTGAAGCGGCACAGCCCGAAGTCTTCTTTTTTGATATCGGTCTTTAAGTGTTTGAGGAGAATTATTAGTCAGTTCAATAACTTCTTTTCTCAATTCTTGTAATTCAGACAGTTCTTTTTGAGTAGCACACAATAAATCTACGTTCTCAGGTTTTAACTGTGAGCTTATGACTAGTTTGCTTGGTGTTGTTCCTATATTCATTTGCGGAAGAACATGGATGGGTATACAAGAGGTCTCTTCCTTTTTCGCCTTATCCGCGATGAAGCTACTCACTTTGAGCAACTCATCTAATAGCTTCAAAGCCGCTGGTTTGAAGTCCAAAGTATCAGTTTTAGACAGATAGTGAATTGATGATTGTGAGTCAAATACTCGAATAGATTTAAGACGAGGGTCTGGCTCCAATTGATTGTTCCATATCACCAATTCTGGTTTACCATTTGACTCTATTTGAATTTCTGCCGATGGTATTCCAATTTTGGCAGCGAAGACGTTATGTTTTAGAGCAGGAGCTTCCCCCCTTGTTAAGCAGGCATTCTTCAATATCTTGGCATAACTCGACTTCCCAGCTCCGTTGTTACCATAAATAACAGTTAACCCTTTCGGTGAAAACTCGATTTTTTTCTCCGCAGCAAGTGTTGATATGTTTAAAGCATTACCAACAGAAATAAGTTTGTTTTCTTCAGTTTCTGCATGATATCCAGTTGCTTTAGCTTGCTGAGTTAATATTTCGTAATCTGGACTTTTGTCTTCTAAACCAAACTCCATCTTTGCAAGTATGTAAGCAGTTTCGAGTTCTTGATGTGATAGTTCGCCTAAAACCAATGCTTGGTTTAGAGTGTACCTCCACCAATCAGGCTTTCCTTTACTGTTTATTAGGTCACAGATTTTTGTTGCAATTGGCATAGATACTTCCTTCGCTGATGTGAATATCCATGATATTGCATATTATTAATGAAAAACTGATTATAGCTCAAATCCTCATAATCCAACTGAGAACGCCTTCGACACATTGACTCCTCATAATCAAGTATTAGCTATGACAAGTTTCGGGGCACATTCGTGCCAGCCAAGATCAAACTGTCACGTCTCTGAATAGATTCATTTAAGCTGGCTGTCCCATCAGTACGGAGCTGAAAAGATGAGTGTTATATTTTTCAGCAAATTATATTGGATAGTGTTCTTCTTCATATGCTTAAACAAAAGAAGCTAGTTGTTTAATATCATTAATTTCGGGCGTACTGGGCAAAGGCGTATTCATCTAACTGCTTGTTGTAAAAGTACTAACTTCGGATTAATTTAAGTCAACATCCATAAAATTAAGGATTTAGTATGAAGGTTTACCTTGATGATGAACGGTCAACTCCGAAAGGATGGCATCGGGTTTACTGGCCTGAAGAAGCTATCGCCTTGCTACAGCAAGGAAAGGTGACTGAAGTCAGCCTAGATCATGATCTAGGAGATGATGCTCATGGTACTGGCTATGATGTGGTTTTGTGGATTGAAGAGGCGGTTGCAACACAAGGTTTTCAACCACCGGTTATACGGGTTCATAGCGCTAATTCATCAGCAAGACAGAAAATGGAATCTGGAATATCTAATATCAAACGGTTAAGTATGTTGGGTTGAATCTCGAGAGAAAAATACAAGCCATTTTCGTTTATCTATATGATTTGAATTATGTATATAGCTGAGTTTACATAAAAAACTGCTGCAACTTTCACCCCAAACGATACCAGCTGTATTTTGTATGTATCAGCAATCGTTTGCTCAACTTCTTGCAGTTCAATCTCTGTGCGCTTTTCTTGATATAACAAAATGCCATCAAGTACCTTTTTAGCGGTTCCTGATTTCCACTGTTCGTACAACTTTAGTCTTTCAAGAGAAGGGAAATCATCAACGTTATTTCTGCTTTTGATAGAAGCAGCTATCTGGTCTATAGTGTGTCTCTTTTTCAAAAGCATCGGTATTGCCCCAGTCAGTTAATTAATAGTCCGCTGATTCCAAGCCGCGTATTTTAGAAATCAGTTCATTAGTAACGCCCTTTCCAAGCTCTGAACGTAAGTAACGATCCGGATAATGTTGTAATAGCTCTTCAGAGCCGACATCACCACAGACGTACCATTGGGCGTTTAGACTGTGAGCATGGGCTAACATCTGACGGACTGAATTGTTGTCGTCCATATGCGTTCTGAAGGGCAATTCAGTCTCAGGGGCTAATTCATCGCCAGTAAACACACCATGTTCAATAAGATATTCTCGGTCGTAGCAGCTCCCCAAAGGGTAAAGTAATAGCCCTGATTCTAACGCTGCATCTCTTAGATTGCCGATAGCTTGAGAATCCGGTTCTACCATTTCTAAAAGTGTCTTTGTTCGAGTATTAAACCATTCTTTATACTTGGTATGTACACTTGCATTACGGTGAAAATATTCATTCGAATAGAACAAACTAAGCATGTCGAAATATAAAATCTTCATTGATACCCTCTAATTCACATCAGGCATAGTTGAAGTGGTGCTTCATGAAAAAATCCAGATAACACCCTCTTTCCAATGCTCTTTCTTCAATTTGCTGCCATAACATTGGTAAATAGGTTTTAAGAACCTCCGCATCCGATTGGTGGTATTCATCCACACAGTCTCCAGTTGCGGCTTTTAGCCACTCTGCGGGGGTTAAAATAGTGAGTCCTGGATGAAAATACTCAGGAATCGATGCGCGTATTGATTTTTCGCTACCGCTAGCAACATAAATCGTTACGCCTTCACCCGTCGCATAATAATGGCTAACACCAATGTAGAACATATCAACTCCTTAGAAGCATATTGCTTGATGAAATATCATCGCCGATTATAAAAACGCTGAAACTACACGTTCACGAAATCGTCCCAACCAAATTTCATCAAAAATATCGTCAGCCCCACGACCTGATGAGATAGATTTGGATTGAATTCCCCAATCTAACTGGCTATATCCTTTGATAATTTTTGCGGGCACAGATTCAACTTCACCGCATTGATTTGTTGCTTGTAACTCTGGGATATACTCTTCTTTACCAATTTTGGCAAAGAGACAGGTTTCAGGAATGTCATGCTCTATACGCTCCGCATATTCAATTAAATTCTGCTCTGCAAACGTATAAAGCCAGGCTTGCTGATTTGGACTATCGTTGACTCGCAATATCCGGCCAAGCACTTGTCTAAAGTAAAGTTCTGTTTTTACAGCGCTAATATGACAACACACTTGTAGACGGGGAATATCAGTACCTTCGCTTATCATACCGACACTCACAATCCATTGGGTCGTTCCTGTTTGATAAGCCTTAATTTCAGATTGAGGATCATCATGATGGTAGGTTACTAACGTTGCTGACTGACCAAATTTTTCAGTCAATATTTTTTGTACTTGTTTTGCATGTTTCACCGATGACGCAACAACAAGACCTCCTGCATTAAAAGACTCTTTCCGGATTTCATTAAGTTTCTGGCATCCTAAGCCGAGGACATACTCCATTGCTTGAGTATTATGAATTACATCCTGATACGACGTCTTTGATTGCTTAAGGAGCTCAAGAATAGAAGCAAATGATTTTTTCTCAGAACCTTCTAAAATCGTCAAATGTTCATTATCAACCAAAACTAATTTCGGCTTACGGCAGACATTGTCTGCTATAGCTTGGGCTAAACCATACTAATAATCACAAAATAGCTTGCCTTCCGGATCACTATATTCAGCCAAAACAATCGGAAATTTATCTGAACGCCAGGGTGTTCCCGACAGAGCTAACGTATAGGTAGCAACACCTTGTATACGAGCCAATATTTGTTGTCCCCAAATGTTGGCTCTGTCTAGCTCATCACCGGAACAATGGTGAATCTCATCAAACACGACAAGAACTCTATATTTTTCAATGGTTCGCCAAAAGTCATCGCCTAAATACTGGATTGACTGATAAGTAAGTGACTGACCTATTGAGCCTAGACTTCCGTTAAATGGACAATTGATGATTATCGAAAACGTAGCCCTCATGCCATCAGCTACAGCAACAGAAGGTGAAAAGCAAAGAATGAGATCAATCATCCCCTTATCGAGTAATGTCTTAGCCAGTGTGGCTGACATGATGCTTTTACCAGCTCCTGGTGTCGCCTGACAGAAGAAATGGTTAGAACCAGATTCGTATTTTTCCAACGCTTGAGCAACACATTCTGCTTGCCATTTCCTTAACATACTATGCTCTCTCATGTGACAACGAATTCAACATATTCGTAATTGCATTAATGTTGCCCATAAACAAAGCTGCTTTTTCGTTAGCGGCAACGTTCAGACGTTCAAGAAGCTGAAATTGTTCGGGATATTGTTCTTTTAACGTTTTGTACTTATCTATCTCACCCAAAGTAACTTCCAGTTCTCCCTTTAATCTGTTGCGCTCAACCGTTAATTCTGAGTAATCGTTACTATCTTGATTTGTAACTGGTACTGTTGGGCGACTCTTTCTTACACGTGATTTAGGTTTCCGAGGCTCAAAAGAGAGTGAGTTAAACTCGTCCGTTTTGAAGTATCGTTTTTCTCTACCAGAACCTTCACAGCGCAACCATCTGCTTTCTATGCACTTTAATAATTGTCGATAAACAATCTTACGAAGTTCATTGATGTCTTTAGGGCTTTCGGGGAACAAACGGGCAACATCCCGAGCCTCAACAACGGAAAACCCATCCATCCTTTTTTCTATCAACAACTTATAAATATATGCGTTTATCTTTTGAGAACGTTTCATTTACTACTCGAACAATACAAAAACTAAGTATTGCTTAGTATACATAAATAAGTAAAACTAAGACAATCTTAGTATTGATGAGTAAAACAAGTATGAAACATAAGTGTCAACAGACAACCCAATCCCAAAGCGTCTCAAAGAAGCCCGTAAGAAAATGAAGATCTCCCAAAAGAACTTGGGGATTAGTATCGGTATGGAATCTGGTACAGCGAGTGCGCGAATGAACCAATATGAAAAGGGAGTGCACACTCCTGATGTTCGGACACTCAAACTGCTGGCTAAAGAGCTAGGAGTTCCTTTGAACTATTTTTTTTGTGAGGATGACTCAACTGCCGAGATAGCAACTGCGATTTCAAAATTATCCGAAGAGCAAAGAAATCAAGTAATTGAATTCATTAACAGTCTTCAAGAAAGAGATAAATAAATCTGAAGATAACCATTATGAATTGGTGCAATTGCGTGTTTTAGTAGGCTGAATATTTCTATAGTTTTACACCGTCCCATCAGCATAAAACTGGACAGAAATAAGTTAGAAAATTTTGTCTTTAAAAATTATCTAACAAAATTGCGCCTCCCCATTATGAGTAAAAAATCAATATCCTAGCATTTTTATTGGTTCATTTTTCCTTGTATTCATTAATTAAAATGAGAAAGTGTTCCTATCCCTACTTCGATCATCATACTTAATTAGATAGCTAGTTCAGGGCTTCAGGCAAGAACTTAAGATATAATGATCGGGACAACCATCTCGATCAAAGTTAACAATTTCAAACCCAGCATCTTTCACTTCTTGTATCGCCATTTCGGGGGTCACACGCGCATTTGAGCCTTTAAAATCCACGATCACTACGCGGGCCTCTGGTGTAATTTGTTCTTTCAATTTAGCAAGGAATGTCGCTCTATCTCTGATAAATCGATAGCTATTAGCGAGAAACACGGTGTCCACACCTTCTGGAATATTAGGATTATCGGCGGTGCATGATCGACAGCTAATTCGAGGCTCTTCGGTAAATCTACTTTCTAAATAAGCAACCATATTAGCTTCGAGATCGATAGCGTATATATGACCAACGTCGGTTCTCGACACAAATTGCTGGCAAAAGTAACCCGTTCCAGCGCCAACATCTGCGATCACCTCATTCTGCTTAATATCCAGTGTTGCCAGAATATGGTCCGTATTTTGCCATTGCTGTCGGTTCTCACCGTCAAATATAAAGGCTAATTTCTCAGGCTCAGCAAAACTTACCATTTTTTTTCTCTCTATTCGTGTGTACATACCCAAGCAAATTCAAAGAGTGAAACTCAGGTCTTGAAGTCACTTGGGTCTTTATAATCAATACGGAATTACCCCGGCGTCCCAAGGCTCGGCTGGAAAATCGAATGTACTAAAAACCTCCGGTCCCGAATGTTTCAGCATGTATGTGTTCCTCTTTTACGCCAAGTCCGCGCAGTTCTTCAAAATACCGCTTCATAAACCCTCGAGGGCCACAGATGTAATAATCCATTCGAGTTGGATCCTCAGGCAATAAGTCATCTAACTTAAACGGCCCTGGCTGTATATCACTTTGAAAATTAGCACTTTCATCGTAAAAATAATTCACTTTCATGCCTCGGCTTGCAAAGTCATCCGTCACATCTTTAAATGCGTGTACGCGTGAATTTTTTGCACTATGTATAAAGTGCGCCTGAGATAGGGCGTTGATTCGATCAAGATGTTCGCTCATCGACATCATCGGGGTGATCCCCACTCCGCCACTGATCATTACAATGGGACGAGGTAACTGCTCTGCCAAGAAAAAGTCCCCAAATGGTGCAGAGACATCAATGACATCGCCAACTTCAACCTGTGTATGCATCAGGTTAGAAATCACACCTTGAGGCTTATCAGTAGTGTCGGATTCTCTTTTTATCGAGATTCGTAGCGTCTGTTTCCCTGGCGCCTGAGATAAACTGTATTGGCGAGGTTGATATATGCCCTTATCCTCTACATATAATCGCACGGAGACATATTGACCAGGCTTAAAATGAGGAAGGGAACCTTGATCATTGGGCTCCAGATAGAAGGAAGAAATTTCGCTACTTTCTTGTGTTTTTTTCGTTATTTTAAAAGGTCGCCAGCCTGACCAGCCAGCATTATTCGCTACGGAGTTTTGGTAGAGACCTGACTCTACGCTGATAAAAATATCGGCTAATTGTTGATATGCGGCAGCCCATGCATCAATGAGTTCATCGCTGGCAGCATCGCCTAACACTTCCTTGATCGAACCTAACAGGTGTTTACCGACAATACTATATTGTTCAGCACGGATACCAAGACTCGTGTGTTTATGTGCGATACGTTCAACTACGGGGAGCAACACAGAAGGGTTGTTAATATTGTCAGCGTATGCAAGTACAGCCATCGCTAATGCTTGTTGCTGCGCTCCCTGCGCCTGATTTGCTTGATTGAAAATGTGTTTTAGTTCGGGATTATGTGTGAGCATGCGATGGTAAAAATGCGAAGTTAAGGCAACCCCACTTTCACGTAAAACGGGAACCGTATTCGAAACTAGTGCCTTTTGCAGGTCGTTCATAATATCTCTCTTTTGATAATTGAAATTACGATCAAAAAGTAATTTCTGACTGACTAAGTCCAGTTCATTATCTGTACCCTTTTCGGATAACAGATAATTTCTATGATTATTAGAGCCGTTCATCCGCGCCTAGTAGCTTGTATGACGACGGATACTACATAGCATTAGTTATGCCATGGGATTAACTTATTGATTTATAATTAATTAGTCATCAATAAGAATTTCTAATTATCAAAAAGAGCATATTTCAAATACTCATTATGACAATAATATTGTCATAATGAGTATTTGAAAAAAGGGCTGACAACTTTTGGAGAATCCAATTCTCTTGTTGCTACTTCAGGTTCAGGCGTTTCATCAATCGATGTAAGTTGGGAGAATTAACTTTTAACTGCTTGGCTGCGGCACTAAGATTTTTATCGTTTTCCAGATAGGCTCTTTGTACAAATTGGGTCTGAAAACGCTCGACAGCCTCTTTTAGTCCCAATTCTCGGTATTCGGTCATACCACTTTCTGTCTGTGTGTCTGGTTCATAGTCAATTGGCTGTGGAGACGTTGCTTCCCCAGATAAGTAAAAATACTGTGGCAGTAATAATATTTGCTCTGACTGACTGTCAGACTTTGCTATTACAGAAGCCCTGTTTATCGCATGTTCCAGTTCACGTACATTACCAGGCCAGGTGTAAGTCTGGAGAAGACTCAATGTTGCTCCACTCAGGCTGACATTTGTGACACCGAACTTATGTGCGCATCTCTCGGCAAAAAAACCAGCGAGCAGAGTGATATCTTTATCTCGTTCTCTTAATGGCGGAACAAATATGGGGAAGACACTCAAACGGTGATACAGGTCGGCTCTGAAGTTCCCTTTTTTTACTTCTTCGTGCATTACTCGGTTGGTCGCAGCAATAATGCGCACGTTTACCTTAATATTTTTATCATCACCTACTCGTTGTATATCGCCATACTGGAGAGCCCTCAGCAATTTAGCTTGCAACGGCAGTGACAGTTCACCAATTTCATCCAGAAAAAGCGTTCCCTTATCTGCCAGCTCAAACTTACCTTTACGATGACTAATGGCTCCGGTAAAGGCCCCTTTGACATGTCCGAATAATTCACTTTCAGCAACAGACTCCGGAAGCGCAGCACAATTCAGATAAACGAGTGTATTCTCAGAACGTTTGGATTGAGCATGAAGTGCGTTGGCCACAAGTTCTTTTCCCACACCTGTTTCTCCCATAATAAGTACGGAAAGATCGGTATCGGCAACGGCATCAATTTGTGATTTTAAATCCAGCATGGCCGGAGACTGGCCAATGATTTCTCCAAGCTGAATAAATTTTCCCGACGGCCTCGTCTGATTAACATTCACACCTGAAGTTCTTTCCAATTGCTCCATCAACAGTGCGGTATTCAGGCTACTGGCGGCCAATGCACTGATAATACGCAGATCATTATCTTCAAAATTATCAAATTGAGTCGAATCAAATGCATCGATGGTCACTGCGCCGAGTAGGCGATCATCAAATAAAAGCGGCAGACCTATACAGGAGTGCACTTTGAGTTCTTCTGCATGATTAGGAATAAGGCCATCATAAGGGTCAGGCAAGTCGCTATCCGAAGGAAAACGAACTATATCACCAGCCCGTGCTATGGCTTCAAGTCTTGGGTGTTGCTCGATGTTAAAGCGACGCCCAAGTACATCAACACTCAATCCGTTTATCGCCAAAGGTACAAACTGTTGATCGCGAAAGAGCAGCAAAGCAGAAGCGTCGCATCTCAATGTATTCCTAATCGTAGAAAGCAACCGATCAAATCTGTCCTGATGAGAAATACCGGAAGTAATATCCAGAGCTACCTGAACCCACTCTTTTCCTACCTGGTCCATAACCATCACTCATTGCACCCCATAACAACTATCTAAGTAAAACTCCAATTTACCATAATGATAATTTATTTGTCAGAATGACAAAAACAAAAGCAGTATCAAAATGATAATCATAGGTAGAAAAAAGCCCTATCTAACTGTTATTTAAGCAATAAATAATGTTGGCACGCCTCATGCTCTTTGAAGACAAACATCACATTTAATTTGAGGTAAGAAAGAATGACGATACATGTAAAAAATAACATTCATTGGGTTGGTCAACGTGATTGGGAAGTTCAGGACTTTCACGGTACCGAATACAAAATAACAAAAGGCACCAGTTACAATAGTTACCTTATCCGCGAAGAGAAAACCGTATTGATCGATACTGTGGATCATCGGTTCAATCAGCAATTTATTCAAAACCTAGAAATGGAAATCGACCTTAAGTCGATAGATTTCATTGTGATTAACCACGCAGAAGAAGACCATTCTGGGGCGTTGTCAGCGTTAATGGCGAAAATCCCAAATACCCCAATCTATTGTACTGAAGCGGCAATCGATTCGATTGTTGGTCACCACCATCATCCGGAATGGAATTTCAACACGGTAAAAACAGGTGACAAGATTGATATTGGTAACGGCAAGCAACTGGTCTTTGTGGAAGCGCCAATGCTTCACTGGCCAGACAGTATGATGACTTATCTGACAGGTGATGCCGTGTTATTTAGTAATGACGCATTTGGTCAGCATTACTGCGATGAACGTTTATTTAACGATGAAGTGGACCAAAACGAGTTAATGGAACAATGCTTACGTTACTACTCAAACATCCTGACACCATTCAGTAGCCTAGTGACTGCGAAAATTAAAGAGGTTCTGAGCTTCAACCTTCCTGTCGATATGATTGCGACGTCTCACGGCACTGTTTGGCGTGATAACCCGGTGCAAATCATTGATCAGTACCTGGAGTGGGCGGGTGACTATCAAGAAGATCGTATCACCATTTTCTACGATTCTATGTCGAATAATACGCGTATGATGGCGGATGCGATTGCACAGGGTATTCATGATGTGGACCCGGGTGTTGCAGTGAAAGTCTTTAATGTTTCTAAACATGATAAGAATGAAATACTGGCCAATGTATTCCGCTCAAAAGGTATTTTGGTTGGTTCTTCGACTATGAATAATGTGATGATGCCAAAAATTGCAGGCATGCTGGAAGAAATCACCGGTCTTCGCTTCAAAGCTAAGAAAGCCGCTGCTTTTGGCAGCTACGGTTGGAACGGTGGTGCAGTAGACCGTATTCATGCGCGTTTAACTGATGCAGGATTTGAAACCGCTGTGAGTCTGAAAGCCAAATGGCGACCAGATGGTAAGGCTATGCGCGAATGCCGTGAGCATGGTCAGAATATAGCTAAGTTATGGGCAAAGAAAACACTGTTAAATTCGGTTGTTGCGCCTGTCGTTGAACAGCCTCAAGTATTTCAACCGGTTGAACAAGTAGTACCAGACGCGGTAGTCAACGATCAGCCCGGCACTCAAAGCGCACAAGCACACTCTGCTGATTGCCAATGCATGGTATGTACTGTGTGTAACTGGGTATATGATCCTGCGAAAGGTGAGCCAAATCAAGACATTGAGCCAGGAACTGTTTGGAGTGACGTTCCGGACTATTTCCTGTGCCCGGAATGTCACTTGGGTAAAGACGTATTTGTTGAATACAAGGGTTAAGGAGACTGCGATGCAAGCACCAATCGTCATTATTGGTAGTGGTTTTGCTGCTTACCAGTTAGTTAAAACTGTGCGTCGAATGGACGCACATATCCCGATTCAAGTATTTACTGCCGATGACGGAGCGGAATACAACAAACCAGACTTGAGTCATGTGTTCAGTAAAAAACAAACAGCTCTTGATTTAGTCGTGAAATACGGTGAAGAGTTCGCCCAAGAGCAGAATATTGAGCTGTTTGCCAACACTTTAATCGAAAATGTGGATACACGGGCGCAGCAAGTGATGGCAAATGGTCGTTCTTATGAGTATTCAAAATTAGTGTTTGCGACAGGAGCAAAAGCGTTTGTACCCCCTATGTCGGGTAATGCAAGTAATGAAGTTATTACGCTGAATTCATTACAAGAGTATCAATTAGCACAAGTAAAACTTAGCAGCGCGAAACGCGTATTAGTTGTAGGAGGTGGTTTGATCGGTGTTGAGATTGCCATGGATCTGGCAAGTGCGGGTAAAGCAGTGACGGTTGTTGAACCAAACCCGCACCTGTTAGCTAATCTCATCCCCGAATTCATTGCGTTACCACTAGAAAATCAGCTTAAACAGCAAGGCATTCAACTGGCGCTGGGTAATAGTGTCGCCGAGTTGAACTGTTCAGAGAACTCGTACGTTGCTACATTGACTAGTGGTCAAGTGATTGAATCAGACGTAGTGATATCTGCTGCCGGCTTACGTACAAATACCCAGTTAGCTATAGAGTCGGGAATTGAAGTAAACAAGGGCATCGCTGTTGATGCTCATCTACAGACTTCAGTTGCCAATGTTTACGCACTGGGCGATTGCGCTGAAATTCAGGGACGCCTGATGCCTTATCTTCAGCCGATCGTGTTAAGCGCCAATGTTCTGGGCAAGCAGCTATTAGGTCAAGATGCACAATTAGCACTTCCGCCTACGATGATAAAAGTGAAAACACCAAGTTATCCCATTCAGCTTGCGGGCAACTTTGACAATATTGTGCTGTGGAATGTACAGTTTTCTCAGTCTGGCATTGTGGCAAAAGCGGAAAATGAACGTAATCAAATGGCGGGTTTTATCGTAGCTGGCGAACAAATCACTCAAGCATTTTCACTGCTTCGTGAGTTGTCTCAAACGAAATAAAGCCCAGATGCTATAAGTATTAAACTGAATACGATTTAAATCAGAGAGGATATAACTATGTCACATCTACGTATTCCAAAAAATTGGACGATTCAACGCTCAACCCCTTTTTTCACTAAAGAGAATGTCCCTCAGGCACTACTTAATCATCACAATACAGCTAAAGGTGTATTTGGTCAGTTATGTGTGATGGAAGGTCAGGTGACTTACTACGGCTTTGCTGATGAAAACACCACTGAACCAGAAGCGGTCGTGGTTATTAACGCAGGACAATTTGCGACCAGCCCACCACAATATTGGCATCGAATTGAACTCAGTGATGATGCGCAGTTCAACATCAATTTCTGGTCAGAATCGAGTCAAAAACATCAACCCATGTATCACTCAAAATCTTAGTGATTATTGCCGGTTGAGCCTGACAACTAACATAACCCTATCTGTGTTTTGAAACTTACGACAACATGTTGATTACGCAATGTTGTGCTTGGAATCAGTCTCGCTCTGACAAAAACAGAGTGATTTATTTCTACTTTAGGAACAGAGCAATTTTGATCATTTAATTAATCGAATGTGTATAAGGAAAATGGCTAAAAGCATATTTATTCATTTTGAAAAATATGCTTTATCCTGTTCTAAAAGTTTGACACTGGTTGGCTGAATGATTTTGGGGCAAAAACGTTTCAGCCAGACCCAACTGAAACGAAAGTGGACAATTTTGTTTTAGCGCAAGACCAACGCCCTGTTAAGGGGTGAGCAACGCGTTATGCTGATTATGTTTACTTAAGTCCCAACCTAAGAAGCATAGGTTTCCACACCGTTTCATCATAGGGAATACCGCTAGAGAAACAACATGCTTTAGCCAAATCCGCCCTAGTTGATTCTTTCGAAAAGATGAAACGCTCTTTTTCTGCACTTAGTTTTTTAAGATGGAAGATTACCTGAGTTACATCAACTAGAAGAAGTCCTGTGTAAAAACTTATATTTTTCGAGCAGTCTCGTTCTTCAGAATTATCCATTGTGTGACTATTCAACATCCAAGAATCTTCATATTTGCCGCGCTTTTCGTTGTTTTTCACAAGGCTTGTGATTACCGGTCGTAGGCGAACTATCAGTTTCCTTTGTGCTGGAGTTACGACCTTGTCAGTGCTCGCAAGTTCGATTACAAGTGCATCAATTAATGAAAGATCCAAAAATGGCAAGCCTGAATATTGCTCCCTTAATGGCTCTTGGTATTCAACTACTAAGGTGGGGAACCAATTTTCGAGCGTCTCTGATAGATACTCAAACTCATTGTAGAAAGCTGATTCTAATCTTTTTGTTCTTTGTTTATTGTTCTTATCGGTAAATAGGTAGCTAACGAGAGCACCTACTACAGCACCAATTAGTGCGCTAACTACAGCAATAAACCATTCCATTTATCAAATTCCCATAAGCTTATAAGCAGCATAAAAGTTCTTAGGTGGAAAGTGTCCATGTGACATTGTCCGCCTAATCTCACTCCCAGTTTACCAACTAATCTTCAATCCTATGATTTATAGATAGAAAGATCAGTTTTTAATAATTCATCGTGACAAAATACCGATAATGTCTTGGTTAACAACTAAAAAGACGACATTGACGATAATTATGCAATTATACAAAAATATAGTCATTGCTAAGTTTGGATATTGATAAAAGAAATTGAGTGGATCTGATATTTCGTAAACAGAAATGGGGCATAAACGTGACAGACCAAGCTATGCCACAACCTAGCCCTTTCAATTTATGCTTTCAAGTTATGTACGTTTGTTGAGTCTTTGCGTGTTTTGGTTTTGTAGCGGTGCAACTCCCAAGTCATCTGAGCGACTTTATCCGCCATTTCCTTCAGCTCACCTTTGAACTGCTCGTTCTCAGCTCGAAGCTTTTCGTTTTTATCCAAAATCTCTTGGTACTTATCCTTTGAAACTTTTGCTTTAGCTTTATTAGCTTCAGCCTTTACAACCCCTACATTAGTTGGGTCGGTGGCGTACTTCTCTTTTTCCGCCAACACTTTCTCAAGCAGAACAATATGATTCTTCAATGAACCATTAGAAACTCCGGCTCGCCTTTCAACAGCATAAGGGCTGATTTTTTTGCCCTCTTTCAAAAGAGCCTTAAATGCATTCTCTAGTTTTGTTGCAACCGTCGCCATTACAGAGCCTCCACTCGATATTTTTCAAATTGAATGTTGTGGTCAGCCATCACTTTTTCGGCTGTTCGAATATCACTTAATTGTGTAGCTAGTGAGCTACGATTGAACATCCCCATTTCTTTCATTTTTTCTATTTTTTCAACACACCTATCTCGCCTTATCACCCAGTTCTCCGCTTCAGCTTTGTTTACGTTAAGGTTCTCACAATCCCTACCTACGCATTTAGATGGCTCAAACAAATGTCCCATGCTACATGACACACCAGAAAAACAAGTGCCGAACCCTGTAGATTTGTTTGCACCTTTTGTGTCTTCAACCAACTGATTAAACCTAGCATCACCCACTACTATAGACTCACCGCTCATGGACATCATGAAACCGCCAGATTGTTCTTCGGGATGCTCAATCATATCCTTAAGATACTCAGCGTGAGACTCTATTTCTTGCTTTTGGATCTGCTCTTTAATTTGGGCTGGGTTTTGAATACCAAGTAGAGTTAATACCTCAGAATGACTCGCATAAATAGCCGTCATTGAAAGGTGTATATGCTTAAATTGATGCTTCAACGAGGCTAGTGAAACCAATCCATGACCAACCACAAAATGAGCAAATGTCCGTCTTAACGAGTGGGTACTAAAGCGCCAGTACAGCTCTCCACGCTCATTTTTCTGTATCGGGTTAAACTTCTCGTGAACGATGGGATTTAACAGGTTAAAAACCTCATCCATCTCTTCTGGAAGGTAACGAATATCGATATGAAGGCTGTAAAAATAGAATAGCTTACGTAAGTTCTGAGTATAGAGTTGAATATCTTTTAACTGACGATTAATAATATCGCCTGTCCATCCACTTCCTTGACCTTTGAATGAAAAGCGTGGGGATAGATGAATATCACCGGAGATGGAGCGATACTTATCATTTAACACTGTTAATATTAATAACGCTTTCTCACAGATTGGCGCACACGCCCATGTATCCTCACGACTTAGCTTTTCCAACTTATCCGTCCAAGAGCGCATTGTGCAAAACTTCACCCCATCAATGTCAATCTCTTTGTATGAGTCACCATCAATCTGGGTTAATTCACTCACCCTCATTCCAGTGAATGCCGAACAAGCGCCAAAACACGCCCCTTCAATCATTCTAAAAGCACCTGTGGCTTGATTTTCAGTCATCCCTTTTGATTGGGCATACGCTTTTACATCTAACAAGACATTATCTTTTTTATAGACATCGATAACGCCTCTATGGGCCTTATTGCGATAGGTAGACTCAACCTCGAACTTAGCTTTATCTCGATAGTCATCAAGCACCTCTTGAGGGGAAATGCCTTTGTTTTTTGCTTTTTTCTCAACCTCAATATCGAGAATAAGTTCCTGATATAGAGTCTCGATTTCTTGTTCGATATCATTTTCAGACAGTAATGAACGATACTTTGCTTCCACATCCGCTTCGAGGGTACGCCCGCCTATGAAATCTCGGTAGGCAGACTCCACATCCTGAATTAAACGGCAAAGATATTGCTCATAAATAACAGGGATGACTGTAGGATAATTCCCTTTACCATAAGCGGCATATTTCTTGGCAACCTTTCTTGCGCTCTCGCCTTCTTGGTAGGGGATTTTAAACCTAGCGTTCTCAGGGAAGTGTAGGTTAACCTGTGTGAGTACATTGAGAGCGTCCAGTTTTTTGATAATACTTTCTTCACTCCCCCCACGTAGTGACTCTTTGAATTGCGAAAATACAATGTCATTTGAAATATAAGAAAAAGCGTTGATAGACGTATTAGCAAACACTCTCAGTAGTACGTCAACCCTTGTCTGTATATCCTTAATCTGCCCTACCTTCCTAAAGGTTTTCCCCTCAATACTCAGCAAAGTTTTTTTACCCCCCCATATCAACCAATAAATTCTCTGCTTAAACTCTAATAACAGTTTAGGGTTATGCTTTTGAGCTCGGAACGTTAGAGTGTAGGTCGATTTTTTTTCTTTCTTGGTGTTGAACAGGTCATTAAAATCCCAAACATCATCCTCAAAGTAAGAGGCAGGACTGCCGTCCCGCTTTACGCTGACTACAGTTCTCTCTGTCGGTACGGGGTAAACTTCATTGTTAGGCAAAGCGTATTTTTCAAACAGCGCGTGGGCATGGCTAATGCTGAACATACTTACCCCTTAAAAATATCTTGAATAGAATCTTCATCCCACAGAGGGTGGCAACCTTGCCGCTCTAGGTATTTTTCCGCTGCCTTGAGGTTTCTTTTCTTGAAGCGTTTCTTTATATCCCGAATCGCTGACTTCACCTCGCTGAAATTCTTGATGAAGTGGTCAAGGCTTTTATGGGCTACTACCGCCTCATTGAGACGAAACTCAAACGACAGCAAACGCCAAATGTCATGAACCTCATCAACAACAGCAAAATTTCGGCATATGAAGCACTTGATAACATAACCACAAGCGGTATTTTTCACATCGTCATCATCTAACAATCCCGTTTCTAGATTGCTTTTTTGGAACTCACGTTTTTGCGGAACATCTTCACCTTTACATACCCCTCCGTTAGCAATATCGTCCACAGGTACGCTAGAAGACGCTCTAAGCACATCGACTTCTTCGCTAGACAGAACTTCACAATGCTGTGCTTTCGTTGTGGCTATTGCTGCTGTAACACCTCCTGTTGGGTTACAACCCAAGGCAAAGAGTGTGGCAGTTCCAAAAGCCAATTCACGATGTGCGACTGCTTTTGAGTTCTTGCTGTAATCTGAATTATTCCATGTACTTTCAGATAAGTTACGACTGCTCTCCATCGCCTCTTGTCGCCCGAGCTTTTCCTCTGCGTACTGCTTAATGGATGACTTCAAACGCTCACAGGTTAAGGAAAAATCTGGATTTGCCGCTTTCATTGTTTGCAGTAAAACGGAGCGTCTCATTAGACTTGCAATGTAGATATGGAGATTTTCAGCCCTTGGCTTCTTACCATCGCGTCGTCTAAAGAGATAATGCTTATCCAGCCCCACATAAACAGCGTTCAGCTTCGACAACTCGAAGTGTTCTTCAAAAAAGGTTTTAGACACCGCCCTTGGGGTAAATGAACGAGACTCTTCTTTGTAGCCACGGGTTTTCAAGCCTTTTACCGAAATTCGCTTGCCGCCTGCCTTATCAACACTCCAACCATCTTCCACGACAAAGGTATTCAGCGCCTCTGTTTGTCCCGCTGCGGTGTAATACACATAGAGGAACACCGCATTGTAGATAAGACGATTAAATACAATTGTTCGCTTACCTTCGCTGATAGCCTCATTCAAATACTCTTTGTAGAGCAACTTTCTATCCGACAATAGCGCACGAGCGATACGTTTTAACTCTTTCTTGTTGTAGTTATTGGAATCTAACGATGCACTCACGGTATCAAGGTTTCGAGCCGCTTTAGGAATTTGACCAAAACCAAACTTCTTTAGGATTGAGTTAAAGCTTGAAGCTCGCCATCCCAAAGTGCTGGCTTTTATCGGCTTGCCATGCAGTCCGACACCTGTTGTTCTTTGAGACAGCCATGAAGCCTGAATATAGTTCACACACGTTTCTGCTGAGAACTCAGCCTTGTTCGCCTTCTGTTGGGATTGGCTGTTGAAGTTATGCTTTAAAATATCACCAATAAACTTAAAGTTAGTTACCTTAGTCGCCTCTGCCCAACCTGATTGTTCAAACTTAGAAATCAGCAGAGAAACATGCCCCTTAGTGCTATATTGCAGCCAATCTTTGAAGTCACATGTGTAGTTCACTCCAGAACCTGCTACCCAGATATATTTCCATTGATGAATTTTGGACAGTGGGTTGTCTGATTGCATTTCATCGTTCGGAATAGAGCGATAGGTACGAACATTATCAGGCTTATCTGAGTCAAAGTTCTCCGTCATATGATGTGTTCCTCTTCCAATAATGCCATCATTAACTCAGGCACTTGGTTCTTGGTTGGGTTGCCTTCCCAATGCGTTAAATAACGCATGGTCACAGATAAGTCCTTATGTCCAAGTTCATCTTTCAGTAGTTTCAGTGCCTGTGTCGTGCTCAATTCAGGTATATTGAGCAAGAGGTCGAGCTTATTAGCCGCATAGGTCGCTCTCGTATCATGGAAATCGTGGTCGAAGTGAGGGTTACAGTTTTCCTTAATCGCATTTCTTAACCGCCCCCAAAGCGTATCAATGGAATTTGACCGTTGCCCCTGTTCTTTGAAACGATTCCCTTCCTTTGTGATAAATACGGGCGCATCTTCATCACCTGTATTGAAAAAGTAGAGCCGTTTACGCTCCTTGTACCGCTCACTTTCACAGTATTGAGTTACTTGCTCCATTAACCAAATAGGCATCGAAATCGTGCGGTCTTTACTGTATTTGGTATAACAACCATGAGAAGGGCCAATATTGATATCTGTGTAAGTTTTACCCTTAAAGCCCTCGGGAACTTTGAAGTGGCGAGGTTTTATATCAGCAACCTCAATCGCTCTTAGACCAGAATTAATTGCAGTCGCTACCAACAACCGAAACTCGCCTGAAATTCCTGCTCGATGCCAGTTATCTCGAATATGCTTGATGTCCAAGTCATTCATAGGGGTAAGGTCGGTCTCTTGCTTAGGACTCTTAATGGTGATGTCCGTCAGCATTTGACCGTATTTATTATGACCATGCACCTCAAATGGAAGATTTTCCACATAACCGTGGCGCAAGCAAAATAAATAGAATCTTCGAATAACAGATAAAGTCGATGCCCCAACACTTCGGCGCATGTTTCCTTTAGCAATCTGTTTATCTAAATAGTTTCTGAAGAGATAAATGGGATAACGCTCAAGCTCTTTATTTTCATCATTCCAATTGAGGTTGTTCTTCCCTAAAAAACGAAAAAAGCGAAGCAGAGCATACGAAGTTGGCTTCGTATCTTTAACCCCTTCGACAATGCGACGACTCATAATAAACGCATTGGCATAGAACTCTGGCTCACCGCAAGAGGAAAACAACAGATTAATGCCGTCAAAGCGCATAGGTTTATTCACAGTGAAGTCTAATGAGTCCGGTGAAGCACCTAACTCAATATCACCAATTTCTATTGATCTACTTGTTGCTACAAGGTGGTAAAAGTGTTCCATACAATACCCAATCAAATAATCTAAATTAAAGTTAGACTATCAATCTAAGTTAATCAAATAAAAACATAGATACTGTTACCTATATCAAACAACTATTTAGATATGTTGGCTGTAAAGAAGACCTGAACCAGACCTTTCCTTACTTCCTGATACCATTCCTGAATTGTTGCGTCGCTTGTATTTGAACCGCGGTGTTCAAAGTGAAGAGCAACTCGAAAAAAGTGCGCGTGGCCTGCAATCCTATCAAAAGCTTTATGGCATAGATAAGGCGGTAGAACTGCTTTTTGCTGCTATTGAAGAGCAAAAACGCATTATTGTGGTCGGTGATTTTGATGCTGATGGCGCAACCAGTTCGGCATTATCAGTGCTTGCCTTAAGAATGTTAGGCAGCCGCAACGTCGATTATCTGGTTCCAAACCGCTTTGAAGATGGTTATGGCCTTAGCCCTGAAGTGGTTGAACAAGCTCAGCAGCTTGGTGCCGAAATGATCATGACCGTGGACAACGGTGTTTCATCTATTTCAGGGGTGAAAGTAGCCAAAGAGAATGGGTTAACGGTTTTAGTCACCGATCACCACTTGCCTGGTCAAGAGCTCCCTGAAGCCGATGCTATCGTCAACCCTAATCTACAAGAGTGTCACTTCCCATCCAAAGCGCTTGCTGGTGTTGGCGTCGCTTTCTATCTGATGATGGCACTATGCGTATATATGCGCAAAAAAAACTGGTTTGTACGTCAGGGCATGCAAGAACCTAAATTGATGGAATTGATCGATCTGGTTGCCTTAGGAACAGTCGCTGATGTGGTTCCTTTAGATGACAATAATCGAATTTTGGTCCATCAAGGTTTACAGAGAATTCGGGCGGGTAAAGCCAGGCCGGGTATACAAGCGCTGATTGAAGTGGCCAAGCGAGATGCGCGCCGTTTAGTTGCTGCTGATTTTGGTTTCGCTCTTGGCCCACGCATTAATGCCGCTGGACGCCTAGACGATATGTCGTTTGGGGTTGAGCTCTTGATGAGTAACAATATCCATGCTGCACGTCGTATGGCCAATGAATTAGACGGACTCAATCAAACCCGCAAAGAGATTGAAGAGGGCATGAAGCAAGAAGCGATGGCTTTTTGTGAAAGATTGCAGTTAGGTGGTGATAAAGTATTGCCTCATGGTTTGGTGTTATTTCAGCGAGATTGGCACCAAGGTGTGATTGGTATTTTAGCGTCACGAATCAAAGAGCAATTTCACCGCCCTGTGATCGCTTTTGCTGATGGTGGCGAAGGCACGATCAAGGGGTCGTGTCGCTCTATTCCGGGTTTGCACATGCGTGATACGTTAGATCGTATTGATAAGCAGGCTCCAGGTATGATTTTGAAATTTGGTGGCCATGCGATGGCTGCGGGTTTGACTATTGTTGAAAGCGAATTCGAGCGCTTTTCTACTTTGTTTGATCAAGCAGTACAGCAAGAACTGGACGACAGCTTATTAAAAGGCGTTGTGCTTAGTGACGGAGAGCTACTACCGGAACAGTTTTCCATGCATGTTGCTGAATTGATTCGTGCTGGTGGACCGTGGGGGCAAGCATTCCCTGAACCTATTTTTGATGGTGAGTTTAAAGTGCTTCATCAAAAGTTAGTCGGTGAAAAACACCTTAAGCTTATGTTGGAGCCTTTGTACAAAGGGCACCCGACGAACATCATGATTGATGGTATTGCCTTCAATATTGATTTACGTCGCTGGCCTGATGCATCAGTAAAAGTTGTGCGTTTAGCCTATCGGCTTGATATTAACGAATTTCGTGGTAATCAATCACTACAACTTATGGTTGAGTACATTGAACCGAAATAGAGCGTTAAGTTCTGTGTGTACAAAAAAGAGCAACTTTTTTAAGTTGCTCTTTTTTATTTGTTTTTATTTTTTCACCACACTTTTTCAAGGGATTAACAATTATTGTGCATTTAAATAGGTTTGAGAGTGAGGGTGTATAAAAATTGTAATTGGTCTTACCAATTTAATAATCAATTAAGAAATGATTTGTTACCAAAGTGTTGAGTGGTTCTCTGAACAATGATTTTGGTCAATTTTTGGCTGGACACTTACGTTGAATTTATGTTAATTTGCCCCCCATCGTGAAATTGGTATTACCAATTGCCTGCATAAATAAAAGAGCAAAGAATAATAAATTATGGCTTATCAAAGGATTCGTCAGCCAAAACTTTCTGATGTGATTGAACAAGAATTGGAACGGTTGATTGTAGAAGGCACGCTAGCACCTGGTCATCAGTTACCACCTGAGCGTGAATTAGCGAAACAATTTGATGTGTCTCGTCCTTCTGTCCGAGAAGCTATTCAACGTTTAGAAGCCAAACGTCTCCTAACTCGCCGTCAAGGTGGAGGTACGTTTGTCAGTGAAAATATTTGGAAAAGTTTCTCCGATCCTCTCATTAATTTATTATCTAGCCACCCTGAAACCCAACTTGACTTGCTTGAAGCGCGTCATGCATTAGAAGGGATTGCTGCTTATTTTGCTGCACTACGTGGTACCGAAGAAGATTTTGCTGTTATTCGAGCATGTGTAGAAAAAATCGGCGATATCAAAGAAGAATCAGATGTTGAACGTGAAACGCCACTTGTGATGGCGTTTTTAGTGTCTATCGCTGAAGCGGCACATAATGTCGTGTTACTTCATATCATCCGTAGCCTTTCACCATTGCTAGAGCAAAATATCACACAGAATTTTAAGTTATTACGCCGCCGCCCTGAAGCGGTGGAGAAAGTAAGTAAACACCGAGCTAATATCGTGGATGCGATTGTTTCCGGGCAGCCAGAGAAAGCCCATGAGATGTCCCATTCTCATTTAGCTTATATCGAAGAAACATTGTTGGATTTGGGTCGGGAAGAGTCTCGCCGCGAGCGTTCTCTACGTCGAATTCAGCAGGGTAATGAGTCACAGTAGTGTGGCCCATTGCGATTCAATAATCCAACCAACAGAAGGATAGATCGCCATGTCTGACATGAAGCATGACGTAGATGCACTGGAAACTCAGGAGTGGTTAGAATCTCTTGAGTCAGTTGTACGTGAAGAAGGCGTAGAGCGTGCTCAGTTCTTGTTAGAAGAAGTTCTTGGACAAGCTCGTTTAGAAGGCGTTGATATGCCAACCGGCACAACGACTAACTACATCAACACCATCCCTGCCGACCAAGAGCCGGCTTACCCTGGTGATACAACTCTAGAAAAACGTATTCGTTCCATCATCCGTTGGAACGCAGTAATGATTGTATTACGTGCATCTAAGAAAGACTTGGAACTAGGTGGCCACATGGCTTCTTTCCAATCTTCAGCAGCGTTTTACGAGACTTGTTTCAACCATTTCTTCCGTGCTCCTAACGAGAAAGATGGCGGCGATTTGGTATACTACCAAGGTCACATTTCTCCTGGGATTTACGCACGTGCATTCGTTGAAGGCCGTTTAACTGAAGAGCAATTGGATCATTTCCGTCAAGAAGTTGATGGTAAAGGTATCCCTTCATACCCACACCCTAAATTGATGCCTGAATTCTGGCAGTTCCCAACAGTATCAATGGGTCTAGGTCCAATCGCGTCTATCTATCAAGCTCGTTTCTTGAAATACCTAGAAGGCCGTGGTCTTAAAGACACGTCAGAACAGCGTGTATACGCGTTCCTAGGTGACGGTGAAATGGATGAGCCAGAATCACGTGGTGCTATTTCTTTCGCTGCACGTGAAAAACTGGACAACCTATGCTTCGTAATCAACTGTAACCTTCAGCGTCTAGATGGCCCTGTAATGGGTAACGGTAAGATCGTTCAAGAACTTGAAGGCCTATTTAAAGGTGCTGGTTGGAACGTAGTGAAAGTCCTATGGGGTAACAACTGGGATTCTCTAATCGCGAAAGACACTTCAGGTAAACTTCTACAGCTTATGAACGAAACTGTGGATGGCGATTACCAAACATTCAAATCTAAAGACGGTGCTTACGTACGTGAACACTTCTTTGGTAAATACCCAGAGACTGCAGCACTTGTTGCTGATATGACTGACGAGCAAATCTTCGCTCTAAAACGTGGTGGTCATGAGTCTTCTAAACTGTACGCAGCGTTCAAAAACGCACAAGACACTAAAGGTCGTCCAACTGTAATCCTAGCGAAAACAGTAAAAGGTTACGGCATGGGTGATGCGGCAGAAGGTAAGAACATCGCGCACCAAGTTAAGAAACTAGATATGACTCACGTGCAACAAATGCGTGACCGTCTAGGCCTTCAAGACCTAGTATCTGATGAAGATGTAAAATCTCTACCTTACTTGAAACTTGAAGAAGGTTCTAAAGAGTACGAATACTTGCACGCTCGTCGTAACGCTCTTCATGGTTACACTCCTCAGCGTCGTACTCACTTCTCTGAAGAGCTACAAGTTCCAGCACTAGAAGAGTTCAAACCACTTCTAGAAGCTCAAAAACGTGATATTTCATCAACAATGGCGTTTGTACGTACACTGAATACTCTTCTTAAGAACAAGAGCGTCGGTGACCGTATCGTGCCAATCATTGCTGACGAAGCACGTACATTCGGTATGGAAGGTTTGTTCCGTCAAATCGGTATCTACAACCCGAATGGTCAAGAATACACTCCAGAAGACCGCGGCGTAGTGTCTTACTACAAAGAAGCGACTTCTGGTCAAGTACTACAAGAAGGTATCAACGAGCTAGGTGCTATGTCTTCATGGGTTGCTGCGTCAACTTCATATAGCACAAACAACCTGCCAATGATCCCATTCTACATCTACTACTCAATGTTCGGCTTCCAACGTGTAGGCGACATGGCGTGGATGGCAGGTGACCAACAAGCACGTGGTTTCCTATTAGGTGGTACTGCAGGTCGTACAACACTAAACGGTGAAGGTCTACAGCACGAAGATGGTCACAGCCATATTCAAGCGAACACTATCCCTAACTGTGTTTCTTACGACCCAACATTCGCTTACGAAGTTGCTGTTATCGTTCAAGATGGTATCCGTCGCATGTACGGTGAGAACCAAGAAAACGTGTTCTACTACCTAACGCTAATGAACGAAAACTACCCAATGCCTGCAATGCCAGAAGGTGCTGAAGAAGGCATCCGTAAAGGTATCTACAAGCTAGAAACTTACACTGGTGCGAAAGGTAAAGTTCAGCTAATGAGCTCTGGTACTATCATGAACGAAGTACGCAAAGCGGCTCAAATCCTTAGCGATGACTACGGCATTGCTTCTGATGTTTACTCTGTAACATCATTCAACGAATTGACTCGTGAAGGTCAAGAAGTTGAACGTAACAACATGCTAAACCCTGAAGCTGAAGAGCAAGTACCATACATTGCACAGGTAATGGGTACTGAGCCTGCAATCGCTGCGACTGACTACATGAAGAACTATGCAGAACAAGTACGTGCATTCCTACCTGCGGAATCTTACAAAGTACTTGGTACTGATGGCTTCGGTCGTTCAGACAGCCGTGACAACCTACGCCGTCACTTTGAAGTGAACGCGGAATACGTTGTTGTTGCAGCGCTTAACGAACTAGCGAAACGCGGCGACGTTGAAAAATCTGTAGTTGCAGAAGCAATTAAGAAATTCAACATCGACGTGACTAAAACTAACCCACTACACGCTTAATTGAAGGTTTAAAGTAATGGCAATTGAAATTAATGTACCTGACATCGGCGCGGATGAAGTAGACGTTACTGAAATTCTTGTGCAAGTTGGTGACAAAGTTGAAGAAGAACAGTCACTAATCACTGTTGAAGGCGATAAAGCTTCAATGGAAGTTCCTGCGCCTCAAGCTGGTGTGGTTAAAGAAATTAAAGTATCAGAAGGCGACAAAGTGTCTACTGGTTCTTTCATCATGGTATTCGAAGAAGAAGGTGCTGCAGCAGCACCTGCTCCTGAGGCTGAAGCGGCTCCTGCAGCAGCACCAGCGGCAGCTTCTGCAACGCTAGAAGTTAACGTACCAGATATCGGCGATGATGAAGTAGACGTTACTGAAATCATGGTTAAAGTTGGCGATACAGTAGAAGAAGAGCAATCTCTAATTACTGTTGAAGGCGACAAAGCATCGATGGAAGTTCCTGCACCATTCGCGGGTACTGTGAAAGAAATCAAAGTGGCTGAAGGCGACAAAGTTAAAACTGGTTCTTTCATCATGGTATTCGAAACTGCAGGCGCAGCGCCAGCAGCAGCTCCTGCTGCAGAAGCAGCACCTGCGGCGGCTCCAGCGGCAGCGGCAGCGAAAGATGTGCACGTACCTGATAT
Source organism: Vibrio nitrifigilis (assembly GCF_015686695.1). Taxonomy (NCBI): domain Bacteria; kingdom Pseudomonadati; phylum Pseudomonadota; class Gammaproteobacteria; order Vibrionales; family Vibrionaceae; genus Vibrio; species Vibrio nitrifigilis. The sequence continues at coordinate 359,687 of NZ_JADPMR010000001.1, read as the reverse complement.
CGGTGGCGACGAAGTAGACGTTACTGAAATTATGGTTGCAGTTGGCGATACAGTAGAAGAAGAGCAATCTCTAATCACTGTTGAAGGCGACAAAGCATCGATGGAAGTTCCTGCACCATTTGCGGGTACTGTAAAAGAAATCAAAGTAGCGGAAGGCGATAAAGTATCAACTGGCTCTTTGATCATGGTATTCGAAGTGGCGGGTGCAGCACCTGCAGCGGCTCCAGCAGCACCTGCTCCAGCAGCGGCGGCTCCAGCAAAAGCTGAAGCACCTAAAGCAGCAGCGCCTGCGGCAACTGGCGATTTCCAAGAAAACAACGAGTATGCTCACGCGTCTCCAGTTGTTCGTCGTCTAGCTCGTGAATTTGGCGTTAACCTTGCTAAGGTTAAAGGTACTGGTCGTAAGAGCCGTATCCAAAAAGAAGACGTACAAAACTACGTGAAAGAAGCGCTTAAACGCCTTGAGTCTGGTGCTGCATCAGGCAAAGGTGACAGCGCAGCTCTTGGTCTTCTTCCTTGGCCAAAAGTTGACTTCAGCAAGTTCGGCGAAACTGAAGTTCAACCGCTATCTCGCATTAAGAAAATCTCAGGTGCAAACCTACACCGTAACTGGGTAATGATCCCTCACGTTACACAATGGGATAATGCAGATATCACTGAACTAGAAGCGTTCCGTAAAGAACAGAATGCTATCGAAGCGAAGAAAGAGTCTGGCATGAAGATCACTCCACTTGTGTTCATCATGAAAGCAGCAGCGAAAGCGCTAGAAGCATTCCCATCGTTCAACTCTTCTCTTTCTGAAGACGGTGAAAGCCTAATCGTGAAGAAATACGTGAACATCGGTATCGCAGTAGATACTCCAAATGGTCTAGTTGTTCCTGTATTTAAAGACGTGAACAACAAAGGCATTCACGAGTTATCTGACGAACTGAAAGCAATGTCTAAGAAAGCACGTGCAGGTAAACTGACTGCGTCTGACATGCAAGGTGGTTGTTTCACTATCTCTAGCCTAGGCGGTATCGGTGGTACAGCGTTTACTCCAATCGTAAACGCACCTGAAGTGGGTATCCTTGGCGTATCTAAATCAGAAATGAAGCCAGTATGGAATGGTAAAGAATTCGTTCCACGTCTACAGCTTCCACTATCATTATCATACGACCACCGTGTGATCGATGGTGCGGAAGGTGCACGCTTCATCACTTACTTGAACGGTTGCCTAAGCGACATTCGTCGTCTAGTACTGTAATCAGTAAGTTCAAGATAAATAAGGCGGCATAAACGCCGCCTTGATTCAGTTTTATCTTGCCGATTAGGTAAGGGATAACAAAATACCCTAAATGAATTGTCGTCTAGCTCACAGGCTACGGGGATTCTCTTTTCTCACTTAGCACATGCAGTTACACTGAAATATGTTGCAATTTGTATTATTAAGTTGGAAAAGGATTTGCGTCACGCATCCACATTGGAAAGGTCGCTTCTCAGCCTGTAAGGGATATTTGACTACAAGAGGTCGAAATGAGCAAAGAAATTAAAGCCCAAGTTGTTGTACTTGGTGCCGGTCCTGCTGGTTACTCCGCTGCATTCCGTTGTGCAGACTTAGGTCTGGACACTGTTCTTATTGAACGCTACAGCACCCTAGGTGGTGTATGTCTAAACGTGGGTTGTATCCCATCGAAAGCATTACTTCACGTTGCGAAAGTTATCGAAGAAGCAAAAGCACTTTCTGAGCACGGCATCGTGTTTGGTGAGCCACAAACTGATATCGATAAAATTCGTTTGTGGAAAGAAAAAGTGATTAACCAATTAACTGGCGGTCTTGGCGGTATGGCTAAGATGCGTAAAGTTAACGTAGTCAACGGTTTTGGTAAATTCACAGGCCCTAACTCAATCGAAGTTGAAGGCGAAGATGGCAAAACAGTTGTGAATTTCGACAACGCTATCGTTGCAGCCGGTTCTCGTCCAATCAAACTGCCATTCATCCCACATGAAGATCCACGTATTTGGGACTCAACTGATGCTCTAGAGCTGAAAGAAGTTCCTGAAAAACTGCTTATCATGGGCGGTGGTATCATCGGTCTGGAAATGGGTACGGTTTACCATGCACTAGGTTCTCAAATCGACGTTGTTGAAATGTTCGATCAAGTGATTCCTGCTGCTGATAAAGACGTAGTGAAAGTATTCACTAAACGTGTTGCTAAGAAATTCAACATGATGCTGGAAACGAAAGTAACAGCAGTTGAAGCGAAAGAAGACGGCATCTACGTATCTATGGAAGGCAAAAAAGCACCTGCTGAACCAGAACGCTACGACGCAGTTCTAGTTGCGATCGGTCGTGTACCAAATGGTAAACTTCTGGATGCAGAAAAAGCGGGCCTAGAAGTAGACGAGCGCGGCTTCATCAACGTTGATAAGCAAATGCGTACTAACGTTCCTCATATCTTCGCTATCGGTGATATCGTTGGTCAACCAATGCTTGCTCACAAAGGTGTGCATGAAGGTCACGTTGCTGCAGAAGTTATCTCTGGTAAGAAACACTACTTCGATCCTAAAGTGATTCCATCAATCGCTTACACTGAGCCAGAAGTGGCTTGGGTTGGTAAAACTGAGAAAGAAGCGAAAGCAGAGGGTATCAACTACGAAGTATCTGTATTCCCTTGGGCTGCTTCAGGTCGTGCAATCGCATCTGACTGTTCAGATGGTATGACTAAACTTATCTTTGATAAAGACACTCACCGTATCGTTGGTGGTGCTATCGTTGGTACTAACGGTGGTGAACTACTTGGCGAAATCGGTTTGGCTATCGAGATGGGTTGTGATGCAGAAGATATCGCTCTAACTGTTCACGCTCACCCAACTCTACATGAGTCTATCGGTCTAGCCGCTGAAGTATTTGAAGGTTCAATCACTGACCTTCCAAATGCAAAAGCGAAAAAGAAAAAGTAATCTACTTTCTCTATGATCAAAAAAACCGCTGAGATTCAGCGGTTTTTTTATGCCTTGAATAACAACAAGGCCGATTATCTAATTAATCGAGGCTTAAAGCCGTAAGCCTCGAATTGCGAGCTGATTAAGCAGCAGCTTCGCTATTATAGATACAAAGCATATCTAGGTAATGGTTAACCAATTTATGGACGCTATTTTCGTTACGAACACGGTTCGCTTGCACAAATAGTGAGTAGCAGATACCGTGGAATAATGTTGCCATGTCTTCTGCATCGTAGTTGCTATCAAGCTCACCACGTTCAATGGCTTTAGCAAACATGTTTTTCAGCAGTAATTGGTTAGTACGGTTAGTGGAAACAAATAGAGGCCAAACTTCATCACGAGTTGAAGCGCTCCATTCAAACCAAACTTTTAGCCAATGACAATCATCAATAGCAAGATTTACCATGCCATCAGCGATGTTAGTTAGGTTTTCTCGTGCCGGAAGATCTAAGTCAATGTTGTCGGTTAAGAAGTTGGAAAACTGTCGTACAACAAAAGTGAGGACATCGTCGACCAAATCTTCACGAGTTGGAAAGTAGTTAAATACTGTAGCAACAGACACTTGCGCAATATCTGCGATGTCTGCGTGACCGCCACGACCAATCCCTCGTTTAGCAAACACTTCCAGTGCAATTTCCATTAGCTGGTGTTTACGTTTTTGAGGAGATAGACGGGTTCTTGGGCGTTTTTCTATTGAAGCATCCATATAGTTAATCCTTGCCTTGATGACTTACGTTGTTAATTTGTGAAACGAATGTTTACTAGTAATTATTTTATTATTTGCATAAAGCAATTTTGAGTGTACTGATGCATATTTATCAGGTCAACGACTAAAACTTGCTTATGCCATATTAAATTAAGATTTATGTTACTTATAATTTTTTGGTGAGTATTCTCTCACTCTGTTTGCCGGAGGGAAACGTTTTCCTGAAGCAAAAGGAATGATACTATACGCGGCTATTATTTTGGAGTAATTTTAAGCAGTTTTCCATAAGATGCTTATGGTAATGGCTCAAAAACAACGAGAGCGGTATGAAACATAAAGTTGAAGTGATGATCTCTGAGCAGGAAGTTCAAGAGCGAGTTCGTGAATTAGGGAAACAAATTTCGCAGCACTATAAAGAAAGTGAAAATCTAGTATTAGTAGGTTTACTGCGCGGTTCCTTCGTCTTTATGGCCGATCTTGCCCGTGCTATTGATGTTACTCACCAAGTCGATTTTATGACCGCTTCTAGCTACGGTAATAGCATGGAAAGCTCTCGTGATGTACGTATTTTGAAAGACCTTGATGATGACATCAAAGGTAAAGATGTGCTGCTTGTTGAAGATATTATCGATACGGGCAATACATTAAGTCGTGTGAAAGAAGTTCTGGCACTACGTGAGCCTAACTCGATTGAAATCTGTACTTTGCTAGACAAACCTTCTCGTCGTGAAGTAGAAGTGGATGTGCAATGGATTGGTTTCTCAATTCCTGACGAATTTGTCGTCGGTGTAGGGATCGATTACGCGCAGAAATATCGTCATTTACCTTATATCGGTAAAGTGGTTCCTCTTGCATAATATCTTATGTAATCAAGAGTGAAATAAGAAAGGAGCGTGAAAACGCTCCTTTTTGGGATCTAGGTTAATGGATTACCGACATAATAGGGCATAGTCGGGATTCAAAATACTTTCCATGGATTTTTGGTAGCTTGTATCAACCGTTTCTGGAGACGTACAACGCTCACCAAGGTATTCTAAATGGCCATCTTCAATACCATAGACCACACCATGTAGTTCGACATCTTGACCACGTTCCCACGCATTTTGTAATACCGTAGAATTACCGATGTTATACACTTGCTCTGCTACGTTGATCTCAGCGAGTTTGTCCGATTGATTTATTCCCGACATCTTGTCTAGATATGTGCGATGTTTGAAATAGAGATCGCGGATGTGCAGCAACCAGTTATTGATGAGTCCGAGTTTAGGATTATCGATAGCGGCAGTAATACCACCACATCCATAGTGGCCACAAATGATGATGTGTTTGACTTTAAGAACATCGACTGCATACTGAACAACCGACAAGCAGTTAAGGTCGGTATGAACCACTTGGTTGGCAACATTACGATGCACGAATAGTTCACCAGAATATAGTCCAGTTAGTCGTTCAGCGGGAACCCGACTATCTGAACACCCAATCCATAGAAAATCAGGATTTTGTCCTTTGGCTAACTTAGTAAAATACTCAGGGCGTTCAGCTTTTATGGAAGCTGACCATTTCGAGTTATTATCGAATAATTGTTTTAATTCTGGCATTTTAATTCCCTTCATTAACGATGCCAACTATACACAATGATAGGCGCCAAGCACAGATATTATACTTAATCTTTTTGCGGTTATTTTGTCGGCGGTCACCCACAATATACGCAAAAGTGTTTTTTACAAAGAATTCATTGTTACCTCTTGTCTCTTTTGGGCTCAGTGATAAGGTGACGGGATTATTCTTCGTTGTTATCAATAAAACAGCAGAGTGAATACTCTACTATTTAAGTTCATTATTAAACCATTTACTCGTTAGGCGAATAGCCTTGGCGATTGAGATATTGTTATCTCAATGTTGTTCTTTTAGACGATATGAGAATGTTATGTACGCTTTAGAATTAGATCAATTGCGCAAGACCTATTCCGGTGGTTTTGAAGCATTGAAAGGGATCAGTCTGTCCGTTAAAAAAGGCGATTTTTACGCATTACTTGGTCCTAATGGGGCAGGGAAATCAACCACAATAGGGATTATTTCTTCTTTAGTGAATAAGACCTCGGGGTCCGTGAAGGTCTTTGGCTACGACATTGATAAAGATTTAGAATTAGCTAAACAAAATTTGGGCCTGGTGCCTCAAGAATTTAACTTCAACCCGTTTGAAACCGTTGAGCAGATTGTGATGCAGCAAGCCGGTTATTACGGGGTGAAAAAAGCGCTAGCTAAAGAACGCGCGAAGAAATATTTATCTCAGTTGGATTTATGGGGCAAACGTCATGAACGGGCGCGTAATCTTTCTGGTGGTATGAAGCGTCGTTTGATGATTGCACGTGCGCTTATGCATGAGCCTCATTTGTTGATTCTTGATGAACCTACCGCTGGGGTAGATATCGAACTGCGTCGTTCGATGTGGGAGTTTTTAGAGCGAATTAATCGTGAAGATGGCATTACGATTATTTTAACAACTCACTATCTCGAAGAAGCTGAGATGTTATGTCGTCATATAGGCATCATCAATCATGGCGAATTAATTGAAAATACCACAATGAAAGGTCTATTAGGTAAATTAGCGGTCGAGACGTTTATTTTGGATGTCAATGAAACAGAGACGATTCCTCAGCTAGAAGGTGTGCGTTCACAGGACATTGTAGATGGTTCACTTGAAATTGAATTGGATAAAGAACAAGGGCTTAATCACGTATTTGCTCAATTGAGTGAACATGGCGTTAAAGTGCTATCAATGCGTAATAAAGCTAACCGTCTTGAAGAGCTGTTTGTCAGCATTATTCACCAAGCAGATTGAGGATAAACATGTATCAGATTTACTGGACAGCATTTTGTAGTTTGCTGCACAAAGAAGTGAAACGATTTACTCGCATTTGGGTACAAACTGTCGTTCCACCAGCGATTACCATGACGTTGTATTTCATCATATTTGGTAATCTGATTGGTTCTCGAATTGGCCAAATGAACGGCTTTACCTACATGGAGTACATAGTTCCTGGCCTGATTATGATGTCAGTCATTACTAACTCTTATTCCAATGTTGCATCGTCTTTTTTTAGCGCCAAATTTCAAAAAAACATTGAAGAGTTATTAGTTGCCCCTGTGCCTAATTACGTAATTATTGCGGGTTATGTGATGGGCGGAGTTTCACGCGGTTTATTAGTTGGCGCTATGGTTACCGGTGTGTCGCTATTTTTCGTTGATTTGCAAGTTCAGCACTGGTGGATTGTGGTCGCTACGGTATTTCTGACTTCCGTCGTGTTTGCTTTAGGCGGCTTAATCAATGCCGTATTCGCGAAAAGTTTTGATGATATCTCTATCGTGCCTACCTTTGTTTTAACGCCGCTGACTTATTTAGGTGGTGTTTTCTACTCGATCAGTCTGTTGCCTGAATTTTGGCAAGGAGTATCGAAAATCAACCCAATTGTGTACATGGTAAATGCCTTCCGTTATGGGTTCCTTGGTGTTTCTGACGTGGGGATTGGTACGTCATTTGGTGTGCTGGGAATTTTTGTCGTGGGTTTATATTGTGTTGCGCACTATTTGATTACTAGTGGTAAAGGTTTAAGAGCCTAATCGGTAGATTACCGTGAAACAGAAAGGCAGCACTGTGTGCTGCCCTTATTGTTATCACCGTGAAGAACTGGATTATTCTTCTTCTTGACTCGGTTTACTTTCAACCGAGAAGTCTAGAACTTGGTTATCGATTAAACGAACATGTCCCAAGTAAGCCGAAATAAGAATAACGGCTTGTGTGGTAGTTTCGCTAATTGGTTGGAGCGTTTTGGCATCACGAATAAAGATCTGATCAGGAATAAGATCAGCAGCGCGGAGTTGATCGCTAGCATCTTCTGCAATAGAGGCATAATCATCGCGACCATTACGCATCGCACTGCTCATCCAGCGCATCGTTCTTGCCAATACTGGGGCGAGTTGGCGCTCAGCCACTGTTAATAGATTATTACGCGAGCTCATGGCTAAGCCATCTAATTCACGTACGATTGGTACCCCAATAATTTCAATATCCATTGCCAGATCTTCGACCATTTGACGAATCACAGCCAATTGCTGAAAGTCTTTTTCGCCAAAACAAGCCACGTCCGGTTGAACGATATTAAACAGCTTAGTCAGAATGGTAGCAACACCGCGAAAGTGCCCTGGGCGAGCAGCGCCTTCTAACATATGAGATAAGCCTGGAACCTCAACAAATGTCTGTTTATCTAAGCCGTTAGGGTAAATGATCTCAGGGGTAGGGGTAAATACGAGATCAACGCCCTCACCATTAAGTTTATTCAGATCATCATCTAATGTGCGTGGATAGCTATTTAAGTCATCCGCTCGATCGAATTGTAGTGGGTTTACAAAAATACTGGCTACAACGATGTCACCTTCTTCGTGTGCTTTACGCATTAAAGTTAAGTGTCCTTCGTGTAAGTTACCCATTGTTGGTACAAACGCGATCTTACGGCCTTCACGCTTATATTGTTTGATTTGCTCACGTAGTGACGCAATGTCAGAAAATGTTTGCATGAATGACTCCTTAAGCAATGGTATGTGCTAAACCAGGGAATTCTCCACTGGCAACATCGGCGATGTATTTTGCGACAGCTTGGCGCATATCCCCAGTTTCAACTAAGAAATTCTTAGAGAACTTAGGCATATAATTTGCGGAAATGCCAAACATGTCGTGCATTACCAAAATTTGACCATCAGTTTGATTACCAGCACCAATACCGATGACAGGAATATCTAACGCTTTTGTGATCGTTTCAGCCAAAGCGGCTGGTACACATTCAAGTACCACAATTTGTGCGCCAGCTTGTTGGAGTGCCAGAGCATCATTAAGCATTTTTTCAGCTTGATCTTGTTCTCGGCCTTGTACTTTATAACCACCAAAAATATTCACTGCTTGAGGGGTTAGCCCCAAATGAGCGCAGACAGGTACAGAGCGTTCAGTTAACATCGTTATGGTATCTGCTAACCAACCACCACCTTCAATTTTTACCATGTTAGCACCAGCACGCATGAGCTTAGCTGCTTCTTGGCAAGCTTGCTCTGGCGTTGCATAACTCATAAACGGCATATCGGCCATGAGTAAGGCATTTGGGCTACCTTTACGCACAGCTTTTGTATGGTAGGCAATATCTTCTACTGTGACGGGCAGGGTATCATTTTCACCCTGCAAAACCATGCCTAAAGAATCGCCGACAAGAAGAACCGGCATTTCCTGGCTTTCAAATAGTTGAGCGAAGCTGGCATCGTAGGCCGTGACGCTCGCAAATTTACGACCTTCTTGTTTCCATTTCATTAGGTCGTTTATTGTGATTTTTTTCATTACTGTTCCTTACTAGATAAGGCGCTGACTATTGCCAGATTTTAAGCCCATTTAGCGGTACTGCTTCCAGTAGATCCTTTAGTGCGGTTCCATCTGGTAGACACAACTCAGAGGTTATTTCTGCCAGAGGATAAAGGACAAATTCCCGTACTTTCATTCCATAGTGAGGGATCGTCAGGCGTTCGTTTTCAATCACTTCCTGACCGTAGAGTATGATATCGAGATCAAGCGTACGAGGACCCCAGCGCTCTTTTTTACGTACTCTACCATGTTGTTGTTCGATTGACTGTGTGCAATCTAATAGTTCCAGTGGTGAAAGCTCAGTTGTAATTTTCACCACGGCATTGATGTAGTCTGGTTGATCCTGTGGCCCCATTGGCGTACTGCTATACAAAGAGGATGTGGCAATAAACGTTGAGCGAGGCAACGATTTTAGTGCTTCGATGGCTTCGTTTGCTTGTGCAACAGGTTCGCCAAGATTACTGCCTACCGCAATATATACTGTGATCATGACTCAGTTTTGCTCTTTTTTTTGTTCGCAGGTTTGCGACGACGAGCTCGTGGCTTTTGCGTGCTAGCCTGATTGAGGTCATTTACCATCGCTTGACGCATATTGCGTCCTGCTGATTGGAATGTATCCCACCACAAGGCCAATTCTTTAATTTCGCCCCCTTCGACTTCACCTCGCATTTTTAGGAAGTCAAAGCCTGCACGGAATTTATTTAGCTCCATTAAACGGAAAGCACGTTTACCATTACGACGAGGTAAGCGCAGTTGTAACTGCCAAATTTCGCGAATTGTTGCCGTATGACGACGTGGAATCGCAATACGTTTTACTACTCGATCAAGTACTTGGTTACTCGCTTCCATCACGGCATCATAGAAATTGATATTGGTTTCTTCTACCAATTTATTAGCACGTTCGATCATTGGATACCAGAGTATCGCTGCGAACATAAAAGCGGGATTAATGCGTTTGTTTTCTTCAACGCGAATATCGGTGGAATCCAATGAGAGATCCAGCATATGTTCGGTATTTGAGCTGTAATCAGGAGTGAAATGCTCACTAATTACAGGGAACAACTGTTCAAAAACATTGTATTCGCGCATCAAGTGATAGGTTTCTAAACCGTATCCCGATTGCAGCATCTTTAAGGATTCTTCGTAAAGGCGTGCCGCTGGAATATCACTTAATAGATAAGCGAGGCGTTCGATAGGCTCTGCAGTATCTTCTTCGATATCAAAATCTAGTTTTACTGCAAAACGAATTGCACGCAGCATGCGTACCGGATCTTCACGATAGCGAGTCTCGGGATCGCCAATAAGTCGAACCAAGCGATCTTCTAAATCTTCGACGCCACCTGCGTAATCGTGAATGCTGTAATCGGCAATGTTGTAATACATTGCATTGATAGTGAAATCACGACGCTCTGCGTCTTCATCTTTGGTGCCGTATACGTTATCACGTAATAACATACCTTGATCGGATTGTACGGATAACTGAGTATTTTGCTCTTGATGGTGTCCACGGAAGGTCGCCACTTCTATAATATCGCGACCGAACATGATGTGGGCAAGACGAAAGCGGCGACCGATTAAGCGACAGTTACGAAATAACTGACGAATTTGTTCTGGAGTCGCATTTGTCGCTACATCAAAATCTTTTGGTGTACCGCCGAGCATTAAATCACGAACACCGCCTCCAACAAGGTAGGCTTCGTACCCAGCACCATGTAAGCGATACAACACTTTTAGCGCATTTTCACTGATCAACTGGCGAGAAACAGAGTGCTCTTGGCGCGTGATAATGTTCAAAGCTAAGTTTGGGTATACGCGGTGTCCGCGTTGTTGTAAATCGTTGTTATTCATGTGCATCTGACAATGATTGGTGTTACCCATTTCGTTCGTGAACTTCACGTGACACGAGGGGGAACAGGACGAATTTGCGGCTAATAATAGCCTAGACGGTGCCATTTGAGAATCATGCGATGATCTTGATCTCTGATGGTAACTGTTGTAGGCACCACGTTCTACATCCCCAGTCGATCATGTTTTCTACGGTTAAATCTGAAAAATCTTCAGGTAAATCAAAACCTAAAAACTTCATGGCCCGTTGTAGATCCTGTTTAGGATGGTCATCACTTATTGCTGTCGCATGATTCTGTTTGGAAAACTTATTCCCATGTTCATCGACAGCCAAAGGTAGATGTAAGTAGCTAATCGGTGTCTGATGAAGTGTATGATAGAGACTGATTTGACGACCCGTTGGTTCTATCAAATCTGCGCCGCGTACTACTTCTGTGACACCTTGAGTAATATCGTCAATCACTACCGCTAAGTTATAAGCAAACAAGCCATCACGTCGTTTGATAATGAAATCTTCATGCGCGAGTGCTTTAGGGATGTGAATTTCCCCTTGTCTTAAATCGATAAATGACTCAACCGGGTTATCCATACGCAGTCGCACAGAACAATGATCACTGTGAGTTAAACGCTTATTTCTGCAGGTTCCTAAATAATATCCTCCAGACGCCTTAATTTGTTTGCGTGTACATTCGCAAAAATAGGCTTGCCCTTCTTCTAACCAAGTATCAATTTGTTGCTGGTATAAGTGATGCCGTTGGCTTTGATATACCACTTCACCATCCCAATGCAGCTGATAACGTTCAAGCGTTCGAAGAATTTTATCCGCTGCCCCAGGCATTTCTCTTGGTGGGTCGAGGTCTTCAATTCTTACCAGCCATTTTCCTTGCTGTGAACGTGCTTGGAAGTAGCTACCCAGTGCTGCTACCAAAGAGCCAAAGTGTAATAGCCCTGATGGAGAGGGAGCAAAGCGACCAATATAACTCATGTTTGTAACTTACACCTTTATAATGACGCGCCATTGTAGCGAAATGAAGACCATGATGCAGCTATAAAACCCATTGACCTGATAGCTTGGGGAATGTATCCATCGCGATATACAGAGAAGAGAAATCTTTGAGGGTGCAGAGAACCTGGCTTCTGCCCTGATGGGAGAAGCTAAGAGGACATTACTAAAGTTTTGCTTGGCACCGCTTTAGTAATAAAAAAGGGAGCATTACGCTCCCTTTTCAATTGGATTTTATCCTAGCATTTGCTTTTCTTTCATCTCAGCTAGCGTTTTACAGTCGATACATAAATCAGCTGTAGGGCGAGCTTCTAAGCGACGAACACCAATCTCGACGCCACATGATTCACAGTACCCGAAATCTTCATCCTTGATCTTATCGAGTGTTTTCTCAATTTTTTTGATCAGGCGACGCTCACGGTCACGGTTACGCAGTTCTAAGCTAAACTCTTCTTCCTGTGACGCACGGTCAACAGGATCGGGGAAGTTTGACGCTTCGTCTTGCATGTGGTGAACGGTACGGTTTACTTCGGCCCTGAGCTGGTCACGCCATGCTTCAAGAATTTTAGTAAAATGTTCAACTTGGCCAGGTGACATGTACTCTTCACCCGGTTTTTCTTGATATGGTTCAACACCAGCAATGGCTAGGATGCCTAGCGTTTTCTTTTTGGACTCAAGCATACAGCATCTCCTACTAACACCTAGTCAACTGCGATAGCAGTTAAATTAAGGCGGGTATCTATAGCAAAAAGAAGACAGAGTGGCAATCATTCATTAGCAAACTTATCGTCAATGTGAAGATATCAACAGTTTTTTGCTGTATGAGGGACGAATTCGACACGAGACTCTAGTTGAATCTCATTTTCAGAAAACGCTGCCTTGTAGCATAGTACTTCTACTCCAGCTTCTTGCGCCATTGTTAACAATCGCGAATATTCCGCGTCTATATGGAGAGCAGGAGAGACTTTTTCAATCCCTGAATGCAAAACAACGTATAAAAGTACGGCCCTGCTCTCATTTTTAACCATCTCAGTCAGTTCTCTAAGGTGTTTTTGTCCGCGAAGCGTTTTAGCATCGGGAAAGAAGCCTTGTCCTCTTAACTCCGATTTTTCTTCTACTGCCAACACATTATCGTCTAGCAGAGTAACACTTTTTACTTCGATGTAACATTTTGGTTCAGTTTGAGAGGTCAGTAGTATATCTATCCGACTATTTTCAATCCCGTACTTCACCTCAGTGTGGAGCTGATCATAGTTTTGTAGTTCTAGAATAGTTCCATTTTCAATAGCTTCCACTGTTAATTGATTTGCACGAGAGGTATTGATGCCAATTTTATCGCCTTGGGCGGTTTGGGTTATTTCCCAACTATGTGGATATTTTCGTTTTGGATTGTTTGAGGTGGAGTACCAAATCGTCGAACCTGGCTCCGCACAGCCAGTCATTGCGCCGGTATTGGCGCAATGAAGCGTAAACTGCTCGCCACTTTCCGTTTCAACATCCGCCAAAAATCGTTTATAGCGTTTGATTAATTTGGCTTTTTTTAATGGTGGAATAAATTTCATTTCAGTAGCCTGATACGGATATATGGGATGACATATCCCCCGCTTATTTTGCGAAAGTTTGGGTATATACTGTTTTTCTGTACAATAGTCTGGTCATTTAAGCATAAGGAGCGTGACTTGTCACAATTGCCTATCGCCGATGTATTACCGTTGTTAATTGAACAGATAACACATCGTCCTCAAGTCATTTTAAAAGCGGAGCCTGGCGCAGGTAAATCCACTTATTTTCCATTGCAATTACTTTTATCGGGTTGTATTTCTGGAAGAATTATCATGTTGGAGCCAAGACGTTTGGCGGCCAGAAATATTGCTGCTTATTTAGCAAAGCAACTCAATGAGCCTGTCGGGCAACGTGTTGGTTTTCGAGTCCGTGGTGAAACAAAGGTATCATCTGCGACTCAGCTTGAAATTGTGACAGAAGGCATCATGACACGCATGATTCAGAATGACCCTGAGCTTGATGGCGTGGACATGGTCATTTTTGATGAATTTCACGAGCGCAGTATTCATGCAGATACTGCGTTAGCGTTGAGTCTTGAAGCTCAATCGGTATTAAGAGACGATCTAAAAATCGTTGTCATGTCCGCTACATTAGATCAACAGGCATTGGGTCGGTTGCTCCCAGAATCGGCTTATGTGGAATCATCGGGTCGGCAATATCCAGTCGAACTGCGTTATAACCCTATCAAGCAGGGGGAGCGTTTAGCGCCAGCTATGGTCAAACTGATTCGCTCTCTGCTCAATTCTGAGCAAGGGTCGCTATTGGCCTTTTTGCCCGGGGTTAGTGCGATTAAGCAGGTAGAAGAGCAACTGTTAGGAACATTAGATGATGTTGTCGATGTATGTCCTCTTTATGGGCAGCTCGATTTCAAGCAACAGCAAAAAGCGATTTCACCGGCTAAAGATGGTCGGCGAAAAGTGGTATTGGCTACCAATATTGCAGAGACCTCATTAACTATAGAAGGCATTCGTTTAGTCGTTGATTCCGGCTTAGAACGTACCGCCAGTTTTGATTTAAAAACAGGCATTACCCGCCTTCAAGAAACTAAGATAGCTCAATCTTCTGCACAACAAAGAGCAGGGCGGGCTGGACGTTTGGAACCCGGCCTGTGTGTTAGGCTCTACAGTGAAAGTCAGTATCAGCAGCAACCGAAAGTTCCCACGCCTGAAATTTTGCAAAGTGATTTGGCTCCGTTAGCGATGGAATTAGCTGCATGGGGAACAACGGATGAAACCAGTTTATCTTGGCTAGATACGCCACCTAAAGCGTCGTTACAGCAGGGAAGAGAGTTACTTCAGCAATTATGCTTGATGCGTTCAGATTATCAATTAACGGCTATGGGGCAAGATGCTCATCAACTCGGTTTGCCTCCGCGCACTGCGGCGATGCTGCTGCAGGTTCAAGATGATCCCCTGTATTTCTCTGCCGCTGTGGCTGCGGCTGTCTTATTAGAAGAGCCGGAAAAAAATAGTCTTGATATCAGCCATAGTTTGTATCGCTGGCAGGAAAAACGCCATCCTAAATCATCATGGTTGTATAAACGGGCCCAACAATTGTGTTTTGCCTGTGATAACGAATTTAACCTTGCAACGGTGACGGCTAGTCAACTCTCGCTGGTAGTGGCGATGGCTTATCCTGATCGCATTGCTCAGTTACGCGATAATTCATTAGGCCAATTCCGTTTAAGTAACGGCCACGGTGCGTGGATTCATGAAAGTGAGCCATTAGCTAATGAGCACTATTTAGTGGTGACTGAGTTAATGCGTCATCAACAGCAGGCTAGTCAAATTTTTTCAGCAATAGCACTGGATATTCAACAGCTAGAAAATACCTTTGGCGCTTTATTTAAAACTAGTGAAGTGGTTGATTGGGATGATAAATCAGGCAGACTTACCGCTGAGAAACAGACCAAAATGGGTCAACTCGTCATTCAGCGCATTGCGCTCCCTGAGCCCAGTAAGGAAAAAATGACGCAAGCTTTGCTCAATTATGTCTCACGCAAAGGATTAGGCGTATTAAATTGGACACAGGATACCTTGGCATGGTTAGAGCGAGTGAGGTGTGGTATTGAGTGGTTACCACACGAGGGATGGCCTGCGATGGATGATGATAGCCTACGCTCTAGCGTCGACGACTGGTTAGCGCCTTATTTACTGGGGTGTACTTCAGCCAAGCAATTGCACAAAGTATCGGTTCTAGAAGCGTTAAGTGCTCGCTTAGGTTGGCCTCTTAATCAAAAGATTGATGAATGGCTGCCTACTCATCATCAAATGCCGACAGGAACAAAGAAAAAGATTCGCTATCAGCAAGGCATGTCACCCGTACTTTCAGTTCGAATGCAGGAAGTTTTTGGTGAAAAACAATCACCAGTGATTGCTCAAGGAACACAAACAGTTGTAATGGAATTACTGTCTCCGGCGCAAAGACCTTTGCAAGTCACGCAAGATCTCGCGGGATTTTGGCATGGTGCATATCGCGAGGTGCAAAAGGAGATGAAAGGACGTTATCCCAAACATGTTTGGCCTGATGATCCGGCGAATCACGTAGCGACAACGAAAACAAAACGACAATTGAATTCATGACTAAAAAAACAACACCGAAAAACAGCAAAAAGCAGTCAAAAGACAAAGCTGCCAGCCACAAGCAACCGGTAAAAAAAGGAATATGGCGTAAGTTATGGAGCATCGGGTGGAAACTTTCGATTGCCGTAGCAGCGGTGCTTTTGTTTGTTGGTATTTATCTAAACAGTGTCATCAAGCAGAGATTTGACGGACAACTTTTTCAGTTACCTACGGTGGTATATGCTCGTATCTTGCAACTGGAACCCGGTATGGACATCAGTTTGGAAGAGGTCCGCAATGAACTGGATGTATTGAAATACCGTAAGGTTCGTCAACCACACTATCCAGGAGAATATTCCGCTTCTTCTAGCCGTATTGAATTAATTCGTCGTCCCTTTGAATTTGCTGATGGCCCCGAGCCTGATCGCCACGTGATGCTAACGTTTGATGATGGTGGTTTAACCCATATTCAATCACTAGAAAAACGTGGGGAACTTGGTTATTTGCGTCTTGACCCTAAGATGCTTGGTATGTTGGAGAAAAATACTCCGGAAACACGTTTATTCCTGCGCCGGGATCAGTTCCCAGAAATTATGGTCGATGCTCTACTGACCACAGAAGACCGCCATTTTTATCAGCACGATGGTATTGCACCATTAGCAATCTTGCGTGCAATGCTAGTTAACTTACGTGCAGGCCATACAGTGCAGGGTGGCAGTACCTTAACCCAGCAATTGGCTAAGAATATATTCTTATCTAATAATCGGACCATCTGGCGTAAATTGCGTGAAGCCTATATGGCTTTGATCATTGATTATCGTTATAGCAAAGATCGCATTTTGCAGGCGTATATGAATGAAGTGTATATGGGGCAAAATGGCAGTGAAGCAGTACATGGTTTTGGGTTAGCCTCGCGACTCTATTTTGGGCAACCTCTGCAGGAGCTGCGTATTGATCAAATCGCTCTTTTGGTCGGGATGGTGAAAGGTCCCTCTTATTATAATCCTGTTCGTTATCCTGAACGTGCGCGAGAACGACGTAATCTAGTACTCAAGCTTATGATGGAAAGAGATATTCTTACCGCTAAGCAATATGAAGAAACCGTTTCTCGTCCACTGGATGTACAGAAACATCCGCATATTGCTAGCCGTCAGCCTGCCTACTTCCAGCAGTTGTCGATTGAATTGCATGATAAGGTGGGGGATGCCTTTAAATCTGAAACAGGCTTACGTGTATTTACTTCCTTAGACCCTGTTTCACAGGTGGATTTGGAAAGAGCAATAAAGCATAAGGTTCCTCAGTTAACTCGTCATGGTGGCAAAGAATTAGAGGCCGCTGCTGTTGCCGTTGATCGTAATACCGGCGAAATTCGCGCTATAGTTGGCGGAAAACGGGTAGGTTATGACGGGTTTAACCGAGCGTTAAATGCGAGCCGGCAAATTGGCTCTTTGGCAAAGGGGGCTGTGTATTTAACCGCGTTAGCTCAACCTGATAAATTCAGCTTAGCGACAACATTGCATGATAAACCGTTGACGTTGAAAGGTAATGAAGGCAGCGTATGGTCGCCACGTAACTTTGATCGTCGTTATCGCGGTGATGTGCCTCTTTATTTAGCGTTAGCGAAGTCATTGAATGTACCAACAGTCGAACTGGGTATGTCTCTCGGTATCGAAAATGTTGTGGATACCTTAGTGAAATTAGGTGTACCTCACCATGAGATTCGTCCAGTGCCAAGTATGTTCCTAGGCTCATTTACGTTAACACCAATGGAAGTAGCCCAGATGTACCAGACCATTACTAACTCAGGGCGAAAAGCACCACTATCGGCATTGCGTTCTGTATTGGATTTGAAAGGCAATGTTCTGTATCAATCTATCCCTAAAGTTTCACAGGCGGTACCACAACAGGCTGCATGGTTAACGACGTACGCGATGAAACGAGGCGTGCTGGAAGGAACTGGCCGCTATTTACAGAATCATTTTTCTTGGGCTGCGTTAGCTGGAAAAACGGGCACCAGTAGTGATACTCGAGACAGTTGGTTTGTCGGCGTTGATGGTCGCGAGGTGACAACCATTTGGGTTGGACGAGATGACAATAAGCCCACTTATTTAACTGGTGCAAGCGGTGCTT
This sequence comes from Vibrio nitrifigilis, assembly GCF_015686695.1. Classification (NCBI taxonomy): domain Bacteria; kingdom Pseudomonadati; phylum Pseudomonadota; class Gammaproteobacteria; order Vibrionales; family Vibrionaceae; genus Vibrio; species Vibrio nitrifigilis. The sequence goes on along the minus strand of NZ_JADPMR010000001.1, from coordinate 341,493 downwards.
TACGAATTTATGCGGATTATCTCGATCGTCGTATCCCGCAGAAATTAGTCTTGCCTTGGCCAAATGAAATCAGCACGATAGGGTTTGATAAAACCTCTGATGGTGATTTACGTGTCGATTGTGCCAGTGAACTGAAATTACCGGTTTGGGATGATAAAGGTCAATGGAAAGAGCAGTGCCAGCAAGGTTCCTCTAATTGGCTTAAGCGTTTATTTCAGTGGTAATTTTTAATATTGTTTGAGGTATGACTGACTACAGTCATACCTCAACGGGTAATATCCCACCTTATATTCTAATTATTCTAAGGATTTTCAGTGAAGTTGTTGAACCGCTATGTGTTGGCTGCAATGTGTTTATTACCCGCTTTTTCAGTTTGGTCAGCCGATCTAGCAGCTACTGACCATGTTCAGCATAGTTCGCGCCCTAAAATTGCTTTGGTATTAGCGGGGGGAGGAGCAAAAGGTGCAGCGCATATTGGGGTACTGAAAGCCTTAGAAGAATTACATGTACCGGTTGATATTGTCACCGGCACAAGCATGGGCGCTTATGTCGCAGGCCTCTATGCGATAGGTATGGATGCTGATCAAATTGAAACTATGGTTAATTCGATTGATTGGAACGAAGGTTATCGCGATCGTGTTGACCGAAGTGAACGTCGGGTTAGGGACAAAGAACATGAAGACCGTTATCAACTGTATACAGATTTAGGTATTCGCTGGGGAGAGATCCGTGCTCCGAAAGGCGTAGTGCAGGGACAAAACATGCTGAAAATTTTGCGCCAAAGCACCCATAATTTATTGCCGTTTAAATCCTTTGATAATTTAGTGATTCCGTATCGTGCGGTTGCTACTGACATAACCAAATTGCAGCCAGTGGTGCTTGATCATGGTTATTTGGTTGATGCGATGATGGCAAGTATGTCTGTACCTGGTGCATTGCCGCCCTATGAACTCGATGGTCATTGGTTAGTTGACGGTGGGGTCACTAACAATATGCCGGTCGATGTTGCTCGTAAAATGGGCGCAGATAAGGTCATTGCTGTTGATATCAGTACTGACTATAAAGATTCTGAAGATTTTACCAATTTTTTCTCCATCGCTGACCAGCTATCTAATTATTTGGTTCGCAGCTCGACTCAAAAACAAGCCGACACACTGACCGATGTAGATGTGTTGTTGCATCCAGATGTCGGCATGATGGAAACAACAGAATTCAATAAAATGCCGCAAGCCTTTAAAAAAGGGTATCAGGCGGTCATGGCTAACAAAGAAAAATTTAAGTCTTTTGAGTTATCCCCTAAAGCTTATCAGGCTTATGTGGCGGAGAAAATGAAACGACGAAAGCTCCTGAAACGCGGCAGTGACATGAAGGTAGATAAAGTCGTTATCAATAATATGTCTCACTATAGTAATGAACTTCTAGAAAACCGGTTAGACCTAAAATCAGGTAAAGTTATTCCGCAAGATCAAGTTGAGCAGAGCGTTGAAAGCTTATATGCACTCGATCGTTTTGAACAAGTCAGTTACGAATATGATGACAGTAATGATGAAAATGATTTGATTGTTAATGTTAAAGAGAAATCTTGGGGGCCTAATTACGCCAACTTTCGTTTCTTTTTAGAAGATGACTTTAATAGTGATAGTCAATATTCAATCGGTATGTCGACTAACTTCACCGATATTAATAAACAAGGCGCAGAGTTGACGCTGAATTTTAATATGGGAACCGACAAACTCATTGAGGCAGAATTTTACTCGCCGCTTTTTTCTGGACAGAAGACTTTCTTTACCTCATCTGTACGCTATAGCATTGATAAACGAAGTGTACCTTTAACGGGGTTTGACGATACCTCCTTGCAAGCGACCGAAAACTACTATGCCTTAGAATACACGGAGTGGCGTGGTGAGGTTGCTTTCGGTTATCAACGCAATTTATGGCAGGAAGCTCAGATTGGTGGGCGATTGATTCAAGGAAACGCGGAGTATTCCACTTTACCTTCTTATGGGCATGCTAATTTTAAACGTGCGGGCATATTTTTAAACTACCGGATTGATACTTTAGATAATTATGCACTTCCAACCGACGGTATTTACTTTAATTTAGAATACTTATTCTCACATGATGAGATTTACGATGGGGATCAGCGTCTAATTTCAGATAGTATTGATACGGTCAACGAATTGTCGACTAAACTGATCTTAGCTCATAGCTTTGATCGGCATACGTTAGTTGGCCATATCGATTACGGGCAAGTGAAGAGTAAAAACACTTCAACCCCGATTGACCCTAAAACCATAGGTGGTTTTTTGAACCTGTCTGGTATTCCGCGTAATAGCCTGATTGGGCAGAATAAAGCGTTTGCTAGTTTAGTCTATCGTTATCGTTGGTTTGATAATGACTTTGGCCTGTTCACGTCGCCCGTCTATCTGGGCGCTTCGTTAGAATATGGTGGAGTTTGGTCAGACCCAGATGAAGATGTGAGTTCAGCGCCTCTGTATGCAGCCGGCTCGCTGTTTACTGGTGTTGACTCGCCCATTGGACCGATAATGTTCGGATATGGACGTACAGAGCAAGATTATAGCTCAGTCTACTTAATCATTGGTTCAAGCTTTGAGTAGCGATCCAAGTCTAAAATCCACATGTATTATGCATGTTTAGGCGTAACTTGATATGTTGATCAATGTGAGTAGATTTTAAAATATAGTTAGTTTTGCTAGTCTGTCGACCAAAGTTTAGCCTCTCTAGAGTGCTGTTTTTCTGCAAAAATGGATGAAGAACACGCTCAATCTGATAGGGAGTCTAAGTTTCCAAGGATGTCCACTCTCTATTCAAAAATAACCAGAGTGGACCGCAATGAGAGGAATATGTCGTGCTTGAAGCCTACCGTAAACACGTCGCAGAGCGTGCCGCTGAAGGAGTTGTGTCAAAACCTTTAGATGCAGAACAAGTTGCAGGACTTGTTGAATTGCTGAAAAACCCTCCCAAAGGTGAAGAAGCGTTTATTGTTGATTTACTTGAAAATCGCATTCCACCTGGTGTTGATGAAGCGGCCTATGTAAAAGCAGGATTTCTTGCTGCTGTGACAAAAGGTGAAGTGACTTCGCCTTTGATTAGTCCAGAAAAAGCGGCGCAGCTGCTTGGAACAATGCAAGGTGGTTATAATATTGCCCCACTCGTCGATTTATTAGATAACGATAAATTGGCTCCCATCGCAGTAAAAGCGTTATCGCACACTCTGCTTATGTTCGATGCTTTCTTCGATGTTGAAGAAAAAGCAAAAGCAGGTAACTCTGCGGCTAAAACGGTCATGCAGTCTTGGGCTGATGCCGAATGGTTTTTAGAAAAACCAAAACTGGCCGATAAAGTGACTCTTACCGTTTTTAAAGTGACTGGTGAAACGAACACCGATGACTTATCTCCAGCACCTGACGCTTGGTCTCGTCCCGACATTCCTCTTCATGCCCTCGCGATGTTAAAAAATGAGCGTGAAGGTATTAATCCTGATGATCCTGGCAATATTGGCCCGATTAAACAGATCGAAGCTCTTAAAGCAAAAGGTCATCAACTCGCTTATGTGGGTGATGTCGTTGGTACGGGGTCATCACGTAAATCAGCGACTAACTCTGTGTTGTGGTTTATGGGCGAAGATATTCCTTATGTCCCTAATAAACGCGCTGGTGGCTATGTCCTTGGTGGAAAAATTGCACCCATCTTTTTCAACACCATGGAAGATGCGGGAGCCTTGCCCGTTGAGCTTGATGTTTCCAAATTAAATATGGGTGATGTCATTGATGTTTATCCATATGAAGGAAAGGTATGTAACCATGAAACGGGTGATGTACTTTCTACGTTTAAATTAAAAACTGACGTTATTCTTGATGAAGTACGTGCGGGTGGTCGAATTCCTTTGATCATTGGTCGTGGTTTGACTGATCGTGCACGAGAATCATTAGGTTTAGAACCTTCTACCGTATTCACTCGTCCTATCCCTGTTTCTGATAACGGGAAAGGTTTCAGTTTGGCTCAAAAAATGGTGGGTAAAGCCTGTGGTGTTGAAGGTATCCGCCCGGGAACTTACTGCGAACCGAAAATGACCACAGTTGGCTCACAAGATACCACAGGGCCAATGACTCGTGACGAGTTGAAAGATTTAGCGTGTTTAGGTTTCTCTGCTGATTTGGTGATGCAGTCTTTCTGTCATACGTCGGCTTATCCAAAACCGGTTGATGTTGAAACCCACCATACTTTGCCCGATTTTATTATGAACCGAGGTGGGGTATCGCTACGCCCTGGTGACGGTATTATCCACTCGTGGCTCAACCGTATGTTACTCCCAGATACGGTGGGTACTGGTGGTGACTCACATACGCGTTTCCCATTAGGGATTTCTTTCCCTGCTGGCTCAGGCCTTGTTGCGTTTGCCGCTGCAACCGGTGTAATGCCTTTAGATATGCCTGAGTCTGTATTAGTCCGTTTTAAAGGTAAAATGCAGCCAGGAATTACCTTGCGCGATCTTGTGCATGCAATTCCTTATTACGGGATTAAAAATGGCCTTTTGACTGTTGAAAAAGCAGGCAAAATTAATGAGTTCTCTGGTCGTGTCGTTGAGATTGAAGGCCTAGAACATCTAACAGTAGAGCAAGCATTTGAATTATCCGATGCTTCAGCTGAACGTTCAGCGGCCGGTTGTACGGTGAAATTGTCTAAAGAATCCATCTCTGAGTATCTAAACTCTAATATCACTATGTTGAAGTGGATGATCTCAGAAGGGTATGGCGATCGTCGTACCATTGAACGACGAGTTAAGGCGATGCAAGATTGGTTAGATAACCCAAGCTTGATGGAAGCCGATGAAAATGCTGATTACGCTCATGTTCTTGAAATCGATATGAACGAAATTAAAGAGCCTATCCTATGTGCACCGAACGATCCTGATGATGCTCGCACATTGTCTGATGTTGCAGGTACAGGCATTGATGAAGTGTTCATTGGTTCTTGTATGACAAACATTGGTCATTTCCGTGCTGCTGGCAAACTATTGGATAAATTCAAAGGTCAGTTAACCACTCGTTTATGGGTTGCTCCGCCAACTAAAATGGATAAAGACCAACTGATTGAAGAAGGTTATTACGGTATCTTTGGTCGTGCTGGGGTTCGTATTGAAACTCCAGGATGTTCGTTATGCATGGGTAACCAAGCCCGTGTTGCGGATAAATCAACGGTAATGTCGACATCAACGCGTAACTTCCCGAACCGTTTAGGTAATGGGGCCAATGTATTCTTGGCATCAGCAGAACTTTCTGCTGTTGGCGCTATTTTGGGGCGTATCCCAACGGCACAAGAATATATGGAATATGCGAAACAGATAGATGCAACCGCCGCTGATACTTATCGATATCTCAACTTCCATCTAATGGGACAATATACCGATAAAGCCGATACTGTTATTTTCCAAGCATCTGCCTAATAGAGCGTTATCTTCAAACGAGTAAAGAGGTCGCATTGAGCGGCCTCTTTTTGTAGGAGCATAATGTGTATGGCTGAGTGAATGACACTGCATCTTGCTGCCTTTTCGGTATATACTCTCCGCGATTTATTACTAATAACAGCAATTATGGAATTCGAATTTACAAAAAATACCTTACTCGGCGAGTACCAAGTTAAATGTTCAATGGAACATCAAATAGTCGGAAGGTGGCTTCAAGAGGAGATCGGTCGCGATTGCACAAAGATCGATCATATTTTTCAGTTGATCGAACAAGCGCACCAATATCCAGCAAATGAGCTTAAATGGTCTGGAAAAGAGATTTCCTTACTGCTGTGTGACTCTGAAGTCACTGTGCAGGAAAATACCATGATGGCTGGCTTTGAAGAAGATATTGATAGCGAGTTTTCACTTTATGAAAGTGAAAGTAGCGCACAATGTGGTTTGGAAGATTTTGAGTCCCTTCTCGAACAGTGGAAAACGTTCATTGCTCGATATTAAATCACGCTGTCCAAGATGATGCACTCAGATGGTGAGTGGTCGGTATAGCGCTTTATTATAGGGAAAAAGCTGCACCTTAGTGGTGCGGCTTTTTTGTTTTTTAGGCTATTTCCTTTTTAAATTTTATATATATCAATGGCTTAAAAAGTTGGCACGCACCTTGGATTAGAAAGTCTGAAAGTGGATGACAGAATTTTGGATTTTGGAGAGGACGCGATGAAACTGATTAATGCAATCATTAAACCATTTAAACTTGACGATGTTCGCGAAGCACTTGCTGATGTGGGCATTGAAGGTATGACTGTTTCTGAAGTGAAAGGCTTCGGTCGTCAAAAAGGTCATACAGAACTTTACCGCGGTGCGGAGTACCAAGTGGACTTCTTACCTAAGGTAAAAATAGAAATCGCTACTCAAGCTGAAAACGTAGATCGAGTAGTTGAAGCGATAATTAAAGCCGCACATACCGGTAAAATCGGTGACGGCAAAATTTTTGTTTATGATTTGAGCCACGCAGTTCGTATTCGCACAGGCGAGACGGACACGGAAGCCCTTTAATAGTTATTTTCTAGGACGGAGAAGCTTATATGGAACTGTCGGTTACAGTAACAGAATTACGTTACGCATTAGACACTTTCTTTTTCTTGATTTCTGGCGCATTAGTGATGTGGATGGCAGCAGGTTTTGCAATGCTTGAAGCTGGTCTAGTTCGTTCTAAAAACACCACAGAAATCTTAACTAAAAACTTTGTACTTTATGCGATAGCGTGCACCATGTACTTGTTTGTTGGTTACAACATCATGTACGTTGATAATACTAGCGGTGGTTGGTGGCCATCATTCGGTTCATTAATTGGGACTCAAGCTGACGGTGCTGATCACTCATTGGAATCTGATTTCTTCTTCCAAGTTGTGTTCGTTGCGACTTCTATGTCAGTAGTTTCTGGTGCAGTTGCTGAACGTATGAAACTTTGGTCATTCCTCATTTTCTCAGTTATTTTGACCGCATTTATTTACCCACTAGAAGGCTACTGGACTTGGGGCGGTGGTTTCCTTTCAGAAGCTGGTTTTAGTGACTTTGCTGGTTCTGGTATTGTGCACATGGCAGGTGCTGCCGCAGCATTAGCTGGTGTGATTTTACTGGGTGCTCGTAAAGGTAAATTCGGTAAAAACGGTGAAGTTTACCCAATTCCTGGTTCAAACATGCCATTAGCAACATTAGGTACCTTTATCCTATGGTTTGGCTGGTTTGGTTTTAATGGTGGTTCTCAACTTGCTCTTTCTAACTTTGAGAATGCCACTGCTGTTGGTCAAATCTTCCTAAATACCAATGCGGCTGCGGCGGCTGGTGCAATTGCTGCAATGCTTGTATGTAAGACTACTTGGGGTAAAGCTGACCTAACTATGATTCTTAACGGTGCGTTAGCTGGTCTAGTTGCAATCACTGCGGATCCTCTATCACCATCACCATTGATGTCTGTTGCGATTGGTGTGGTTGCTGGTGTTCTTGTTGTGTTTAGCATCATCACTTTAGATAAACTAAAAATTGATGATCCAGTGGGTGCGATTTCAGTACACGGTGTATGTGGTCTACTAGGTCTTCTTGCGGTACCACTAAGTAATGCTGATGCTTCATTTGGTTCGCAAATCCTAGGTGCTGTTGTTATCTTTGCTTGGGTATTTATTGCTAGCTTGGTAGTTTGGGGCATCCTAAAAGCAACAATGGGTATCCGCGTTTCTGAAGAAGAAGAGATGGAAGGTATGGATATTCACGACTGTGGTGTCGATGCTTACCCAGAGTTTGTTACTGTTAAGTAATATAAGCTTCTACAATAAAAAACCTGCCATGTTGGCAGGTTTTTTTTATGTCTATTCGTTGTTACCAGAAAGTAAGGTAATGTTTAACCTTACTTTTTCTTCGCATGATAGATAGTGAATTTATTGGTTTTAGCTGGTATTTCACAATGCCCAAAGCTCTGTTCGATAATTGGTGGGTACTTTAAGAAACTATTAGCAACAACAAAGAGTTCTCCTCGGTTTGTTAATACAGATGGAGCTTGTGCCAGCAGCGTTTCAGTTGCACGATAACTGGTATCTAACCCAGAATGAAATGGAGGGTTTGTCACTAGGTAGCGATAATCTTGTTCGGTATCGGAGTAAACATCTGATGCAAAAACATGGCCTTGCAAATGATTAACCTTCAGGGTTTCTTGGGATGAACGAATGGCTAAGGCACTAATATCGCATTGGTGTAATTCAATATTAGGATTTAAGGTCGCCATGACCGTGCCAATGACTCCTGCACCACATCCAAAATCCAGTACTTTACCGCTCAGAGTTGGGAGCGTATCGAGTAATAGGCGACTGCCAATATCAAATTCGCCATGACTAAATACGCCGGGCAAACTACGAATGGTGATCTCATGTTCTTGATAGCTAACTTGATAAGATTTAAACCAATCATCTAATGAAAATGCGGGTATTTCCTGAGTACACTGGCCCCAGTAAAACGAGCAGCGGCGGGCAGAATCATACTTATTCACGATGCCATAGGGTTGAAACATCTTCTCAATACTTTTGACCCCAGAACGATTTTCACCTACGACAACAATTTCAGTATTAACACCTAATTTGGCAAATAACATAGCCAATAAGTATTGTGCCTCTTGTTTGGCTTTGGGCCAATACAGAAGAACTAAATCAGCAGGTGTGTCTTGGGTGAGTTCAGCACCAAAAAAACTAGTAATAGATTTATGGCCCGACCATTGGCGATGATAGCCATAATTGGTCGTAAAAATCTGTACGGATTCACAATGTTTTTCTAGTTCAGCAGGGAAGCGATCTTCAGCTTCACCGGCGACTAAAACATGTTTACCTGCGAAATATTCAATCTGGCGCTGAGCAATTTGGCTTGGTGCTGTGTATTGAGACATGGTGATTCCAGTGTTATTCAGAAGTGGCCGATTTTCGCATAAAGCAATCAACGCTTGAAGCGTTGATTGAAAAGAAAAGGGCGCATCATGCGCCCTTCAAAATAGATTAGTTTTTGTCTTGCCAGCTAAGAAATGATCGAAACTCTTCATCGTACATATTGAACAGAACAACCGTGATGGCAAAAATGAGTGGACCATATATTAAACCAATTAAACCAAATAGCTGAATACCACCTAAGAGTGAAAAGAAGATCATCAGAGTATTCATTCCGCCACTTCCTTGCATTAAGAATGGGCGTAATAGGTTGTCGATGGAACCGACAATGGCAATACTCCAAATAGCGAGGAAGATTGCCCAATTAATGTCCCCAGTGACCAAAAGGTAAATGGTTGCTGGCACCCAGACTAACGCGGTCCCGATGACAGGAATAAACGAGGCAAATCCCATGATTGTTCCCCAAAATAGCCCAGGGAAACCTGCAAGCCACATTCCTATACCGCCAGCGAATCCTTGCGCGATAGCAGTAAGGAACGATCCCATGACCGCAGATTTAGATACTTGTTCTATTTCAGTAAGTAAGCGATCTTCTTGGCTACGCGATAGCGGGATGATATGGCGCAAAGAGCCAATAATTTTGTCGTTATCTCGCAAAACAAAAAACAGCACAAATAGCATCAGGAAGAAGTCCATGATGAAATTTGTTGCATCACCTAACACTTTGGCACTGATTCCCACTAATTTAGTACCAAAAGACGTCGAGAAATTCGCTAATTTTTCACTTATTTGTTGCGGTGTTAATGAGTCAAAAGGGAGATAGTGGTTAGCAAAGTTGAATGCTTTATCAACGAGCGGGTGATTGAAGAAAGCTTGAATACCGCCATGTGTTACCCAGTGATACAAGCTTTGCGAAAATTTTGAGCCTTGCTGAACAATGGCTCCAAATACCGTGAGTAAAGGTAATACGACGATAACAGTTAAAATGAAACATGATATCAAGGCCGCGATATTTTGATGTTTCGGGAGTTTTGTCGCGATACGGTTATGAATGGGGAACATTAACATCGAAATGATAAAAGCCATCACGATAGAGTTAATATAAGGTTCAATAAGTAAATAACAAGCAAACGCGGCCGCCAATAGAGCGATAATTAGCAACCAATGGCTGGAGGATATTCTTATTTTTTCTGGCACGATAGGTATCCCAATGGGTTTTCATTCAACGACGTTGATGTAGAGCAGTTATCTACTAAAAATAATGTATATAATGGACATAAATTGATCATGAAGCAATGTGCAAGGAGGGGCTATGGGATGTTGTGACAACAAAAAATGTTGTGAAGGGAAAAACGGACCCAAGCGTCGTATTCCGTGGTTAGGCACAGCCATTGCCATTTTAGCCGTTCTAGTGGTTGTGAATTGGCATTAGAGTTTTTTATAGGTATATAAATAAAATAGGCAGTCAGATGACTGCCTATTTTGCTTTAGCTTTATTTGTAATAATTAGTTATTTGCCATTTGAGCAAACGCGCGGTCTGCTGCTTCAAGAGTGGCATCAATTTCTTCTGCGTTATGTGCTAAAGAGATAAAACCGGCTTCAAAAGCTGAAGGCGCTAAGTAAACCCCGTGATCTAGCATGAGATTAAAGAAGCGTTTGAATTTTTCCACATCACATTTTGCGACATCTTCATAGCAACTAACACTTTCTTGATCGGTAAAGAAGAACCCAAACATCCCGCCTACTTGATGAACAACGAGATCAATCCCGTGCTTGGTAGCAATAGATTTAAGGCCATCAGTTAAGGTTTTGGCTTTGTTAGCCAGACGTTTTTCATTGCCTTCTTCTTTGAGTAATGACAAACAGGCACGGCCTGCGGCCATCGCAATTGGGTTTCCGGATAATGTACCTGCTTGATACACAGGCCCTGTTGGAGCGATGTATTGCATGATGTCTTTACGACCACCAAACGCGCCCACTGGCATGCCGCCACCAATAACTTTACCTAAGGTGGTTAAATCAGGCTTGATATTATAATGAGCTTGAGCCCCACCAAGAGCAACTCGGAAACCTGTCATGACTTCATCAAAAATCAGTAACGCGCCTTCTTGATCACAAAGTTCACGTAGTCCTTCGTGGAATCCCTCGATAGGAGGAATACAGTTCATATTACCAGCAACAGGTTCCACGATAATACACGCGATTTCACCTTTGTTTGCGTCAAATAGAGCTTTTACAGATTCCAGATCATTGTAGCGAGCTGTGAGAGTATATTTAGCAAAATCTGCGGGAACACCTGGTGAACTTGGTTGACCAAGGGTCAGTGCGCCAGAGCCTGCTTTAACTAATAGGCCGTCAGAGTGACCATGGTAACAGCCCTCAAATTTGACAATTTTATCGCGTCCAGTAAATCCACGAGCTAGACGAATCGCACTCATGGTTGCTTCTGTACCTGAGTTTACCATCCGTACTTGTTCCATAGAGGGGACTAACTCAGAAACAAGCTCTGCCATTTCAATTTCAAGCGAAGTTGGCGCACCAAAACTTAAGCCTTTTTGGGCTGTGTCGATAACGGCTTCACGAATAGCTGCATGGTTGTGACCCAAAATCATTGGACCCCATGATCCAACATAGTCGATATACGCTTTACCATCAGCATCAAAGATAAATGCACCGTCAGCACGGTCAATAAATAAAGGGGAACCACCAACACCGTTGAAGGCACGAACTGGTGAGTTAACACCACCAGGAATTTTGCTTTGTGCTTGTTGATAAAGATCGGCTGATTTGGTCATGGATATATCCTCTTTTGAATGTCTGGACCAACTTGGCGAGCATTGTACGCTTCTCTGCTATGATGCGAAATGGTTAGACTAAAAATCGATATTTTTAAGGAGATAGTGCCGCTAAAAAACGATATTCGCTGATTATACGATGCGAAAACCTGGTTTGTTATGTGCTAAGGTGAGTATGTGCATTGGCTAAATTTTGATATCACTTTCATCAATGTAATGTTGGTATTTGTTAGCTCTGTCGTGGGAGTTGTCTGAAATCAACGAGCGAAATACTCCTGCTAGGTTACACTGCAAGCTAATAACGGATATCTAATACTTGAACGGTTAAGTCAGGTATTAGATAATGACCCGTTGTAAAAAGAATCATAATCATCGCTGGTTCTCTTCTGAAACGTGAACTGTAATGAAGCGATGACACGAATGGGAGAGGTCGTCGTGAGCGAAATTAATGTACCATTAACCTTCTCTGAATCAGCAGCTAAACGAGTAAAAGTTCTGATTGAAGAAGAAGATAACCCAGCACTAAAATTACGTGTTTATATCACTGGTGGTGGTTGTAGTGGATTCCAGTACGGCTTTACTTTTGATGAAAGTGTTAACGAAGGTGACATGACCATTGAAAAAGAAGGCGTAACTTTGGTTGTTGATCCAATGAGTCTGCAATATTTGATTGGTGGTGAAGTCGATTACACTGAAGGTTTGGAAGGTTCGCGATTCTTTGTGAATAACCCAAATGCTAAAACAACCTGCGGTTGTGGTGCGTCATTTAGCGTTTAGTAACAGTGAATCATTACTCCGGATTTATAAAAAGCAGAACATCGATGATGTTCTGCTTTTTTATTTCCTTTTCGCACCGTCCACGGATTAATTATTGTGAAGGGCTGGTAGCAAATAGTAATTCACTGTATCGCGACAGTTTTGCAAGGCGCAATTTGGCATTAGCAATAAAAGTATCACGTGTTTTACCGGTCAAAGATTTGGAAAGTGGTAAATCAACAGTACGTGGATTTTTATGAATACCGTGAACTAGGAATTCGTAATGCAAATGAGGGCCGGTTACTCGTCCTGTTCCACCTAGCGTGCCAATTGTCTGCCCTTGTTTGACTCTCTGTCCGGTTTTCACCATCCGGCGACTTAAATGCAAATATTTGGTAACGTACGTGTTGCTGTGACGAATGAACACGTAGTTACCATTGAATTGGTTATAGCCCGCTTTTTGTACGATACCATCACCTGCAGCCCATATAGGTGTTCCGACAGGGGCTACATAATCAGTACCTCTGTGAGGACGAACTCGTCCTGTAACGGGATGAAGTCGACGAGGATTGAAATTCGACGATACGCGACGAAAATCCACCGGTGAGCGTAAAAACGCTTTTTTCATTGCTCTACCGTTTTCATCGTAATAATTACCGGATTCATCATCACGGATTGCGGTAAACGTTTTACCTTGGTTGGTGAAGGTGGCTGCAATAATATCTCCTCTTTCCATGACTTCGCCTTCAACGACTTTTTCTTGATACAGTAATTGAAAGTGATCGCCTGAGCGAATATCCAGAGCAAAGTCGATATCCCAGCCAAATATCCCCGCCAATTGCATGATTTGATTTGGTGTTAGCCCTGCTTGAGATGCAGCATTCCAGAAGTTGGAATGGATAGTGGCTTGTGCGTAGTTATATTGAAAGTAGACTTCTTTCGCCTCAATATGAGATTCATATCCACTCGATGTTTTATTAATAACAAACGTTTCATAAGAGTTTAGTTGGCGTCTTAACTGAACAATATCGTTGTCGTCATTCAACCCGAAATAGAGTTGATCTCCCGGGCGAAGGTGAGTGAGCTGATAGTGAATATCTTCATTGCTTGACGTGAGCTGGTAAAGTGAGCGCGCAGAGAGCCCCACTTTTTTAAACAGTAATGCACTACTTTCACCCGGTTGAACGGTTTGCTTCTTCCATTGCAATACCACCATTGGTGGTAATTGTTCCTCTTGTGCTAATAAATCGTAATCCAATGCCACAGGATAATGTTGACCTACTTTTAGTTGGTTTGGTGTTTGGATTAATGTTTCTGGATCGGGAAGTAGCAGGGTGGCGACAACTGTGATGGCTGTAATCATCACTATCAGCAGCTTATGTAACCAAGGTAAACGGGCAAAAATTGTCGTCATAGTCACTCAAGATAAAAAAGGACAAAAGAAAATCACTACTAGTTAGTCTAACTGGTTTCAAAAATAGTCGCTATTCAAGTAATATGTCCAAATATTAAATTTTGCCAAATCTGTGGGAGTAAACGAAGAATGGCGAGTATTGAAGCCGCTTTAGCGGAAATCAAGCGTGGTGTTGAAGAGCTAATTCCGGAAGAAGAGCTTATTGCAAAGCTGAAAGAGAACCGTCCATTACGTATTAAACTGGGTGCGGATCCAACAGCTCCTGACATTCACTTAGGTCATACTGTGATCCTTAATAAGCTCCGTGCGTTTCAAGAACTTGGCCATGAAGTGACTTTCTTGATTGGTGATTTCACCGGTATGGTGGGTGACCCTACAGGTAAAAATACCACGCGTCCTCCATTGACTCGTGAAGATGTATTACGTAACGCGGAAACTTACAAAACTCAGGTTTTTAAAATTCTGGATCCAGAGAAAACAAAAATCCAATTTAACTCTGAATGGCTTTCTGAGCTGGGTGCTGAGGGGATGATTCGTTTATCGGCGAATCAAACAGTAGCTCGAATGCTAGAGCGCGATGACTTCAAAAAGCGTTATTCAAACGGTCAGCCTATTGCGATTCACGAATTTATGTACCCATTGCTACAGGGATATGATTCAGTTGCTATGGAAACCGATGTTGAATTGGGTGGTACTGACCAGAAATTTAACTTGTTGATGGGGCGTGAGCTACAAAAAGCAAACGGTCAAAAACCTCAAGTTGTATTGATGATGCCATTATTGGTTGGTTTAGACGGTGTGAAGAAAATGTCTAAATCAGCACATAACTACATCGGTGTGAGCGATGCGCCAAGTGATATGTTCGGTAAGATTATGTCGATCTCTGATGATCTGATGTGGAGCTACTACGAGCTATTGTCTTTCCGTCCTTTAGAAGAAGTGACTCAATTTAAAGAAGACGTGAAAAATGGCAAAAACCCTCGTGATGTGAAGATCTTACTTGCTAAAGAGATCATCGCTCGTTTCCACACAGAAGCGGATGCAGATGCGGCAGAGCAAGAGTTTATTAACCGATTCCAGAAAGGTGCGATGCCAGATGAAATGCCGGAATTCGAATTCGAATCAGGCATTGCTATTGCTAATCTGTTGAAAGACGCAGGATTGGTTAATTCGACATCTGATGCCTTGCGTATGATTCGCCAAGGTGCAGCCAAACTCGATGGTGAAAAAATCGAAGATACTAAGTTTGTTCCAGTAGCTGGTACTAATGTGTATCAAGTAGGTAAACGTAAGTTTGCTCGCGTGACCATTAAATAAATAGGCAAGCTCGTTATTGATATACCCAAGTAACCTCAAGATGCTGTTTCAGCGAGAATGTATTCGCTCTTAGGCAAGGCACTGATTTGAAGACATAGTCATTCTACGTTGAAAATCAGTAACACAGCCTAGGAGCGAATAAAACTCGCCCTTTGGGAGCTGATCAACAAACCTATTTCTGCGCTCAATCACGTTAAAAGGGAATGACCATTCCTGCCGTGATTGAGCTTGACCTAGGCTCGTTGATGAAGCTCTGAATCCTGCATCTCGAGGTCATTTGGGTATAAAAAGCACCTGAGGGTGCTTTTTTTGTATCTGATAGCGGGCTTTCTTTAGTGATGAGCTGTCTTTTCTAACAAAATTTGTTACACTTTAAAGGCTACCAAATGGGTAGCAACTTTTGGAGATTAACATGAACAATACCGACCATCCTCCTAGTATGAAGGGAGAAAGATAACCTGCTAACGGTATTGGCACATGGTGTCTTATCTTTGCAGGTAAGGCATATTTCAATGAAATCCCTTCTATTTTTCTCCTTTCTCCTAGTACATAACAACTAACCATCTATTCAGGGTGAGTCTTTCTTACACCTAAGTTTTTGAATAGTTGCTATTGGTGGTCGTTACCCAATGCCAATCGGGAGATTCGCCATGACGGTAATGAACAATCATTGCATGAATAACGCTAAACCATTTTCTATTGATGAAATTGGGGCGGCGCGTAACGCATTTTTACAATATGAACCAGTTAAACAGGTCGAGTTACTATCGGTGATGCCAACCGATGAAGCAGTGGGTATTTTAAGTCACTGTTCTATTACTCATGTGCAAGATCTGTTGTGTGATTTGGATGCTCAGGGGCATAAAACACTGGCTCATCAATATGCTAAGCAGCTAGGTATGGTGTATGCCGAGCGTAAGCCTATTGGAAGGAGTGACAGTGAGCAAAAAGAAGAGCGGGATGAACTGTCCATTTGGCATCGAGTGAAACAGCGTGTCGGCTGGGTAATACCTGTTGCGCTCGTCGGTGTCGTTTCAGGAATATTTATCTATTGAAATCAACGGGCATCTGTCAAAGATGCCCTGATGATATTTATTTGAGCAGTTGTTGGTAATACTGCTCTTCAATTTGATTTAAAGGGGAGTCTTTTAAAGGCTCCTCTTTGTCGTTTTCGTCGGTAGGAAAATAGTCGGTGACATATTGGACAAAACTGCGTGTCGGCTTACCTTGCTTATTCAATACAAAACCGACCATATTATAGGTACCGTAGAGAGAGCCACTTTTTGCGGCTAACTTGCCTTTAACGCTTGGTACTAACATACTGCGGCGGTATTTGAGAGTGCCAGAGACGCCGGCTACAGGAAGTTTCTCAATCAAATGTAATGACGCATCATGAAGAGCGATATAACGCAACACAGCCTGCATAGTGGCGATATTGACACGGTTATCCCGTGATAACCCTGAGCCGTCAACCATCTGTTCATCTGCAAATGAGATTCCTGTGTGCTGATTAATGATGGTTTGAATTGCTTGAACGCCGTTTCGATAACTACCTGGTTGGGTAAATAGTCGATGACCTAAGGTTTTCGTTAAGGTGTCTGCAATCAAATTGTCAGAACGTTTTAGCATGATTGAAAGCAATTCAGATAAAGGTGCGGACTGATGTTCTGCTAGGATTTGTCGCTTCTTAAATGGAGCTTTGCCAATGTGAATGGTGCCTTTAAGCTCAATACCTAATTGATTGAGGAGTTTATAAATAATACGTTTGGTATAGCGGCTAGTATCTTGAACAGCAAATTTAAGTGGCATCGGGCTAGTGCGAGTGACTAGGCATCCCGATAATTGGTATTGATTGGTTGCTGTTGCGGTTAAATCGAGGTCACAGTGTTGTTGCTGCTGCTCATCTGCGCTAACTGCGACTGCGTTATTAAATACATGAATTGGATATTGTGGAGGTATATGGAGGCGAGTCTTGCCATTTTTTTCCGTGTAAAGCGCTGCAGGGATACAGTTGTGATCTAAATTGATCGCACTAGATGGCGCACTGTAACAGACCCCGAGTGAATCCCAAGGCCAGCCTACCGCTTTTTCAAATCCAGTAAATATTGAATTATCTAGCCAGATGTCTCCACGAATGGTTCGAATGCCGGATTGCTTAAGATGAGAAAGCAATTGTTTGAGGTCAACAGTATTCAGCGTAGGATCACCCGAAAAACGAATCACATAGTCTTGCCGGTGTTTGAGTAGCTGAGTGGTAAAGACAAAATGTTCGCCAAGCTCTAATCTAGCTGCGAGAGCTGTGAAGATTTTTTGCGTGCTGGCTGGTGGAAAATAGTCGCCATTGCGCTGGGCAAAAAGTGTTTCACCACTAGTAATATTTTGTACCTGAAACGCGTATCGCGCATGTGGTGTTAACTGGTCGGTGTTGAGTGGTTGTGCAACCACATATTGGCTAATAAAGAGTGAAAAAATCAGTCCACAAAGTGGCAGACAGCGCATATACGATCCATTAAATAAACAAGGGTGTTCTTAGTATACTGACATAAAAAACGCCTGCTAGGGAGCAGGCGTCTTGAGATGATAAACTTTCTGTTAAATTAGAAAGTGTATAGCAGGCCAGCCATTGCTTGGTCTTGAGCTGCTGTATTGTCAGTAGTGACACCGTCGTCTGTGGATGAAGAAACCTCATCACCGTTAAGTAGGTTCCAACGGTAACCCACGTAACCGTTGAAGCTAGGAGTGAAGTAGTAGTTTGCTTCAACAGAGATAGTGTTAGCAGTGTCATCGGCACGATCACGATCGCCACGGTTGTAAGTTGCGATTAACTTAGTTTTATCGATAGTGTAAGCCGCTGCTAGTTCATAGCCGTCGTAGTTTTCTACACCATGATCATCGTAGTCGATGTGAGTGTATAGAGCAGCTAAGTATAGATTTTCATAAGTAAATGAAGAGGTTACCATAGCTTGCGCATTTTCATTTTGTACAGCATAACCACCGCCTAGAACAACGCCAGTATCACCAAACGCGTAAGTCGCTGCTAAAGCGTAACCGTCTTGGTCGTTACCAGTACGTGAGTCGCCATCACTTGAGTTACTACCATCAGCAAAACGGTAGCCTGCACTAATACTTAGTGCATCAAAATCTGCATTATAAGCGACGTAGTTATCAGTACGACTTGCTAGAGAAATAGCATCATCATCTTCAGCTGCGCTATTTACTGACGCTTCTTTACCCCAAGTTGACATAATATCGGTAAAATTGGTTAGTTTAACTAGAGCACCATCTTGTTTACCGTAGGTGATTTCACCTGCGCTAGTGCCGATACCAGCGTAGATATAACGAGTAGTCCAGTCAGTATCTCCGTCGTCGGCTTCACCAGAATCAGTGTTGCTGTTCCATTCTTGTTCGAATTTTGCTAAACCGTAAAGGTCGTCAGTCACTTGTTGATGGCCAACAAAGTTTAGACGAGCGCGAGTCATGTCATTTGCTTCACTGTCTTGCAATTGGATACGCGCTTCTACACGACCGCCGATGCTTGCTGTAGTGCCATCTGCGTTATAAATTTCTGCTGCGTTAGCGCTAGTTGCTACTGCCGCTGCTGCCACAGCTAGAGCGATGATGGATTTTTTCATCTTTTAATTCCTAATTATTGTCCACATAAACGTTGATTGAGACGTTTGTATCGTCTGATGAATACTCAGATAGGATGATGACGCTGAATACATTTATTGAATGCAAGCCAGTATCCAAGCGCTTCCTTCGAGAAATTCTTAATCCAATTCTCGTATGATAGTTCCGTGTTAGTTAGTAAAATGATATAAAAACGAATGTTGAACACTGTTTTATTATAAAATAAAAACATCAAGTTATTGTATTAAAATATTTTTTATACTTTTTTTTATAACTATTACCACCTAGTGAAATATTATTTTTTTATATTTTTTGATAGGTTTTTCATAATTTATCAGAGTTTTTAGTGTGCACTTGATCACATGTCATTCAATGTGTATATGGATTCTTAAGATTTGTTGGCTCAAGATGGATTTAGGATGATTTAATCGCCAAGTTTGTTTACACTGGTAGATAAATCATTTCATCAACACTACCTAACCTTTCGAGGCTGGGTAGTTTTGTTTTGTCCAAAGAACGCTTTGGCATAGAGGTAGAATATGGAAAAAGTTCCAATGACCGTACGCGGCGAAAAACTGCTGCGTGACGAACTTGAAAGACTTCTTAAACTACGTCCACAAATTTCTGCTGCAATTGCAGAAGCTCGTGAACTGGGTGATTTGAAGGAAAATGCCGAATACCATGCGGCGCGTGAAGAACAAGGTATTTGTGAAGCGCAGATTCGAGATATCGAATACAAGCTATCAGTAGCGCAAGTGATTGATGTTACAAAAATAGAAAACAGTGGCAAAGTCATCTTTGGCTCAACAGTGACCGTTGTAGATGTCGATACCGATCAAGAAAAAACGTATCAAATCGTAGGTGACAATGAAGCTGAAGCAAAAGCTGGCCGTATTTCCATTAGCTCACCTATTGCACGTGGCCTAATTGGTAAAGAAGAAGGTGATGAAGTTGTGATTTCGACACCTGGCGGCGATAAAGTATTTGAAATCGATCAGGTTCAGTACATTTAGTTGTTAAGAAATGCAAAAAGGTCGCACTGAGCGACCTTTTTTATTTCCATATAAGCGATACTACTTACGCGGTAGTTCGATTTTGCGTTGTTCTGACTGACGATACAAAACCAACACCTTACCGATAACCTGGACTTTTTCTGCTCCAGTCTCGCGCACAATAGCGTCAACAATCAGCTGTTTTGTTTCGCGATCTTCTGATACCACTTTCACTTTAATCAGTTCATGGTGGTCCAACGCGATTTCAATTTCGGCTAAAACAGCTTCGGTTAATCCGTTTGCGCCCATGAGCACAACAGGTTTTAGGTTGTGTGCAAGCGCTTTAAGGTGCTGCTTTTGTTTATTGCTTAGGTTCATTACGCGACCAAATTTATTTACTATTAGGGTTGAAAACCGACATTTTAACGCCATCTATCAACGAAGACTATATTTTCTACCATACTTTCTTTGATAGATGCTTTTCAATTAGGAATCGAATGAGTAAACAGAAGCACTCAGCCAGCTCAGGCCGTTGGCTGAAAGAACATTTTGACGATAAGTATGTTAACGAGGCAAAAAAGAAAGGGTATCGTTCTCGTGCTATCTTCAAAATAGAAGAGATTCAAGAGAAAGATAAATTATTGAAATCTGGAATGACGGTCGTAGATTTAGGGGCGGCCCCTGGTGGTTGGTCTCAGTATGCTGCTGGTATTGTAGGTGATGAAGGGCAAGTGATAGCTTGTGATATCCTTCCAATGGATTCGATTGCCGGTGTAGCATTTCTACAAGGTGATTTTCGCGAAGAAGCAGTGCTCAATGCTCTGTTAGAAAGAATTCAACCGGATATGGTGAATGTGGTGATGTCTGATATGGCGCCCAATATGGCGGGCAATTTATCAGTGGATCAACCTCGTGCAATGTATTTGGTTGAGCTGGCGTTGGATATGTGTCGAGAAGTTTTAGCACCTAATGGCAGTTTTGTGGTCAAAGTATTTCAGGGCGAAGGCTTTGATCAGTATGTCAAGGATGTCCGAGACATGTTTAAAGCGGTGAAAATCCGTAAGCCCGACTCTTCGAGGGCACGTTCCCGAGAAGTGTACATTGTTGCGACTGGTTACAAAGGTTAACCATTATTTTGTAGCGATGAAATTTAACACTGTGGCTACGGTCTGAAAACTGTAGTACCCTACCTTTAATTACAACTAGTTATCGCGAGGCTGACACCTTGAGTGACATGGCAAAAAATTTAATTCTTTGGTTGGTAATTGCAGTTGTTTTAATGTCTGTGTTCCAGAGCTTCGGTCCTGGGGATAGTAACGGAAGAACAATCGATTACACCACATTTGTACAGGAAGTTGGCCAAGGCCAAATACAAGAGGCTCAATTCGATAATAGCGAGATTACATTCACTCGTCGGGGCGGAAGTACACGTTACGTTACATATATGCCAGTGTATGACCAAAAGCTTCTTGATGATCTCATTAATCAAAATGTGAAGGTTCAGGGTACTCCACCTGAAGAACAAAGTCTGCTAGGAACTATTTTCATCTCTTGGTTCCCAATGATTCTACTGATTGGTGTTTGGATTTTCTTCATGCGCCAAATGCAGGGCGGTGGCGGCAAAGGCGCTATGTCCTTTGGTAAAAGTAAAGCACGTATGATGAGCGAAGAACAGATCAAGACAACGTTTACGGATGTTGCTGGCTGTGATGAAGCGAAAGAAGACGTGAAGGAGCTGGTCGATTATCTACGTGATCCAAGCCGCTTCCAAAAACTCGGTGGTAAGATTCCAACGGGTGTGTTGATGGTAGGTCCTCCTGGTACAGGTAAAACTTTGCTAGCTAAAGCTATTGCTGGTGAAGCGAAAGTACCGTTCTTTACTATTTCAGGTTCAGATTTCGTAGAAATGTTCGTTGGTGTTGGTGCATCTCGTGTACGTGACATGTTCGAACAAGCGAAAAAAGCGTCTCCATGTATCATCTTTATTGATGAAATCGATGCTGTAGGTCGTCAACGTGGCGCAGGTGTTGGTGGTGGTCACGATGAACGTGAACAAACACTAAACCAAATGTTGGTTGAAATGGATGGTTTCGAAGGTAACGAAGGTATTATCGTTATCGCTGCAACTAACCGTCCTGATGTTCTTGACCCAGCTTTGCTTCGTCCTGGACGTTTCGACCGCCAAGTTGTGGTTGGTCTTCCAGATGTTCGTGGTCGTGAGCAGATTCTTAAAGTACATATGCGCAAAGTTCCGCTAGCGGGTGATGTTGAACCATCACTGATTGCTCGTGGTACTCCAGGCTTCTCTGGTGCAGATCTTGCGAACTTAGTTAACGAAGCAGCATTGTTCGCGGCTCGTGGGAATAAACGTAATGTTTCTATGGTCGAATTTGAGTTAGCAAAAGATAAAATCATGATGGGGGCAGAACGCCGCTCTATGGTTATGTCTGAAGAAACCAAAGAATCGACCGCTTATCACGAAGCTGGCCACGCGATTGTTGGTCGTTTGGTTCCTGAACATGATCCGGTATATAAAGTATCCATCATTCCTCGTGGTCGAGCGCTTGGTGTTACTATGTATCTACCCGAGCAAGATCGTATCAGTATGTCTAAGCAAAACTTAGAATCGATGATTTCGAGCTTGTATGGCGGTCGTTTAGCAGAAGAATTGATTTACGGTGTTGATAAAGTCTCCACTGGGGCATCAAATGATATTGAGCGTGCAACTGATATTGCACGTAAGATGGTAACCCAATGGGGTTTCTCAGATAAGTTAGGTCCAATGCTTTACGCTGAAGACGAAGGCGAAGTGTTCTTAGGTCGTAGTGTGACACAAACCAAGCACATGTCTGATGATACTGCAAAATTGATCGACGATGAGGTTCGTAAGCTTATCGACAGCAACTACGAACGTGCGCGCCGAATCTTGGTTGAAAATATGGATATCATGCATGCAATGAAAGATGCATTGATGAAGTATGAAACTATCGATGCAGGTCAGATTGATGACTTGATGGCACGTAAAGAAGTGATTCGTGAACCTGCCGGTTGGGCTGATCATGTTGCCAGTGCGGCGAAAAAAGACGCTGACACTGCAACAACAGTTGAACAACCAAAAGCGGAAGCATCTGAACCAGCAAAAGCTCCAGAGGAAAGTAAAGATACGAAGCCTCAAGAGTCTGCTGATGAAGGTACAGATAAAAAAGACTCAAACGCGGAATAGTCGTGTTTGAGCAGTAAAGACGAAACCCCGATTTATTCGGGGTTTTTCTATATATTAGGAATTATTCTCTTAGCATTATGAACATTCAGACTCCATCGAAAACTCTAGAACTCGATCGCCCACATGTCATGGGTATTTTAAATACCACGCCAGACTCTTTTTCAGATGGTGGCAGTTATACTGACCTAGAAAAAGCACTGTCACATGCTAAAGCGATGATTGAGGCGGGCGTTTCGATTATTGATATTGGTGGTGAATCAACACGCCCTGGCGCACCAGAAGTTTCATTAGAAGAAGAATTGCACCGTGTAGTGCCTATCGTTAAGGAAATTCGTCAGTTCAATCAAGATGTATGGATTTCAATCGATACAAGTAAAGCGGAAGTGATGAAACAAGCCATTGAAGCGGGTGCAGATTTTATCAATGACATACGTTCACTGACCGAACCTGGTGCGTTAGAGGTGGTGGCCAAGGCACAGGTTCCTGTATGTATCATGCACATGAAAGGTCAACCTAAAACAATGCAAGTGAACCCACAATATGATGATCTTATGCAAGAAGTCGATTCGTTCTTGCAAGAGCGCATTGCTGCTTGTGAAGTTGCGGGTATCAAACGTAGTAATATTGTTGTGGATCCTGGATTTGGATTTGGTAAGTCTATTGACCATAATTATCAACTGCTTGCTAATCTTGAAAGTTTTCACCAATACGGATTACCAGTATTAGCGGGCATGTCGCGTAAATCTATGGTGTTTAAATTACTGAATAAGAAGCCAGCTGAGTGTGTGACAGCGAGTGTCGCTTGTGCCACTATTGCGGCAGAAAAGGGCGCTCAAATTATTCGTGTGCATGACTTTGAGCAAACTTTAGAGGCAATGAAAGTCGTTGCAATGACAAATAAAAATAAACAAATCGCTAAAAATAGTTAAGGGTGATCGATATGTCTCAAGAAAGACGTTATTTCGGTACTGACGGTGTGCGTGGTCATGTTGGTCAATACCCAATTACACCAGATTTTGTACTCAAACTTGGTTGGGCGGCTGGCCGTGTGTTAGCAAAACAAGGTACGCGCAAAGTCATCATCGGTAAAGATACTCGTATTTCCGGTTATATGCTTGAGTCAGCACTGGAAGCGGGGCTCGCTGCCGCTGGACTCAAAGCGATTTTTACTGGGCCAATGCCAACTCCAGCAGTAGCCTATTTAACGCAAACATTTCGCGCCGAAGCGGGGATTGTGATTTCAGCATCGCATAACCCATACCATGATAATGGTATTAAATTCTTCTCATCTGAAGGGACTAAGCTCCCAGATGAGGTCGAATTAGCTATTGAGGCTGAACTGGACAAAGATATCGAATGTGTTGAATCTTCGATGTTAGGTAAAGCGTCTCGTTTGGTGGATGCAGCAGGCCGTTATATCGAATTTTGTAAAAGTACTTTTCCTCACCGTTTGAGCCTATCTGGTTTAAAAATAGTAGTGGATTGTGCGCACGGTGCTACCTATCACATTGCCCCTAATGTGTTTAAAGAACTCGGCGCTAATGTTATTGCGATGGGCGTTGAACCTAATGGCGTGAATATCAACGATGAAGTCGGTGCTACTGATGTTAGAGCGTTACAAAAACGCGTCGTAGAAGAGCAGGCTGATTTAGGGTTAGCGTTTGACGGTGACGGTGACCGTCTAATCATGGTTGATGCACTTGGTGAAAAAGTGGATGGCGATCAGTTGGCCTATATTATTGCTCGTGATGCATTGCGTCGTGGCTCGCTGAAAGGCGGCGTGGTCGGGACTCTCATGACCAACCTTGGCATGGAAAATGGGTTGAAACAGCTAGGTATTCCATTCGCTCGAGCTGCAGTTGGTGACCGTTATGTAATGGAAAAACTGTTAGAAAAAGGGTGGAATATCGGTGCTGAAAACTCTGGGCATATTATTTTGCTTGATAGCGTGACAACGGGTGATGCGATTGTGTCAGGGTTACGTGTCTTGACTGCTATTGTCGATAGTGAAATGCCTCTTCATGAGTTAACTAAAGGTATGACGCTCTATCCACAAGTATTAGAAAATGTTCGTTTCAGTGGTAACTCCAATCCTCTTGAGGAACCCGCAGTGTTAGCTGCTGTTGCTAAAGTGGAACAAACATTAGCGGATAAAGGTCGAGTGCTCTTACGTAAGTCAGGTACCGAACCACTCATCCGCGTTATGGTAGAAGGCGAAGACGCTGAACTGGTACAACAATCAGCATTAGATATTGCTCAGGTTGTTAAAGAAAGCTGCTAACGCTGATTTTTCCTAGCCCAGACTCAAAGACCTGGGCTGTTAATGAACTGTGTTGGTGATTTTGAACATCGGTTTTTGTTAAAGCAGCAGGTTGTTGGTAAGAGAAAGTGACCATATTACTTATGCTTATCGATAAAACTGTTGTTTGATTGATTGTTTTGACTTTTTTTTAATCATTTAAACGGCAAGAGGATAGTTTTTAGCAAATTATCCTTGTCAGTTGAGTTTGCTTTGGTTAGTATTGGCTCCGCCTTCAATAAGGAGGCCGCTAGCCTTGTTCGAGTCACTTGATTAGGACGGCGCTGGCTCAACAATTTGGAACATAGGTGGATGTTATGTTTACAGCTCTACTTGTGATTTACCTGTTGGCAGCGGTTGGTATCATTGGCCTAGTGTTGATACAGCAAGGTAAAGGCGCAGACATGGGAGCCTCATTCGGTGCTGGTGCGTCAAACACAGTGTTTGGTTCCAGTGGCTCAGGTAACTTCCTTACCCGAATGACTGCAATATTTGCATTGATTTTTTTAGTCGCTAGCTTGGTGTTAGGTAATTTATCAACCAACAAAGCAGAGTCTAAGTGGGTTGACCCTTCACAAGGTCAAGCACAAACAACAACGACTACTGTTGAACAAGCTGACGATACTGCAGCGAAAGCTGCGAGTGAAGTTCCCGCTGAGAAGAAAAGTAACAGCGACGAAATTCCTCAATAACTTATCGTAAGATAAGTCAGGTTTATGCCGAGATGGTGAAATTGGTAGACACACTAGCATGAGGTGCTAGCGCTTCGGTGTGGGGGTTCGAGTCCCCCTCTCGGCACCATGTTTACAAACTTGTAAATCATACTGTTGTGCGTATAATGCATAGCAAGTCGGACGCGGGGTGGAGCAGTTTGGTAGCTCGTCGGGCTCATAACCCGAAGGTCGTTGGTTCAAATCCGGCCCCCGCAACCAATTTCCTCTAGGTTTGGATGCAAGTTTGGCAGTGTTAACCTCACTGCAATTGAGAAGATTCTTCTCAATTTATCAGGGTCCAGCATCATAAAACCCCGGCTTTCGGGGTTTTTTGTTATCTGAATTTTATGAAACAAATTCAGGTTCTTGCTTGGAATTTAAATTGGGCTCTATGCCCTTTTTTTGTTTCTGGAGTGGTTAAAAAATGACTGGTTTAGAGAGACAACTTACCGAATTGCTTGAAGCTCCAGTTGAAGCTTCAGGTTATGAACTAGTTGGATTGGAATTTGTTCGTGCAGGACAGCACTCGACATTACGTATCTTTATTGACCACGAAAACGGTATCACAGTTGATGATTGCGCAGAAGTGAGTCGTCAAGTTAGTGCAGTGCTGGATGTGGAAGATCCGATATCAGTAGCTTATAACTTGGAAGTGTCTTCTCCAGGTATGGAAAGACCACTATTCAAAGCAGCGCATTATGAGCAGTTTACTGGTCACGAGGTCAGCATCGTTCTTAAAATGGCTGTAGGTAACCGTCGTAAATGGAAAGGTATCATTGACTCTGTTGATGGCGAGACCGTTTCGATTACTGTAGATGGGCAACAAGAACACTTTGCGTTAAGTAATATCGCAAAAGCTAACCTGATCCCTAAATTTTAAGTCTTAGAGGCTATAAAAATGAGTAAAGAAATTTTAGCGGTTGTAGAGGCGGTTTCTAACGAGAAAGCCGTACCTCGTGAGCGTATTTTTGAAGCGCTTGAGATTGCTTTAGCGACATCAACAAAGAAAAAGTACGAAATTGAAATTGACGTACGTGTTGCCATCGATCGTAAAACGGGTGAGTTTGATACTTTCCGTCGTTGGTTAGTGGTTGATGAAGTAGAAAACCCAACAAAAGAAATTTCTGTAGAAGCGGCTCAATTCGATGACGATAGCATCGAATTAGGCGATTACATGGAAGAAGAGATTGAATCTGTTACGTTTGACCGTATTACGACTCAAACGGCTAAACAGGTTATCGTTCAAAAAGTTCGCGAAGCTGAACGTGCACAAATCGTTGAGCAGTTCATTGATAATGAAGGTGAACTAGTAACTGGTGCGGTTAAAAAAGTAAACCGTGATACCATTATTTTGGACCTTGGTAATAACGCAGAAGCAGTGATTCTTCGTGAAGACCAACTTCCACGTGAAAACTTCCGCCCAGGTGACCGTGTACGTGGTCTATTGTACGCAGTACGTCCTGAAGCGCGTGGTTTCCAACTATTTATTACACGTTCTAAGCCAGAAATGTTGGCTGAACTATTCCGTGTAGAAGTGCCTGAAATTGGTGAAGAACTCATCGAATTGAAAGGTGCGGCACGTGATCCAGGTTCTCGTGCGAAAATCGCAGTGAAAACCAATGATAAACGTATCGATCCAGTAGGTGCTTGTGTTGGTATGCGTGGTGCACGTGTACAAGCTGTATCTGGCGAGCTAGGCGGTGAACGTATTGATATCGTTCTTTGGGATGACAATCCAGCTCAGTTCGTGATCAACGCAATGGCTCCTGCTGATGTAGCGTCTATCATCGTAGATGAAGATGCTCACGCAATGGATATCGCAGTTGAAGCTGATAACTTAGCTCAAGCGATCGGTCGTAATGGCCAAAACGTTCGTCTAGCCTCTCAATTGACAGGTTGGGAATTGAACGTGATGACTGTAGAAGATCTACAGAAAAAACATCAAGAAGAATCGATGGCAGCAATCGAAAACTTCATGAAGTATCTAGATATTGAACAAGACTTCGCTGAACTTCTAGTTGAGGAAGGTTTCTCAACATTGGAAGAAGTCGCGTATGTACCAGTAAATGAACTACTGGAAGTAGACGGCCTTGATGAAGATCTTGTTGAAGAGCTGCGCAGTCGTGCAAAAACAGCGCTTACAACTATCGCGCTAGCACAAGAAGAGTCTTTAGAGGGCGTTGAACCTGCAGAGGATTTATTGAATCTGCAAGGCCTTGAGCGTGAATTAGCCTTTAAACTCGCTGCCAAAGGTGTTGTAACTCTGGAAGATCTTGCAGACCAAGGTATCGATGATTTAGAGGGAATTGAAGGCCTAACCGAAGAGCGTGCCGGTGAGTTAATCATGGCTGCCCGTAACATCTGCTGGTTTGGTGAAGACGCATAATTTCGGCAAGGGGAGGAAGCGGCATGACACAACTAACAGTTAAAGCACTGAGTGATGAAATTGGTACGCCAGTTGACCGCTTATTAGAACAACTTGCTGAGGCAGGTATGCCTAAATCTAGCTCGGATAGCGTGACTGAAGGTGAGAAACAGCAACTTCTCAGCTATTTACGCAAAGGGCATTCTGACGGGGCAGGTTCAGAGCCAACCCGTCTAACACTACAACGCAAAAAACGCAGTACTTTAAGCGTGAATGCCGGTGGTGGTAAAAGTAAAAATATTCAGGTTGAAGTGCGCAAAAAACGTACGTATGTTAAGCGCAGCACAATTGAAGACGAAGCGAAACGTGAAGCTGAAGAAGCAGCTAAACGTGAAGCTGAAGAAAAAGCAAAACGCGAAGCTGAAGAAGCAGCAAAACGTGAGGTTGAGGAAAAAGCCAAACGTGAAGCTGAAGAAAAGGCGAAGCGAGAAGCAGAACTAAAAGCGAAACGTGAAGCTGAAGAAAAAGCGAAACGTGAAGCTCAAGACCAAGCGAAACGTTCTCTTACTGATGAAGAAAAAGCTCGTCAGCAAGAAGCACGTCTAGAAGCCGAAGAGCTGAAGCGTCGTCAGGAAGAAGAAGCTAAGCGTAAGGCTGAAGAAGAAAGCCAGCGTCAGCTTGAAGAAGCACGCAAATTGGCAGAGAAAAACGAAGCGCGTTGGTCTGCTGAAGAAGAGAAAAAGGGTGATATGGAAGAGAAAACAGATTACCACGTGACAACTTCACACTATGCTCGTGAAGCTGAAGATGAGGCAGACCGTCGCGAAGAGGGTGGTCACCGTCGTTCTACGAAATCAAACAAGAAGAAAATGTCTTCTCGTGACGATCGTCAAGAACGTGGCGGCTCTCGCACACGTGGCGGCAAAGGTGGTCGTAAAGGCCGCATGAATAAGCCATCTTCAATGCAACAAGGTTTTGATAAAT
This sequence comes from Vibrio nitrifigilis, assembly GCF_015686695.1. Taxonomy (NCBI): domain Bacteria; kingdom Pseudomonadati; phylum Pseudomonadota; class Gammaproteobacteria; order Vibrionales; family Vibrionaceae; genus Vibrio; species Vibrio nitrifigilis. The sequence goes on along the minus strand of NZ_JADPMR010000001.1, from coordinate 312,094 downwards.
CAGCTAAAGTAGCTAAATCTGATGTTGTCATTGGCGAAACTATCGTTGTGTCTGAGCTGGCTCAAAAAATGTCTGTTAAAGGCACTGAAGTCATCAAAGTGATGATGAAAATGGGTGCGATGGCAACGATTAACCAAGTAATTGACCAAGAAACAGCACAACTTGTCGCTGAAGAAATGGGTCACAAAGTTATTCTGCGCAAAGAAAACGAACTTGAAGAAGCTATCATGAACGATCGTGATTCTTCTGCGAAAGCCGTATCTCGCGCACCAGTTGTTACCATCATGGGTCACGTTGACCATGGTAAAACATCGACACTTGACTACATTCGTCGCACACACGTTGCTTCTGGTGAAGCCGGTGGTATTACACAGCACATTGGTGCTTACCACGTGAAAACACCTAACGGCATGATTACGTTCCTTGATACTCCTGGACACGCGGCGTTTACGTCAATGCGTGCTCGTGGTGCTCAAGCGACAGATATCGTTGTTCTTGTTGTTGCTGCAGACGATGGTGTAATGCCACAAACAATCGAAGCTATCCAGCACGCGAAAGCGGCAGGTGTACCTTTGATTATTGCTGTGAACAAGATTGATAAAGAAGGTGCTAATCCAGATAACGTTAAGAACGAACTGGCTGCATACGATGTTATTCCTGAAGAGTGGGGCGGTGAGAACATCTTCGTTCACATCTCTGCTAAACAAGGAACTAATATTGACCAGCTTCTAGAATCGATTCTTCTACAAGCAGAAGTTCTTGAGCTAAAATCAGTAGCAGATGGAATGGCATCTGGTGTGGTTATCGAGTCTCGTCTTGATAAAGGTCGTGGTCCGGTTGCTACAGTCTTGGTTCAATCAGGTACTCTACATAAAGGCGATATCGTTCTTTGTGGTCAAGAATACGGTCGTGTTCGTGCTATGCGTGATGAGCGCGGTGACGAAGTGACTGAAGCAGGTCCATCAATTCCTGTAGAAATTCTTGGTTTATCTGGTGTTCCAGCAGCTGGTGATGAAGCAACTGTTGTACGTGATGAGCGTAAAGCGCGTGAAGTAGCGAACTACCGTCAAGGTAAATTCCGTGAAGTGAAACTGGCTCGTCAGCAAAAAGCTAAACTAGAGAACATGTTCTCTAATATGGCTGCTGGTGATGTTGCTGAGTTGAACATTGTACTGAAAGCTGACGTACAAGGTTCGGTAGAGGCAATTGCTGATTCACTACGTAAGCTTTCTACAGAAGAAGTGAAAGTGAACATTGTTGGTTCGGGTGTTGGTGGTATCACTGAAACTGATGCAGTTCTTGCAGCAGCTTCAAATGCGATCATCGTCGGCTTCAACGTTCGTGCTGATGCATCAGCTCGCCGTACTATTGAGTCTGAAAACCTTGATCTTCGTTACTACTCAATCATTTACCAATTGATTGATGAAGTGAAACAAGCGATGAGCGGTATGCTTGCACCTGAGTTCAAACAAGAAATCATTGGTCTAGCTGAAGTTCGTGATGTCTTCAAATCTCCAAAACTTGGCGCAATCGCTGGTTGTATGGTGACTGAAGGTATGATCAAACGTAATAACCCAATTCGCGTTCTACGTGAAAACGTGGTTATTTACGAAGGCGAGCTAGAATCACTACGTCGTTTTAAAGATGATGTACAAGAAGTGAAGAACGGCTACGAATGTGGTATCGGTGTTAAGAACTACAACGATGTACGCGTAGGCGACCAGATCGAAGTCTTCGAAACTGTTGAAATTCAACGTTCTATCGACGACTAAAAACACTATAATTGCTCGTAAGGCAATATAGGTTGTTGAATGCACCATGGGGGGCTGGGAAACCATCCCCCCATTCTTTCTGTAAGTGAGAAAAGATATGCCAAAAGAATTTAGCCGTACTCAACGAGTGGCGCAGCAATTACAAAAAGAGCTCGCGATGATTCTGCAACGTGAAGTTCGTGACTCCCGTTTAGGAATGGTGACGATCTCTGATGTAGAGGTTTCGCGTGATCTTTCTTACGCAAAAGTATTCGTAACGTTTCTTTGCGTAGGTGAACAAACACCAGAAACTTGCCTTGCTGCTTTACGTGAGCATGAAGCTCATATTCGTATGATGCTAGGTAAACGCATTCGTCTGCGTTTGACTCCTGAAATTCGTTTCTTCTACGACTCTACTTTGGTTGAAGGTATGCGTATGTCTAACCTTGTTTCTGATGTAGTGAGCGAAGATAAACGTAAACAATCTGAGTCAGGCCGCGGGGACGAAGAGTAATGGCAAGACGACGTAAAGGTCGTGCAGTAAACGGCGTAGTACTACTCGATAAACCAACGGGTATTTCATCTAACGACGCACTGCAAAAAGTAAAACGCATTTATTTTGCTGAGAAAGCAGGACATACCGGTGCTCTCGATCCTTTAGCTACAGGTATGTTGCCTATTTGTTTGGGTGAAGCGACCAAGTTTTCTCAGTTTTTGCTTGATTCCGATAAACGCTACCGCGTTATTGCTAAGTTAGGTCAACGTACTAATACGTCTGATTCTGATGGTGAAGTGGTTGAAACGCGTCCTGTTAACGTGAATCAAGACGATTTATTACGTCACATTGAGTCATTTCGTGGCGAAACCGATCAAATCCCTTCAATGTTTTCAGCATTGAAATATCAAGGTCGTCCGTTATATGAATATGCTCGTGAAGGCATTCAAGTGCCTCGTGAGTCACGTAAAATTACCGTTTACGATATTCAGTTACTGCGTTTTGAAGGGGATGAAGTCGAGATGGAAGTGCATTGTTCTAAAGGCACTTACATTCGAACGATCGTAGATGATCTCGGTGAATTGCTTGGCTGTGGTGCTCATGTCATTTATCTGCGTCGTACCGGCGTAGCCAATTACCCATATGAGCGCATGGTTACCCTTGAGCAACTTAATGAGTTACTTGAGCAAGCCCAGCAGCAGGATATTCAGCCAAAAGAGCTACTGGATCCTTTATTATTACCAATGGATACCGCAGTACAAAATTTACCTGAAGTGAACATGATTCCAGAGTTAGTGGATATGGTTCAGCATGGTCAGTCTGTACAAGTCTCTGGAGCCCCGTTAGAAGGTCAGGTTCGGATGACTGGCGGTGAGGAACGTTTGTTCCTTGGCGTTGGTGACATTGACGATGATGGCAAAGTAGCACCAAAGCGTTTGGTCGTGTATTCACGCGACTAAGTTAATGGCATGCGATAACATTGGATATCGCTTGTCGGCGTGAGTTTTATTCTTTATAATTCGCGCTTCTCGTGTCGGCTGAATCAGAGATTGGCTGGCACACCTTGTAAATATTAACTCTTAGGAGAAAATTATGTCTCTGAATGCAGAAACTAAAGCAGCAATCGTTGCTGATTACGCACGTGCTGAAGGCGATACTGGTTCACCAGAAGTTCAAGTAGCTCTACTAACAGCTTCTATCAACCACCTACAAAATCACTTCAAAGAGCACAAAGGCGATCACCACAGCCGTCGTGGTCTTCTACGCATGGTTTCTCGTCGTCGTAAACTTCTAGATTACCTAAAAGGTAAAGATCTAGGACGCTACCAAGACCTAATCAAACGTCTAGGCCTACGTCGCTAAGATCAGTTTGTTTGAAAAAGGGGCCTCGTGCCCCTTTTTTGTTATCTAAATTTGGCACAACTTAGGGTAAGTAGTTTATACTACCCGCCATTCAGCAAGATGAATTGTTGAATAGAAAAATGACTCACTGCATAGCTGTCACCTTAGTCGACCAAGTGGTCGCGGCTATTAAAAAGTAGATTGATATTGGGTTTATGCCAGTCTCTTTTTACTAGTCGCGATGAGCGATGCTGTGAGTTTTCAATGAATTATCTAGAGATATTCTCTAGAGACAAGGAATACTCATGTTCGAAAAACCAGTAGTAAAAACATTTCAGTACGGTAACCATACCGTTACTTTAGAAACAGGTGTAATGGCTCGCCAAGCAACGGCAGCGGTTATGGCAACAATGGACGATACGTCAGTATTCGTTTCAGTTGTTGGTAAAAAAGAAGCGGTTGAAGGCCAAGACTTCTTCCCTCTAACAGTTAACTACCAAGAGCGTACTTACGCTGCAGGTAAAATCCCTGGTGGCTTCTTTAAGCGTGAAGGTCGTCCTTCTGAAGGCGAAACACTAACTGCACGTCTTATCGACCGTCCAATCCGTCCGCTTTTCCCAGACGGCTTCAAAAACGAAGTTCAAGTTATCGCAACAGTTGTATCTGTAAACCCTGACGTACAACCTGACATCGTAACTATGATTGGTACTTCAGCTGCTCTAGCTATCTCAGGTATCCCGTTCCATGGTCCTATCGGTGCTGCACGTGTTGGTTTCATCAACGATCAACTTGTATTGAACCCAAGCCAAACTGAACTTGAAAACTCTCGCCTAGACCTTGTTGTTGCTGGTACTGAAAGTGCTGTTCTTATGGTTGAATCTGAAGCAGACGTTCTTTCTGAAGAACAAATGCTTTCTGCAGTAGTATATGGCCATGATCAACAGCAAACTGTTATCAAAGCAATCAACGAATTCGCAGCTGAAGTTGCTACTCCAGCATGGGAGTGGGTTGCACCAGTTGAAAACACTGAATTGAAAGCAAAAATTGCTGAACTTGCTGAAGCTCGTTTCGTTGATGCGTACCAAATCACAGATAAAATGGCTCGTTACGAGCAAGTAGGTAACATCAAGTCTGATGTTGTTGCTGCGGTTGTAGCTGAAGACGAAACTATCGATGAAAACACCATCAAGAACATGCTTGGTTCTCTAGAGAAGAAAGTAGTTCGTGGTCGTATCATCGCTGGCGAAAAACGTATCGATGGTCGTGAAAAAGACATGGTTCGTGCACTAGATGTTCGCACAGGTGTTCTTCCTCGTACTCACGGTAGCGCGTTGTTCACTCGTGGTGAAACTCAGGCAATGGTAAGTGCAACACTTGGTACTCAACGTGATGCGCAAATCATCGACGAGCTAACAGGTGAGCGTAAAGACCACTTCCTACTACACTACAACTTCCCTCCATACTGTGTAGGTGAAACTGGTTTTGTTGGTTCACCAAAACGTCGTGAAATTGGTCACGGTCGTCTAGCAAAACGTGGTATTGCAGCCGTAATGCCTTCTGTTGATGAATTCCCATACACAGTACGTGTTGTTTCTGAAATCACAGAATCAAACGGTTCATCTTCAATGGCTTCTGTATGTGGTTCATCTCTAGCACTAATGGATGCTGGTGTGCCAATTAAAGCTTCTGTTGCAGGTATCGCAATGGGTCTTGTGAAAGAAGGTGATGATTTCGTTGTTCTTTCAGACATCTTGGGTGATGAAGACCACCTAGGTGACATGGACTTTAAAGTAGCAGGTACTTCTAACGGTGTGACCGCGCTACAAATGGATATCAAGATCGAAGGTATCACTAAAGAGATCATGCAAATTGCGCTTAACCAAGCACAAGGTGCACGTATGCACATCCTATCAGTAATGGATCAAGCGATTGCAGGTGCTCGCGATGATATCTCTCAATACGCTCCACGTATCCACAAAATGAAGATCAGCACTGATAAGATCAAAGATGTTATCGGTAAAGGTGGTGCAGTGATTCGTCAGCTAACTGAAGAAACTGGCACAACGATCGAAATTGAAGAAGATGGTACCATCAAGATTGCTGCAACTGATGGCGATCAAGCTAAAGATGCGATTGCTCGTATCGAACAGCTGACTGCTGAAGTTGAAGTGGGTAAAATCTACACTGGTAAAGTTGCACGTCTTGCAGACTTTGGTGCATTCGTTACTGTTCTTCCTGGTAAAGATGGTCTAGTTCACATCTCTCAAATTGCTGACAAACGCGTAGAGAAAGTGTCTGACTACCTAACTGAAGGTCAAGAAGTGAAAGTGAAAGTACTTGAAATTGACCGTCAAAACCGTATTCGTCTAAGTATGAAAGAAGCGGTAGAAAAACCAGCAGAAGAAGCACCAGCAGCAGATAACGCTGAGTCTAAATCTGAATAAGGTTTTGGTTTAGGTAGCAATGCGAATTTCGCATTGTGCCCCTAAAGCATGATATAAAGGGAGCATGACGCTCCCTTTTTTTATGAGTAATCACACGGGAAGTTTGTCATACTGTCGGAATACTGGTTAGGCTATTGATCAGCAATACAATGTCTAACTATTTACCATGAATTATTAAGCTAACCTTGGTATCTCTGAGGTTGGTATTATCGCGGGATAACAGGAGTATTTATCTGTGAAATGGTTTCGTACCGCAACGGTGGGGATCGCACTGCTACTTATAGCTGGCTGTGTATCACGTAACTCACATCAAGCGCAGTGGGTATATCCACCAATGGCTATTCCTCTGCAACACTCAGTACAAGATGAAGTGCAGATAGCAAGACTCACTCAATTATTACAACGTCAAGATTTGAGTGATAAAGTACGGACCAGAATGCTTAATGAACGTGGTGAAGCGTACGATAACGTTGGCCTGCAAGATCTTGCGCGTCTGGACTTTGCTCAATCGATCTCAATTGATCCTAAGCAGCCGGAAGTGTTTAATCTGCTTGGTGTTTATTATACGGGTGTTGATCAACATGATGCCGCTTACGACTCGTTCGATACTGCGTTAGAAATGGATCCGAAAAACCTATTTGCGCTGCGTAATCGAGCGGTTGCGCTTTATTATGGTGAACGGCCAGAGTTAGGCTTGGAAGACATGCATAAGCTGGATAAACAGCAAAAGAATGATCCTTTCAATGCACTTTGGGAATACATCATGCAATATGATTTAAATCCAGCTAAAGCCAAGCAAGATCTCGAAGCCAAATACAGTGTTCATACGGATCAATGGGGCTGGACGATTGTTGCTTTGATGCTTGATGAAGTCTCTGAGCAAAATGCTTTTGAAACGATCTTACAGCAGACTCACGATAATGAACTACTCGCTCGTCGTTTAACCGAAACGTATTTTTATCTAGGTAAGCGGTATCAATTAAACGGTGAATTGGCCCATGCAATTTCACTGTATAAATTGGCGATTTCGTTTAACGTTTATGATTATGTTGAACACCGTTACTCATTCTTGGAATTAGAGCGAATTTACAAACACGTAAGGGATGCTCAAGAAGCTGAAAATAAAGCACAAAAATCAGATAAAGAGTCTGATCAAGCATGAAGATAATGACATTGTGATTGACTATTGGAAGGCGACTCTATAGAGTCGCCTTTTTTATATGGGTGCCTGATTATTGAGCAGTCTAGTCATTGTATGATGTTTGATTGGAGCGTTGGTAATCTGGTGGTATCAGCATTGAACATTCAATGAGTTTGACATGAACTTAGAACAGCTAGAGCGTTTTTCTGCCAAGGTACGGCGCAAGCATGTCACGGAAGATCCAATTTCCCATTTAACGTTTGAAGAGTACGATCAACTAAGAACACTACAGAATGAAGGTCATGCCTTTACTGTAGCTGAGGTTAGCTCTCTTCTTGACGTTTCTCCTGATCAGGCAACTGAGTGGGTGGAACGTTTTATTAGTCGTGAGTTATTAGTTTGGCGAGGTCAAAACGCCTCTCTAGAATTAACCGAACAAGCGTCAGAATTACTATCTAATGGTAGTAAGGTTTATGCATTAATGGCTTTAGAAATGACCGATCGTATGTCTGATGAAGAAGCCGTATTTCTGGATACTTTATTGCATAAGTATTAGGTAGGCCATGATGAGGAAGTTTTATGCGTCGTTATACTTGGATATATCCAGTGCACGACACATGGCATATTAACTTCCCCATATGATGCACTATTCGTTAAACGTTTTTAGCCCAGCGAGTTGGTGCCAATAGCCATTGCATTCTCTGTTCTCTAGGGGAACCGGGTTCTCGCCATGCTCGTTCGCTTTAAATTGTTCTAGTGATTGAAAAGTTTCAACACCGAGTGGGCTAAGCCTGACCACATCCACTAATCCTTGCATATGTGTCACGTCATTAATTAGGTTATAGCAATACCCGGATTGGGTTTGTATACCGTTGAGGTTAAAGACGCATTGCCCCTCTTGGCTATCGACCGGCAATCCTGTGGGGTATTTTATACAGCAAGTTTCGCACTCATCTTTGGCTCGGTTTTCTGCTCGAGCAGTAAAACAACGCGCTGAATAAGCGAGGGGGAGGTAGCCGTGGCTAAATACCTCTATTTCGAAATGATGACGAATATTCAGTTCATCACACTGATTTAATGTATTTATTAGCCAGTCACGAGACAGTTCAACTGGCATACACCAACGTACCATACCTTGCTTAAGTAATAGTTTAAGCGCGTGAGCATTATAAGCATTAACGGCGGGGCCAACAGTAAAAGGGATGTGCTTTTCACTTGCGAGTTGCACTGCTGCCATATCATTTGCTTCAATCGCAAAGTCACCATTCTCGATATAGCGCTTCATTTCATTGATTTCACTCGAAGATTCAAGTAATGCCATAGTCGATAGCACCACTTGTTTCCCTGCATCTGAAAGAGATTTGGCTATCTCAAGCCAATCTTGAGCTTTGATTGAGCGACGTTTAGAACAAACAGTTTCTCCCAAGTAAATAATATCAGCGGCTGAGGATTCAGCCTTGAGATAAAACTGCTCCACATCTTGCTTAGGCCAAAAGTAGAGTAAAGGGCCAAGGGCATATTTCATGGTTGTTCTCCGATATTATTGCCATTTACGGTGATAAGCACCAAGAGTGGTTTGAACCCCTTCTGATACATTGGCAAGCGTGTTATTCCATTGTTGTACTACTTGGTATTTTTCTGGCGAGGAAAGGTAACTATCAATGGCTGAGCGCCAAGTCTTCGTTACTTGTTCCACATAAGCGGGACTACGTTGGCGCCCCTCAATTTTCACCGACGCTATATTGGCTTTAAATAACTCGGGTAATACGGATAAGGTATTGAGACTTGTTGGTTCCTCTAGTGCATGATAGCGTTTATTTTGTCCCTCAATTTCTGCAATAAAACGCCCTTTACATAGGGTCGGATAAGCAGCATTTTCACCATGAGAGTAGTGATCGATAAGAACTTCATTCAGCCTAGATTCAAGTCCGGTTTCTGTTTCCTGCCAACGGACATATTTTGCGGGTGAGCAAGCACCGACAGTGTTGGGAGATTCACCGGTTAAGTAAGAAGATAAATAACAACGACCTTCCGACATAATGCAGAGGCTGCCAAAAGCAAAAACTTCTAACTCTACGTTGTTTGGAATGGTTTTAGATAGTTGTTTGACTTGATGGATGGATAAAACACGCGGTAATACTACACGTTTGATATTGAAATTTTGATGATAAAATTCGATGGCTTTGGTATTAGTCGCTGAAGCTTGTACTGATAAATGAATATCAATATGTGGGTAATGATTGGAGATGTAATCCAATAAAGCGATATCCGCGACGATAAGCGCATCAATGCCTAAATTCGCTGCTTGATCGATAGCCTTGGTCCAACGATCGAATCGATCTGGATGCGCAAATGTATTGATCGCAACATGCAGTTTTTTACCGTTATCTTTTACATAATTAACCGCTTTTTCTAGCTTTTTACCGGCAAAATTTAATCCTGCAAAATGGCGGGCATTTGTGTCGTCTTTAAAGCCGATATAAACCGCATCAGCGCCACAATCAATCGCTGTTTTAAGGGCGGGTAAGTTCCCTGCTGGGCATAGTAATTCCATTATTTAAGGACTTTTGTGTCTAAATATCGGTATTTTATGGAGAATGCTATGAGTGGAATTTGATATAAGGCAGGTTTAGTTCATTCTAAAGTGCTCATAACCCTTTTCTGTGATGCACGTTTTTAATGAATAATTCCTCAACCTCATTTTTAGGTAAAGGGCGATAAAAATGAAAACCTTGAATAGTGTTGCAGCTTAAATTGGAGAGTAAGGTAGCTTGTTGCTGTGTTTCAACACCTTCGGCAACCACACTTAGCTCTAATGATTTACCCAGATTGATGATGTTCTCGATGACAGTGACCTGCTTAGGCAATGTATCGATATCGCTGATAAATTCGCGGTCAATTTTCAGTTCATCGAGCGGGAAGCGCGCAAGATAGGCTAATGATGAATAGCCTGTACCAAAATCATCAATGGATAGCGCAAAACCTAATTGTTTAATCGCATTAAGCATTTGCAGAGTATGCTTACTGTCACTCATGACTGCCGTTTCGGTTAATTCAAAAGTGATCCAGCTTGGATCGACGCCGGTGATGTTTACCTGTTTATCTAGGTATTCGATCAGACGTGTATTGCCAAACTGCTCTGGTGAGAGGTTGATCGCGACTCGACCGGGTAAAATTCCTTGTTTTTGCCAATGCTTAACGGTGGTGAATACTTCTCGGATGACGACTTTACCTAAGTGCTCGATGAGTCCGGACTGTTCGGCAACTGGGATAAATGCTGAGGGGCTGATATAACCTTCAACAGGATGCTTCCATCTCACTAATGCTTCAGCACCGTTGATACTGAAATCACGTGCGCTAACCTTTGGTTGATACCAAACTTCAAGACCATTTTGCATCAATGCTTTTTGAAGTTCTATTTCCAACCAAAGCCTGGTTCGAGCTTCTTTGCTCATTTGATTGGTATAGACGACCAACCTGTTACGACCACGAGCTTTTGCTTCGTACATGGCCGTATCCGCATTTTGCAATAGTACTCGAGCACTATTACCATTTTCTGGATAGCGAACACTACCGATAGAACAAGACAGATGTTTTGAAAAGTGCTGTAAGTCAAATGGTTGGTTGATCAAAGAAATAATGCGTTCGGCTAAAGCTTCTTCGGCATTACTGTATTCTGCATTTGGCCAAATAATCGCAAATTCATCAGCACCTAAATGTCCCAATATAGCTTGAGTGGGGAGCAGCCTTTTGAGCCGTGCAGCCACTTCACGAATCACTTTGTCTCCCACGTGGTGACCTAAAGAATCATTAATGTTCTTAAAGTTATCGACATCAAGGTAGAGCATCACAAAGGGAGTTTTGGTTTTGATGTACTGTTCTACGCGTTTGGTGAATCCCAAACGATTGTACTGTTCGGTAAGAGGATCAATGTGGACATCCAAAGGCTGAGGATAATCGAAGGTATAGCTACTAGGACTCGTCGTATCTTGTATTAGCACTATCTGTGAACGATTGCCCCACAGTACTGTCCAAGCACTAGTCAATAGTAGTGTGCGTTCTAGTCCACATCGGATACTGGTTTGGCAGAGTTGTGTTTGGCCTGCCATCATTGAAGAGTGTGCAGTAACGGGTAAGCCCGTTTTTTTATCCAAAAATAATTTGGAAAACTCTTCTCCTAATAATACCGTTACGTCTTCGAAACCTAGTTGCTGAACAGCCACTGGGTTGGCCGAAATAATAGTGTTGTTTTCTACTAAAAGCACGCCATCGGTAAGAATGGAAGAAAGTGTCAAAAATTTACGCTCAGATTCATCTAAAGATTGAAGGAGAGCCTGTTTCTCTGACGTATCAAATGCTTGAAAAATTATAGATTCAATATCATCCCCATTATTAAGTGGGCTGACTGAAATAAGAAAGGTGCGATTGCCATTAATATGTTGAATCTCTATTTCTTTTTCAACGTACTCTCCTTGAAACGCAAGTTCATACAAAGGTTGCAGCGCTTGATAGTACTCCTCTCCAAGTACAGAGTGATCATTTTGTCCTATCAGTTGGTCAATCGGTTGCTGTGCAATGTCTGCATAGCGCTGACTCACGATCACATAGTGGTGTTGGCGATCGAGAACAGCGAAAAAACACGTACGATTTGACGTCAATTTAGAAAACCAATGCTGCAAATTGTCTGAAAATGTTTGAGCAGACATATTATTACCAACTATTAAGAATGATATTCCGTTAAATATTACAAAATATGAGATGTACGCTCTATAAATTTGGTGTATCAAAACTGAGTGCTCAGTACTATGTGTTTATTTTTTGATACGTAACAGAATGTATGTTTAAAAACTGCCCTAGTATGTAGCAATGTTTTCTACATTACGGGTTACTTTAGTGATTAACAAGATACGAGCACAATTAGTGCAAAATGCGTCTTCAATTTTGCGACCTCCTATGCATTTCATTCCGCAAGTTGTTCAGAAAAAAATCATGTTAGACAGTCTGTTATTGGTTTTTAAAGAAGCTCTAGAGGATGGAGACTTTGAATTTTTGACTGATAAATGGCTAAAAGTAGAAATTAAAGATATGCAATTACGTTGGTTTATTAGTTACCAACACGGCAGACTTGTGATTGCGAATAAAAGTGTGCAAGATGACGTGAGTTTTAGCGGGGATCTAAATGACTTAGTCTTAATTGCTGGGCGTAAAGAAGACCCCGATACGCTTTTCTTCCAACGCCGCCTTATCATAGAAGGGGACACGGAGTTAGGTTTAGAAGTAAAAAACTTGATGGACAGCATCGATTTTGAACAATTACCAAAGCCGATGCAAATTTTACTTCACCAATTAGCAGATTTTGTGCATAAAGGCATGTCTGTCCCAAATACCGAACACGAGGTTATACATGCTTATTCGAACTGAAGCTCCTGCCGATATCTTGTCGATTGACCGTCTACTTAAAGAGACGTTTGAGACGGAAGCAGAAGCCCAGCTGGTGATGTCATTACGAGAAAATGGTCATTTCACCTTATCTTTGGTGGCATGTACAGATGAAGGTGACGTTATTGGCCATGCTGTGTTCAGTCCTCTCCATATTGATGGTGAAGAAAGCAGTTGGCAGGGGATTGCGCCTATTTGTGTTAAACCTGAATTTCGCCATCAAGGTATTGGTTCTCAGTTGATCCGTGAAGGGTTAGATTCTTTATCTGAACTTGGTTACCCAGGGTGCATTACGTCTGAAAACAGTGAGTTCTGGTCACAACTTGGTTTCAAAACTGATCCATCATTGAGTGTGGCAGGTAATGAGACTTTGGTTTGTCAAATCTTAACATTGTGGGAAGATCATACGCCAAACCCAACTGGTGCGATTAAGTTCGGCGTTGAGTTCGACCATTACTTATCTGCTCAATAAAGATTATTTGTCCGCAACAAGGTAATGAGCGCTTGAGTCAGTGATACCTTGTTGCTAGCATGTTCGCGTTATCAATAATGAACTCTTACCATGCCAAACTCGTTTGTCTCTTATTTGCAGGAAATGGGCATTCAAAGCTGGGAACTTACCCATCCTGAACGCTTACAAGGTTATGAACCTCAATTAATTGCATTGCCGCAAGAATGTGTTCTGCTATTAGTCAGCCCAATCGAGCCCTCATTTGCAGAAAAAACATTATTCGAGAAAGTACTCAAAAGTTTCCACCTTAATATAGAACAGGCTTGTTTTATCTATCCTCATCAGCTTAACCAGATAAATGTGCAAGGCCTTGACTGGATTTGGTTTGCAGGGTGTGATGAAGTCACTAATACAGTACCTAAGCAGTTGGTTTCTCCTCGTTTAGCCGATATTGAGGGCAATAATCAACACCGACGCGAACTTTGGCAGCAGATACTTGCACAGAAGGATGCATAATGGCAGTTACGTTTGAACCTCTTTCTGAGCGACATTTATCATCCGTCTGGCACATTGAAAAATTGGCGCATACGCACCCATGGGCAAAAAAGTCTATTTATGATTTAGGTAATCGCTTTCAATGCCATCATGTGATGTTACTGGATGGCCAAGTTGTCGGGTATTTCTATGCCCAAAATGTTGTTGGAGAGGTATCTCTACTAAACATTGCCGTATCTCCCGAATATCAAGGTCAAAGGTTAGGCTTTCAATTAGCCGAGTTTTTCTGTGCTTATTGTCAATCACAGCAAGCAGAAAGTATTTGGTTAGAGGTGAGAGAGAGCAACTATCGCGCGATCAAGTTGTACCATAAACTTGGGTTTAGTGATGTAGACACTCGTCCTCATTATTATCCGGTCGCTGGTGGACGTGAAGATGCTGTCATCATGAGTTACTATCTGGCGGATTAGATATTGCGTGATGCGTGAGTATCGAGTTCCTGTAAACCATCGATAGTGTAAGGGCTGTAAGCAAAACGATTGAGTAACTGTTCTTCTGTCAACGGTTTATCAAACAGATACCCTTGAAATTGTTTACATCCCATGTCTTTAAGAACGTTTAACTCTAAACTATCTTCCACACCTTCTGCGATGACACCGAGATTTAAGCGCTTAGCAATCATCAATATTGTGTCGACAATCGCCTTATCGTTATCGTTTTGATGCAACTTGGTCACGAAAGAGCGGTCTATTTTTAAAATATCGACATCAAGGTGTTTTAAATAGCGTAATGAGGAATAACCGGTACCAAAATCATCAATCGATAAATGAATATCGAATTCTTTCAATTTGGCCATTTTTTTAACGGCACTTTCCATGTTTTCTAATAACAGGTTTTCGGTGATTTCTAGCTCGATATTTTTGCCTGATATTCCTACTTCATCAATAATTTGGGTGACTTGTTCAATGAAGTTATCTTGAGCAAATTGCATTGGACTGATATTGATAGCTAAGCGGCGAAAGGTGACGGGTAATCGATTGTCTTTTTTCCATTGAGCCAATTTACGACATGCCGTTTCTAGAATCCAACGACCAATTGGAATGATTTGTCCGGTTTCTTCTGCAATCGACATAAATACACCTGGCGGTAGTAGACCTCTTGTTGGGTGATTCCAGCGGATCAATGCTTCTGCACCAACAATTTCGAACCGTTCGTTTACTTGGGGCTGGTAATACAGTTCTAGCTCTTGGTTTGCTAATGCTTGGTGCAAACCTTTTTCTAAATCTAAGAACGCATTAACTTGGGATTGCATTTCCGACTGATAGCGTTTGTAGCTGTTGCCCCCACTGACTTTGGATCGGTAAAGCGCAGTATCGGCTTGGCGTAAAATGTCTATATTTACATTATTGTCAGATGGATAGGTCGCGATTCCTACACTGACGGTACAGTAAAGCTGGTGAGTATCGATAGTATAGGGAGCGGATAGTTCGTCAATCAGCGATTGTGCCGTTTTTTCCAAATCAAGATGAGTCGTGAGTGGCAGAATTATCGCAAATTCATCGCCACCGATACGCGCAATTAAATAGTTATAATCGGCCCACTGTTCAATTCGTTTCGCAACAGCAATGAGTAGTTCATCGCCAATCGTGTGACCGAGCGAGTCATTAATGGTTTTAAAACGATCTAGATCGAGATAAAGCAAAGCGCCTTCTTGATTGTCTCGTGATGCCTGTTCGATATAAGTGCTGAGACGAGTCATTAACATACTGCGGTTACTCAGCCCTGTTAATGTGTCATAAAAAGCGAGACGGTTGAGTTGAGTTTCTGCTTCTTCTCTTTCAAGCCATAATCGGTGAAATGTGGTCGCCAGCTCTCTTAACTCATTGTTACGTTTAAATTGGGATTCTGGCGAAGCGTGCTGTTTTTCTTGTAATGAACGTACCCAACGAATTAAGCGAATAATGGGTAGCGAGAGTTTGTAATAAAAAAAAGTAAGCAAGATTGTGGTCAGTAAACAGGTACGCAAAAAATCTAACAAAATAATATGTACATGTTTTTGAACAAATTGTTGGGCGATCGAATAAACATTAATTGAGAATAGTAGCGAGCCGACAATTTTCTCTGAGTTAGGCTGATGCAGTGACGTTTGGTATGTTTCTTTGGGCGGTTCTATATATGAAGAGACTAAGCGAATAAAACGGTTATCATCGGCTGTTTTTCTTTGGCGTTGGATTAATACATCGTTAAAATCATCAAGTATTTGCACGTGCACAATGGCCGGATCATTCATTAAACTATTTGCAACTTGCTCTGCCAGAATTGGGTTGAGTCGATAAGCTGCCTGACTCGCGTCAGTATAACTTTGCATAAGCTTAAACCGATAATGTTCTTCAACTCTGTTTTGCTCGCGGTGAAGATCAACAAGTGTGTAATTGATACTGAAAGCCATCCCCAAAAGCATGGAGACGATGAACACGGTTAAAGCTTGTTTAAAGGCGAGCGAATGAGTCGGTTTGATGTGCACCATATGCAAAGATTGTTGTTATGACATTTAACAGGTATAGCTCAAAATCTCTGTTAAGAAAGGGTTTCCTTGCTGTTTACATACATTTTGGGCTTTAAGTTGCCCCAAACGTGATTATAGGCGAGAATACTGCCCAAATTTGAACCGAATAGCCAAGAGCGCTGTTTGGGCGTTCTGTCTGGTTAAAAAAGAAGATTATTCTCTCATGTCAAATAGTCCATTTGTCAGCGAAGTCGGTAAACGTCGTACTTTCGCCATTATTTCTCACCCGGATGCGGGTAAGACCACTATCACTGAAAAAGTCCTGTTATTCGGACACGCTATTCAAACTGCGGGTTCGGTAAAGGGGCGTGGTTCGAGCCATCACGCTAAATCTGACTGGATGGAGATGGAAAAAGAACGTGGTATCTCTGTTACCACATCGGTAATGCAGTTCCCATACGGTGATGCGCTGGTTAACCTATTGGACACTCCCGGACACGAAGACTTCTCTGAAGATACTTATCGTACTCTAACCGCTGTGGATTCATGTCTAATGGTTATCGATGCGGCAAAAGGTGTCGAAGACCGTACCCGTAAATTGATGGAAGTAACACGCTTACGTGATACACCGATCATCACATTCATGAACAAATTGGACCGCGATATCCGTGACCCAATGGAATTGATGGATGAAGTAGAAAATGAATTGAACATCCTTTGTGCTCCAATCACTTGGCCAATTGGCTGTGGTAAAGAGTTTAAAGGTGTGTACCACATTCACCGTGACGAAACGATTCTGTACTCAACGGGCCAAGGTCACACGATTCAAGAAGTGCGCATAGTGAAAGGTCTGGATAACCCAGAACTTGATACTGAAGTAGGTAGCGACCTAGCGGCACAACTACGTGATGAACTTGAGCTTGTGATTGGTGCATCAAATGAGTTCGATGAAGACCTATTTTTAAGCGGTGAATTAACGCCAGTATTCTTTGGTACTGCATTAGGTAACTTCGGTGTAGACCATATGCTTGATGGTTTGACCGAGTGGGCTCCAATGCCAAAAGCTCGTAATGCCAATGAACGTGTCGTTGAAGCGACAGAAGAAAACTTCTCTGGTTTTGTATTCAAAATCCAAGCGAACATGGATCCTAAACACCGTGACCGTATCGCATTTATGCGTTTGGTATCAGGTACTTACAAGCAAGGTATGAAGATGAACCATGTTCGTACTGGTAAAACGGTAAGTATCTCGGATGCGGTTACCTTTATGGCGGGGGACCGTGCACGTGCTGAAGAAGCGTTTGCAGGTGACATTATCGGTTTGCATAACCACGGTACGATTCAAATTGGTGACACGTTTACACAAGGCGAAAACTTGAAGTTTGCTGGTATTCCTAACTTCGCGCCAGAATTGTTCCGTCGTATTCGTCTGCGTGATCCATTGAAGCAAAAACAATTGCTGAAAGGGTTGGTACAGCTTTCTGAAGAAGGTGCGGTGCAGGTATTCCGTCCATTACAAAACAACGATTTGATTGTTGGTGCAGTTGGTGTGCTACAGTTTGATGTGGTAGTGGCTCGTCTGAAATCCGAATACAACGTCGAAGCAATTTACGAAAGCGTCAACGTTGCAACTGCACGTTGGGTTGAGTGTGAAGATGAGAAGAAATTCGATGAGTTCCAACGTAAGAACCAAACTCACCTAGCTCTTGATGGTGGTGATAACTTGACTTATATCGCGCCGACTATGGTGAACTTGAACTTAGCGAAAGAGCGTTTCCCTGAAGTGGATTTCCGCGCAACTCGTGAGCACTAATTTCTATTTAGTAATGCTGTTCAAGTCTGAACAATAAATAAAGAAAAACCGCTGCTCTGGCAGCGGTTTTTTTATCTCTTTCAGCACGTTTTGTTCAGTGAGCAACAACGCGCTGCGAAGTAAGCATTACTTTTTCTTCTTCACGTTCTTTTTCGCGCTTTTCTTTTTATCCGTGTCTTTTTTCTTTTTCTTTTTGAACACTGGTTTTTTGTGTTGCGGACGCATGTCTTTGATGTAGCGCTCTTTGATCTCTTCCTCAATATAGCGGCTAACGCGATCAATCATTGGCTGATCGTGTGCTTCTACAATAGAAATCGCAGAACCCTTCTTACCTGCACGAGCAGTGCGACCGATACGGTGCAAATACACATCAGCAGTACGCGGCATGTCGTAGTTGATCACGTGGCTAACGTCAGGAATATCGATACCACGAGCAGCAACGTCGGTTGCCAACAACACATTGATCTCACCACTGCGGAAACGGCTGATAGCGTTGTTACGGCGATCTTGTGGCATTTCACCTTGAATCCAAGAACAAGGGATCTGCGAACGTTCCAGTTCAGAACGTAATTCGGCTAAACGTTCACGCGTTTTCACGAAGACGATCGCTTTTTCCGATTGCTCGGTCAGGATCTTTTTCAGTAGGGCATTTTTGTGCTCTAGGGTGTCTGCGCGGTGATACCATTGTGAGATCTTTTTGCGTTCACGACGTGATGGTTCTGCATCGATATCAACAGGGTTTTTCAGTAGATCGGCAGTGAAGCCTTCAACCCCTTTGCCTTCTAATGTTGCTGAGAAAAGTAGCGTTTGTTTACGCCAGCGACATTCGGAAGATAGACGGTCAACAACAGGACCAAAGCCCATGTCTAGCATACGGTCAGCTTCATCAAGAATTAGCCATTCGATGGCACGGCAGTCGAAACGCTCTGCATCGATGTATTCCAAAAGACGACCTGGAGTTGCCACAACGATATCTTGTGTTTGTGCGAGGATGTCAGCGTGTTCTTGGTATTGGACACCACCTGTGATGGTAATGACATTCAAACGTGAGTTTTTACCCAACGCACGAATTTGATCGGCTACCTGCATCGCAAGTTCGCGAGTTGGAGTCAAAATCAGAATACGTGCAGGACCCGCTTTCTTGCGCGGAAAGTCTTGCAAGTATTGCAGTGCCGGAATAGCAAACGCAGCGGTTTTACCCGTTCCTGTAGGAGCGGATGCCAAAACATCTCTACCATCTAGGGCTTGAGGGATCGCTTCTGCCTGAATTTGAGTTGGGCGAGAAAAGCCCATTTCTTCAATGGCCTCGATAATATTTGGATCCAGGTCTAGGTCAGCAAAGGTTTTGATCACAGTGTTGTCTCCACAGGTATGGATTGCTCAGTCTAAAAATAGGTCGCACATTATAGAGGGATCTTGTTGAGATCACATCTTAATTTCTACATCTTAAGATAAAACTCATGAGTAAGAGCGATAAATTCGGCGCTATAGCCTTGTTGTTCATGAATAATAAGTGATTCTAATTGGGGAATAATCTCATTTTTTGTTTGAATCAATTCAAACATTAGTCGGTGAACAGGTTTTTTTTCCGATGGTTTCACTGAGCAGAGTCGACTTACTTGCCAACCATGATGTTTCGCTAAGTTAATAAACACTTCGCCTTCTACTTTGGGAAGAATGAAAGCCGCTTTCGCATTAGGAGCGGTTAATCGATCCAGAGTCGCAATGAGCTCATTGTGGTCTAGCGTGTTTGTATGTCTGGCCGTTGCACGCTGCTTATTATGCGCTTGTTCTCCCGAAGTAAAATAGGGTGGATTACAAATAATAGCATCGAATTGAATTTGAAAATCCATATCTAAAATATTACCTAATACTGCTTTAAGCCTTTTGTTCCATGGGCTAGCGATAAAATTTTTCAGTGCTGTATGGTTGGCGGCCGGTTCAATGTCGATGGCTGTAATCTCAGTTAGATTAAAACGCTGCGCGCACATAAGAGCTAACAGTCCTGACCCTGTGCCTATATCTAACAGGGAGTCGGGAGCTGATTGAAAGGCCCATGAGCCAATCAAAACGCCATCGGTACTGACTGGCATTCCAATCTGTTCAAAGTCACTTACGGTAAATTGTTTGAATCTAAAGTCTTTTTTGTTCATGTTCGCTAAGTAGTGAAATATCGTGTTTGCATTATTTTTAAGTCAATGTATCTAAACTGTATGAATAATATGGTAATTAATTCTATTTGGGTGTGTTTTTATATTAAAATTAACCAGAATTTTATTCTGCATATAACCCAATTATTTAGATATATAAACTGGCTTTTAGCTAAAAATGTAAATTAATCTAGCGATTTTTTCTTTGGGGTTGCTAAAAATTATCAATTTGTTCATTATTCTGTCCTTCATATAAGTGATGTAAATCACAAATTATTCACTGTGTTGCACACAACATCTAACAAAAATTTACTAAGGATTATCTGTGAATCAGCGTTTAAAATTAACAGATATTATTGCTATTGGTTTTATGCTTTTTGCATTCTTTTTGGGTGCAGGCAATATTATATTTCCACCAATGGCTGGACAATTAGCCGGTCACAACCTTTTGCCATCAATGGGTGGCTTCCTTTTGACTGCTGTTGGTCTTCCTCTCTCTGGTATTATCGCCGTGGCTATTGCTGGTGGTAGCTGGGAACATCTAACGAAAGATCTACCAGTTAAAGTATCGACATTAATGGCGTCACTGATCTTTATTATTATTGGTCCTGCGTTTGCCGCTCCGCGTACAGGGCTGGTTGCGTATGAAATGGCAGTTAAACCATTACTAAGTAATCCTGATAAAGTGTCGCTGGCCATCTTCTCCGTGGTTTTCTTTGCTATCGCTATGTTCTTCTCTTGGTCGCAAGGCAAATTGATCGACATGATTGGTAAGATTCTGACGCCTGTGCTGTTTTTATGCTTAGCAATTTTAGCTATCGCCGTATTTGTGGCTCCTCAAGGGGATATTATGGCGGCACAAAAGGCTTATGCGACTGCGCCATTTACCACTGGTTTTTTTGAAGGCTATAACACGATGGATACCTTTGCGTCTTTGATGTTCGGTATCTTGGTGGTAGAAGGTTTAAAAGGAAAAGGCATCACAGATGCTAAAGCCACGACAAAATATTTAATCAGTGCTGCAGTCATCGCTGCTGCGGGGCTGGCATTTGTTT
The DNA here is from genome assembly GCF_015686695.1 of Vibrio nitrifigilis. Classification (NCBI taxonomy): domain Bacteria; kingdom Pseudomonadati; phylum Pseudomonadota; class Gammaproteobacteria; order Vibrionales; family Vibrionaceae; genus Vibrio; species Vibrio nitrifigilis. The sequence goes on along the minus strand of NZ_JADPMR010000001.1, from coordinate 291,012 downwards.
ATATTTCTTTGTTTTACCTTGGTGCGACGAGTGGCAGTATCGCAGCTCATTCAGCTAACGGCGGTGAGATTTTAAGTATCTATATCCAAGCGCTGTTTGGCAGTTACGGTCAAATCGTTCTATCTATTATCGTGGCATTGGCTTGTTTGACTACGGCTATCGGTCTTCTTTCTTCTGTATCTGATTACTTTAGTGGAATTACACCAATCAGCTATCGTCAATGGGTCGTAATTATCGGTATTGTTTGTGCCGTTGTTGCTAATGTTGGTTTAAATCAGCTGATTTCACTATCTGTTCCAGTGTTGTTTGCTCTTTACCCTGTAGCGATTGCGCTTGTCGTGCTGGCTTTTGTTCGCAAATTCTTACCAAATCCAACACTGGCGTATCGTGTAGTCCTGCTGGTTTCACTGCTATTTGCTTTGGTTGATGCTGCTAAACAGATTGGTGTAAATGTTTCTGTATTTAACTTCCTTCCATTGTTCCAAGACGGTATGGGATGGGTGCTACCCACTGCGGCGGCTTTAGTGGTGGCTATGTTTTTAAGCCCTGAAGAAAAATCAGAGAAAGTGAGTCAAGAAATCGCGTAATTTCTGACGACACAACATTGATTAATCTAAAGGCAGTGATGGTGACATCACTGCCTTTTTTATTTTCAGCGTAGAATGACTTTATCTTCAAATCAGTGTCTTGCCTAAGAGCTTATTCATTGTCGCAGAAGCTGTATCTTGAGGAGACTTGGGGATAACGGTTTATAAAACAATGAAAAGTGGCGCTAACTTAGGTGGAAAGGGCGAATTCCTCGATTTTTTCCTGTATCTTAAGGTTGTTTTTCAGTAGAATTCTGCGGTTAAATTCTATTCATAAATATTAAGAAAATATGTTTGAAATCAATCCAATTAAACATCGTCTTCAGGATGTGCAAGATCGCACTAATGTCCTGAGGGGGTATCTTTGACTATGACGCGAAAAAAGAGCGTCTTGAAGAAGTCAATGCAGAATTAGAACAACCAGATGTGTGGAATGAGCCTGATCGCGCACAAGCGTTAGGTAAAGAACGTTCTGCACTTGAAGCTGTCGTTGAAACCATTAATCTTTTAGATCAAGGGGTTGATGATGTTGATGGTTTACTTGAATTAGCTGTTGAAGCGGAAGATCAAGAAACTTTCGATGAGATTGGCCCTGAATTAGAAGAGTTGGAAAATAAACTCGCACAGCTTGAATTCCGTCGTATGTTCGCTGGTGATCATGATTCTTCTGATTGTTATGTGGATCTTCAAGCAGGCTCCGGTGGTACAGAGGCGCAAGATTGGACATCAATGTTGCTTCGAATGTATTTGCGTTGGGCTGAAGCGAAAGGTTTCAAGACAGAAGTTATCGAAGTTTCTGAAGGGGAAGTCGCAGGATTAAAATCTGCAACAATCCGAGTATCTGGTGAGTATGCTTATGGTTGGTTACGTACCGAAACTGGCGTTCATCGCCTAGTTCGTAAATCGCCATTTGATTCAGGCGGTCGTCGCCACACTTCGTTTGCTTCTGCGTTTGTTTATCCTGAGGTTGATGACAACATTCATATTGATATTAACCCGGCAGATTTGCGTATTGACGTATATCGCGCTTCTGGTGCCGGTGGTCAGCACGTTAACACCACTGAGTCTGCGGTACGTATTACCCACTTACCGACCAATATTGTTGTTCAATGTCAGAACGATCGTTCCCAGCATAAGAACAAAGATCAGGCGATGAAACAACTTCGTGCAAAATTGTTTGAGTATGAATTACAGAAGCAAAATGCTGAAAAACAAGCAAATGAAGATGCGAAATCAGACATCGGTTGGGGTAGCCAAATTCGTTCATACGTACTAGATGACTCCCGAATCAAAGATCTACGCACAGGTGTTGAAAACCGTAATACTCAAGCGGTTCTCGACGGTGATTTAGACAAATTTATAGAAGCTAGCCTTAAATCTGGCCTTTAAGCTTTTTACCGACAAATAACAGGATACATGCAAAATGACTGATGCTGTTCACAACGAAAAGAGCCAAGCTCAAATCGCGCAAGAAGAAAACAAACTAATTGCAGAACGTCGTAGCAAGCTGGAGCACATCCGTAAAGACTCAAAGGCGAATGGTCACCCAAATGACTTTCGTCGCGACAGTCTAGCGGGTGATCTTCAGAAAGAGTTCGGTGAAAAGACCAAGGAAGAGCTAGAAGAATTAAACCACATCGTTGCAGTTGCTGGCCGTGTTATGGCAAAGCGTGGTCCATTCATCGTGCTTCAAGAAACGTCTGGCCGTATCCAAGCATACGCGGCTAAAGATGTGCAAAAAGAGCTTAAAGCGAAATACCAAGGTTTAGATATCGGTGACATCATCGGTGTGAAAGGTGCGCTTCATAAATCAGGTAAAGGCGATCTTTACGTGAACATGGAAGAGTATGAATTGCTAACGAAAGCACTTCGTCCGCTCCCAGAAAAATTCCACGGCCTAACCGACCAAGAAATGCGCTACCGTCAGCGTTACGTTGACCTAATCGTGAACGAAGATTCTCGTAATGCGTTTATCGTTCGTTCTAAATTGGTGGCTGCAATTCGTCAATTCATGACAACCAAAGGCTACCTAGAAGTTGAAACGCCAATGATGCACGTGATTCCTGGCGGTGCAACTGCACGTCCATTCGTGACTCACCACAATGCATTGGATATCGACATGTACCTACGTGTTGCCCCTGAACTTTACCTAAAACGTTTGGTAGTGGGGGGTTTTGATCGCGTATTCGAAATCAACCGTAACTTCCGTAACGAAGGTCTTTCTGTTCGTCACAATCCAGAATTCACCATGATGGAATTCTACCAAGCTTACTCTGACTACAAAGATCTGATGGATCTGACAGAAGAAATGCTAAGCTCAGTGGCAATGGAAGTGCTAGGTGCAACTGCGGTACCTTACGGTGACGAAATGGTTGAGTTCGGCGGTCAATACGCACGTATGACCATGCTAGAAGCTATCAAGAAATACAACCCAGACCACGCTGAAATTCAAGCAATGACTGAAGATAGCGTGCAAGATCGTGACCTAATGGTTCGTATAGCGAAATCTGTGGGTGTTGAAGTTGAATCATTCTGGACTTGTGGTCAGCTTCTTGAAGAAACCTTCGGTGAAACAGCGGAACCTCAACTGATTCAACCAACCTTCATCACTGGCTACCCAGCAGACATTTCTCCACTGGCTCGTCGTAGTGATGACAACCCATTCTTCACTGACCGTTTTGAATTCTTCATCGGTGGCCGTGAAGTGGCAAATGGTTTCTCTGAGTTGAACGATGCAGAAGACCAAGACTCTCGTTTCAAAGCACAAGTTGCGGCGAAAGATGCGGGTGATGACGAAGCAATGTACTACGATGCAGACTATATTACTGCGTTAGAACATGGTCTTCCACCAACAGCGGGTCAAGGTATCGGTATCGACCGCCTAGCTATGTTATTTACTAACTCACACACTATCCGTGATGTGATTTTGTTCCCAGCAATGCGTCCGCAGCACTAATCACCAGCCTTTAAAAATATAAGGCAAACACCTCGTTGATAACCGTCTTCTGTCAAGAAGGCGGTTTTTTTGTTTTCGCATGATAATCGGTAAATATATGGGAGTTTATCTAGCTATCTATCTGTCTATGCAGAAAATTTAGAAAAACTTAGTTTTTGTGTGGAAAAGTCAGTAATTGCCTACTAGTCTTAAAAGTGAGACAGATATCTGTCTCAAGTCTCGTTATTGTAACGGTTTACCGTTAAATACAAATGCCAAAAGTTAGATAGCAACATTTAGTTTAAAAAAGGAACTGATTCATGGGGAACAACTTTCGGATGGATTCAGCACCGGGTTCATTAATTCTCGTCGGGGGAACATACGAACCTTGGTTGTCAGTGCTTGAACAAGCAGGATGGAGCTGTAAGCTGTGTTCGGATCTGCGCAAGGCTGATACGCTTTTTACAGAAACCGGTCCGTGTATTGGGATTGTTGATTTGAGTCAAGACGAGTTTAGTCTTAACGGAATCGCAAACCTGGTGAGTAGCCACAAACAAGTGCGTTGGCTCGCTTTCATTCGAGAAACTCAATTGAGTTCCGATACTATCTGCCAATTTATCGTTAACTTCTGTATCGACTTTTTTACCGCTCCTATTCCAGATGCTCAGCTGCTAAGTACTATTGGTCACCAACTGGGAATGCTTAAATTAGAGAAGAAGGTATGGCCGAGCTATGGCTCAATAGGCAATATGGGGCTATTGGGTGAATCGACAGCGGTGAAACGCTTAAGAGATCAAATCAAACGGATTGGTCCAACCGATGTGAGTATTTTGATTTATGGCGAAAGTGGCTCAGGTAAAGAAACGGTTGCCAAAGCTATTCATAAAACATCGTCACGAGCACAAAAGAACTTTATTTCGGTGAATTGCCGAGCGATGTCTGAGCAGCGCCTAGAAAGTGAATTATTTGGTATCGGTAATGCAGATCCTAATACCATCCTTCCACTGCAAGCCGATGGTGGCACCATCCTACTCAATGATATTTTGACCTTACCAAAACAGCAGCAGATTAATTTATTACGTTTTCTGCAAGAAGGCATTATTGAAACTCCGGAAGGTTCTAAAGAAGTCGATGTCCGCGTATTAGCGGCTAACTCATCGGATATTGAAAAGGCATTAATTGATGGAGATTTTAATGATGAACTCTATCATTACATTAATGTACTGAGGATCAATGTTCCTAGTTTGAAAGAGCGAGCGGCTGATATTTCGCCATTAGCGACGCATTTCTTACAAATCTATTCTAAAGAATATAATGCACAGGCTCGCAGTTTCTCAGAGGACGCCTTAAGAGCTTTAACTCGTTATTACTGGCCTGGCAATGTTCGTGAATTGATGAATCAAATTAAGCGTGTTGTGTTGATGTCTGATAGCGTCATGCTTAAAGAAGATGACTTAGATCTGCCCAAGCGTATTGATGGTAAGCGTAGCTTGAAGAGCATTCGTGAACGCTCTGAACGCGATGCATTACTGTTAGTTCTGGAGTCTAACGCTGGACAAGTTTCTTTAGCCGCAAAAGAATTAGGAATATCTCGGGCCACTATGTATCGGCTATTAAATAAACATAAATTAATATCTGATACTCATTACACGTCATAGTTGATTACTTATATCACTAAAATATAAATAGTTAACGTTATATAACAATATTAATTTTATCTTTTGCAGAGTATTGCACTGATTTATTAGTGAAACGCTCTGCATATCCCCTGAATTAAGGGCTTTTTCTGATTATTCATGGAGTGATTGGTTGTTTTTTGGATAACTGACGATTATCGGTTGAATAATCATCGTTGTGGGTTATTATTTATTCGTGAGCTTAACTCACTGAATTTAAATATTTTTGGATTAATTTTCGCTAGGAGGCGCATGATGAAACGATTTACCGCAATCAAACCGCATGCGTCTGCAATTAAACGTTCACCCAAGAACGTTCTTACCTGTCAGTTAGTTTCTAAGCTAGCGATGGATAAGGGTAACTACGCCGAAGATTAGTCCGTAACCTCTTTTTAGGCTGCGGAAACAAGCAGCTGAACAAGGGGTTATTGTATCTATAGCTTTTCCCTTTATTAGGCTTTCGCCTGTTTCCCCAGCATCCTTAACCATTAAATGCTGGAGAGCAATAATGTCTCAATCAATCTATCTAAAAATTGCTGTATTGTTTGTTCGCGCGGATCTACGCCGTGAAGAACGTCAATGGCGACGTCAAGTTCGTCGTAGTGCCTATGATGTACCATGGGATAATGCCCATTTACTGCGCGATATTGGTCTTGAACCTGATGGTCGAGCTATTGGTACAGTCAGTATTCCGGACTCTGTTAAAGCCGAACGTCGTATTCGTCATATCCGTCGGGTTTTAACATCGCGAATACCGACGTGATCGTCAGCCAATCTCGAGGAGAATGACATCATTATCGAGGTTGGCGTTATAGAAATAGGGCTAGCATTTGCTAGCCCTATTTGATTGATCGTGTATTCATTTATACCCAAGTAACCTCAAGATGCTGTTTCAGCGAGAATGTATTCGCTCTTAGGCAAGGCTTTGATTTGAAGACATAGTCATTCTACGTTGAAAATCAGTAACACAGCATAAGAGCGAATAAAACTCGCCCTTCGGGAGCTCATCAACAAACCTATTTCTGCGCTCAATCACGTTGAAAGGGAATAGCCATTCCTACCGTGATTGGGCTTGACCTAGGCTCGTTGATGAAGCTCTGAATCCTGCATCTTGAGGTCATTTGGGTATACTTATGGGTAAATAAAATATCTATGGACAAGGGTTAGAATAAACCGCTGCTATTTCATCGATTTTTTGTAGTAACTCATTACTCAAAGTAACATCTAAGCTATCGATATTTGCTTTCAATTGTTCCATGGTGGTTGCACCTATAATGTTACTGGCAACAAATGGACGTTGATTCACGAATGCTAGTGCCATTTGAGCGGGATCAAGGCCAAACTCGTTGGCTAAATTGACATAGGCTTCAGTGGCTTTAATACCTTGTGGTGTGAAGTAACGTTGGAAGCGTTCGAATAGGGAACACCGAGCGCCTTTAGGCCGTGCTCCATTAAGGTACTTACCACTTAAAATGCCAAACGCCATTGGAGAGTAGGCGAGTAACTTGACGCCTTCATAATGAGAAACTTCAGAAAGCCCCACTTCAAAGGTCCGATTTAATAAATTGTAAGGATTTTGAATCGATACAACTTTTGGTAAATCGTGTTTATCGGCAAGACGAAGGTAAGACATCAAACCCCAAGGTGTTTCATTAGAAACACCGATATAACGAACTTTCCCCATTTTAACGACATCATTCAGTGCTTCTAATGTTTCAATCAGGCTCACTGAACTTTGTTCTTCTTGATCGGGGAAGTTCAAAGTACCAAACATATTCGTATTACGTTGTGGCCAGTGAACTTGATATAAATCGATATAATCCGTTTTGAGGCGGCGTAAGCTATCGTCAATAGCTTGATGGATATTCCGATGATCAAGTGCCATATTGTCGCGGATATGATTGACCCGACTAGGGCCTGATACTTTAGTCGCGAGAACAATTTTTTCACGCTTTCCCGATTTTTCTAACCAATTTCCGATGTACTCTTCTGTTTTTCCTTGAGTTTCTGTTTTAGGCGGTACGGGGTACATTTCTGCTGTATCGATAAAATTGATTCCACGTTCTAATGCGTAGTCCAGTTGTTGAAAAGCATCTGATTGACTATTTTGTTCACCAAAAGTCATGGTGCCAAGACAGATAGGGCTGATTTCTAAACTTGAGTTGGGCAGTTTTGTATATTGCATAGCACTTCCTTGTCACAAGGACAGATTCGAACGGTTGCTCACCGTAAAGTGAGTATCCGTTTGTTGGTATTGTTCTCTAGCCGTTTGATATATCGACTACTTTCTCAGCGTAGTACTCACTATAAGCGAATAACAAGAAAAAAAGAAAACAGAAATGTGTCCAGAGTCGATCTTTGGCACGTATAAACGTGTCGACACTGGTTTATGTTGGAGCGAAGAAATGGAAAAGGCACAATTTAATCAATGGTTACGCAATCAACAGAATGAGGATCAACCCAAAGTTTTTATCATGGGGTGCGCTGATGCTCGGCAGTACAGTATTTTAGTCGAACACAAACATCATTTAGAACCATTAAGAGATCGTGATGTAACGTTGCACTTTTCATCACTCGATGAAGCGAAATTACAGTTAATGAAGTTTGGTTTAAAAAGTGCTTACTTACGTTTGTCTACACCGTATGAGGAGTGTGGTATACCGGGAGATAACAAATACAGTGATATTCCGTTGCCATTGTACTCATAATTGTTTTCACGATTATGCGTAGTAATTTTGCAATATATTAGCCGTGAACTGAGTACGTAAATAAAAGCCACGTGGTAGGGTGCGAATCGGCTTGCCGTTTGAGCCATAGGCTTCGGTGAGTACCCGACCATTTGCCGCTTTAGGGCGTAGCTGCAGTACTTCACCATGCCGAGCGGTAACTTTATCGTACTGACCAAGAACAATGAATTCCATCAGTTCTTCCCAATCGGCTTTCAATTGAGCTTCTTCTTGTTCTGAAGGACTCCATATAAGCGGCATTCCGACACGACGTTGATTTAATGGAATTTCTCTTTCTCCTTCGACGGGGACCCACAATACTCGTGATAACTTATTACGGACATGACTTGTTTCCCACGTTAAACCGTGAATACCTGTGAGAGGGGCTACACAGACGAAAGTGGTTTCTAGTGGTGTTCCGTGATAACTGATCGGAATACTTTTCAGTTCGATCCCTAGATCGGCGAAATCTTGGGTTGGTTTACTGCCAGCTGTCGCACCTAAATGCCACTCAAGTAGTTGTCCTACCCATCCTTTATCGCGACGTAGATCGTTTGGGACAGTCATTTGTGCTTCTTCAGCTAACTGTTCAAAGGAGCTTCCTGCAATCGCACGAGCTCTTTCCATCAGTTCTTGTTCGGATTGTGGTTCTGGTTTCATCTGTTCATTAATGTTTAACAATGTCTAGAGAGGATCGTACACGATTGCTGGTTGGTGTGAATAGGATCCTAAATAAAAAACTTATCCACAACTTAGGCACTGTTATGTGGTTAATTACTCTTTCCATGTATGAATAAACAGGGGTTTAGTCGGACGAAAATAGTTGAAATTTGCTAGCGTTGTGGTGCCCCTTTTTTATAAATGTGGATAACCCGCATATTGATGGATCTTTGTTCGATTTTTGTATTGAAATGATCTTTACAAAAAAGAGCACATATATCATGCCTTATTTTTGTTTTAACTTTATGTTTATTAATGATTATTTATATTTATTCTATATATTGGAATAGGATCTTTTTTGTTCGTATTGGTGTTTTTTCAATCGAAAAACAGGCTTCTTCACACACTTATTCACAGAAAACGTGAATAAATGTGGTCTAGGTCTCATTGCGTTGTTGATAAGTAATAATCGCTGCGAAAATGTGGAGTTTTTGCCATGTCGCCCATAAATATTGCCGGAAATTTACGAGTTAGTTTGCTCCGGCTGGGGATATGTGGAAAAATCACTGTAATTAAAATTTATTAGAGGTTTGCCAGTGATAGATGGCGATGGTTACCGACTTAATGTTGGTATCGTGATATGTAACAACCATGGTCAGGTATTCTGGGCGAAACGATATGGACAGCACTCGTGGCAATTTCCTCAAGGGGGGATTGACGATGGTGAGACTCCCGAGCAAGCGATGTTTCGTGAGCTTTATGAAGAAGTCGGTCTAACGAAAAAAGATGTGAAGATCATAGCGACAAGTCGTCATTGGTTGCGATATAAATTGCCCAAACGCCTTGTTCGATGGGATTCGCAACCTGTCTGTATTGGACAAAAACAGAAATGGTTTTTACTGCGTCTTGAATGTGATGAATCAAAAATCAACATGCAGAGCGGTTCAACCCCTGAATTTGATGGTTGGCGCTGGGTAAGTTACTGGTATCCAGTAAGGCAAGTCGTCTCTTTTAAGCGCGATGTGTATCGTCGTGCCATGAAAGAGTTTGTATCGATAGCGATGCCTTTCAAAGAACGTAAAGTGAAAGGTAAACGTAAATTCCGAAGAGGGTAATCTAACAGCATGCTTTCTCAGCTAAGGGATATAGTTGAACAGGTTTCTAAAGTTGAAGATGTCCACCTAGCTTTAGATACATTTGTTAAGCAGACATGTGCCGCAATGGGCACTGACTGTTGCACTGTGTACTTAGCTAATGAAGAGCAGCAACGTTTGGAATTAATGGCGACGCAAGGCCTAAAGTTCCAAGGTGATAAGATTCATATAGGCTTCGATGAAGGTTTGGTTGGGTTAGTAAAACGCTCGGCTGAACCTTTAAATGTCGCGGAAGCCTCAAAACATCCCAACTTTAAATATTTCAAAGAGCTTGGAGAAGAAGTTTACAACTCCTTCCTTGGCACTCCTATCATTCATCGTAAACAAGTTCTTGGGATTCTGGTTGTTCAACAGAAGAAACCACGCTTGTTTAGTGAAATGGAAGTTTCCTTCTTAGTCACATTAGCCGCTCAGTTGGCTGTTATCGTGACTCATGCTCAAACTCAGGGCCAATGGTTACTCTCTAAACAAAAAACAGTCAGTGGTATCCCTGCCTCACCTGGCGTGGCTATTGGCGATTTTTGGTGGGACGACTCTCAACCGCTTTTATCTGATGTATTTCCTGCATCCACCGTTGATATTAGTCGTGAGCAGGAATGGCTTAACCGAGCTATTGAAAACGCTTTAGCGGATTTTCGTAAAATGCGTAAGCGGTTGGATAGTGAAATACACAAAGAAACGTTAGCGATTTTTGATTTATTTACTCACTTGTTAAATGATCCTATGTTGCGTAAGGATCTTAAAGAGCAAGTGCAAAAAGGCGATCGAGCTGACTGGGCGTTACGCCAAGTGGTCGAAGCGTATTCTAATCGTTTTGCTCGAATGTCCGATGTATATTTGCGTGAAAGAGCACAAGACATCCGTGAATTAGGTCAACGTTTACTGTACTTTTTATACAATTCTGAACAAGAGCAAAACCTTAAAAAGCCAATTATTTTAGTGGTACGTGAGCTAACTGCTTCACTGCTCGCTACTTTACCTAAAGATAAATTACTCGCGGTAGTTTCGCTTGAAGGTGCGGCAAACTCACATGCTGCGATTTTATCTCGGGCGTTAGGTGTCCCTGCGATTGTGGGAGTTAAACTTAATTTAAAAGAGTTAAACGGCAAGCGTGGCATTGTTGATGGTTACAGTGGCAAGTTATTTATTTCGCCTAATCGACAAGTATTACGTGAGTACAAAGCGTTAGCGAATGAAGAACGCGAACTGGCGAAAATAGTCAATAAGACCGTTTCTGAACCCGGCATTACCCAGGATGGTCAGCGTATCGAGTTATTACTCAATGCGGGGTTAACGGGTGAATCCAATGTTGCGATTAGTCAGGGAGTAGATGGGGTCGGGTTATACCGAACTGAAATTTCTTTCTTGATGCAGCATCGTTTCCCTTCAGAAGAAGAACAAATTCAGCTTTATCAAACTGTATTAGCGTCTTATCCTAAAAAACGCGTCGTTATGCGTACGTTAGATGTAGGCGGAGATAAACCATTACCGTATTTACCAATAGAAGAAGATAATCCTTTTCTTGGTTGGCGTGGGATCCGTTTTACACTCGATCATCCTGATATTTTCCTAATTCAGCTGCGCTCTATGCTTAAAGCGAGTGCGGAACATCAAAATCTTTCCATCATGTTACCGATGATATCTAACGTCAAAGAGCTTGATGATGCTTTAGGTTTATTACATCAAGCATACGAAGATGCCGTACAAGCTGATGAGCGCGTTGTCATGCCCAAAATTGGCATTATGTTAGAAGTGCCTTCTATGCTGTATTTATTGCCTAATGTTGCGAATAAGATCGACTTTGTGTCTGTGGGGACTAACGACCTGACACAATACCTTTTAGCCGTCGACCGGAACAATACGCGGGTTGCTGATGTCTATGATCCTATGCATCCAGCCGTATTAATGGTTTTGCAGCAAATTCAAAAGACCTGTGATCAGTATCAGCTACCAGTTTGTATATGTGGTGAGTTAGCTGGAGACCCAATGGGCTCATTACTATTGACTGGGCTGGGATTCACGTCATTGAGTATGAACACGTCGAATGTGGCCCGCGTTAAATATTTGCTGCGTAATTCCGATCTGAATGATCTGAAGAAACTCTCTGAGCAAGCCTTAATGCAATCATATGGAAAAGACATTTATAATATGATGTTAATGTACTTTGAAGAAAAAGGCTTTGCGGGTTTTGTGCGCGCAGGTAAATAATAGGAATACAGTTTGAACTTAGAATTGCTGGCTCTAATGTTGTGTTTAGGGTCTATTGTTGGTGTCCTTGCTGGTTTGTTAGGAATTGGTGGTGGGCTCGTTGTTGTTCCTGCCCTTGTGTTTATTCTTCCTTTTGCTGATGTTTCTCAAAATCTTGTCATGCATTTGGCATTAGCGACATCTTTAGCCACTATTATCGTGACTTCTGCTTCTTCCTCCTTTAATCATTTTCGGTTAGGTAATGTCGACTTTTTTGTCGTTAAATGGTTAATGCCCGGGGTATTAATCGGTGGTTACATAGGAGCAACACTGACTGAGTGGATTCCAACCCAATATTTACCGAAAGTATTTGGTGTGATTGTGTTTGGGTTAGCGGTGCAAATGTATCGTTCTATTAAAACGGTGACGCAAGGTTGCATGCCCAATGCCCTAATCACCTCACTTTGGGGAAGTGGTATAGGGATTATTTCTAGCCTAGCCGGAATAGGTGGAGGCTCACTATCTGTGCCATTTCTTAACCGGCACGGAGTAGAAATACGTCAGGCTGTTGGTTCTTCTTCTGTATGTGGTTTTGGTATTGCTTTGTCGGGAATGTTAGGGTTCATTTTCCATGGTTTTCATGTGGAAGGCTTGCCTAAATATAGTGTTGGATATGTGTATATACCTGCGCTGGTGGCCATTTCTATAACGTCAGTATTCACGACTCGTATTGGAGCAAAACTAGCAACCCGTTTACCGGCCCCAGTACTGAAGAAGTTTTTTTCATTATTTTTGATATGCGTTGCGACCAGTATGCTGGTGCAATAATCAGTTGTAGACTAGTAAAAGAGAGCTTTATTTATGTCGCAAGACTATTTCCATTTTCCCGATTTTGATCCTGTCATTTTTTCGATTGGACCCGTATCTGTGCGTTGGTACGGATTAATGTACTTGGTCGGTTTCCTCTTTGCTATGTGGTTAGCCAACCGCCGTGCAGATAAACCAGGAAGTGGTTGGACTCGAGATCAAGTATCCGACTTACTGTTTGCTGGTTTTCTCGGTGTTGTCATCGGTGGACGTGTTGGGTATGTCTTGTTTTATAACTTAGGGCTTTTTATTGATAACCCACTGTACTTGTTTGAGGTTTGGACTGGTGGTATGTCATTCCATGGCGGGTTATTAGGTGTTATTACAGCAATGTTCCTATATGGCCGTAAACACAAGCGTTCGTTCTTTAGTATTGCTGATTTTATCGCACCACTTGTTCCATTTGGCTTAGGGGCAGGGCGCATGGGTAACTTCATCAATGGTGAACTTTGGGGCCGTATCACCGATGTTCCTTGGGCGATGATCTTTCCTGGCGGCGGTCCATATCCTCGTCACCCGTCTCAGCTCTATGAGTTTTGCTTAGAAGGTGTGGTGCTACTGCTTGTACTCAATGTGTTTATTCGCAAGCCTCGTCCATTAGGTTCTGTTTCTGGTCTGTTTTTGATGCTTTATGGTATATTCCGCTCCTTCGTTGAATTCTTCCGTCAACCTGATCCGCAATTAGGCTTGTTTGATGGGGTTATTTCAATGGGACAGATACTCTCTATCCCTATGATTATTTGTGGATTAGCGTTGATTATCTGGTCATACAAACGTGGTGTATACAAAGATGCACCCGCAGTAGAAAAGTAAGGGTTAAATGTGAAACAGTATTTAGAGCTTTGCCTACGTATCGTTGATGAAGGGCAGTGGATTAATAATGAACGTACCGGTAAACGTTGTCTAACGGTTATCAATGCGGATTTAACCTATGACGTTGCTGCTAATCAGTTTCCATTGGTGACAACCCGAAAAAGCTTTTGGAAAGCAGCAGTCGCAGAGTTGCTCGGTTATCTACGAGGCTATGATAATGCTGCAGATTTTCGCAAGTTGGGGGCGAAAACATGGGATGCCAACGCTAACCAAAATGATGCATGGCTAAATAATCCTTACCGTAAAGGTGAAGATGATATGGGGCGTGTATACGGCGTTCAGGGACGCACTTGGGCGAAACCTGATGGTGGCCATATTGATCAACTGAAAAAAATCGTTGATGACCTTACTCGAGGTGTTGATGATCGTGGTGAAATTCTAAATTTCTATAATCCTGGTGAGTTTCACATGGGGTGCTTACGTCCATGTATGTATAGCCATCATTTCTCTTTATTAGGTGATACTCTATATCTCAATAGCACTCAGCGTTCTTGTGATGTGCCGTTGGGGTTGAACTTCAATATGGTTCAGGTTTATGCCTTTTTAGCCATTATGGCTCAGATTACAGGGAAGAAAGCGGGTCAGGCCTACCATAAGATAGTCAATGCACATATTTATGAAGATCAATTAGAATTGATGCGTGATGTGCAACTCAAACGTGAACCTTTAGGTGCGCCTCAGTTTAAAATTAATCCAGATATCAAAACCTTAGAAGATATTGAAACATGGGTGACATTAGATGATTTTGAGGTTATTGGGTATGAGTACCATGAACCCATAAAGTATCCGTTTTCTGTTTAATAAAAAAGCGCCATGGTTGGCGCTTTTTTATTATATAATCAGTTTCATAAAATACCATTTAATAGCTAGGCTTATTTATTAGATGGCAATTATTGAATTTATTATTGCTTAATAGCTGTGTTTTATTACATATAAATTATATTTAATAACAATACTCGGAAGAAATAGGATGTCTCACCTTAATTATAATCACCTTTACTATTTTTGGATGGTGTGTAAGCAAGGCTCAATAACGAAAGCTGCTGATGCATTATTTCTCACTCCTCAAACGGTGACAGGGCAAATAAAAGCCTTAGAAGAAAGAATGAGTGGTAAGTTAACTAAACGTAATGGTCGGAGTATTGAACCCACAGAATTAGGCCAATTGGTATTTAAATATGCCGATCGCATGTTTGGCTTAAGCTATGAAATGATGGATATTGTGAACTACAGTCAGCGTTCTAATATATTATTTGATGTTGGCGTAGCGGATTCATTATCTAAACGACTTGTCAGTAAGGTTCTCAGCACGGCTATACCAGAAGATAACCGTCTCCACCTACGATGTTTCGAATCTACCCATGAAATGCTGTTAGAACAGCTCTCACAGCACAAGTTAGACATGATTCTTTCCGACTGCCCAGTCGATTCAAGTCAAAGTCCTGGTCTATTTAGTAAAAAGCTAGGTGAAGTTCATATGAGTTTCTTTTCTCGCTCTCCTATTGATTCAGGAAGCTTTCCTGAAATATTGGAAAATAGCCGTTTATTGATTCCTGGTAGTCGTACTGCAATGGGGAGAAAAGTTCATCAATGGTTTGATCGTCAAGGTATTAACCCGAATATTTTAGGCGAATTTGATGACGCAGCATTAATGAATGCCTTTGCTCGTTATCAACCGAATACTTTATTTCTTGCGCCATCATTTTACGCACAAGAAATATCAGACGAAACACCATTAATTAAACTAGAACAAATTGATGAGTTAAAAGAAGAATACTATGTAATATTTGCTGAAAGGATGATTCAACACCCGGCAGTAAAAAACGTGTGCGAACGAAATTTTATTAATTTATTCGATTAATTCATTTATTAGAGCGAATAAATCGATTAATATCTCTCTACCCAGTAAGGAGTATCATTAATTCCCCATAATGATGCATTTATTACTGGTTTGTTGTTACGCCTAGTGTTCGGGTCAGTGAGAGGTCGTTATTTAAGTCTTAGGTAGTACTCCCCGATTACTTAAGTCTTATTTGTATTTTCAATTACTTCAGAAACTTGGGCCCGAATGAACGGTGTTTTTAACAGTTGTCCTATGAGGCCTTTATACTGATGAACTTACAAGAAATAGAAAGCAAATCCGCCGAAGCAGTCGTATTACTTAAAGCGATGGCAAATGAAAGACGTTTACAGATTCTTTGTATGCTACATAATCAGGAACTCTCTGTGGGAGAGTTGTGTGGTAAATTGTCTTTGAGTCAATCGGCACTATCTCAACATTTAGCATGGTTACGTCGTGATGGGTTAGTTGAAACCCGTAAAGAAGCGCAAACTGTGTATTACACATTGAGTAGTGTTGAAGTTCGTTCTTTAATGGAAGCGTTGCACGGATTATATTGCGTGGCAGAAGCGTAATAACAAGATACCAGTCACAGTGGTAAGCACCACAACATCATTGTGATTGGTATATTTTTTTAGACAGGCAGAAATAAAAAAACCGGCGTGAGCCGGTTTTTTTTGTCACTGTAGTATCTGACTCTGATTAAAGAGCTTTGATAGCAGCAGCGAAACGAGACTTATGGCGTGCAGCTTTATTCTTGTGAATAAGGCCTTTAGTTGCCATACGGTCAAGGATTGGTGTAACAACAGCGAATGCTGCAGTTGCAGCTTCTTTGTCGCCTGCAGCGATTGCAGCTACAGTTTTTTTCATGTAAGTGCGCATCATAGAACGGCGGCTAGCGTTGTGCTGACGACGTTTTTCAGATTGGATAGCGCGCTTCTTAGCAGATTTATTATTTGCCAAGGGTCTAACTCCCAAAAACTTTAGTTCGGTGACAATTTAAGGGCCGGAAATATCCCTTATTTGCACTCAAATGTCAAATGATTTGTGCAAAAACCCGCCTAAGCCAAACAAGTTTGGATTCGGAAGAGCTTCGCGGTTAAGATGGCGTGGATTCTAACAGTATTTTTTTTCCATTGCTAATACTTATCTAATCAGGAACTGACATTCTTTTTTATCTGATCACGATAATGTGACTTTAGCGGTTTTTTTCGAGGTAGCTGTGAGTAGACGCTTGCTCAAGTCTGGCATTATTGTCAGCGCTATGACGTTGATTTCTCGGGTGCTTGGCCTAGTTCGTGATGTTGTGGTTGCGAACCTAATGGGTGCTGGCGCGAGTGCTGATGTCTTTTTCTTTGCCAATAAAATTCCTAATTTTTTACGCCGTCTTTTTGCTGAAGGCGCTTTTTCTCAAGCCTTTGTTCCTGTTCTCACTGAATATCATGCCTCGGGAGACATGGATAAAACACGTGAACTGGTTGCTCGAGCTTCTGGCACATTAGGTGTCATTGTTAGTCTCGTCACTATTTGTGGAGTACTGTTTTCAGGTGCGGTGACTGCTGTATTTGGTGCTGGGTGGTTTATCGATTGGCTCCATGGAGGACCGGCTGCTGCTAAATTTGAGCTGGCGAGTTTATTACTTAAGATTACGTTCCCATATTTGTGGTTCATCACTTTTGTTGCTTTATCTGGCGCTATTTTAAATACGATGGGGAAATTTGCGGTCTCGTCATTTACCCCGGTATTTCTCAATGTGATGATCATTGCTTGTGCACTATTTTTGTCACCTCGATTAGCGGAGCCCGAAATTGGCTTAGCGATCGGTGTGTTTTTAGGCGGCATGGTGCAGTTCTTCTTCCAATTGCCTTTCCTAATAAAAGCGGGCGTGTTATCTCGTCCTAAATGGGGATGGCGAGATCCGGGAGTGGTAAAAATACGAACCTTGATGATCCCAGCTCTGTTTGGTGTTTCCGTCAGTCAAATTAATTTACTGTTCGACACTTTTATCGCTAGTTTTCTTCAAACCGGCTCAATTAGTTGGCTCTATTATTCTGATCGTTTACTTGAATTCCCTTTGGGAATGTTTGGCATTGCGATTGCCACTGTGATTCTTCCAGCTTTGTCTCGCAAGCATGTTGATGCTCAGCGTTCGGGGTTCTCCGAAACGATGGACTGGGGAGTAAGGATGGTCACGCTATTAGGTATTCCTGCCATGTTAGGCTTGATGGTTCTAGCTAAGCCAATGATCATGGTGCTTTTTATGCGCGGTTCATTCTCTCCGGAAGATGTTCACCAAGCTTCGCTGTCACTATTAGCTTATGCATCGGGCTTACTTAACTTTATGTTGATCAAAGTCCTAGCTCCTGGTTACTACTCACGGCAAGATACTAAAACTCCAGTGCGTTACGGTATTGTCGCAATGGTCACTAACATGGTTTTGAATGCGATATTTGCTTGGTTCTTTGGTTATATCGGCTTAGCTATCGCTACTGCGTGTTCGGCATTTGTGAATATGGCCTTGCTGTATCGTGGTCTTCATCTGCAACGAGTCTATATTGTGACTCGCAAAACGATTGGCTTTATTGTACGTTTGATTCTTGCTGGTGCGCTTATGGTCGCAGCAGTGGAATGGCAATTAGCTGATATGTCTGTTTGGTTAACCTGGGATTTATCGCACCGAGCGTCAATGCTAATCGGATTAATTGTACTTGGTGCTGGTGTGTATATTGTTTCAGCTCTTATATTGGGTGTTCGCTTAAAAGATTTAAAAGCGGCGACAGATTAAGGTGCTTTAGGGTATAATCCGCCAGTTTCACGCTCTAACAATAATAAAAGTAGGTTTTAAACAGATTCTGATGGAATTCGTTCGCGGCATACATAATATCAAATCACACCATCATGGCTGTGTATTGACGATAGGGAACTTTGACGGTGTTCACCTTGGGCATCAGCAAGTTCTTCGTCAGGTTTCACAACGAGCTGAGCGACTTGGGCTCGACTCTGTGGTGATGACATTTGAACCGCAACCTATGGAATTGTTTGCAAAAGATCGAGCTCCCGCTCGACTGACGCGCTTACGAGATAAGTTCGTTCAGCTCGATAAACTGGGGATTGATCGTTTGCTATGTGTGAATTTTAATTACCATTTTGCTTCTATGACGGCGGAAAGCTTTGTCCATGACTTGTTGGTCAAGCAATTGGGTGTTAAGTTTCTCGTAGTAGGTGATGACTTCTGCTTTGGCCGAGAAAGACAGGGCAACTTTGCCATATTGCAGCAAGCAGGCCAACAATATGGCTTTGAAGTCGTCAGTACGCAGAGCTTTTGCCTATCCAGCTTACGAGTAAGTAGTACCGCAATTCGTGAAGCACTTGCTAGTGATAATTTGGCCTCTGCAGCCGATATGCTAGGTCGTGATTACAGTATTAGTGGTCGAGTGTCTCACGGTAGAAAACTTGGAAGAACAATAGGTTTTCCTACTGCGAATATACCATTGAAACGCTGTGTTTCTCCCGTTTCTGGTGTTTATGTCGTAGAAGTAAAAGGGCTCGGGAATACTGCGATTGGTGGCGTGGCTAATATTGGCCAACGACCAACAGTTAACGGTGTCCGCCAACAATTAGAAGTTCATTTATTCGACTTTCATGACAATTTATACGGTAAACAGTTAGAAGTTCTCCTTTTGCATAAATTGCGTGACGAAGTAAAATTCGCGTCGTTTGATGAACTAAAACAACAGATCGAATTGGATGCTGAGGCAGCAAGGGTGTGGCTGCGTCAGCGTAAGGGTTGATTGGAAATATCTACCTTTCAACATAATGTCTAACTTCGCCCAACTAACGGAATTAAGAATCGATGAGTGAGTATAAAGATACCCTGAACCTACCTGAAACAGGGTTTCCGATGCGTGGCAATCTGGCCAATCGTGAGCCAGAAATGCTTCAGCGTTGGTATGAAGAAGATCTTTACGGTGCGATCCGTAAAGCCAAAAAAGGCAAAAAATCTTTCGTATTACACGATGGCCCTCCGTATGCCAACGGTGACATTCATATTGGTCACGCACTGAATAAGATTCTTAAAGACATTATTATTAAATCCAAAACACTTTCAGGTTTTGATGCTCCATATATCCCAGGTTGGGACTGCCACGGCCTACCTATCGAATTGATGGTAGAGAAAAAATTTGGCAAACCAGGCAAGAAACTGACTGCCGCTGAATTCCGTGAAAAATGTCGTGAATATGCAGCGGGCCAAGTTGAAGGCCAAAAAGAGAGCTTTAAGCGTCTTGGAATTACGGGCGATTGGGATAAACCATATCGCACTATGGATTTTGCTACAGAAGCTAACATTATTCGTGCTTTAGGTAAGATTGCGGATAATGGCCACCTACACAAAGGTTTTAAACCTGTTCACTGGTGTACAGAATGTGGTTCTGCTCTAGCGGAAGCTGAAGTTGAATATAAAGATAAGACATCGCCATCTATTGATGTTCGCTTTAAAGTGGCTGATGAAGCAGCACTTCTGAGCAAATTTGCTTTCGAAGGTGAACAAGGTGAAGGTGATATCTCAATCGTTATCTGGACAACGACACCATGGACTCTTCCGGCAAACCGTGCGGTTTGTGTTCGTGAAGACCTTGAATATGTGTTGGTTCAAGTCGAAGGCGATAACCCTGAGCGTATTATCGTTGCAACAGAGCTACTTAAAGATGTGATGGCTCGCGCGGGCATCGAAAATTACCGTGCACTTGGTTACAGCAAAGGTGTTGATTTGGAATTACTGCAATTCCAACATCCATTCCTAGCATTTACCGTACCTGCGATTCTTGGTGATCACGTAACGACTGATGCCGGTACCGGTGTGGTTCATACTGCGCCAGGACATGGTCAAGAAGACTTTGTTGTTGGTCAAAAATATGGTCTAGAAGTAGCGAACCCAGTTGGTTCTAACGGTGTTTATCTACCTGATACTGAGTTCTTTGCTGGTCAACATGTCTTTAAAGCTAACCCTGCTGTGGTTGAGCTACTAAAAGAAAAAGGCGCGTTACTTCATTACGAAGAGTTTGTGCACAGCTACCCTCATTGCTGGCGCCACAAAACGCCAATTATTTTCCGCGCAACGCCACAGTGGTTTGTCTCTATGGACCAAAATGGCCTGCGTAAAAATGCCCTTGAAGCGATCAAAGGCGTAAAATGGATGCCTGATTGGGGTCAAAGCCGTATTGAAGGTATGGTTGAGGGTCGCCCTGAATGGTGTATTTCTCGTCAGCGTACTTGGGGTACTCCAATTACTCTATTCGTACACAAAGAGACTGCTGAACTACACCCTGATACGCTAGCTATTATTGAAAAAGTAGCTCAACTCGTTGAAGAAAAAGGTATTCAAGCATGGTGGGATGTTGAGCCAGAAACGTTAATTGGTGCCGATGCTGAGCAATACGAAAAAGTATTGGATACTCTAGACGTATGGTTTGATTCTGGTGTTACTCATTACTCAGTTGTGGATGCTCGTGAAGAGTTCAACGGTAATGAACCTGACATGTACCTTGAAGGTTCTGACCAACACCGTGGTTGGTTCCAATCTTCTTTGATTACTGCTGTAGCAACGAAAGGCAAAGCACCTTACAAAGAAGTATTAACGCATGGTTTCGTGGTTGATGGTCAAGGCCGTAAAATGTCTAAGTCCATCGGTAACGTGGTTGCACCAAAAGATGTAACGAACAAGCTAGGTGCAGACATTCTTCGTTTGTGGGTTGCTTCAACGGATTATACCGGTGAAGTTGCTGTTTCTGATGAAATTTTGAAACACAGTGCTGATGCATACCGCCGTATTCGTAATACAGCGCGTTTCTTCTTGGCTAACCTAAATGGTTTCAACCCAGAAACTGACGTTGTTCCTGCTGATGAAATGGTTGCGTTGGATCGTTGGGCTGTTGGCCGTGCACAAGCGTTCCAAGATGACATCCTCAAAGCATACGAAGAATACAACATGCACAATGTTGTTCAACGTTTGATGCATTTCTGCTCAATTGAAATGGGTTCTTTCTACCTAGATGTAATCAAAGACCGTCAGTACACAGCAAAACAAGGTGGCCATGCACAACGTAGTTGTCAAACTGCCCTGTACTTCATTGTTGAAGCTCTAGTTCGTTGGATGGCACCTATTATGTCGTTCACTGCTGATGAGATCTGGAACGCAATGCCAGTGAAACAAGCAAATGGTGAAAACCGTGCTAAGTATGTTTTCACTGAAGAGTGGTTCGATGGTCTATTCGGCCTTGCCGAAGGCGAAGAGCTTAATAATGAGTTCTGGACGGAAATTCAGCATGTACGTGGCTCTGTGAACAAACTATTGGAAGCGGCACGCAGTGAAAAAGTGATTGGTGGTTCTCTACAAGCAGAAGTGACCTTGTTTGCTGATGATGCTTTAACTGAGAAACTCAATAAGCTTGAAAACGAATTGCGTTTTGTTCTTATTACCTCTGGTGCAACAGTAAAACCTCTTGCAGAGAAAACCGCGAACGCTCAAGAGACTGATCATGAAGGTCTGTTTGTTGAAGTGGTTAAAACTGAAGCTCATAAATGTGAACGTTGCTGGCACCATACCGACGATGTAGGCACAATTAAAGGCCACGAAACTATTTGTGGTCGTTGTGTGTCTAACGTTGAAGGCGAAGGTGAAGTACGTAAGTACGCATAATAAAAGACGGTATTCATGACAAAACAGGCTATAACGCTCAAACAATCGGGAGTGCGCTGGTTAGCGCTAGCGCTACTCGTATTCATTGCTGATATTGCTATTAAATTCATAGTAATGGGCTCTGTAGGCTATGGCTGGGAAAACCACGTGTCGGTTTTACCATTTTTTAACATAGTGTATGTGCATAACCATGGGGCTGCTTTTAGCTTTTTAAGCAACCAAGCAGGTTGGCAGCGCTGGTTATTTACGCTTATAGCCTTTGCAGTGGTGGTCTTTCTCATTCTGACGATGCGTCGTTCAGAGGCCAAAGAAAAGTGGAGTAACATCGCTTACGCACTGATTATTGGTGGCGCTGTGGGTAATGTGTTTGACCGCATAGTTCATGGGTATGTGGTGGATTACCTTGATGTCTTTTGGGGAAATTACCATTGGCCAGCCTTTAATCTTGCCGACAGTGCTATCTGCATTGGGGCGATAATGATCGTATTAGATGGCTTTATTGGTAAGAAAAAAAGCCAGTGATATCGCTGCGTAAAATGAAATAACCACAAGCGCTGTCCGTTGATTCGGATGGCGCTTTTTGTTAGAAGTGATACGTCGCCTCTGTTTTGTTTATTTGATAATACTCTGTACTACAATTGGTATTTTGGTAAACATAGGCGGTATACACTCCGCATAACGCAAGGACATTTCTCGTGACAGCGATAACTGAGCATTCTGTAGTCACCCTACATTTCACTATTAAGTTAAAAGATGGTTCGATAGCTGATAGCACCCATAACATGGGAAAACCGGCCCAATTTGTCATTGGCGATGGCAATATCAGTGATAATTTTGAACGTCATCTGATAGGGATGAAAGCTGGGGAAACAAAAGCGGTTGAGCTCAAAGCAGCTGATGCATTTGGTCAACCTAACCCAGATAATATTCAATATATGGATAGAGCTAAGTTTGTCGGTGAAGCGCAAGTTGAGATTGGCACCATTATGGCTTTTAGTGGCCCCGATGGTCATGAGATTCCGGGCATCATTACTGAAATTGCGGGTGATTCTGTTACGGTGGATTTCAATCATCCACTTGCTGGGCAAGATGTTATCTTCGATGTAGAAATTTTATCTGTTGAGTAACTTACCGTAGAATACCAGCCAAAATATAACCATGAGCAAAGAAATGAAAATACTGTTAGCAAACCCACGCGGATTTTGTGCGGGTGTTGATCGTGCCATCAGCATTGTTGAACGCGCTTTAGAAATCTATGAGCCACCTATTTATGTTCGTCATGAAGTGGTTCACAACCGTTTTGTGGTGGAAGGCTTAAAACAACGTGGCGCTATCTTCGTGGAAGAATTACATGAAGTTCCAGACGATAATATTGTGATTTTTTCCGCTCATGGAGTATCGCAAGCCGTGCGTCAGGAAGCAAAAGAACGTGATTTAACCGTGTTCGATGCAACCTGTCCACTCGTGACTAAAGTTCATATGGAAGTGGCTCGTGCGAGTCGTAAGCATATGGAAGTCGTATTGATTGGTCATGCTGGTCACCCTGAGGTGGAAGGTACGATGGGGCAGTACACCAGCGATGAAGGTGGAATGTACCTTGTAGAGAACCCTGCGGATGTGGATGCATTACAGAAAAAGGTGAAGCACCCAGATAATCTTCATTATGTGAGTCAAACGACTCTATCTGTAGATGAAACCGCAGACGTTATTGATCGATTACGCGTAGTCTTTCCTAAAATTCAGGGGCCGCGTAAAGATGATATTTGTTATGCGACCCAAAACCGTCAGGATGCGGTACGTGCGTTGGCGTCTCAGGTTGATGTCATGATAGTGGTTGGTTCGAAGAACTCATCAAATTCCACGCGTCTAAAAGAGTTATCAGAAAAGTTAGGCACCCCTGGATATCTCACTGATTGTCCTGAAGATATGGAACAGCATTGGTTTGATAGTGCGCAACTGGTTGGTGTGACAGCTGGGGCCTCAGCACCAGAAGAATTAGTGGATCAAATTCTTGATCGTATTAAGGCTTACGGTGCTACAGCTGTAGAAAATGTATTAGGCCGTGAAGAAAATATGTTCTTTGAAGTGCCTAAAGAGCTGCAAATAAAGCAAGTTGATTAACCTTGAGTTAAAGACTAAAGAGGGCGTCACAAAGTGACGCCCTCTTGCTTTTCTAAACAAGGTTACTTGGGTATACATTACGCGTGTTTAGATTCTGAAGCGTTCAATTCATCAGAATTGGCTTTAGATTTTGAAGTGACCATCACATACACCATCGCGACTAAAGATAACCCAGTACCAATTAGTGTAGAAATCGTCATTGGCATACCAAAGCCTAGAGTATGGTTATTTAAAATAAATGTGATACACACGGCGGTCATAAATACTGCTGGAATGGTGCAGATCCAGTGAAGCTTATTGTGTTTGAGCAAATAAGCTGACGCAGTCCAGAGCATCATTACCGCTGTTGTTTGGTTCGCAAAACCGAAGTAACGCCAGATAATGCCGAAATCGACTTGAGTCAGGATCCCACCGATAATAAATAGTGGCACAGCCATCAAAAGACGATTGCGCAGTGTCTTTTGCTCCATATTGAAGTATTCAGCCAAGATGAGACGACTGGAGCGGAATGCGGTGTCACCCGATGTGATCGGCAGAATAACCACACCTAAGAAGGCCAGCACACCACCAAATACCCCAAGTAAACCAAATGAAGCTGAGTAAACAACATTACCAGGCCCACCGTGTCGCACAGCATCGGATAAATTGTCTAATGAGCCGAAGAATGATAGCGCCACTGCACACCAGATTAACGCAATGATTCCTTCGCCTATCATGGCACCGAAGAAAACAAAGCGACCATTCTTCTCGTTTTCCATACACCGAGCCATCAAAGGCGATTGAGTGGCATGGAAGCCTGAAATAGCACCACAAGCGATAGTGATAAATAGCGCTGGCCACAATGGCATATCGTGAGGGTTAAGGTTATGGAACATGTCACTGACTTGGAAGCCAGCTAGAATTTGGTGCTGATCTGATACCGCAATGGCACCAATCAACCCAACCGACATGAAGATTAATAGGGCACCAAATAGTGGATAAAAACGGCCAATAATTTTATCGACTGGGACAATAGTCGCCAAAATATAATAGGCAAATATCACGATGACCATTGAGGTCATACTGACATGAAATCCAGTTTGTTCATTGATCAGGTTTGTGATCATACCGGCTGGTGCTGAAACAAAAACCACGCCGACAAGCAGCAATAAGACAATGGCAAAAATGTTCATGAAATGTTTGGCGCCATTACCTAAATATTTACCTGTAATGCTGGGTACAGAGGCTCCGTCATTACGAACAGACAGCATGCCTGAGAAATAATCATGTACTGCTCCCGCGAAGATACAGCCAATGACAATCCATAACATTGCCGCTGGGCCATACAGTGCGCCCATAATAGGGCCGAAAATCGGACCTACACCCGCAATATTCAGTAATTGAACCAAGTATACTTTAGGAGTCGACATCGGAACATAATCAACACCGTCAGCTTTGGTATGGGCTGGTGTTAAACGTTTTTCGTTGATGCCAAATACTTTTTCTACAAAGGCGCCATAGATAAAGTAGCCGGCAATCAAAGCTGCTACACAGGTAAGAAACCACAACATAGTAAGACCTTTTGTTTTATTAGATTGGTACAGAGTTGATTTTAAAACTGTTAAATAAAGGTTACATTTGATTTTAATGTGAGTGGTCGAATAGTCATTTAAACGGTTTTTCAGCCCATTGAATGGTTGTAACGGTGGTGTTTGTCATAAAACGATACACTATTGCAATGTAAGTTTTCCTAAACAGAAAAACGAGATGGTAAGATATTGCGTTACCAAGAAGAAAAAGGTTCGGTATGAAGAAACTATTGAGCGTGTTAGTTGTGTTATTAGCGGGTTGTGTGTCTAGTGAGACGCAATTGGCCGCGGATGGAAATTGGCATCAGATAGGTTATCAAGATGGTGTAAAAGGGCACACCGAGCGCTCATATCGAGCTTTAAGCAAGCTAGGTGCAGCGAATCAAGCTGAATATGACCAAGGTTATGAAGAAGGCATCCTTGAGTACTGTAACCCTAATGTGGCTTATCAAATAGGTTTGAATGGTCAGGAATATATGGGAGTGTGTGATCATTTAAAAAGTGGTCAAAAATTTAGAATGGAGTGGCAGCGTGGTTGGCGCGACTATAATCAATAAGTTAAACAACAGTTTTTAAAGGAGTGATGATGCACGGAGAGATGATTGCATTGTCGGTTGCAGGTATTGGCGTGGTTGGTTTGGCTTGTCAGTGGTTGGCATGGCGCTTACGTTTACCTGCTATCTTATTTCTACTACTCGCAGGCATTATTGTCGGCCCTGTAGCGGGTATTCTCAACCCTCAAACATTATTGGGGGATCTGCTTTTCCCTCTAATTTCACTAGCGGTTGCTGTCATCCTGTTTGAAGGGAGTTTAACGCTCAACTTTAAAGAGATACGCGGTGTAAGCCATACAGTGTGGACAATTGTCACTGTTGGAGCATTGATCTCTTGGGTGTTGACCAGCGCAGCAACACACTATTTTATTGGTTTAGATTGGACTCTTGCATTCTTATTCGGAAGCTTAACGGTCGTCACTGGGCCAACGGTTATCGTTCCTTTGCTGAGAACGGTCAGACCCAATGCAAGGTTATCTAATTTTTTGCGTTGGGAAGGCATCCTCATCGATCCATTGGGCGCTTTGTTTGTCGTCATGGTTTACGAGTTCTTAGTCTCAAGCAGTGAAGCTCATAGCCTTCATGTTTTAGCGATGATATTGGCAGTTGGGTTGATCATCGGCGCTATTTCCGGTGCATTCGTCGCGTTTGCGTTGCGACGCCGTATGATTCCCGAATACCTTCAGCCATTTGCTGTACTGAGTATTGTATTAGGCGTTTTTGCTATTTCTAATGCGATTGAGTCTGAGTCTGGATTATTGACTGTTACGGTGATGGGGATGTGGTTGGCAAACGCAAAGGGTGTCAACATTCGTCATATTCTGCACTTTAAAGAGCACCTGACGGTATTGCTTATTTCGGGGCTTTTCATTTTACTGGCGGCACGTATTGATCCCGATGATTTCCTCGTCTTTGGCTGGGGCGCTGCGGGGATGTTTGTATTTATGCAGCTTATTTCTCGTCCAGTATCGATCTTTTTGACCACGATTGGCAGTAAATTGTCACTCAATGAAAAAGTGTTCCTCTCTTGGGTAGCTCCTCGAGGCATTGTTGCTGCCTCTATTTCATCACTGTTTGCGATTAAATTGGTTAACCTTGGTGTTCCTGGGGCGAAAATGTTAGTGCCGCTAACGTTTATGGTGATTATTGGTACCGTTGTATTACAAAGTGCAACGGCTAGACCATTTGCTTTGTGGTTAAAAGTGGCTGAACCAGCACCAAAAGGCTTTTTGATTATTGGTGCAAACGATGTAGGGCGCTTAGTCGCTGATGCTATTCGGAAATATGATTGCCGAGTCGTTGTGACTGATTCTAACTGGGATTATATTCGTCAAGCTCGCATGATGGGCTTAGAGCATTACTATGGAAATCCTATCTCGAGCCATGCTGATAACTACTTGAATTTAATTGGTATTGGTCACGTAGTGGCTATAACAGCAGATAAGCATTTTAACGCAATGGCTTGTATGCAGTTTTTGCAGGATTTTGGTGAAGAACGGGTATTTTGCTTACATGATAAAGTAAAATCGGACCCTAATGATAAGCACAATGTGGCGCAAGAATATCATGGGTTACCTTTCTTGGGTGGTGATGTAAGTTACAAGAAATTAGCGAGTTTGGTGAACCAAGGCGCTGAAATTAAACACACTCGCATTAGCGATGAATTCACCTATCAAGATTATCTGCAGAAACATAAAGATCGTTACTTTTTGCCGCTATTTTTGGTTAATGGGAAAGGCCGAATCAAGATGTGTTATGACATTCCTACGTTTGCTCCTGTGACGGGAGATACCGTAGTGTCATTAATGACGTTACCAAAAGGAAGCAATAATGGTGGTAACAGCAATGATGATGGTCATGGTGGTAAATAAATAATGAGTAAAACGAAAGCCTGATTAAGGCTTTCGTTCATGATTCACTCAATCTCATCCGGTTCGATTGCACGGCGAAGAAAACCATCTGAGTCGTGCAATTTTTCTTCTGCTTCAGCATAACTGATGCCCGTTAGGTGCATTAGTATGGCTGCTTTTGCGTTATTATGGCTCTGTTCTAAAAGGTTTTCTGCTTCAGTTCTTGAACAGTCGGTAGCCTGCATAACGATACGTATTGCTCTTGCGACAAGTTTTTTATTGGTTGCTTTTACATCAACCATTAAGTTCTGATAACTCTTACCCAAGCGGATCATACTTGCTGTTGTTAGCATATTAAGTACGAGCTTCTGCGCGGTACCAGATTTCAATCGTGTTGAACCGGTTAAAGCTTCTGGGCCTACCACTGGAGAAATTGCAATATGGGCAATATCGGCGATAGGCGAGTTGGGGTTACACGATAAAGCGATAGTTGTTGCGCCAATTCGTTTTGCATAATCTATTGCACCAATTACATAGGGTGTGCGACCACTCGCTGCGATTCCCACTAAAATATCATTCGCATTGAAGTTGATATTTTTTAACTCTGTTTCCCCCAAGACGGCTGAATCTTCAGCACCTTCTTGAGCTTTAAACATGGCTTCTTTGCCGCCAGCAATTAACCCCACAACCATTTCATCACTAACGCTAAATGTCGGAGGACATTCTACAGCATCGAGAACGCCTAAACGCCCACTCGTACCAGCTCCAAGATAAATCAGGCGGCCACCTTGTTTAAATGCTTCGGTAATGGCATCGACACCTTGAGCAATTTGAGGTAACACTTTCTCAACGGCTAACGGTACGAGTTTATCTTGTTGGTTGAGGCGAGATACGATTTCTTGTGAGCTAAGCAGATCAATATCCATAGTGTCAGGATTACGTTTTTCTGATACTAAATGGGAGAGTGCTGTCAGCAGCGCATCATTAGTCATAAGTGTCCTTGTCTTTTTCAATCTGGGTAATAAATTACGCCCAATGAGGCTGGGCGACAAGCGCCAGTGACACTGGGTAGATTGCTTGGTTGGTTATGAATTCTTCTCTCTGCTAACCAAGCGAAGGCCATTGCCTCCATGGCATCACTATCTACGCCTTGTTGACTGGTTGTTGTTATGTGCCAATTGGGTAGCAATTGCGCTAGTCGTTCCATTAATAATGGGTTTTGAGCGCCTCCACCACAAACATAAACAGAAGGGTGATCTCCTGATTGATACGGCTGAATTTGCTCTGCAACCGTTAATGCAGTTAATTCACATAGTGTTCGTTGTACATCAACTGGTGAGTAACTCTCTAGTCCCATATGCTGTTCTAGCCAACCTAGATGGAAGTATTCACGCCCTGTGCTTTTGGGTGAGGGTAACGCGAAATATTTGTCTTGCATAAGGTGCTGTAATAATTCAGGAATAATTTGACCCTGCTGAGCCCATTTAGCGTCTTGATCAAAAGGGTGGTTATGATGCTTTAGGCACCAAGCATCCATAAGCATATTGCCTGGCCCTGTATCAAAACCAAGTGCATGTCCTGTTGTTTCCAAAATGGAAATATTGGCGATTCCACCTATATTAAGAATCACAACGTTGGAGTGATTTTGACCAAATAAATGTTGATGAAATGCAGGAACTAACGGCGCACCTTGTCCGCCCAATGCCATATCTTTGCGTCTAAAGTCAGCGACAGTAGTAATACCAGTTTGGGCTGCGATGAGATTCGCATCACCTAATTGAACGGTAAAACGGTGTGGCCCTAGCGGCTGATGAAATACTGTTTGCCCGTGACAGCCAATGGCAGTAATGTCTTTTGGTGTTAGGTTCGCTAGCTTGAGAATGTGCATAACAGCATTACTGTATAGCAGGCCTAATTGATGATCTAACATGCCTATATTTGCAATGGTAGAGGGTTCATTTAGGGCGATACTGAGTAACCCGGCTTTTAAGGTTTCAGGGATAGGCAAACAATCGCTGGCAACTAACGAGATTGCCTTTGAGTCAATGGCGGTGATGGCAACATCAATGCCATCAAGACTGGTTCCTGACATGAGGCCGATATAGAGTTCGCGCTGCATGATTATGTCATCCCTTCGTTATAACCTTTACCAAGGCATTGTAATTGAAAAACAAACTAAATAATCTTCCTGAGTGTTAAATATTTCTCAGATCACCAAGGAGCAATTATGGGTCCGTTATGGCTCGATGTTACTGGCTTTGAATTGGATGCGGAAGAGCGTGAAATGCTCGCTCATCCTACTGTAGGTGGCGTGATACTTTTTTCGCGTAACTATCATGATCGTGGCCAGCTATTGGCGTTAAACGAGAGTATTCGTAAGGCGGCAAAACGTCCAATACTCATTGGTGTAGACCAAGAGGGTGGACGTGTACAGCGATTTAAAGAGGGATTCTCTCGCTTACCTCCTGCAGCCTTGTACCATTCAGTACCGGAAGGAGAAAAGCTTGCCGAACTCGGTGGTTGGTTGATGGCAGCAGAGTTAGTGGCTCACGATATTGATCTTAGTTTTGCTCCTGTACTAGATAAAGGCTATGAGTGCCGTGCTATTGGGAATCGTGCATTTGGTGAAGATGTTAAAACGATTATTGCGCATAGTTCAGCATTTATGCGCGGGATGAAAAGTGCGGGAATGGCTACTACTGGTAAACATTTTCCTGGTCATGGTGGTGTTGTGGCTGATTCTCACCTAGAAACACCCTACGATCACCGTGATTCTATTATGGCGGATATGGAAATATTCCGTCATCAGATTGAACATGAACTATTAGATGCGATGATGCCGGCCCATGTCATTTATCCCGCTTATGATTCACAGCCTGCAAGTGGTTCAAAGTATTGGTTACAAGATGTATTACGCCGAGAGCTGAACTTTAGAGGTGTGGTTTTTTCTGATGATCTGAGTATGGAAGGTGCTGCGATCATGGGCGGGCCTACTGATAGAGCACAGCAGGCGCTCGAAGCGGGATGTGATATGTTACTGATGTGCAACAATCGTAATTCTGCAGTAGAAGTGCTTGATCACTTGCCAATCACCGAAGTAGATAAAGCAATGCGCTTAAGAAAAACACAATCGATACGCTACTCTGATTTGGTTCATACAACGCTCTGGAAAGCGGCTACCGCCGCCTTAGCACCGTATTGTGAGCAATAGTCTCTTCAAAAGCCGAGCCTTTCTTTGAGTTCTTTGAAGTATCGGCGGCTTACTGGAACGGTGTGGTGGGAATGGGTGACGATTTCTGCCAGACCGTTATCAATCAGTTTAATTTCTTTAATGGCTTTTAAGTGAATAAGGTATTGCCGATGGCAGCGCATAAGCGGTGTCTTCTCTTCTAATACCTTCAACGTGAGTTGAGTTGTCAATTTTTGATCCATGGTTTGGATTTTTACACCACCGACTTCACTGCAAGCAAATTCGACCTCTGCGATATTGACCAACATAATTCTTTGATGACCTATGCATGGAATCTGTTCAATATATTGTGGTGTGATAGTTTGATAGTTAGGCTGAGTGTGACGCGTTTCCTGAAGTCGATGAAGTGTTTTATTCAAGCGTTTGGGATCGATAGGTTTGAGGAGATAATCAAAGGCATTATCATCAAAAGCTTGTACAGCATATTGATCGTACGCGGTAACAAAAATAATCTTGGGCATGACTTCAGGGTCAAGCATTGCGATCAGGTCAATCCCTGTCACCATTGGCATTTGAATATCTAAAAATACGACATCAGGCTTTAGCTGGTGGATTTTTTTTAACCCTTCAATCGCATTAGTTGCTTCACCTATTACCTCAATATCGTGGCTTTCTTGTAGTAGGTCGATAAGTTCTTCACGTGCAAAGTGCTCATCATCAATGATTAGAGCAGAAAATTTGTCATTCATTGTGAGGTTGTCCTACATGAGGAATGATAAAACTCATTTGGGTGTAATATCCTGGATTTACAAAAGGTTGTAAATGAGCAACTGGGCCAAACTGGTTGGTCAGACGCTTATCCACAATTTGTATTCCAAGCCCGCTATGTGCAGCCTTGAGTTCTTTGTGGCTATCATCAAAACTACCGGCATTATCTTCAACGATGATCCTTGTGCCTTCATCATGGGGTTGGCTATATATCCGAATATTTCCCCCTTCAAGTAAGTTTGATATGCCGTGTTTTACCGCGTTCTCAACTAATGGCTGTAAAGTAAACGTGGGGAGCTTCCGGTCTAATACCGATGCATCAATATCAATGTCTACACTCAATCGGTCAGCAAAGCGGGCTTGCTCTATCGCTAAATAAGAACGCACATGGTCTAACTCCTCACGTAAAGAAACCGATTCAACGTTTTGTTTAAGATTACTTCTGAAGAAGTGAGACAATTGCTGAATGAGTTCTCGAGCTGTATCTGGCTGACGACGAATAACAGCACTAATGGTATTTAACGCATTAAACAAAAAATGAGGGTTAACTTGAGCTTGCAGTAATTTTATCTCAGCACGAGACAACAACATCTGTTTTTGTTGGTACTCACCATACAAAATCTGACTCGATAGGAGTTGTGCAATGCCTTGCGCCATTGACATATTGATTGTTGAGAAAAGCTTACGGCGCGGTTCGTACATCTTTATGGTGCCAATGACACGATCACCAGCACGTAAAGGAATAATTAGCGCAGATCCAAGTTTACAGTCTGAACGAATCGAACACTGGTAAGGGTGTTCTTTACCATCTAAATAAATAATTCGATTCATTTTAATGGCTTCTGTTGTACTTGAAGAAGAAATAGGTCTGCCTGGAATATGGTGATCATCACCGATACCAATGAACGCAAGAATTTCTTGTGTATCGGTGATAGCGACGGCACCTACGTTCGTTTGCTCATAAACAATTCGTGCAATCTTTTTAGCGTTATCTGGGGTGAATCCTTCAGATAGGATTCCAACTGAACGTTCAGCTACGTTCAGTGCTCGTCTTGAGAAGGCGGCCGAGTACTCTTCGAAAATGGTTTTACGGTCAACTAAAATACTCATAAAGAGCGCGGCACCAATCGAATTCGTGATGATCATTGGGGCGGCAATTTTTTGTACTAAATGAAATGCTTCATCTAAAGGAGGGGCAAGTAATAGAATGATTGCCATTTGAGCGATTTCTGCCACAAGTGTGATGACAAATACGATCACCGGGCTAAATAATTTTTCAGATTTATTACGATAAATAAAGTAGGAATGAAACACTCCGCCAATGATACCTTCAACCGTGGTTGAAACTGCACATGCGACATCAGTAAACCCACCTTGCATGTAACGATGAATGCCCCCAGTAAAACCAACGGTAAAACCGAGTAAAGGTCCACCAAATAGCCCTCCCATAATGGCACCAATCGCACGTGTATTAGCAATTGCATCATCTATCTGTAGACCAAAGTACGTTCCAGTGATACAAAATAAGGAAAATAGGATGTAAAGGCAGAATCTATGGCCTCTTCGATAGGAAATATTGAGAAGAGGAAGAAAAATAGGAGTTTTACTCAGCATGTATGCTAAAACTAGATACACACACATCTGCTGCATTAAAGAGAGTATTAACTCCATAAGATAGATCGAGTCCTTATTAATAAGAGTGCTTATTGTAAATAACTTACGGAAGAGAAAATATTAAAAGAGCACCATTTTTAACAGATAGCAGTAAAAATTAAATGTAAATAATTTTGTACACTATATGTTTTTTGTTATTTACACTTGCAATGTTTTAAAAGACTGATAATTTGTTTGCCTATAGAGTTTGAGGAACTAATGTTTACAACTGAGTGTAAAAAAAATATTACAGGTATCGAGATGAAAAAAAGTGATTTAAGTGATATCCATATCGTTGATGAAGAGATATTGATCACTCCAGACGTACTAAAAGCGAAAATTCCATTGAGTGATAAGGCGCGACGTTTTATCCGTCAATCTCGCCAAGAGATTGCAGACATCATTCATAAGAAAGATCACCGCTTATTAGTGGTTTGTGGTCCATGTTCAATCCATGATATTGAAGCCGCTAAAGATTACGCTCGTCGCCTGAAAGCTCTATCGGAAGAATTGAAAGATCAAATTTACTTAGTGATGCGGGTTTACTTTGAAAAACCACGTACCACAGTAGGTTGGAAAGGATTAATTAACGATCCTCGTTTAGATGGGACCTTTGATATTGAACAAGGTCTGCATATTGGTCGTCAGTTATTGGTTGATTTAGCCGAAATGGAAATCCCGCTGGCAACAGAAGCACTTGACCCAATCAGTCCTCAATATTTGTCAGATACCTTCAGTTGGGCTGCGATTGGCGCTCGTACTACTGAATCACAAACTCACCGTGAAATGGCGAGTGGTTTATCCATGCCAATTGGTTTCAAAAATGGTACTGATGGTAGCTTATCTACAGCCATTAATGCGATGCAAGCTGCTGCTTCTAGTCACCGTTTCATGGGCATTAGCCGCGAGGGGCAAGTTGCGTTATTGACTACTCGTGGTAACCATAATGGTCATGTGATTTTACGTGGTGGTAAACAGACCAATTACGATTCAGTGTCTGTGGCTGAGTGTGAACAGGAGATGCGCGATTCAGGTTTGGAACCGTCATTAATGATTGACTGTAGTCATTCAAATTCACGTAAAGATTACCGTCGTCAACCTTTAGTGGCGAATGATGCATTCAAACAAATTCGTCAAGGTAATACTTCTATTATTGGTTTGATGATTGAAAGTCATATTAATGAAGGTAGTCAATCTGCAGATCTTGCTCTAGAAGATATGGAATATGGTGTTTCTATTACTGATGCGTGTATTAATTGGAATACAACTGAAGAGCTATTACGTTCAGCACATCGTGACCTAACACCAGTATTAGAAGATCGACTAAAGAATAGTTAAGGAAGTAGAAAACATGGCCGAACAGTTACGTGCATTACGCGATCAAATTGATGCAGTAGATAAACAGATGGTTGAATTGCTCTCTCGCCGTTTAGCATTAGTTGAACAGGTTGGAGTGGTTAAAAGTCAGCATGGTTTACCTATTTATGCACCGGACCGTGAAGCGGCCATGTTAGCTTCTCGCCGTGAAGAAGCGGAGCGCCAAGGTGTTCCACCACAATTAATTGAAGACATTTTACGCCGTACAATGCGTGAATCTTACTCAAGTGAAAAAGATTCAGGTTTTAAATGTTTAAAACCTGAGCTGCGTTCAGTTGTTTTAATTGGTGGTCGAGGACAACTTGGAACGTTATTTGGGCGAATGTTCCGTTTGTCTGGTTATGAGGTGAAAGTGATCGAAAAAGATGACTGGAGCCAAGCCGATGAAATTTTGCACGATGCTGGGTTAGTGATTGTGACCGTGCCAATTCACCTAACCTTAGAGGTGATAGGTAAACTAAACAAACTTCCCAAAGACTGTATTCTTGCTGATTTTACGTCGATTAAGTCTAAGCCACTAAAAGCGATGCTCGATGTGCATGAAGGTCCAGTGGTCGGATTGCATCCTATGTTTGGACCAGACGTCCCAAGTTTAGCTAAACAGGTGGTCGTTTGTTGTGATGGCCGTGGGGCAGAGCATTATCAATGGCTACTTGAACAGTTGGGTATTTGGGGCGCTAGTATTTGTAACATTGCCGCAGAAGATCATGATCATGGGATGACTATGATTCAAGCGCTGCGCCACTTTACGACGTTTGCTTACGGTGTTCATTTATCCAAAGTGAAACCGAATATGGCTCAATTACTGCAATTAAGTTCACCTATTTACCGTCTTGAGATTGCTATGGTTGGGCGCTTGTTTGCACAAGATCCTAATTTATATGGAGATATTATTCTTTCCTCTCAAGAGAACGTGGATATGATAGAACGTTTTCATAAGAGTTTTACTGAGTCGGTTGAACTGATTAAGCGTGGTGACAAGCAAGGGTTTATCGATAATTTTGGCAAAGTCAGTGAGTGGTTTGGTGATTACTCTGAACAGTTTATGCGTGAAAGTCAGAATTTATTGAAACAGGCCCACGATGCGATTCATCGAGGTTAATGGAACAATTCATAAAAAACGCTGCTTTGAGCAGCGTTTTTTATTGCATCTTTTAGCTATCTTGGTCCATTAAATGGTCGAGGTCGCGATGTAACATATCGTCATTTCCCATATTAAGTTCGACTAACCTTTTCAGGTGAGCAAGGCTTTCTAAATCAATATGATCGACTTTTAAACGTAATATATTAGCTTTTAAATCGACAATGTTAGCAATAAGATTAATCTCAACATCACTGTCCGGGAGCTGTAATGATACTTCTATTACAGTGTCTGTCGATAGTGATTGTGGAGCCTCACAATGCACCAACATGCCGTGTAAGGAAATATCTCTTACCATTGCTGGGAAAGTAAGATCGCCTTGTTTTAAAGTCACTGGGGCTTGATAAATTACGCGTAGAAAGCGACGTCTTTCCATCAAGATTCTATCCTCTAACTTAAGCTTTTTATCGAAAGATACAAATCTACTCACCTAAGCATAGCAAAGTTATTGCAAATAGAAGGTCTTATTTACATGTCTTCGGTTAGGTATTTTCCCGATATAAAAAAGGCTGCAATAAATATGCAGCCTATCTTTATTTCATAATATTACTTGGTAATACGTTTGTATTTAATACGATGAGGCTCAGCTGCTTGAGCGCCCTCAGTGGCTTTTAGCCATTCCATATACTCAGTGTAGTTACCTTCATAGAAGTTAACTTTGCCTTCATCACGGTAATCGATGATGTGAGTAGCAATACGGTCTAAGAACCAGCGGTCATGCGAGATAACCATGGCACAACCAGGGAACTCAAGTAACGCTTCTTCTAGTGCACGTAGCGTTTCTACATCAAGATCGTTGGTTGGTTCGTCGAGTAGTAATACGTTACCACCCGCTTTCAGCAATTTTGCTAAATGCACACGGTTGCGTTCACCACCAGATAGTTCACCGATGATTTTTTGTTGGTCGACACCTTTAAAATTGAAGCGAGAACAGTAAGCGCGCGCTTGAACTTCGTAGTTGTTGATACGGATGATATCGTTTCCTTCAGAAATTTCTTGGAAAACGGTTTTCTTATCGTCCATGCTATCGCGGAACTGATCAACTGATGCCAGTTTCACAGTATCACCCAATTCTATAGAACCTGAATCTGGTTGTTCTACGCCACTCAGCATTTTGAACAGCGTCGATTTACCTGCACCGTTGGCACCGACGATACCGACAATGGCACCTTTAGGCATACTGAATGAAAGATCATCGATAAGAACGCGGCCATCAAATGATTTAGTGAGGTTATTCACCTCGAGTACTTTATCACCTAAGCGTTCACCTGGTGGAATAAAGAGTTCGTTGGTTTCGTTACGTTTTTGGTGATCAGTGTTTTGCAATTCTTCAAAGCGCGCCATACGTGCTTTTGATTTTGCCTGACGACCTTTAGGGTTTTGACGAACCCATTCCAGTTCTTTCTCAATGGTTTTTTGACGAGCTTTCTCTTGAGCGGCCTCATGCTTCAAGCGAGCGTCTTTTTGTTCAAGCCAAGAGCTGTAGTTACCTTCCCATGGAATACCTTCACCACGGTCAAGCTCTAAAATCCATCCAGCTGCGTTATCAAGGAAATAACGGTCGTGGGTGATCGCCACAACGGTACCAGAATAGTCAACAAGGAAGTGTTCCAGCCAAGCAACAGATTCGGCATCAAGGTGGTTGGTTGGTTCATCAAGTAACAACATGTCTGGCTTTTCGAGCAGTAAGCGACAGATGGCTACACGGCGACGTTCACCACCAGAAAGGTGTTGAATTTTTTGGTCCCACTCAGGAAGACGTAGAGCGTCTGCTGCGCGTTCCAATGAGTTTTCAAGATTATGACCGTCTTTGGCTTGAATAAGTGCTTCTAGTTCGCCTTGCTCTTTAGCAAGAGCATCAAAATCGGCATCTGGCTCTGCGTATGCGGCATAAACTTCATCAAGGCGAGTTAGTGCTCCAGCCACATCGGCCACTGCTTCTTCAACGATTTCGCGAACTGTTTTGCTCTCATCTAGTACAGGTTCTTGAGGTAGATAACCTACATTTAGACCGGGTTGCGGACGAGCCTCACCATCATAATCTTTATCAATACCTGCCATGATGCGTAATAAAGTTGATTTACCCGCACCATTTAGACCTAAAACACCGATTTTAGCGCCCGGGAAAAAGCTCAACGAAATGTCTTTTAGTATTTGACGCTTAGGCGGCACAATTTTGCTCACCCGAGACATGGTATATACGTATTCAGCCATTGCCGATCGTTCCTAATCTTTTCAATAAAATAAAACCGTCATTCTATACTATACCCAAACAACCTCAAGGTGCTTATTGTTAGCATAATGGTAATTCCACTGTGTCTTCACAGCGATATCTCACCATTAAATACCTTAGATGAAGATTGAAAATAAATTGGACAATCATCAATAAATGTAAGCAATGTCCAATTCTTTACATCAAGTTAACTTCCCACGTGTTTACTTTTTTTCCTATAGTTTGCGTAATGGATGGTCTAGTAAAGGAGTTAAGGATTTTATTTCATGTCATTACTCTCTGTGTTCCGGCTGCCAAAGGTAGTACCGGCCTTATTTGTTTGTGGCCTGGTTTTTAGCAGTTCGTCATCTGCAGCAATCTCTCTTGAACAGCAGAGAAATTTGTACGATCAAGCGCAAGATTGGCTTGATGAAGACGATGTCGCTGCATACCAAAAAGTACGCGCAAAACTAAAAAACTATCCACTCGCGCCATATCTCGATTATCGTGCGATGTTGGTTAATATTGGGAAAAAATCTCCGCAACAAGTTCGGGAATTTGTTCACAATTATCGAGATTATCCATTTTCAGCTCGTATCAGTGCTCCTTATTTAACAGCGCTTGCCAAAGAAAAAAAGTGGCAAGAATTTTTAGCATTTCAGCATCATGAACCTATCGGAGAGTCATTTCAGTGTGATTACTATTACGCTAAATGGGTGACCGGTGATCAGAAATCTGCTTTTCGCGGTGCGCGAGCTTTATGGTTAAAAGGCGATAGTATTGCTGATGAGTGCGATCCTCTGTTTCGTGCTTGGGCACAATCTGGTGGACGTACTGATGCGTTAATTTATCAACGGATGCTGTTGGCGTTTGATGCCAGAAACCCCAATTTAATCAGTTATCTTGCTCAAAAACTGCAAGACCAAGATATGATGCAATGGGGGATGAATATGTTAGAGCTATATTCTCACCCACAACGAATTGTCTATTTTGCTAAGCGGTTTCCACATACTTCCCAGCTTGGCGATTTAATCGAATTGTCCATCAAGAAAGTTGCTAGAAGTGATGCAAAGAAAGCGAGACGATTGCTCAATAGCGTTAAAGAGCTGCCACATTGGCGTGAAAAACAGACCCACAATTTGGCGCGATATATTACCTTACAATTACTGCATGATGATGACCAAACCTTAGTTCAATGGCGCGACAGTGTCGTTGCTGCCAGCAAAGATCCGCTGTTAGTACAAATACGGACCCGCCTTGCCATTCGACATGCTGATTGGCAGGGAGTTAAAGCATGGATCAGCTTATTACCGAAACATGAGCAAGAATCGCTTCGCTGGCAATATTGGTTAGGTCGTAGCGATATGGAGTTAGGTTTAAAAGCGCAAGGAACCAAGCGATTAAGTAAGGTCATTGGTCAACGCAACTTTTACAGTGTCGCAGCGGCAAACGCATTAAAACAGTCGATTCATTATCCAAACCACGAGGTGAATTACAGAGCGGGGGTTGTTGCTCCATATACTAAAGCTCTTGACCGCATTGATGAACTCATCAAGCGGGACAAAATTGCTGCCGCTAAGCGTGAGTGGGGGTGGTTACTGGATCGTGTCAATCATACCGAAAAGGAGATGCTTGCTGTTTATGCGGCAAACCAGCATTGGTATCACCTCACTGTGACAGCGTCTATCTCTGCAAGCCTATGGGATAATATTGAATTGCGTTTTCCATTAGCCCATCAATGGTGGTTTAAGTTTTGGGGCAATAAGCACAATGTCGATCCTATTACTTTAATGTCGGTTGCGCGCCAAGAAAGTGCATTAGATGCGGATGCCCATTCCTCTGTTGGGGCAAGAGGTATTATGCAAATTATGCCTTCAACTGCGCGTTATACAGCGAAAAAATACCAACTCGATTATTCGGGAGCCGATGAACTTTATGATGTAGGTAAAAATATTGAAATAGGTAGTCATTACTTCAAAAGCCTATTAAAACGGTATGATAAAAATCGTATTTTTGCTCTAGCTGCATACAATGCAGGTCCCGCTAGAGTTGATCGTTGGCGCTCAGAAACTCAAGGTAAACTAGGTCCATATGCTTTTATTGAATCTATCCCTTACAAAGAAACGCGTGGTTACGTACAAAACATATTGATGTTTGAAGTTTACTATCGTGATTTGACTGGCACGCAAGGGCGGTTTTTAACTTCAATGGAGACGCAAGCAAGATATTGATTCTTTAGGTCGGTCATCTACAATAGGCTGATATATCAATTTATGAGAACTGTTATGTCACAACAACCAGAATACACTGAGTGGCAGCAGTTGATGGCATTAGTTGAACGTGCGGCCAAGACTGGACAGCACGAAATGTTATTAACCATGCTGATGACTGCTGATGAAAGAGATGCTTTGATTGCTAGAGTAAATATCTTCAGCGAATTAATGAAAGGTGAGTTGTCGCAAAGGCAGATCAGCCAAATGCTGGGAGTTGGTATTGCAACAATCACTCGAGGTTCGAATGAATTGAAGTCTTGCTCTGAAGAAGATAAAAAAGTTCTTGATAGCTTGATAAAGCAACCAGAAGCTTAAATAAAAATGGCTAACGATGAGTTAGCCTTTTTTATTAGAAAAATACCTTTATACGAGGTTTGCAGGGAAATAAGCGGGATTAAGAAAAGGGACTAACGCTAAGATCAGTGCTTGGTGATATACAGAACTTCGCGTTAATTGAAATTGAGTCAAAAGGCCTATTGCTCCCCCTTTTTGCTTGATGTTTTCGGTAGCAAAAAGTTCGTCCATTACATCACCAAGTTCATGGGCCTTGGCTAATTTGGCTAGAACCAAAGGAGGAAGCTCTAAACTTGCTGAGCGAGATTCACCACGATTCTGTGAATTTTCAATAACCATCCAAGCAAATGTTGCTTTCCCTTCAATGCCAGCTTCAATACCAACATAAAAATCAGCATCAGGTTGAGCTTCTTTAGCGTTGCGGACTCTATTGATGGCTCCAAGATGAGTCTCACGATCACTCATCGGTTGATCAGAGACTTCGCTAGGTACGCTGACACCACTAAACTCAAACATATTTCCGGGAAATACGGTTTCGAAAGCCGTTTGAACCGCACTGATTTTAGCTGGATTGAGTGATGAAATGATGACCTTTTGCATGATTTACCGTTTCTTGTTTATTAGTGTGCCACTCAATTATGCCACTGTAAGACATGGGTTGGGCATAAAAATAGCCTTGTAGATAGTCACACTGGTGGGAAGATACCCAATGGTGACTATCGTAATTTTCCACTCCCTGAGCTGTTACCGTCATGCCTTGTGAATGGCACAGTTCAATCAGTGGTTTAATCACACTCTGCTTATTCTTCTCAGACAATGTCTCTAGGAAGTGTCGACCAAACTTAATATTCTTCACGGGATATTGAAGTAGCTGTGCTAAAGAGGTGTGATGGACACCGAAATCATCAATTGTCAGACCAAATCCTAAGTGATTCAATTCGGTCAGCAGTAAATAGTTCTGTTTATCTGCTGTAAAAGTCTCAGTGATTTCAAATGCGACCATATTAGGTGATATTTGATGCTTATGAGCCTGCTTATCAATAAAGTTTGCCAACTCAAGTGAAGTTAGTGTTGCTGTTGATAAATTAATTGATAGCTGAAGTGATTCATTCAGTACTTTCCGTAACGTAGTATATTGGCTAAAGGCCGTTTTGATTACCCAGCGGTCAAGTAAATTGAACAAACCAGTTTGCTCTGCCACAGGGATAAACTCTTTCGGTGAAACATCACCTAGATGCTTGGAATGCCATCTTAGCAGTACTTCTACACCGGCTATCATGCCATCAGTTCGAGAAAAATAAGGCTGATAATAAAGTGTAAACTCGTCATCAAAATTTCCTGAACGTAGAGCGCGTTCGATACGATTACGGCGTTGTACTTCTTTATCCAGTTTTCTGGAATAGAAAGAAATTTGGTTTTTACCTGAGTTTTTAGCCTGATACATGGCCGCATCGGCATGTATTAATAGTTTATCTATATGATCGCCATCTTGAATATAGGTGGAAATCCCCACACTGGCCGTTATCGGGAGGTTAGACAAAGCGGTACTTGATTTATTTAAAATCGGTTCCAACAGTAGTTCTGCAAACTTTTGCGCTGAGTGCGGCAATCTATGTGGACTACAAATGATAATGGCAAACTCATCTCCAGATAACCGTGCAGGAATACTGACCACACCATCTTCTCGCTGGAATTCATCACAAAGTAGCCGCATGTGAGTGGCAAAACTAATGAGAAGAGAATCTCCAACTTGATGACCATACTTGTCGTTTACATATTTAAAATTATCTAAATCTATATATAGCACCCAAGCGTGGTGCTTTGGTGGCAATTCGGCTAGAGCTTTCTGGGCTTGAACTTGGAATTGGTGGCGGTTAGCAAGCTTAGTCAGGTGATCATTTTCTGCCAGAATTTTAGTACGTTGATAAGTACTTTCTAATTCGGTGTACATGACATAAAAACGAGTCGATAAACGCCCAATTTCATCATTTGTGTTGAGCTTTTCTATGTTACGTCGCTGTTTATTTTCCACTTCTTGGAGCTGAGAATCGAGACGTAA
This sequence comes from Vibrio nitrifigilis, assembly GCF_015686695.1. Lineage (NCBI taxonomy): Bacteria > Pseudomonadati > Pseudomonadota > Gammaproteobacteria > Vibrionales > Vibrionaceae > Vibrio > Vibrio nitrifigilis. Next base: position 247,750 of record NZ_JADPMR010000001.1, on the reverse strand, counting down.
GATTGGGTTAATCACGTGACGATAGAGCAATATCAAGAGTAGCAATACTGTGACAAAGGCTGAAACGCTAAAAGAGACCAAAAGATCTTTTTGAATCGAACTCAGCTGGTTTTTTAACAACATTGGGGCAGGGTCAAATATCGCATATAGCCCTGGTTGTAATTCAACACTTTGTAATAATGGGTAATTGTGTTTCGGTGGAGTATGGGCGAAATACACAAGGGTTTTATTGTCATACTCCATCTTGTGCCTTAAGGCGTTGAACTGATCAAGTTTGACATAAACCACAACAAAGAACACTTCATCACGATTGTAGCTCAGCGGCGTTTCTAACGTTTGTGTATCAAGGACATCATAGCGAACTAATACGCCATCTCCTGAAGAGTTAGTGGTAAAACTCACATCCGATGTTCTGCGTGTTTTCTCAAAGCGCGCATCAACGTATTTTTTTACCGTGGGGTCTATTTGAGCAAATGGATCATTGCTGTTCTCAGCGTAATAAAGCACCTTTTTGTTGCCATCGAGAATGGATAATGCAACAAATTTTTGCTCACTTGGCTGCAAAATATGCAGTGTTTCATGCATATTGTCGACAAGTTCTAGCTCTCGGTAAGGGTTTTGTTTGTGAGAGAAGTAGTAACGAATAATGTCACTTTTGGCTAAGGTGAATGAATAGCTACTGACCAGTGCTTTCGTTTGACGAAAGTGGCTGGCCAGTTTTTCCATATTCAATTGAAGATAACTATCCGTACGTTTGATTAACGCATCTTTTTGACTGTTATATATGATGTAATTTGACGCAGCCGAACTCAGTAGAATAACCGGAGCGATCAACAAAAGTATTCTATGGTTTAGCTTCATGTTGATTGATTATACTATTTATAATTTTTGCTCTGACGTTTAAATTTGCTGGTGAAAGTTCACTGTCGATAAGACCACCGCCTTGTGCTGCAGCGGGAGGAAAAATAGATTTATCATTCACATATGACTTTGGCAATATTTTTAGGGCTGCAGTATTAGGTGTTGCAGCTCGAATATCCAGCGCGTTTATTTTTGCTATTTCTGGATCCATTAAGAATTCCAAAAACTCTTTTGCTTCTTTCTTGACGTGAGAATTACTGTTTATTGCCATACAGTCAATCCATAAATACGGTTCTCCATCCGGTGTCACAAAATCCCAGTCATCATTGCCAAAAAAACGATTTAGAGAGTACTGATCACCGCTGTAGGCGACGGCCAAATGCAATTTATCACTGTTTTTATGGCTGCGAACGTAGCTAAGTAAATATTCAAATGTCAGTATATTCGGGTTTGCTTTCAGCATTTTCTGATAAGCTTGTTTTAAAGCGTTTTCATTATCAGTAATCGGTGAGTAATCAAGGCTATAAAGAGCGGGTAGTAGTGTTTCTACACTATCTTGAATCATGCCCACATGGCCTTTTTGCTTGTCCGACATTTGTACGACGTCATTCCATTTTGTTGGAATATGGTCGACCTTGCTTTTACGGTATGCAATACCCACTGAACCCCAAAAATAAGGAATGGCGTGAGTACCACAGGCTTGATTCCAGCGAGGAAGGTTGTTTTTGCGATTAGGCAAATCTTTCAAATTTTCGAATACATTCTGACGGGAAAAAAGATGAGCAGAAATGTTATCTAATACCACAATATCAAAAGGTAGTTGTAAACTTTTTAGCATTAATAAACTACGTTCATCATCGTTATCAAAATGGTATAAATTTAATTTTACATTGTGACTTTCGTTCCATTTGTTTATAACGCGTTTCGATAACGTGTCTTCCCATAAATAAATGTTAAGTTCAGTCGCAGTAGCAAATTTCACAAACAGCAAACTTGCTAGTAAGGAAATGATAACACCCTTCTTCATAATAAAGTTGTTTAACCTTTTAAAGTAGACAGCAATTAGAGAAATGATCAGGAGTGAAAGGTGCCAATTAAAGAAAATCTGACACAAAACCCATTGATACCAAGTTACTTTTATGCAAACGATTGTAAAGTAAGCAATGTGTTCGTGTCAGCATTTTTCTTATTCTATATTGATATACCAACTATTAATTCAATTTAATTTGTGTCGGTTTAACGTTTTCAATTGGGTATGAGCCAAGTACTTTTAAATGCCGAGTTAATTTAGTTAGTTCACTTAAAGCTTGCTGCATTTCAGGTGATTCTAAATGAGATTCTAAATCAACATAAAACATTTCTTCCCATGGGTTGCCCATTATTGGGCGTGATTCTAATTTAGTCATATTAATTCCATAACGTTGTAGAACTAATAAAGAAGAAACGAGAGAGCCAGCTTCCTGACCCGTTGACATTATCAAGGTTGTTTTAGCCGGTATTTGTGATGAGACATCGACAGGTTTACGTGCCACAACAATAAAACGAGTGTAGTTTTCAGTTTGATTTGAAATGTGTGATTTTATTGGTTGTAACCCATACAGTTTACCACTTGCAGCACTACCAATTGCTGCCACTTCAGGGCGATTTATTTCGTGAACTTTCTTCATTGCGTCGGCAGTGCTTGCGCAGGATTCCAGTTGAACATCTTTCATATGACGCAAAAATTCACTGCATTGCTGGTGTGGCTGGGGATGAGAATAGAGAACTTTAATATCTTCTAAACTTACATCAGCAGTCGCGAGTAGGCTGTGTTCGATCGGCTGAGTTATTTCACCCACAATATAAAGGGTGGTGTGCTGTAGAATATCGTACACTTCATTGATAGAGCCGGAACTGGTGTTTTCTATTGGCAAAACACCAAAATCAGCATGACCTGCTTCAACGGTTTCAGTGATATCTCGGAAATGTTGGCAGTTTAATTCTATGAGTTCTGTTTGCTTACGACTGAAATACTCACGTGTTGCTAAATGTGAGTACGAGCCTTTTGCTCCCAAAAAGGTAACTCGAGCTAAAGGTTTACTGTAATTCGGGTTGGCCAATTCTTGTAAATAGGATTGCTGCAATAACACGGAATCTTCAATAATTGTGTGGAAGATCTTTGTGATGTATTGAGCGTCTAGGGCGTAGTGTTCTTTACCTTTGTTGATAAGTTTTACTAACAGTTCTTGCTCTCGTTTTGCATCACGAACAGGTTTTGATGTTTTGACTTTGCTTTTGGCTACTTCAATGCTTAATTGACGGCGTTCCGATAGCAGAGAGAGTAGTTGATCATCCAGTTCATTTAGGCGCAATCTAATCTCCTCTAAGGAGTAAGATTTGTCTGTCATTGTAAATTATCCTTATAAAAAAAGCCTCCCGTTTGGGAGGCTTTCTGTTCGCTTTTGACTTTCTTTATGCCAACGACCAGCCTCCGAGCATTAGCGGAGAAAAAAGAAGTCAAAAAAGAACAGGCGATGATTCATATTGTTTATGAAATCCAAATTTGGTTAGTACCCTCACAATAAGCAAGGCCAGTTAAAGCGTCAAGCAAAAAAATAGCGCCAAAAGGCGCTATTGCTAAAGTATTCGTTATAAAAGAGCCGTCGGTGAAGAGCGTCTGGCTTCTGGTTTGTGACGCAACTTATTGAGTTGGCGTTCCAATTTTTGTTCTACGTCGTTAATGGCGACATAGAGGTCTTCATGAGTCGAAGATGCATTCAACTGACCTTTTGGGATACTCACATTAGCATCGAATTTTTTCTGTTTATTCGGTGCTTCACTAAAGCTTGCTTGGCAGCTAATTATGTCCACTTGCCATTTTTCTAGCTTTTTAAATTTACTTTCAATGTGATTACGGATGGCAGAGGTAACGTCGATGTTTTTACCAGTGATGTTCAATTGCATAAAAATTTCCTCTGTTATGTCCCTTATTGGATGACTCCAGACTGCAGGATGTAATACTGGATTTATGTGATATAGATCACTTTATAACATGGAGTTTTGGGGTTTGAAACTGAACGTGATCTTCCGCAAGGAGTGGCCAAAAAAGAAGTAGAAAAAGCTTGAGATCCACAAAATACGGGTTACATTGGTGTAAGTAGAGACTAAAAATCCCTGATTATTTAGTGGATTGTCTCGTGCTGAAAATAAGGTTGTGCAAGAAATGCTCGCTGATAAAACGTGATGTTTATCACTTTTTATCACAGAGTATTTCATAAAAAGGGCCACTTTTATAAGTGGCCCTTTTCTATTTTTTGAATCTGAATACTAATTAAATTTCAGGATTTAATTGTATTAATTTCTCTGTGCGTTGCACTGCTTTAGTTAATCCTAACTTTTTGTAGGCTTTCGCTTCTATTTCTAGTGACTTACGCGCAGCTTCAGTATCTGGATAGGTTTTTTGGATTTCCTGACAACGATTGATCGCTGCTATCCAAGCTTCGCGACGTAAATAAAAATCAGCCGTTGCCAAATCATAGTCGGCTAGGCGGTTTTTAAGTGCGAACATACGTTTTTCAGCGTCTTTAGCATAAAGGCTATTAGGGTAACGTTCTAATAGCTTCTTAAAATCTGCAAATGCTGATTTAGCGGGTTCTGGATCACGATCACTACGATCAATGCCAAATAAACTTTGCATGAAGTTGCTATCTTGTGCCATGTAAGTAAGACCGCGCATGTAAAGTACCCAGTCCATTTGCGGATGAGTTGGGTTTAAACGGATAAAACGTTCAATAGCCGCACTTGCCATAGCAAGATCATCGCTTTTGTAATAGGCGTAGATAAGGTTGAGCTGGACTTGTTCTGAATAGGCGCCAAAAGGATAGCGAGAATCCAAGGCTTCCAGTTTGGAAATCGCAGTTTCCCAGTTACCAGACTGTAGGGACTCTTGAGATTCTGAGTAAAGTTGTGAAGGTGGTACATCAGGAACTACTTTCTTGCTACTTGAACAGCCAAATAAAAGTGTAACAGCGAGTAGGCCCGTTATAGTCTGATATTTCATGTCAGGAGATGCTTCCTTGAAATTAGTGCTTCTTAAACATTAGGAGCGAATGTGCTCCGTAAAACGTGACGTTACTTTCTTAGCAGTAACAGATACAATGGCGTCATATATTATCCATACTAGTGGCATTAGTCCCACGGTTTTTGAAAAAGTTCGATATGGCGCAACAGATTCAACTTACACAAACAGTAAAAGAAAGCCAACTTGGTCAACGTTTAGACCAAGCTGTGGCTGAACTCTTCAGTGATTTTTCACGTTCTCGACTTAAAGATTGGCTACTTGAAGGCAAAATCACGGTCGATGGCGAAGTCGTCACTAAACCAAGAACCAAAGTTCTTGGTGGTGAAGTATTAACCGTATTAGCTGAGCTAGAAGATGAAGAACGTTGGGAAGCGCAGGATATCCCATTGAACATTGTTTATGAAGATGACGATATTATTGTTATCAATAAACCTCGTGATTTCGTTGTTCACCCTGGTGCTGGTACTCCTGATGGTACTGTGCTTAATGCATTGCTTTTTCATTACCCGGCAATTGCAGAAGTACCACGTGCGGGTATTGTGCATCGTCTAGATAAAGACACGACTGGTTTGATGGTGGTGGCTAAAACAGTTCCTGCTCAAACATACTTAGTGAGAGAGTTACAAAAACGTAATATCACTCGTGAATATGAAGCCATTGCTATTGGTAGCATGACTGCAGGTGGTAAGGTCGATAAGCCGATTGGTCGTCACTCAACTAAACGAACGTTAATGGCAGTTACTCCAACGGGTCGTCACGCAGTCACACATTATCGTGTTGCAGAGCATTTTCGTGAACATACGCGTATTCGTCTTCGCCTAGAAACAGGACGTACTCACCAGATTCGTGTCCATATGTCATATATCCAGCATCCATTGTTAGGAGACTCTGCATATGGTGGTCGAGCTAGAATTCCTAAAGGCGCTTCTGAAGAACTAACCGCTATGATTCGTGGCTTTGATCGCCAGGCTCTCCATGCAGCTATGCTGCGTTTTGATCACCCTATTACAGGTGAGCTTTTGGAGTTCCATGCTCCAGTCCCTAATGATATGGTGGTTATGGCAGAAGCATTGCGTGAAGATGCAAAGCAAAATCCATTAGAAGAATACTAATTACTTGATGAGACGTTGACATTAATGACACACATTATCCCTAATTGGCCAGCCCCAAATTCTATTAAAGCATTTGCTTCTACTCGTATTGGTGGATGCTCTAAAGCCCCTTACCAAGGGCTGAATTTAGGGTTGCACGTTGGGGATGATCCAAATGTTGTTGAGCGTAATCGGCAAGTAGTAGAAGCGGAGGCAAATATGCCTTCCGCTCCTGTATGGTTAAATCAAACTCACTCAACTCAAGTTGCAATATTGCAAGCACCAACAACGCAGATTCTTGATGCCGATGGTAGTGTGACAGATAAGCCTAATGTGGTTTGCTCTGTGATGACAGCAGATTGTTTACCTGTCTTAATTACTAATCGTTCAGGTTCACGTGTTGCTGCTGTGCATGCCGGATGGCGAGGACTTGCTGGTGGTATTGTTGAACAAGCTCTGCGTCATTTTTCCGAGGACCCCATGGTATGGTTGGGACCGGCGATTGGACCTAGGGCATTTGAAGTTGGTGAGGATGTTCTTCAGGCATTTACTTGTGAGCACTCAGAGACTGAGCAAGCCTTTAAACCAGGTAATAAAGCGGGTAAGTGGTGGGCTGATATGGACTTAATTACCCGAATCCGTTTAAAAGCATTGGGTATCACGGATGTTTATTCCTCGAATCTGTGTACTTATGAAAATGCAGAGCAGTTTTATTCTTATCGCCGCGATGGTGTCACAGGTCGGCAAGCTACTTTTATTTGGATTGAACAATAAAGTCACTTATCTAGTTCACTAAATGTAAATAAATTCGTCCATTTCCCTTGAAATTGTCTTGTCGGGTGACCATTTTCCTAACGTAATCAATTTAACTCATTTGAGGTTAGGAAGGTTGTTATGCGTCTTGATAGATTTACAAGTAAATTTCAAGTAGCCATTTCCGACGCTCAGTCACTCGCACTTGGGCGGGATCATCAGTACATCGAACCAGTACATTTGATGGTAGCACTGATGGATCAAAATGGCAGTCCAATTCGTCCTTTACTCACCATGCTTGACGTCGATGCAATGCAGTTGCGTTCTAAACTCGGTGAGATGCTCGACCGTTTGCCAAAAGTGACTGGCATTGGTGGTGATGTTCAGCTTTCTAACAATTTAGGCACTCTATTTAATGTTTGCGATAAAGTCGCTCAGAAACGTAAAGATGCGTATATCTCTTCTGAAATATTTTTGTTAGCGGCATTACAAGATCGTGGTCCATTAGGGGACCTACTAAAAGAGTTCGGTCTAACCGAAAAAACAGTGAGTGCCGCAATTGAAAAAATCCGCGGTGGTCAAACTGTCAATGATCCAAATGCTGAGGAATTAAGACAAGCATTAGAAAAATATACTATCGATCTGACTGAACGAGCTGAACAAGGCAAGCTAGATCCTGTTATCGGCCGTGACGATGAAATTCGGCGTATTATCCAAGTATTGCAGCGTCGTACGAAAAATAACCCGGTTATCATTGGTGAACCAGGGGTTGGTAAGACTGCAATTGTTGAAGGGTTAGCTGAACGTATCATTAACAATGAAGTGCCAGAAGGACTACGGGGTCGTCGTGTATTGGCGTTAGATATGGGAGCACTGGTTGCTGGTGCTAAATATCGCGGTGAGTTTGAAGAACGTTTGAAATCATTACTTAATGAACTTTCGAAAGAAGAAGGTAATGTTATTCTGTTCATTGACGAACTCCATACTATGGTCGGCGCGGGTAAAGGCGAAGGCTCAATGGATGCTGGTAATATGCTTAAACCAGCACTGGCTCGCGGTGAACTTCACTGTGTGGGCGCGACAACATTAGATGAATATCGTCAATACATCGAAAAAGACCCAGCATTAGAACGTCGTTTCCAAAAAGTGCTGGTGGATGAACCAAGTGTTGAAGATACAGTTGCCATCTTACGTGGCTTGAAAGAGCGATACGAACTGCACCATCATGTGGAAATTACCGATCCAGCAATTGTGGCTGCTGCAACGCTATCTCATCGTTATGTTTCTGATCGTCAGTTGCCTGATAAAGCGATTGACTTAATTGATGAAGCGGCTTCTAGCATTCGTCTACAAATAGATTCAAAACCAGAAGCGCTCGATAAACTGGAACGAAAAATTATCCAGTTAAAAATCGAACAGCAAGCATTAACTAACGAGCATGATGATGCGAGCGAAAAACGCTTAGGTATTTTAAACGAAGAGTTAGAAGAAAAAGAGCGTGATTATGCAGAGCTAGAAGAAGTTTGGAATGCTGAAAAAGCTGCATTATCAGGTACACAGCATATTAAATCTGAGTTAGAACAAGCTCGATTGGATATGGAAGTTGCTCGTCGTGCCGGTGATTTAAGCCGCATGTCTGAATTACAGTATGGGCGTATACCTGAGTTAGAAAAGCAACTCGACTTAGCCGCGCAAGCAGAAATGCAAGAGATGACCTTGTTGCGTAACAAAGTAACAGATGCGGAAATAGCGGAAGTGCTTTCTAGGCAAACGGGGATTCCGGTTTCGAAAATGTTGGAGGCAGAAAAAGAAAAACTGCTACGCATGGAAGATGTTCTGCATGAGCGTGTGGTTGGTCAGGTAGAGGCTGTTGAAGTTGTCGCTAATGCTATTCGTCGTAGCCGTGCAGGTTTATCTGATCCGAACCGTCCAATTGGTTCGTTCCTATTCTTAGGTCCAACTGGGGTAGGTAAAACTGAATTGTGTAAGACACTCGCTAACTTTATGTTTGATAGCGAAGATGCCATGGTTCGTATTGATATGTCCGAATTTATGGAAAAACATTCAGTGGCTCGTTTGGTTGGTGCGCCCCCAGGTTACGTCGGGTATGAAGAGGGCGGCTATTTAACTGAGGCCGTGCGTCGCAAACCTTATTCAGTCATCTTACTTGATGAGGTGGAAAAGGCTCACCCAGATGTCTTTAATATCTTATTACAAGTACTGGATGATGGTCGTTTGACGGATGGTCAAGGTCGAACTGTCGATTTTCGTAACACAGTCGTGATCATGACGTCTAACTTGGGGTCAGAGCGCATTCAAGAAAGTTTCGCTCATGTTGATTATCAGGGAATGAAAGAACAGGTAATGGAAGTGGTTACTCAGCATTTCCGACCGGAGTTCTTAAACCGTGTGGATGAAACCGTCGTGTTCCACCCATTAGGCCAAGAGCATATTCGTTCGATTGCGTCTATTCAGCTTGACCGTCTACGTGCTCGTTTGCTTGATCGCGACTATGAATTGAAAGTTGATGATGAAGCATTAGCATTGATTGCCGAAGTTGGATTTGATCCAGTTTATGGTGCGCGTCCATTAAAACGTGCAATTCAACAAAATGTGGAAAACCCACTAGCAAAATCAATGTTGGCAGGGGAGTTTGTTCCAGGACAACCTATTTATCTGAGTGTTAAAGATGGGCATATAGACGCGAGACAGTAATATTTGCCTGTTATAACCGCAGCAAAGGAAGGGCTATTAGCCTTTCCTTTGTTGTTTTTAGGGGGATAAATGAACGTTTTGAATATCCTTTAACCATTCAGACTGAATTCTGGAATAATTTAGCAATTAGCTATTGCCAAGTATTAGAAAGTCCCTATAATTCGCTTCCGTTGTCAGGCACAAGATAGTTATCTCGCCTACAACAAGACGGTTTTTAAGTTTAAGAAATTAAATGAAAAAAGTGGTTGACTGAAAAGAATTAATCGCTAGAATAATCGTCCGCTTTGAGAGAAAATTTCTTGAAAAGCAAGCTCTTTAACAATTTAAACCTATCAATCTGTGTGGGCACTCGTTGATGATAATCAAATGAGAAACTTCGGTTTCCAATTGGTTTCAATGAACTGAGTGACCAATCAAGTCGAAAGACTTGGCACAGTCAATTTATTCAGTATTCATTGAGCCACAAAAAACTTTAATTGAAGAGTTTGATCATGGCTCAGATTGAACGCTGGCGGCAGGCCTAACACATGCAAGTCGAGCGGAAACGAGTTAACTGAACCTTCGGGGAACGTTAACGGCGTCGAGCGGCGGACGGGTGAGTAATGCCTGGGAAATTGCCCTGATGTGGGGGATAACCATTGGAAACGATGGCTAATACCGCATAATAGCTTCGGCTCAAAGAGGGGGACCTTCGGGCCTCTCGCGTCAGGATATGCCCAGGTGAGATTAGCTAGTTGGTGAGGTAAGAGCTCACCAAGGCGACGATCTCTAGCTGGTCTGAGAGGATGATCAGCCACACTGGAACTGAGACACGGTCCAGACTCCTACGGGAGGCAGCAGTGGGGAATATTGCACAATGGGCGCAAGCCTGATGCAGCCATGCCGCGTGTATGAAGAAGGCCTTCGGGTTGTAAAGTACTTTCAGCAGTGAGGAAGGTGGTGAGATTAATAGTCTCATCATTTGACGTTAGCTGCAGAAGAAGCACCGGCTAACTCCGTGCCAGCAGCCGCGGTAATACGGAGGGTGCGAGCGTTAATCGGAATTACTGGGCGTAAAGCGCATGCAGGTGGTCTGTTAAGTCAGATGTGAAAGCCCGGGGCTTAACCTCGGAATAGCATTTGAAACTGGCAGGCTAGAGTACTGTAGAGGGGGGTAGAATTTCAGGTGTAGCGGTGAAATGCGTAGAGATCTGAAGGAATACCAGTGGCGAAGGCGGCCCCCTGGACAGATACTGACACTCAGATGCGAAAGCGTGGGGAGCAAACAGGATTAGATACCCTGGTAGTCCACGCCGTAAACGATGTCTACTTGGAGGTTGTGGCCTTGAGCCGTGGCTTTCGGAGCTAACGCGTTAAGTAGACCGCCTGGGGAGTACGGTCGCAAGATTAAAACTCAAATGAATTGACGGGGGCCCGCACAAGCGGTGGAGCATGTGGTTTAATTCGATGCAACGCGAAGAACCTTACCTACTCTTGACATCCAGAGAACTTTCCAGAGATGGATTGGTGCCTTCGGGAACTCTGAGACAGGTGCTGCATGGCTGTCGTCAGCTCGTGTTGTGAAATGTTGGGTTAAGTCCCGCAACGAGCGCAACCCTTATCCTTGTTTGCCAGCGAGTCATGTCGGGAACTCCAGGGAGACTGCCGGTGATAAACCGGAGGAAGGTGGGGACGACGTCAAGTCATCATGGCCCTTACGAGTAGGGCTACACACGTGCTACAATGGCGCATACAGAGGGCGGCCAACTTGCGAAAGTGAGCGAATCCCAAAAAGTGCGTCGTAGTCCGGATTGGAGTCTGCAACTCGACTCCATGAAGTCGGAATCGCTAGTAATCGTAGATCAGAATGCTACGGTGAATACGTTCCCGGGCCTTGTACACACCGCCCGTCACACCATGGGAGTGGGCTGCAAAAGAAGCAGGTAGTTTAACCTTCGGGGGGACGCTTGCCACTTTGTGGTTCATGACTGGGGTGAAGTCGTAACAAGGTAGCGCTAGGGGAACCTGGCGCTGGATCACCTCCTTAACGATATAGATTATTGCGATGAGTGTTCACACAGATTGATACGGTTTAATAGAGCGAGTTTGGCCAGTAACTTAGTTACTAGCAAAGGAATGGGGCTATAGCTCAGTTGGGAGAGCGCTTGCATGGCATGCAAGAGGTCTGCGGTTCGATCCCGCATAGCTCCACCATCTTTAAGCACATTTACTTAAGTGTTCTTAAAAATGGTTAGTATCTTTAGTTGATACTGATTCCATGCTCTTTAAAAATTTGGAAAGCTGACAAAGTAATCTTTTATTTCAATGAAATAGAAAATTACTTGTAAAAGTTCTCAATTATTTTCTTTATGAAAATAACCAACACACATTCAAGTGTTCTTGGGAAGCTTACTTTTTAAGTAAGTATTCAAAATTGAGTCCGGCAATATCGAGTCTGCAACATGTATAAAAATGCAGACAACCTTGGTGACTAACCTTTGATTTCACTTTTTCAAAGTGGAGACAAATAGTTCAATCCAAAACTTTTTTGGGTTGTATGGTTAAGTGACTAAGCGTACACGGTGGATGCCTTGGCAGTCAGAGGCGATGAAGGACGTACTAACTTGCGATAAGCGTAGATGAGGCAGTAAGAGCCACTTGAGTCTACGATGTCCGAATGGGGAAACCCAACTGCATAAGCAGTTATCTTTAACTGAATACATAGGTTAAAGAGGCGAACCGGGAGAACTGAAACATCTAAGTACCCCGAGGAAAAGAAATCAACCGAGATTCTGGTAGTAGCGGCGAGCGAAACCGGATTAGCCCTTAAGCCATTTATGCGTCAGGTGAAGTGTCTGGAAAGGCACGCGATACCGGGTGATAGCCCCGTAACCGTTAACGTATTTATGGTGAAATCGAGTAAGGCGGGACACGTGATATCCTGTCTGAATATGGGGGGACCATCCTCCAAGGCTAAATACTCCTGACTGACCGATAGTGAACCAGTACCGTGAGGGAAAGGCGAAAAGAACCCCTGTGAGGGGAGTGAAATAGAACCTGAAACCGTGTACGTACAAGCAGTAGGAGCCTCTTTATGGGGTGACTGCGTACCTTTTGTATAATGGGTCAGCGACTTATATTCAGTGGCAAGGTTAACCGTTTAGGGGAGCCGTAGCGAAAGCGAGTCTTAACTGGGCGCCCAGTCTCTGGATATAGACCCGAAACCGAGTGATCTAGCCATGGGCAGGTTGAAGGTTGAGTAACATCAACTGGAGGACCGAACCGACTAATGTTGAAAAATTAGCGGATGACCTGTGGCTAGGGGTGAAAGGCCAATCAAACTCGGAGATAGCTGGTTCTCCCCGAAAGCTATTTAGGTAGCGCCTCGGACGAATACTACTGGGGGTAGAGCACTGTTAAGGCTAGGGGGTCATCCCGACTTACCAACCCTTTGCAAACTCCGAATACCAGTAAGTACTATCCGGGAGACACACGGCGGGTGCTAACGTCCGTCGTGGAGAGGGAAACAACCCAGACCGCCAGCTAAGGTCCCAAATTACAGCTAAGTGGGAAACGATGTGGGAAGGCTTAGACAGCTAGGATGTTGGCTTAGAAGCAGCCATCATTTAAAGAAAGCGTAATAGCTCACTAGTCGAGTCGGCCTGCGCGGAAGATGTAACGGGGCTAAGTTGTAAACCGAAGCTGCGGCAATGCCTTTTAAGGTATTGGGTAGGGGAGCGTTCTGTAAGCCGTTGAAGGTGGATTGTAAAGTCTGCTGGAGGTATCAGAAGTGCGAATGCTGACATGAGTAACGATAATGGGGGTGAAAAACCTCCACGCCGGAAGACCAAGGGTTCCTGTCCAACGTTAATCGGGGCAGGGTAAGTCGACCCCTAAGGCGAGGCTGAAAAGCGTAGTCGATGGGAAACGGGTTAATATTCCCGTACTTCTTACAATTGCGATGGGGGGACGGAGAAGGCTAGGTGGGCCTGGCGACGGTCGTCCAGGTTCAAGTGCGTAGGCTTAGAAATTAGGTAAATCCGGTTTCCTCTAAGGCCGAGACACGATGTCGAGTCACTAAGGTGATGAAGTCATTGATGCCATGCTTCCAGGAAAAGCCTCTAAGCTTCAGATTGTAAGGAATCGTACCCCAAACCGACACAGGTGGTCGGGTAGAGAATACCAAGGCGCTTGAGAGAACTCGGGTGAAGGAACTAGGCAAAATGGTACCGTAACTTCGGGAGAAGGTACGCTCTTGACGGTGAAGAGATTTACTCTTGGAGCTATTGAGAGTCGCAGATACCAGGTGGCTGCAACTGTTTATTAAAAACACAGCACTGTGCAAAATCGTAAGATGACGTATACGGTGTGACGCCTGCCCGGTGCCGGAAGGTTAATTGATGCTGTTAGAGGTAACTCGAAGCGGTTGATCGAAGCCCCGGTAAACGGCGGCCGTAACTATAACGGTCCTAAGGTAGCGAAATTCCTTGTCGGGTAAGTTCCGACCTGCACGAATGGCGTAATGATGGCCACGCTGTCTCCACCCGAGACTCAGTGAAATTGAAATCGCTGTGAAGATGCAGTGTACCCGCGGCTAGACGGAAAGACCCCGTGAACCTTTACTACAGCTTGGCACTGAACATTGAGCCTACATGTGTAGGATAGGTGGGAGGCTATGAAGCAGTCACGCTAGTGATTGTGGAGCCGACCTTGAAATACCACCCTTGTATGTTTGATGTTCTAACTTGGCCCCATTATCTGGGGTGAGGACAGTGCCTGGTGGGTAGTTTGACTGGGGCGGTCTCCTCCCAAAGAGTAACGGAGGAGCACGAAGGTGGGCTAATCACGGTTGGACATCGTGAGGTTAGTGCAATGGCATAAGCCCGCTTGACTGCGAGAATGACAATTCGAGCAGGTGCGAAAGCAGGTCATAGTGATCCGGTGGTTCTGAATGGAAGGGCCATCGCTCAACGGATAAAAGGTACTCCGGGGATAACAGGCTGATACCGCCCAAGAGTTCATATCGACGGCGGTGTTTGGCACCTCGATGTCGGCTCATCACATCCTGGGGCTGAAGTCGGTCCCAAGGGTATGGCTGTTCGCCATTTAAAGTGGTACGCGAGCTGGGTTTAGAACGTCGTGAGACAGTTCGGTCCCTATCTGCCGTGGGCGTTGGAAGATTGAAGGGGGCTGCTCCTAGTACGAGAGGACCGGAGTGGACGAACCTCTGGTGTTCGGGTTGTGTCGCCAGACGCATTGCCCGGTAGCTAAGTTCGGAATCGATAACCGCTGAAAGCATCTAAGCGGGAAGCGAGCCCTGAGATGAGTCTTCCCTGGCGCTATAAGCGTCCTAAAGGGTTGTTCGAGACTAGAACGTTGATAGGCAGGGTGTGTAAGCGTTGTGAGGCGTTGAGCTAACCTGTACTAATGGCCCGTGAGACTTAACCATACAACACCAAAAAGGTTTTGTATCGGACTCGATATAAGAGACACTTGATTGTGTGAGAACGACAGCTTTCTGAATTAATTGTTGCTGCGTAGCGGTAACAACAAGAATTTGCTTGGCGACCATAGCATTTTGGACCCACCTGATCCCATGCCGAACTCAGAAGTGAAACGAAATCGCGCCGATGGTAGTGTGGGGCTTCCCCATGTGAGAGTAGGTCATCGCCAGGCTTTAATCCTTGCTTTTAGATTTTATAATTTACAAGCAAATTTCTAGATAAAGCAGTGATTAACTATAAGACTTTATTTAGATGCAACTGAACATAGCGGAGCGGTAGTTCAGCTGGTTAGAATACCGGCCTGTCACGCCGGGGGTCGCGGGTTCGAATCCCGTCCGTTCCGCCACTTACTTTAGGGGTGTAGCTCCAATTGGCAGAGCAGCGGATTCCAAATCCGCGTGTTGGGAGTTCGAATCTCTCCACCCCTGCCATAATTGAAGCCTTAGCAGAAATGCTAAGGCTTTTTTATGTCTGAATCATGGTGAATTGTTCCTAATACCAATCACACTAATTAACTGGTCAATATGGTCCAATCTCTAAAGCAGAGCGAAATGACTCTGCTTTTGTCTGCACAAAAACGATTCCAAGCACTACACAGCTTGTCGACAATATCGTCGTAACATTCAAAACACCTATTGGCTATTTCTTTCTGACGCAACCAACTCCATACCTGCTCTATTGAGTTGAGTTCGGGTGAATAAGGAGGTAGATGAATGACAGTCAAGTTCTTGAATGAATCCGCTAGATAGCTTTGATGCCAACTGGCTTGATCCATGATGACGACAGCATGTTTGCCTGTGGGGGTTGATTGAGAAATGAGTCTGAGTTGTTCCTTCATTGCTTCCATGTTGCTCATAGGAACAACAATAGCTTCAGTTTCTCCGGTATTAACGCACACCGCTCCAAATAATACCAATCACACTAATTAACTGGTCAATATGGTCCAATCTCTAAAGCAGAGCGAAATGACTCTGCTTTTGTCTGCACAAAAACGATTCCAAGCACTACACAGCTTGTCGACAATATCGTCGTAACATTCAAAACACCTATTGGCTATTTCTTTCTGACGCAACCAACTCCATACCTGCTCTATTGAGTTGAGTTCGGGTGAATAAGGAGGTAGATGAATGACAGTCAAGTTCTTGAATGAATCCGCTAGATAGCTTTGATGCCAACTGGCTTGATCCATGATGACGACAGCATGTTTGCCTGTGGGGGTTGATTGAGAAATGAGTCTGAGTTGTTCCTTCATTGCTTCCATGTTGCTCATAGGAACAACAATAGCTTCAGTTTCTCCGGTATTAACGCACACCGCTCCAAATAAGTACGCATACTCAAATTGCTGTTGTTGTACCGCCCTAGGACGAGTCCCTTTTTTTGCCCAGATTCGGGTTGTTGTGTTGCGCTGGCCAAATCTGGCTTCATCTTGAAACCAGATTTGAACATCTTTTAAAGCAACATGCCCAGGGATCTTAAGGATCGTTTCTATTGGGAATTTTTTTAAAAGCTTCTTGCGCTTCTACAGATTGCTTTGGGTGCTTTGAACGAGTGGTTATCCAAACTAAATTAAGCTTTCTCAATATCTTATAGATGCCTGATAAGCTGTAAGATAGGCCAAATTCCTCATGGATGAATTCAATAATATCAGTCCCTTGTAGTCTTCCACCTTCAGGTTTAATCGCATTGGAAGTGATGTACAGCTTTAACAGAGATAGCTGATCTTCAGTCAGTCGTGGAGGACGGCCTGTATGCTGCTTTTCTACTAAACCTTCAACACCATTCTTTAAATAAGTCGCAACCCAGTTATTGACACTGGTACGGCTGACTTTTAAATATTTGGCGATCTCAGTGCGGCTTTTTCCATCCACGAAATGAGATATAGCAAGAAGTCTCGTACGCATCCTCGCATCGGATGTTTCACGAATAAGTTTTGGGAAGTCAGGGGGGTTCATATCAGCTCCTATCGAAGCTGATATTAGATCATAAAATTAGTGCGATTGGTATAATTGATAGAGCTACTCGTTATCTAATTAATGGAGTTGCGAATCTTGGAAGCTGGACTGTTGGTCCAGTCGAATCTCCGGAATGCCGACCCAGTTCCCCCTGCCATTAGCAGCAATGGCAAAGATTTTTGTATTCATTTTTTTGTATAATCTGTATTACCCGTGATGAGAATTATCCCTAAGCTTATGTCATTTAAGATAACTTTCTTCATTTATTAAACTTTCTTAATGTTTTTAATGAGGTAGTCTTCAAGATATTTATTTATCATAATCAACTTATAATGAAATTAAATTCCGTTGGTTAGTATGCTCAAATCATTTTCTGTCAGCAATTTCCGTTCACTTAAAAACGTTATCATTCCATTGAGTCGGCTCAATGTCGTGACTGGTCCTAATGGCAGTGGTAAGTCGAACCTCTATAAATCACTGCGACTGTTATCTGACGTAGCAAAAGGTAACGTTGTATCCTCGATAGCTCATGATGGTGGTATCCTCTCTTCATTTTGGGCTGGCCCCACCAGTTTTACCAAAGCGGAATTAGCTGGTAAAAGTGACGTTCAAGGCAAGCATGAAAAGGCATTGACTCGTATTGACCTTGGATTTTCTAGTGATGATTTTGGCTTTTGTATTTCTTTGGGCCTTCCGACTCCCCCTGTTGGTGGAGGGAGCGATCCAACAATGTTTACCGCTGATCCTGTGGTTCGTCGAGAATGTATCTGGGCAGGAGATTACTATCGACCTGCTAGCTGCTTAGTGGATCGTGTTGGTCCTGCCGCGAAGGTTAGACAAGGGCGTAGTTGGCAGGTTCATGCTCAGCATTTAGCGACATTCGACAGTCTCTTATCTGAACTTGCCGATCCTATGGCAGCCCCAGAGGTGTTTGCTGTCAAGAAGCAGATTGATAGCTGGCGTTTTTATGATTCCTTTCGTACGGATCGTGATTCTCCTATTCGCCAGCCGCAAATCAGTACTCGTACACCTGTTTTAAGCCACGATGGTCATGATCTGGTAGCAGCTTTACGTACGATCCATGAAATAGGGGATAGAGAAGGTATGCAGAGTGCGATTAGCGATGCATTCCCTGGTGCGAGCATCTCGTTTACCAAAGTTTATGAGTCGCGTTTTTCCCTCGAATTCAACCAACATGGTCTACTACGTCCACTGTCGCTCGCTGAGCTATCTGACGGGACATTGCGTTATTTGTTACTTGTTGCCGCTTTGTTGTCTCCTCGTCCGCCATCTTTACTGGTGCTAAATGAACCAGAAACAAGCCTGCATCCTGATTTGCTTCCTGCCTTAGGTCGTCTCATTATCAAAGCCGCTAATGAAACCCAAGTTTGGGTGGTTTCACATGCACAAGAACTCGTTTGGGCTCTGGAAGAATATCCCGAATGTAATGCCATTCGTCTAGATAAAGAGCTTGGGGAAACTTACATATGTGACCAAGGTATGTTTGATACTCCGATTTGGCATTGGCCAAGCTAGAACTTGATGACTAGATGAAGTTGTAGATGTGATATTTTACCAATATTAATTAAATGATAATTATTATCATTTAATTAATAAGGATACTGTGATAGAGTGTTTTGTATCGGGATAATCAAGGTATATCTCGGTAGGTTATCAAGTCCCACTGTGGTTAGTTAGACGTTACAGATAATCTGATACCAGTCATCGAGTGAAGGAAAGAAGATTGGTTAAAGGCGATCAAGGCTGAATGATCGCCTTTTTTATTTTCCTATTGGCAGATAAATTCATCTTTCTTGAATTATTCATTATTCGCAGCATGTTTCCTTAACTGTTATCATCGTGTAAAACAGAAGGATTTTACCAATGCCACATTTACGATTTCGCGCCCTTGAACCACAAACGGTGCAAGCAATCTCTGAAACCCTAGTTGATGAACTTCAGCCTTTAATGGCTTGTCCTCGAGAAGATTTTACCCTTGAATATCTTTTCTCTACCTTCTTCTTTGACGGTGAAGTGTCTGCCGCGTATCCCTTTATTGAAGTGTGCTGGTTTAACCGTGGCCAAGAAGTTCAGGATCAAGTAGCGCAAATCATTACCGATAAAGTCAGAGACGTATTAAAGAAAGAAGTGGATGTTGCAGTTGTATTTACAGCGTTGAATCCAAATGAGTACTACGATAACGGGCAACACTACTAAACCATAAAAGGAGTGATAATGAACTCGGTTATAGAGACAATTCAAGGTCATCGTTCGATTCGATCTTTTAAATCGACTCCGATCAGTAAAGATCAACTCGATACTATCATTGCAAGTGGTATCGCCGCTTCTTCATCTAGCCTATTACAAGTAATTTCTATCATTCGCGTGACCGATCCTGAAAAGCGTAAACAATTAGCTAAGTATGCGGGTAATCAAGCTTATGTTGAGTCTGCTGCTGAGTTTTTGGTGTTTTGTATTGATTATGCACGCCACTACACTCTGAATGAGGCGGTTAAACCTGAATTTATGGAGCTGACTCTAATTGGTGCAGTTGATGCTGGGATAATGGCGCAGAACTGTTTATTGGCAGCTGAGTCTATGGGGCTCGGTGGTGTCTATATCGGTGGGCTGCGTAATAATCCTAAAGAGGTCGATGCATTACTTGAATTGCCTAAGCACACTGCAATGTTATTTGGTATGTGTTTAGGTGTGCCTGATCAAGATCCACAACTGAAGCCACGCTTACCTGCTGATGTGATTGTTCATGAAAATAGCTACCAACCTCTAGATGTTGAACAAGTAAAACAATATGACCAAACTATGCATGAGTATTATGCATCTCGTTCTAGTAATACTAAGCAGCAGGGATGGTCAGAACAGATTACTGAAAAACTGAGCCAAGAGTCTCGCCCATACATTAAGGACTATTTGAACAGTAAAGGTTTGGCTGAAAAATAGTTATCTTGCATTGAAACAATATAAGAAAGCCCAATCGATAGATTGGGCTTTTCATTAGGCTAGACCTTGGATAATGACAAACTTCTCGAGTAATTGCTCTTCAGTTTCAACATTGTCTGGATCGGTAATGATACAGTTATTTATTGGGCAAACTGACTGACAGGTCGGCTTTTCATAGTGACCTTTACACTCAGTACATAGGTTCGGATCGATTTCATAAATCTCTTCCCCCATGAAAATCGCGTTGTTTGGGCACTCCGGCTCGCACATATCACAATTAGTACATTTTGATTTAATCAACAATGCCATGGTTTATTTGCCTGTTGGATTTCGCGTATCTTGTCCTGATTGTAGGTTACGCATTAGCAATGCGTACTCAAGATTCAATTCTTCTGGAACAGGAATAAAGACAAAATGGCCACTACCTTTTGCATCAGTTACGACTTCGCTCTTGCGGTTTTCCATTGTTTCAAGTGTGAAGATAACATTACCATTTGGCGTCATGAGCTCTAATTGATCGCCTGTTAGGAATTTATTTTTCACTTCCACTTCTGCAAGGTTACCACGGCGTTTCCCTGTAAATTCACCAACAAATTGCTGGGCGTCAGACACTGAGTAGCCGTAGTCATAGTTTTGGTAAGTATCATGAGTATGACGGCGAAGGAATCCTTCAGTGTAACCACGGTGAGCTAGGCTTTCTAGCGTGGTCATTAATGACTCATCAAAAGGTTTTCCAGCAACGGCATCATCGATTGCTTTGCGGTAAACTTGCGCTGTACGAGCGCAGTAATAGAAGGATTTAGTACGGCCTTCAATTTTTAATGAGTGAATGCCCATTTTTGTTAAACGATCAACGTGTTGAATGGCGCGAAGATCTTTCGAGTTCATGATGTAAGTGCCATGTTCATCTTCGAAGGCTGCCATTTTCTCTTCTGGACGGTGACTTTCTGAAAGCAGAACAACTTCATCACTAGGTTTTCCTAGGCCAATAGCCGCATCTGGGCGTTCATTTTGAACTTCGATAGCTTGAGCTTGGTCGGCTTTAGGATCAAAGGCTTCAACGATTTGACCTGCGTCGTCTTCTTTACCTTGTTCGACTTTATATTCCCAACGGCATGCGTTAGTGCACGTTCCTTGGTTTGGATCGCGTTTGTTGATGTAGCCAGATAGTAGGCAACGACCAGAATAAGCCATGCAAAGTGCGCCGTGTACGAAGACTTCGATTTCTGTATCAGGACAGTTTTCACGAATCTCAGCAATTTCTTCCAAAGACAGTTCGCGTGAAACAATTACGCGCTCTACACCATTTGCTGCCCAGAATTTTACCGTTGCCCAGTTTACTGCGTTCGCTTGTACTGATAGGTGAATAACCATGTCTGGAAAAGCTTCACGAACCATCATGATCAAACCTGGGTCAGACATGATAAGAGCGTCAGGGCCCATGTCTACAACGGGTTTTAAATCGCGGATAAAGGTTTTTAATTTAGAGTTATGTGGCTGAATATTACATACCACATAGAATTTTTTACCAAGGGCATGAGCTTCGTCGATACCGACTTTTAGGTTCTCATGGTTAAATTCATTATTACGTACACGAAGGCTGTAGCGCGGTTGGCCTGCATAGACGGCATCTGCACCGTAAGCAAAGGCGTAACGCATGTTTTTAAGGCTACCTGCTGGTGATAATAGTTCAGGAACGAATGGTTTTTCTGTAGTCATTGCTTCTTTCTCAATTCTGATCTCAAGTCAGGCCAATACCACCTGATGGTATTGGAGGGGCGCAAATTTTACGCCAAATACATTACAATGAATAGGGGCAATTGAGAAAACGCTCCAACTCTTACAGTTGAAGCGTTGAAGCGATTAGTTTTCAGCGGATGGCAAGCCACCTAATACTTCAAATAAATTAGGTAGAAATGCGCTGAATTCGCCACACATGAGGGAGAAATCGGCATCAAAACGAGCGGCTTGATCTTCACGAGGGATATCTTCGTTCTCATCTTTTAGTTCATCACTAAAGTTGATGCGTTTGATACTGCAATCTTCTGCCAAGATAAAATCAATACGCTCTTGCCAATTAAGCGCAAGCTTTGTCACGACTTTATTCGCTTGAATGTGACTTAAGATTTCATCACTAGTCAGTTCTTGTTTCTTACAGCGAACAATAGCTCCATCGTCCATCACCGATTTAAGCTCCGCTTCATCTAAAAGATTAAAGCCTTGCGGAAGATTCCCATTTTGTACCCATTTCGTTAATGTTGCTTCTACTGGTGTTTCAGGGATAGCAGGAACAACAGGTAAGCTACCGATGCTTTTCCGCAATAAAGCCAACACATCTTCAGCTTTTTTGTAACTGCTTGCATCTACTAGGATAAGTCCTTGGCTCGGTAGAATTAAAACATACGTTAAATGGCTACGAGAAAAAGCGCGAGGCAGTAAATCGATCACTATTTCTTCTTTGATGGTGTCCTTTTCTGTTTTTTTCAGTGGACGACCTTCTTGCGATTCAAGTATTTCAATTTTGTCTGCTAAAGACTCTTTGATGACTGAAGCAGGAAGCATTTTTTCTTCTTTTTTGGCACAGACTAGGATGCGGTCTTCACTTACATGAGTCATCATGTCACCGTGTTTACCCATCGCATGAACCCAACCAAATTTTTGCTTGTCTTGGCTGCCACATGGAGTAAAACGGAATTCGGCCAGTTGTTCTTCGAGCTTGTCAGCATTAAAGTCTACATCGCGATTCACACGGTAAACCATACAGTTTTTAAACCACATATTTCTCTTTTCCTTATTCGAACCCGACTATGATAGGGGATCTCTAATACAAAGTCCTAGACAATCGTGTGTTGATTTGAATGAATTTGATGCGAAAGTTATATGAAAAATTGTTTGCAAGGGTCACAAAAGTGTCATAATTATTTCTGATAATGCATAACGTTAATTAAAAGCAAAGGTTATTTAATTATGTCTAGAAGGATTCTGGTGGTTGAGGATGAAGCACCTATTCGTGAGATGTTGTGCTTTGTACTCGAACAGAAAGGTTACCAAGCAGTGGAAGCAGAAGATTATGACACTGCGGTCAGTAGACTCTGTGAACCCTTCCCTGATCTCGTTTTGTTGGATTGGATGCTACCTGGTGGTAGTGGTATCAACTTTATCAAGCACATGAAACGTGAAGAATTAACACGTAACATTCCGGTTGTCATGTTGACTGCTCGTGGTGAAGAAGAAGATAAAGTACGAGGCCTTGAAGTTGGTGCTGATGATTATATCACTAAGCCATTTTCACCTAAAGAGCTGGTGGCGCGCTTAAAAGCAGTGATTCGTCGTGTTACACCAACGGCATTAGAAGATGTAATTGATGTTCAAGGTTTGAAGTTGGATCCTGTTTCTCATCGCGTTACCTCTGATGATTCTGCGCTCGACATGGGGCCAACAGAGTTTAAGATGTTACACTTCTTTATGACTCACCAAGAGCGTGTTTATAGCCGCGAGCAACTGCTGAACAACGTATGGGGTACCAATGTTTATGTTGAAGACCGTACTGTTGATGTTCATATTCGACGTTTACGTAAAGCGTTGGAAGATGCTGGGCATGACAAACTAATTCAAACGGTACGTGGAGCTGGTTACCGTTTCTCAACCAAAGCATAAGGATCGTCTCAGAGCACTATGGTTGAACGACTCACTTGGAGAAAGCTGGCTTGGGAGCTGGCTTTTTTTTACTTACCTTGGATCATAGTTGGTTCGATCTTTGGGTATCTGTCTTGGCTATTATTTGCTGCAACAGTGTTACAGTTATTGTGGCATCTACGCAATCAAATTCGTTTATCCGCGTGGTTATGGGACGAAAAACGCTTAACGCCACCATCCGGTTCCGGACAGTGGGAGTCCTTGTTTAATGGCTTATACCGTCTGCAGCAGCGGCAGCGTAAAAAACGTAAAGAGCTTAGTAATTTAATTCGTCGTTTCCGTAACGGTGCAGAATCGTTACCTGATGCTGTGGTCGTATTTCGATCTGAAGGCAACATTGTTTGGTGTAACCGCTTAGCGCAACACCTACTGGGGTTCCATTGGCCAGATGATGCGGGCCAGCCTATTTCCAATCTTATTCGTACACCTGATTTCATTAAATACCTGCAAAAAGATGACTTTACTGAGCCTCTGGAAATGCGTTCACCACTTAACGTCGCTCGTTCATTGGAGTTGCGTATCGTGCCTTATACCGAAGGTGAACATTTGATGGTGGTACGTGATGTCACCCAACTCAAACAGCTTGAAGGTATGCGACGTAACTTTTTTGCTAACGTTTCTCACGAATTACGCACCCCAATGACTGTTTTACAAGGTTATTTAGAAATGACCGAAGATCCGGATATGGTTGTTGGACCTATGTGGAGCAAGGCGCATGGGGTAATGACGCAACAGTTAGCGCGTATGAATAGCTTGGTGAACCAGTTGCTAACGTTATCTAAAATCGAAGCATCTCCAATGCATGAACTAGAAGACAAAGTGAATGTTCCTGCGATGCTTGAGATTTTAGAAAAAGAAGCTCAAAGTTTAAGTGGAGATGCTGGGCATCAATTCCATTTTGAAGTGGATAAATCTTTAACAGTATTGGGCGACGAAGAACAATTACACAGCGCCATTTCAAACTTGGTGTATAACGCGGTGAAATACACACCACCAGGCGCTGAAATTACGGTGCGTTGGTATCGCTCAATCCAAGGTGCTTGTCTTGAGGTTGCCGATACTGGAGATGGTATTGAACCGCAACATCTACACCGTTTAACAGAGCGATTCTATCGTGTTGATAAAGCTCGTTCGCGCGATACTGGCGGAAGTGGACTTGGGCTTGCTATTGTGAAGCACGCGTTGTCTCATCATGAGTCCAGACTAGAAATTCAAAGCGAAGTTGGTGTTGGTAGTCAGTTCTCCTTCGTGTTACCAAAGAGATTGATTGTAAATGACGAAGAAACAACCAATTAATTTTAAATATTTTGCTTTAGCTATTATTAGCTTATTTTCATGTACCGCCTCAATGGCGGTACATTGCTCTGAACTGCCGACTTATCAAAAAAGTATTGGTATTGCAGGCAGTTTAACTAGTGTGGGATCAGATACCCTAGCGGGGTTAACAACCTTATGGGTTGAAGAATTCAAATCTATTTATCCTAATATCAATGCACAAGTTCAGGCATCTGGTTCTGCTACCGCCCCACCAGCGCTTAATGAAGGCACTGCTCAGTTCGGTCCTATGAGTCGTAAGATGCGTTCACGTGAAAATGATGTTTTTGAGCGTGACCATGGGTACCCTCCAACAGAATTAAAAATCGCTATCGATGCTATAGGTATTTTTGTACATAAAGACAATCCAATTAAGGGGCTTAGTTTCGAGCAAATCGATGCTATTTTTTCATCGACCCTCAATTGTGGTGGCAATAAGATGATGACCACTTGGTCTCAATTAGGTATCCCTTATCAATGGGGAAAGCGCAGTATCCAGCTGTTTGGACGTAACTCTGTCTCAGGCACTTATGGTTACTTTAAAAAAGTAGCCTTGTGTGGTGGTGATTTTAAACGCGGTGTGAATGAGCAGCCTGGATCTGCCTCTGTTGTCCAGTCAGTGGCATCTTCAATCACGACGATCGGTTATTCGGGCATGGGATATCGTGTTTCTGGTGTGAAGTTAATCCCTATTTCACGAGAAGGGGATGATTATGTTGAACCAACCCAAGAAAATATATTCACCGGACGATATCCATTATCTCGCTACCTGTATATTTATGTGAATAAAAACCCTGCGCATCCATTATCACCCATTGAGCGTGAATTTTTGCGCTTTATTTACTCTAAACAGGGGCAAAGATTGGTACAAAGGGAAGGGTATTTAGCAGTTCCAGCCGAACTGGCGAAACATGAATTAGCCAAAGTGGGCATCTATGATTAGGTTGAGTAAAGACAATGGTCAGTAAAGGAAGAGCTGACCATTGCTCTCTAACGTAGTTTAAACACGGTTCTTAAGATTAGAAATTTAGCTCCCAGCCCACGCTATTCCAATATTGTTGTTCCGTTAGTAAATCCGCATGGAGTAGGCGATTTTCCTCAAGCCAGTTGGGATTAGTGCATGTGAGTGACCATGTGTCATCTTCGATCGATAACGCCAACTCAGGCAACGGGTCATCATTGCGCTGTCCATTGACTAAAATAGCTAGGCGTAGCACGCGGATTATTCCTAACACATGTTTTTTCTTAAATAATGAAAAAGAACCCATTTCATTGAGCTTGAGAGCTTTGCGTTGAAAGCGCACCAGCGTCGCCAACACTTGCTGCTGCTCACTGTTAAAGCCAGGCATATTAGTATTACGTAAAATATAGGCTGAGTGACGGTGAAAAGCTTGATAACTGATGTTAAGACCCACTTCATGAAGTAGAGCTCCCCATTCGAGTAGAGAAACTAATTCACTCTCTTTTTTGATCCCAATTTCTGTAGAGACTTGCTCTAAAAATTCACGCGCGTGACCACGCACTTTAGCTGCATGTTCAAGATCGACGGCGTGTTTATTTGCAAGCGCTTCGGCTGTTCTTAAGCGAATATCGGAGTATTTAAAGCGGTCTTCCATTTCATATAGGAGACCTTCTCGCAACGCACCGTCTGAAAAATGCATTTCCTTTATTTTCAGATCATTAAAAATAGCCGACATAATAGCAACGCCCGCGGCGAATACAGGTTTACGCTCATCTGATAACCCATCGAGTCGGATATCATTGATGGTTGGCCAAGAGCAGAGCTTATCAATCAGCTTATCTAGGCGTTCAGCGGTAATAATACCGTCGGAGTAACCCATGCCAATCAGCGCTTCATAAATGGCTTTTGCAGTACCTGATGAGCCAAATGCAACTTGCCAGCCTTTTTTCCGATAGCGTGAGGCAAGGGATTCAAGTCGTTGCTGAGCTGCGAGAATCGCCAGAGCAAAATTCTTTTTGGATAATTTCCCGTTAGCAAAAAAGCGGTTGGTGTAACTCACACAGCCCATTTGTTTACTATTGACTAGTTCAGCTTCAAAACCTTGACCAATGACGAGCTCTGTACTGCCTCCACCAATATCAACCACGAGCATAGACTCCGCCTGGGGTTGCGTGTGAGCAACACCAAGGTAAAGCAAACGCGCTTCTTCTGTGCCTGGAATGACTTCGATAGGGAACGGAAGCACTTCCTTAGCGCGCTGGATGAACAGCTGAGTATTGTTAGCTTGACGAAGAGTATGAGTTGCAGCAATACGAACGTTATCCACCGAAAATCCCTGTAGGCGCTCGGCAAACATAGTGAGACAGTCTAATCCTCTCTCGATAGCGTCATCATCTAAGTTTTTTTGTTCGTCTAGGCCAAGCGCTAAACGCACTCGCTGTTTGTGGCGACTGATAATTTGTAAGTCTTTACCAATAACCTTGGCGACCACCATATGGAAGCTGTTTGAACCTAAATCAATTGCTGCGATATCTCGCGTGTCATAAGGTTGATTCATGAGTCTCTTCTTTCATCATTTTTCGATTGCGCCGTTCGACATTTTTTAAATAGTCATAAATTGCGACTTGTGAACGAATTTTTTTCCTGTTTCCTCTATCAACATAGTGATTAGACATCTCTTTGTCGATAACTCTGGCTTTAACGGTATCGGTAAACTGAATATTAATAATATCAATAATTCGTTGTTTTAAACGTGGATCTTTGATGGGAGTTGCCACTTCAATGCGATAATCAATGTTTCGAGTCATCCAGTCAGCAGAAGAAATCCATACCTGAGGATCGCCGTCATTATGAGTAATAATCACTCGTGGGTGCTCTAAGAATCGGTCGACAATACTGATGATACGGATGTTCTCACTCACTCCTTCCACTCCGGGAACGAGTGAGCACATGCCCCGAATAATCATATTAATTTTCACACCCGCGGCACTGGCTCCGTAGAGTTTGTTGACCAAGCCCTTATCAACTAGATTATTCACCTTTAGTTTAATTTCTGCTTTTTTGCCTGCTTTTGCGTGAGCTATTTCGTTATCAATAATTCGATAAAGTTGCTGACGAGAGTTGCGCGGTGACACGATAAGTTGATTGAATTTTACCGGGCGATAAGGGTTTTCTATGTAGGCAAATACGTTACGCACTTCCGTTGTTAAGTCAGTATCCGCTGTTAAAAACGCAAAGTCAGTATAAATACGAGCTGTTTTTTCATGAAAGTTACCCGTTCCGATATGGGCATAACGGACAAACTCATGGTCTTCTTTACGTGAGATAAGTAATAACTTGGAGTGAATTTTCATTCCTGGTACACCAAAGATGACTTGTACACCAGCCTCGGTCAAAATCTTCGACCACTCAATATTGGCCTCTTCATCAAAGCGAGCCTGTAGCTCAACGACTACGACCACACGTTTACCGTTGTGGACAGCATCAACGAGAGAGTTCATCAGACGAGAATTTTTAGCCACTCGATAAATATTGATTTTAATACTGATCACTTTGGGATCGAACGACGCTTGGCGCACTAATTCTGTGATGTGATCAAACTGGTGATAAGGGTAGTGCAACAAAATATCTTTATCACGAATAGCATCAAATGCGTTGGCATACCCCTCGAAATCCGAACATTTCATCGGCGGCATGGGTTTATTTTCTAGGTAGGCTCGCCCTAAATTGGGAAAACCAATAAAGTCTTTAAAATTATGATAGCGCCCACCGGGTAACAGACTATCGTAATGTGAGATCTTCAATTTATCGCACAGAAAGCTAAGCATTTTTTCAGGCATTTCCCGCTCGTAGACAAAGCGTACAGGCATAGCGGTTAAACGCTGGCTTAACCCTTCAGACATCTGTTCTAGCAAGCTGTATTCGACTTCGTGGCTAAGATCGTATTCTGCATCACGGGTCATTTTCATCGCGTAGCCAGAGAGTTCATCATAATCAAAAAAACCGCGGAAAAGTTCATCAAGACAAAAACGAATAATGTTATCCAGTAATATGACAGTCTTACGTCTTTTCCCTTTGGCTTCAGGGACAAGTACAAAACGTGGCAAATGATCCGTCGGTATTTCAACAAGCGCATAGTTAGAGTGTTGATTTTTTTTCAGGTCGACAACGATGTAAGCGTACTCATCTTTCAAGAATTGCAGCACATCAATATCATCATTCATGAGCAATGGTGTGATGTGGGGGAGAACTTCATTATTGAAGTAACGAGTGATCCAGCGTTTCTGGCTTTCATCAAGTTGAGTTTCGTTGACCAAAAAAATATGCCGGCGAGCCATTTCAAGAATCAGTTCGTTATATAGATTGTCAAAATCTCTGTCTAATTTGAGGGCTTTTTGCTGCATCTGAGCGAGAAGGTGTTTGTCGCTGTCATTGCCGCCTTGTTCGCTATTAATTAAAATCCTGCGTTTTACGTCAGCAAAGCGAACTTTGTAAAATTCATCTAAATTGTTAGAGAAGATACCGAGGAAACGAACGCGCTCTATCAGTGGTACAGTCTTATCTGCGGCTTCTTGTAACACTCGCTCATTGAACGAGAGCCAACTTAATTCTTTGTCTATGTAGAGTTTGTCGCCACTCATTTACAACACCTTTCACCGGAAAATCAATCTTAACCATGCAAATTAGGGTTTTTATATGACAGTTTTATTGCAGAATGTAACAATACGCCTCTAAATTAAAGACTTCTTGTTTTTTCAGGCGCTTAAATAGACGATGTAATATATCTGTCATTTAAACGACATATACTGCCCGAAGGGCATCTCAGGTAGAGTAATTCATGGCGCAAAGCGATTTCTCTTTGAATCAAAGAGACCGACAAAGGATTTTTAAAGATCGATTCATCCGTATCGCTGTTAAGTGTGGAGGTGTCGCAGTTCTTGGTGCCTTAGTCCTGATTTTTGTCTATCTTGCGTCAGTTGTCATTCCACTTTTTAGTGGCGCTAAGTTTCATTCTCAAGTGATTCACCAAGCACTTCCTATTGCTCATGTGAAAAGAATAGCTATCGACGATTATGGTAAACATTTGTTTGCGTTAAACGACGATGGTATGGCTCAATTTTGGTCACTAGGAACAAAATCACAACAACCTGAGTTTTCGCAGCAACTGATGATGCCCATCAGTCAAATTGCCACGATGCCTTCTGATTATGGCTGGTTTGCGCTGCGTGATCCTTCTAATCACGTTGTCATCGCCAAACCCCAGTTTAAGTATCAGATTACCAGTAATACTCGACAGTTCAAGCCGTATTTGACGCAATATAATTATCAATTAGCACCAGCAGATAGTGAGGTGAACAATTTTACTTTTGTCGTCACTGGCGATGAGGTGACATTTGCATCTTATCTAGCAGATAAGTCGGTATTGTTACGATGGGGAACGAAAGGTGATAGTCAATTAATCCATCAATATCGATTCCCATCGTTGTTTGATCACCTTGATCAACTGTTGATGACGCCTGATGGTAAGACTTTATATTTACGTAACGGTAATGATTTAATTGTGTCTGAGCGTAAAAAAGACCGCTTTGTGGTACGGGAAATCATCGATTTAGCAGAAAAACATCCCAAAGAGAAAGTCGCTAACATTCGTTTATTAGCGGGCGCATACTCCTTATTGGTTCGCTATCAAAATGATACGGTGAGTCAGTGGTTTGATGTGTTAAATAATGGACAAAGAAGCCTACAAGAAATCCGACAATTTCAGCTTGCAAAGCAAACTCAGTTCTTATTACCAGATACCTATCGCAAAGGTTTTTATAGTTTTCACCGTGATGGTACGGTGCAAGATCACTACACCACAAGCCATAAGACTGTGTTTTCTAAAAAGGTATTTTCGAAGGCACCGTTACTAGCTGCAATGTCTGATAACGAGCGTTATGTTCTGACATGGAATGGTCAGCAGTTTGCTGTTTCTGAAATGACGAATGATTATCCGGAAGTGTCCATATCATCATTATGGGAGAAGGTCTGGTATGAGCACTACCCAGAGCCTCAGTATGTTTGGCAATCGACTTCTGCGAGCGATAAATTTGAAGCTAAGTTCAGTTTAGTGCCGATAGCGTTTGGTACGCTCAAAGCTGCATTTTATGCAATGCTATTTGCGGTTCCCATTGCGGTATTTGGTGCGATTTATACCGCTTATTTTATGACACCTAAGATGCGTCGTATCGTAAAACCTACCGTTGAACTGATGGAGGCTTTACCTACCGTTATTATCGGGTTCCTTGCCGGACTTTGGTTCGCCCCACTAGTTGAGAGTCATCTTACTTCAGTGGTGTCATTAATGATCTTGTTACCGTTATCAACAATGGTCGCTGGATTTATTTGGACAACATTACCGCGTCATTGGCTAAGAAAAATTCCGAGCGGTTTGCATGTTATTATTCTGATGCCCGTGATCGTTCTCGTGATAGCGGTAGTTATGAACTATAACCAGCAGATTGAAGCTTGGTTATTTGGTGGGGATGTCCGCGTCTTTTTAGTTCAACACGGTATCGATTTTGATCAACGTAACGCTTTGGTTGTTGGGTTTGCCATGGGGTTTGCCGTTATTCCGATGATTTTTACGATCGCTGAAGATGCTATTTTTTCTGTGCCTAAACATTTGTCGGATGGTTCGTTAGCGCTTGGGGCGACTCCTTGGCAAACGCTGATTCATGTGGTGCTGTTAACTGCAAGTCCCGGTATTTTTTCTGCCATCATGATGGGATTAGGTCGCGCGGTTGGTGAGACGATGATCGTATTAATGGCAACGGGTAACACGCCAATTATGGACTGGAATATCTTCGAAGGAATGCGTACGCTCTCGGCGACTATTGCTGTTGAGTTACCCGAATCTGAGATGGGCAGTTCACACTTTAGAATTTTGTTCTTAGCCGCATTAATCCTCTTTATTTTTACATTTGCTGTTAACTCGTTAGCTGAATGGGTTCGCCAACGTTTACGAGAAAAGTATCGTGCTTTATAGGGATCATATATGAGACTACTTAATTGGTTTCGTTCAGGTGCTCCCTGGATTTGGTTAACAGGAGGAGCTGTAAGCATCAGTTTAATCTCGGTGCTGGGGTTACTACTATTAATTGGTTGGAAAGGGTTGACGTATTTTTGGCCTGCGCCACTTTATATGTGGCATACCGAAGATAATAAAATGTTAGTCGGTCAACTTTATAGTCGCGATGAAGTGCCAATCTCTCATATTCATGCCGCCGGATTGAATAAGAAATTACAAGGAAAAGAGTCGGCAATACGTTTAAATATCAAGATTGCTAATCGCGAGAGAAACCCTGCGGATTTTATCTCTATTTTGAATGTGAAGCTTCATGATGAGACACAACCTCAAGGCTGGGCTGTCATTGATCGGGAGAATAATGGCCAATTTTATGGCCTTCCGGTAGGTTATGTTTCAACCTCAGGCCGCATCGAAAAAGAGGTAAAAGATCATGTAGCACAAGGTATGGCTCAGGCTCAAGCAATCAGATCGCAAGTTCATGAACTCATTGAACAAAAGGTCAAAGTCTATGGTCATAAACTAGAGATGTTACGACTAGAAAAGCGGCGTAAAGAATTGAATGGTACGATGACGCCCGCTTATCTAACCGAGTATCGACTTAATAAAAACGATCTCGATAATCGTATGTCTTTAGCCGAAGATAAGATTGACCAATTGCGAGATCAGCTTGGGCAGCAAGCCGTTATTTTACAGGATATGACCGGTGAGAAAGTGTTAGTGCCAATCGCTCAGGTACTAAGGATGTGGTATCCCAACGCGATGTCTTGGACTGAAAAAGTGACACATTGGGCCAAAGGTGTTTGGATTTTTTTATCGGATAACCCACGAGAATCCAATTCAGAGGGGGGAGTATTCCCTGCCATATTTGGCACGATTTTACTTGTGTTATTAATGTCGATCGTTGTGATGCCATTAGGCATAGTCGCAGCGGTCTACCTTCATGAATACGCCAAAGACAATATGTTTACGCGGCTAATTCGTGTTGCCGTGATTAATTTAGCGGGGGTTCCATCCATCGTTTATGGTGTATTTGGACTTGGTTTCTTTGTTTATACCATCGGTGGGGAGATCGATAAGTTATTTTTTGCTGACCGTTTACCTGCGCCAACATTCGGTACACCGGGCTTGTTATGGTCTGCATTGACTCTAGCGGTATTAACATTGCCTGTCGTTATTGTTGCCACTGAAGAGGGCCTGACTCGAATACCTAACTCAATTCGTCATGGTTCATTGGCGCTTGGCGCAACGCAATTTGAAACGGTGTGGAAAATAGTATTGCCGATGGCGAGTCCAGCCATGATCACTGGTTTAATCTTAGCGATTGCTCGAGCCGCGGGAGAGGTTGCGCCCTTGATGCTGGTGGGAGTGGTGAAGCTTGCTTCTAATTTACCTGTAGATAATCAGTTTCCTTACTTGCATTTAGAACGTAAATTTATGCATTTAGGATTTCATATTTACGATCTTGGTTTCCAGACCACCAATATTGAAGCTGCTAGACCACTCGTTTATGCCACAGCATTTTTATTAGTAGCTGTTATTATTAGTTTAAACCTAACCGCAATTAGTATTCGCAATAATTTGCGGGAGAAATACCGAACATTAGGACAAGATTAAGCATGTTTTCAGTGAATCAAACGTTAGGATATGAAACGCCACTCGACGTGAATAACCTAACAGATAAGCAAACAGCGATTTCGATTGAAGGGCTTAATCTTTATTATAATCAAGATTATCAAGCGCTTTTTGATATAACGATGCGTTTGCCAAAGGGAAAAGTGACGTCATTCATTGGACCATCTGGGTGCGGTAAATCAACCTTGTTGCGGTGCATTAATAGGATGAATGATCTTGTTGAAGGGTGCCGAATCGAGGGTGAAGTGAAACTTCACGGTAAAAATGTCTATCATCATGATGTCGATGTTCCTACATTGCGCCGTCGTGTTGGGATGGTATTCCAGCGTCCGAATCCTTTTCCTAAATCCATTTATGAAAACGTCGTTTATGGGCTGCGCTTACAGGGTGTGAAAAATAGTCGTACTTTGGATGATGCCGTTGAGCGATCATTACGAGCCGCGGCGTTATGGGATGAAGTAAAACATCGGTTACATGAAAATGCATTTGGTTTATCCGGGGGACAGCAACAGCGTCTAGTGATCGCAAGAGCGATTGCTATTGAACCGGAAGTGCTCTTGCTTGATGAGCCCACATCTGCGTTGGACCCTATTTCAACCCTGACCATTGAAGAACTTATCCATGATCTTAAACGGCGTTATACCGTTGTGATTGTGACACATAACATGCAGCAAGCTGCTCGGGTAAGCGATTACACAGCGTTTATCCATATGGGGAAGTTGGTCGAGTATTCAGATACGGATTCAATTTTTACATCCCCATCGATGAAAAAGACGGAAGACTATATTACTGGTCGCTACGGTTAATGTTACCCAGAGTAGTAAAGGAACGTATATGCAGCTAGGTAAACATATCTCAGGGCAATTTAATGCTGAACTAGAATCCATTCGTACTCATGTGTTAACAATGGGGGGGCTGGTTGAGCAGCAGTTGTCTTATGCTATGCATGCCTTACATAAGGATGATGCCGAATTAGCACGTAAAGTGGTTAAAGACGATCATAAAGTTAACGCGTTGGAAGTCTCTATTGATGAAGCCTGCACGCGGATTATCGCCAAGCGTCAGCCAACGGCTAAAGATTTGCGTTTGATTATGGCGATCATCAAAACAATCACCGATTTGGAACGTATTGGTGATGTTGCCACTAAAATGGCTTATGTCACCATTGAAAGCCCCTCTGACGAGCGTCAATTTCAAGTATCACTGGAGCCATTATGCCGCTCAGCCATTTCTATGTTGCATCAAGTGTTAGATGCATTTGCTCGTATGGATGTTGAAGCCGCTGCGGAAATTTATAAGCTTGATGATGGGTTGGATCGTGAAGTTGAAGCGGTGATTCGGCAATTAAT
The DNA here is from genome assembly GCF_015686695.1 of Vibrio nitrifigilis. NCBI lineage: Bacteria > Pseudomonadati > Pseudomonadota > Gammaproteobacteria > Vibrionales > Vibrionaceae > Vibrio > Vibrio nitrifigilis. Next base: position 212,855 of record NZ_JADPMR010000001.1, on the reverse strand, counting down.
GACGTACATGATGGAGACTCCCGAAAATATTCCCCATATTTTACAAGTGATGTGGTCGGCAAGAGCTATTGAGCGTATTGGTGATCGTTGCCAAAATATTTGTGAATACATCATCTACTTTGTTAAAGGCAAAGATGTTCGCCATATTGGCGAACAATCCATTGATGATATGATCCGATCATAAGAAAATCATTTAACGTAAGAGATGTGCGACCGCTTCAATAGCTGCGGTACTGGTAATGGGAATGAGCGAATCATCGCACTCTTCGTTACCCATATAGGCTTCTTGCGCGGTAGGTTTCATTTTGCTTGGGCGAGAGGTTTTACCGGACATATGGACTTCTTGAACTCCAGTCTGTTCGATAATTGCACGAACGTTCCCTGCATTAACACCCGCACCAGCCATGATAGCGATTCTACCGTTAGCAATGGTCACCATCTCTTTTATCGCAGCAATTCCTTTTTCCGCTGAACTTGCTTGACCTGATGTAAGTACTCGCTCACAACCTAGCTCTATGATTGTTTCCATTGCTTGTCGGTAATCGCGACATACATCAATCGCACGATGAAATGTCACATTTAGAGAGAGAGAATGAGCGTAGTCGACAAGGATTTTAAGTGCATGTTTGTTCACGTCACTATCTTCGGTTAACACGCCTAGAACAACGCCAGTTAATCCAGCCTTTGCTGCTGATTCAATGTCCCACATCATCTGTTCAATTTCCGATGGAACATAAAGAAAATCCCCTTGTCTGGGACGAATCATGGCATAAATTGGGGCGGAACTTAAGTTAGATGCCAAGCGCATAAAACCAAAACTGGGAGTCAAGCCTCCAAGATCAAGCGAAGAGCAAAGTTCAATTCTAGTTGCGCCGCCTGCTAGTGCATATTGAAGAGACTCGATATTATCGATACAGACTTCCAACTGATAATTCATGTGTTTAGGTTCCTTTCTAAACGGGGGAGAGCAATGTAACAGTTTAGCGCTGATTGGATCATAAAAAAATCCCGGAGCGATGGCTCCGGGATTTGAAGGCTTTACTTTATCCTGATTGGTTTGGCTTTTGCTCTTAATTCCAACCACTCACCCGAGTTGAGCACGGGCGATAAAGTGTTCTTATTTTTTATCTAGGTCAGCTGTGTGTTCAGCTAGGTAAGATGCAACGCCGTCTGGAGAAGCTTTCATACCTGATTTACCTTTTTCCCACTGTGCAGGACATACTTCACCGTGTTCTTGGTGGAATGCTAGTGCGTCAACCATACGTAGCATTTCATCGATGTTACGACCAAGAGGACCATCGTTGATTACTTGGTGACGAACAACGCCTTCTTCGTCGATTAGGAAAGAACCGCGAAGTGCAATGCCAGGACCATTTGGATCAACAACATCGTAAGCGCTAACAACTTCGTGAGTAGTATCAGCAACAAGTGGGTATTTAACCTCACCGATACCGCCTTTATCTACAGAAGTGTTACGCCATGCGTTGTGAGAGAATACAGAGTCGATTGAAACACCGATTACTTCACAGCCTTTTTCTTGGAAGTCAGCTAGACGTTTGTCGAATGCGATGATTTCAGATGGGCAAACGAAAGTGAAGTCTAGTGGGTAGAAAAATACAACAGCTTTCTTACCTTTGATGTAATCAGAAAGGTTGAATGAATCAACGATTTCACCGTTGCCTAGAACAGCTCCAGCAGTAAAGTCAGGGGCTTTGCGACCTACTAGTACCATTTTTTGCTCCTAATGTTTTAGTTTTATCTGAGTTAAAACACGTTGAGTTAACTCATTTCCGTGTAACTACAAGACAAACTATAGTACAAAGGTTAGTATAGAAAAAAGCGAATAAAATAGATTGTGTCAATCGAAAAAAGCGATGAACAGGCGCGGCAAAGCCTGAACGATAAATTGAAATAAAATATTAATATTATTATGAATAAGTGGCCAAGTTTAAAGCAACTGCACTACCTCATCACCTTACATGAAACCCGCCATTTTAGCGATGCGGCGCAGCGATGTTTTGTTAGCCAATCGACCCTAAGTAAAGGGATCCAAAACCTAGAAGAACTGATTGGTTGTGCGCTTTACGAGAAAAAGGATAAAAAAACGCCTTTAGTCTTTACTCAGGCTGGTGAAGAAGTCGTTAAGTTGGGAAGAGAGTTATTAGCGAAAGGTCAGGATCTCGTTGAGCTGGGGAAATTATGCCAAGGCAATTTGATGGAAGGTCAGCTAAAACTCGGCTGTATTCCAACGATTGCGCCATTTTTGCTTGGTGACCTTGTACAAGAAATTAATCTACGTTTTCCTAAATTGCATCTTCTGTTACGTGAAGATACAACCACCAATTTATTGATGGCGTTACGTTCTGGTGAATTGGATGTATTGGTTTTAGCATTACCTGTTGATATTGGTGAGATGGACAGTCGTATTGTTGGACAAGATCCATTTCGGATGGTGATTAGCCGTAATCAGGCTAATTCAATTCGTGTTCCGATAAAGTATGATGATTTACCCGATCAATCAGTATTCCTGTTAGAAAATGAACACTGTCTGACTGAGCATGCGGTTTCTGCATGTAAACTAACCGATAAAGAAAAGATCAACCCATTTACGGCGACGAGCTTACATACCCTAGTTCAAATGGTAGCCAATGGCCTAGGGACGACATTTATTCCACAAATGGCGATTGATCATGGTTTGTTAGATAACCAAAATTTGGTCGTGGTTGATCCTCCAGGCCAAAAGGCGTATCGCAATATCGGTTTAGTATGGCGTCCTAGTTCCTCAAGAACCAATACATTTAATCAATTGGCGGATGTTGTTTCTGGGCTTCTATAGTAACTCTCTTTCTTGTAAATGTGCTTGAGTAATCCTCTATTACTTGAGCATATAGCCTTACCTGTACAGCTTAAATCGTGATTTTCATATCGTTACATTCATTGATGTGGCTTGATATTCTCTATCTAGTAGGTTGTTAAAGATAAAAGTGTTATTTTTTTAGTTTTTAATGCTAATAAATTTTATTTAATTAGCATTAAAAACTGTTAGTATTATTTTTATTGTAAAATTTTACAGCTTATTTTGAGAGAAGGTTTCATAAAATTGGCAATCTTCACAATGTGAATTTTACACATATTGAAGCAGTTGCTTAGCAATACGGTGTCTTTTTCTTTTAAAAAAAAGTGTGAAAAATCAGCCAATATTTATTACCGGATATTATCTATTCCCCTCCATTTCAAATAAAAATACGTCTTCTTTGTGTGTAATTTTATTACGTAATTAATTACAAATAAGTATATTGCCATTCATAAATAGAGTTACCGAATAAAACTTCGAATTTACCATTTTACTATTCCTCCCTCTTTCTAAAATCCCTTTTATATATTAGTTTTATAAGCACTTATCGAAGTGAGATGTTTTTTAGTTATCGGGACTTATTTATCTAAGGTAACTATCAAAAGTGTTTTTACTTCACAAATTAAACAGGGAATTTTGTAGTTCTTAAATTACAAATGTGATTTAAATCAGCGAAGGAATAAATATATGCTGGCTGAAAGTACACACGCATCAATGGAAGAAGTTCGTTCGAAGTTGAAAATTCTTGGTTCTCTCAAAGCTGAGCATCAAGAAATATTCCCCACTGCCGCTCAAGATTTATTAGCTCAACTGTGTGAGCGTTATGCTCCTCGTTTAGAGCAACAGCTTAAATCTCGAGAAATTTTTCAGCAAAAAATCGATCAAGGAGCATTACCTGGATTTCTTTCTGACACGCAAGATATACGTGAGGGAAGTTGGAAAATTTTAGGTATACCCAATGATCTACAAGATCGCCGTGTTGAGATCACTGGTCCAACAGACCGAAAAATGGTGATTAATGCATTAAACGCGAACGTCAAAGTGTTTATGGCTGATTTTGAAGATTCGATGTCACCTGATTGGGAAAAGGTTCTTGATGGTCAAGTAAACCTGAGAGACGCCATCAATGGTACGATCAGCTATACCAATCCGAGCAATGGTAAGCAGTATCAACTAAAAGACGATCCGGCAGTGCTCATTTGCCGAGTTCGGGGTCTGCACTTACCTGAAAAGCATGTGTCATTTGCTGGGCAAACCATTCCGGGATGCTTACTGGACTTTGCGCTGTACTTTTTCAATAACTATCAAGCGTTGTTGAAAAAAGGCAGTGGACCTTATTTCTACCTACCCAAACTACAAAGCCATCAGGAAGCGAAGTGGTGGAGCGATGTGTTCCATTTCACTGAAAACTTCTTTGGTCTTGATACTGGAACCATCAAAGCCACTGTATTGATTGAAACTCTCCCAGCCGTATTCCAAATGGACGAAATTCTCTTTGCGTTAAAAGAGCATATTGTTGGCCTCAACTGCGGCCGTTGGGATTACATATTCAGTTATATCAAAACATTGAAAAAACATGGTGACCGTGTCCTGCCTGATCGCCAAGTCGTCACTATGGATAAGCCTTTTCTCAATGCTTACTCACGTCTACTCATTTATACCTGTCACCGACGTGGGGCGTTTGCTATGGGGGGAATGGCGGCATTTATTCCAGCCAAAGATCCTGGGGAAAATGCCAAGGTCTTAGAGAAGATAGTCCATGACAAATCTTTGGAAGCGAATAACGGCCATGATGGAACTTGGGTTGCTCACCCTGGGTTAGCTGATACGGCGATGGATGTATTCAATCAGGTGCTTGGTGAACGTCAAAATCAATTAAATGTCACTCGTTTATCTGATGCTCCTATTACTGCACAAGAGTTACTTGAACCTTGTGATGGCCCACGCTCCGAACACGGAATGCGCCACAACATTCGTGTTGCTCTGCAATACATCGAGGCTTGGATTTCGGGCAATGGCTGTGTGCCAATTTATGGGCTCATGGAAGACGCGGCTACAGCGGAAATATCCCGTGCTTCCATTTGGCAATGGATACAGCACGGTAAAACACTCGATAACGGTCAGGTGATTACCAAAACGCTGTTCCGCCAGTACCTCAATGAAGAGATTGAGGTTGTTAAACAAGAAATTGGTTCAGACGCTTTTACTAATGGGCGTTTTACTGAAGCGGCTGAATTGATGGAAAGGCTCACGACAAGCGATGAGCTGACCAACTTCTTAACGATACCCGGCTATGACTATTTGCCATAACCAATCCAACCAATAACGTGAAACAGTAACCACCATTTCAATATCATACCTTTGGTATCGGTAGCGAAAGGAAGCAGGCCTAAGCCTACATTATAAGAGGGATACACCATGACACTGACTCGTCGTCAACAAATCGAAGCACTAGAGAAAGACTGGGCAACGAATCCACGTTGGAAAAACGTGAAACGTACCTATACTGCCGAAGAAGTCGTTAACTTACGCGGCTCAGTCTTACCAGCGAATACCATTGCCCAACGTGGTGCTGATAAGCTTTGGTCGTTGGTCAATGGAAGTGCAAAAAAAGGGTACGTGAACTGCTTAGGGGCTTTAACAGGCGGACAAGCGGTTCAGCAAGCGAAAGCTGGGATTGAAGCTATTTATCTCTCTGGTTGGCAGGTTGCTGCAGATAACAATACGGCTTCAACCATGTACCCAGATCAATCTCTTTACCCGGTGGATTCGGTACCTGCGGTAGTTAAACGCATCAACAACTCATTTAGACGAGCAGACCAGATTCAATGGACGAATGGCACGACACCTGAAGATGAAGGTGGTGTTGATTACTTCTTACCTATTGTCGCTGATGCAGAAGCGGGATTCGGTGGCGTGCTTAACGCCTATGAACTCATGAAATCAATGATAGAAGCGGGTGCTGCTGGGGTGCACTTTGAGGACCAATTAGCTTCGGTGAAAAAATGTGGTCACATGGGCGGAAAAGTTCTGGTCCCAACTCAAGAAGCGGTACAAAAATTAGTTGCGGCTCGTTTAGCGGCAGATGTCGCCGGTACAACAACACTTGTGATTGCTCGTACTGATGCCAACGCGGCTGATTTGTTAACTTCTGATTGTGACCCTTATGATAGTGACTTTATCGTCGGTGAGCGCACCCAAGAAGGATTCTTCCGTGTTAAAGCGGGGATTGACCAAGCGATTTCTCGTGGCCTAGCTTATGCGCCATATGCGGATCTTGTATGGTGTGAAACAGCAAAACCTTGCTTGGAAGAAGCTCGTAAGTTTGCTGAAGCTATCTTAGCAGAATACCCGGATCAGCTGCTTGCTTATAACTGTTCTCCTTCCTTTAACTGGGAGAAAAACTTGGATGCCAAAACCATTGCTGAATTCCAGCAAGCGTTATCCGATATGGGCTACAAATACCAATTCATTACTCTAGCTGGTATCCACAACATGTGGTTCAACATGTTTGAATTGGCTCATGCTTATGCCCAAGGGGAAGGTATGCGTCACTATGTGGAAATGGTACAGCGCAAAGAATTTGCCGCAGCAGAAAAAGGCTATACCTTTGTGGCACACCAACAAGAAGTTGGAACGGGCTATTTCGATAAAGTTACGAATACCATTCAGGGGGGCAATTCGTCAGTAACGGCACTAACCGGCTCGACTGAAGAGGATCAGTTCTAACCTAATCCGCACTTCCTTTTTGCAAACTTCCTTATATGTTTTGATATCTTGATATCGAATTTGAGCGGCCTAAGCCGCTCTTTTTTTTATAAGTTATAGAAAACTGAAAGCCATTATCTCATCGTGTTTCAACGTGAATTAGTCGTCAAAATCTTCAGGTTCCGTTTCTTCTTGAAGTTCTAATAGAGTTATTGCGATAGAAATAAAATCGGTTTCGGTGATGATGCCACACAATTGCCCTTTGCTGAGTACTGGGAGACAGCCTACTTTATGTTTTTGCATATAAAGAGCGCTTTCTTTAAGTCCCGCTTGTGGTGCTACTGTCATTAAATTGGTATGCATGATTTCATACAGTGGTGTATCTGCGGTGTAAGACTGCTCGTTTGGCGTACCGTGTAAGCTTGATTCTTGTGCTGCCAAAATGTCTCTTTGCGAAACCACACCCTGTAACTGATGATTGCTATCCACAATAGGAATATGGCGGATATCAAGTGCTTTCATCATGTTGTTAGCATCAGAAATAGTATGGGTTCGCGACAGAGTATGTGGACTGCGAGTCATCATATCTTCAACTTTAATCATGGCCATCTCCTATTGTCAGTCCTGTCTTTTGACTATAGTGATTGACGAAAAATTTGAATGAGAGATGAATCATTATTTGTTGCTCTTTTTAGCAGATTTAAATAACAAACATACGATTATTTGAGGTTGGTTACGCTTCCTATTGTTGGTTAGAAAAAGGCCTTTTCTGTATCTTGTTAAAACTTCGGTATATACTAGCGCGCCGCGAAATTATCTATCGCACACATTCACTAAATTAAGATCAGAAGTCATGCACGTTTCAGATTTTCATTTTGACCTCCCAAATGAGCTTATTGCTCGTTATCCAACTGAGGAGCGTACCGCAAGTCGTTTATTGCAGCTCAATGGCAATGATGGCGAACTTGTTGATGGGACATTTAAAGATGTTCTAGATATTGTTAAACCGGGCGATTTACTGGTGTTTAACAACACTCGAGTGATTCCTGCTCGTATGTTTGGTCGTAAAGCTTCTGGTGGCAAACTGGAAGTATTAGTAGAACGAATGATCGATGAGCATTCGATTTTGGCTCATGTTCGTTGCTCTAAGCCACCAAAACCAGGTACAGAACTTTACTTGGGTGAAAACGACGAATACCAAGCAGAAATGGTTGCTCGCCATGATGCGTTATTTGAAATTCGCTTTACCAGTGATAAAGCGGTACTAGAGATTCTTAATGCGATCGGCCATATGCCGTTACCTCCTTATATCGACCGTCCTGATGACGATGCGGATAAAGAGCGTTATCAAACGGTATACAACGAAAAACCTGGCGCAGTCGCTGCTCCTACAGCGGGTTTGCACTTCGATAAACCTTTACTTGAACAAATTCAGGCAAAAGGTGTCGAACTCGCGTACGTGACCTTGCACGTTGGTGCTGGTACGTTCCAGCCAGTTCGAGTTGAAGATGTTGAAAACCATCATATGCATTCTGAGTACGTTGAAGTACCTCAGGAAGTCGTTGACGCGATTGCTGCTACTCGTAAACAAGGTGGACGAGTGATCGCAGTAGGGACGACTTCGGTCCGTTCTCTAGAAAGTGCTGCGCAAGATGCTCTAAAAAATGGGACTGAATTGGTTCCGTTTTTCGGTGACACTGAAATCTTTATCTACCCTGGTTACGAATACCAGCTGGTAGATGCGTTGATTACTAATTTTCACTTACCTGAATCAACATTAATCATGTTGGTGAGTGCGTTTGCTGGATATGAACACACAATGGCTGCTTATCGTCATGCTGTACAAGAGCGTTATCGTTTCTTTAGTTATGGTGATGCCATGTTCATTACTAAAAAAACGATAAAATAGACGACAATTGAGTCGTTTAGATAAATAATGTTTATTATCAATAGCAAGTTGTTAGGGTTATAAACTTAACGACTTTTACCCCGTCAGACTGTTTCTCTGACATTGGAGGCTTTGTGAAATTACAGTTCGAACTGAAAAAGAAAAATGGTAACGCCCGTCGTGGTCAAATGACTTTTGAACGCGGTACGGTGCAAACTCCGGCATTTATGCCAGTGGGCACTTACGGCACCGTAAAAGGTATGACACCAGAAGAAGTAGAGCAAACTGGTGCGCAGATCTTACTTGGTAATACCTTCCACTTGTGGCTTCGCCCCGGACAAGAGGTGATGAAACTGCATGGTGACCTGCATGACTTTATGAACTGGCAAGGCCCAATTTTAACCGACTCAGGCGGTTTCCAAGTATTTAGCTTAGGTGATATTCGTAAAATCACGGAAGCAGGCGTACATTTTCGTAACCCTGTTAACGGCGATAAAATTTTCATGGATGCGGAAAAATCCATGGAAATTCAACAGGATTTAGGTTCAGATATCGTCATGATTTTTGACGAGTGTACGCCTTATCCAGCCACACATGACGAAGCAAAAAAATCGATGGAAATGTCACTACGTTGGGCACAACGCTCACGTGATCATTTCGATAAACTAGAGAATCCAAACTCACTATTTGGTATTGTGCAGGGGAGTGTTTACGAAGACTTGCGTGATACTTCAGTGGAAGGACTGACAAATATCGGTTTTGATGGCTATGCAGTCGGTGGTTTAGCGGTAGGTGAACCAAAAGAAGAAATGCACCGTATGCTGGAACACACTTGTCCGCAGTTACCTGAAGATAAGCCGCGTTACCTCATGGGTGTGGGTAAACCAGAAGATTTAGTCGAAGGGGTTCGTCGCGGAATTGATATGTTCGATTGTGTGATGCCTACTCGAAACGCGCGTAACGGACACTTGTTTGTCACCGGTGGTGTGATCAAGATCCGTAATGCGAAACATAAAGTCGATACGACACCGCTTGATCCTGAGTGTGACTGTTACACTTGCAGAAATTATTCGAAGTCGTATCTGCATCATTTAGATCGTTGTAACGAAATTCTTGGTGCTCGTCTCAACACGATTCATAACTTGCGTTACTATCAACGTTTAATGGAAAGTATTCGTCAAGCGATTGATGAAGATCGTTTTGAGCAATTTGTTGAAGAGTTCTACGCACGCCGTAACCGCGAAGTGCCACCTCTTCAAAAAGAACTCGCTTGATTTTGGGGCCAGACTAGAATATCCAGCCGATTGGCTTGAATTTAGTTTGGCTCAGCCCAATTTAAATCAGATTAAATAAACAATAACTTAGAGGACGTTTCTCAATGAGTCTAATTTCTGTAGCGCATGCCGCAGGTGAAGGTGCTGCTCCACAAGGTGGCGGTTATGAAATGATTATCATGCTTGGCATGTTTGCAGTCATCTTTTACTTCATGATTTATCGCCCACAAGCTAAACGTGCGAAAGAACATAAAAACCTAATGTCTTCTATGAGCAAAGGTGATGAAGTTCTAACCAGTGGCGGTTTTGTTGGTAAAATCAACAAAATCACTCCAGACAATGACTATATCGTTATTGAACTGAATGAAAATAGCAAAGTCGTAATCAAGAAAGACTTCGTTACTGCAGTGTTACCAGCGGGTACACTGAAATCTCTATAATACAGCTCAAGGATCCTCGCTGTGCTAAACCGTTATCCGTTATGGAAGTACTTGATGGTGTTATTCGCCATCTTAATTGCAGCTGTGTATGCACTTCCAAATATTTACGGTGAAGATCCGGCAGTTCAAATTACAGGGGCGCGTGGCGCCTCTGTTGATATGTCAACGCTGGATACTGTCACTAATGCGCTCGATACTGCGCATATCCCACACAAATCTGTTGCCTTTGAAAATGGCTCTATCTTGGCCCGTTTCAAAGACACCGATACTCAATTAACTGCTCGTGATGCAATCAAAGAAGCTCTTGGTAAAGACAAAATAGTGGCGCTTAACTTAGCTCCGTCTACACCAACTTGGCTTCAAGCGATTGGCGCAGCGCCGATGAAACTCGGTTTAGACCTTCGTGGTGGCGTACACTTCCTAATGGAAGTTGATATGGATGCTGCGATGGAAAAATTGGTTGGTCAGCAAGAAGATGCTTTCCGTACCGAGTTACGTGAAGCTCGTATTCGTTACCGTGCTGTGCGTTCAAAACCTCAATCTGTTGATATCACCCTACGTAGTGAAGAGCAGCTAGAAAAAGCGCAAACATTGCTAAGCGGTAAACACCAAGACATGGTCTTTACTGAAGAAAGCAGTGGTAATCATGTGTTAACCGCGACGTTTACGGAAGCTCGTTTACAAGAGATTCGTAACTACGCCGTTGAACAGAACATCACTATCTTACGTAACCGTGTTAACGAACTGGGTGTGGCTGAACCTCTGGTTCAACGCCAAGGTGCATCACGTATCGTTGTTGAACTTCCTGGTGTTCAAGATACTGCTCGTGCAAAAGAAATTTTAGGCGCGACCGCGACACTTGAGTTCCGTCAAGTCGATGAAAGTGCAGATCTTTCTGCAGCAGCAGCTGGTCATGCTCCTGCGGGTAGTGAAATCAAGTACGACCAAAAAGGTCGTCCTGTTGTACTGAAAAAACGCGTGATTCTAAGCGGTTCTAGTATTACAGATGCAAGTTCAAGTACTGACCAATATGGTCGTCCACAGGTTAACATCTCACTAGACAGTGAAGGTGGTAGCAAGATGGCGGCGTTTTCTAAGAAGAACATTGGTAAGTTAATGGCGACCGTCTTTGCTGAATACAAAGATAGCGGTAAGAAAACACCAAAAGGTAAAGTTATTCTTCAGAAACATGAAGAAGTGATTAACCAAGCAACGATTCAATCTGCGTTAGGTAGTAGCTTCCGTATTACTGGGATTGATTCTGCTTCTGAAGCGCACAACTTAGCACTATTACTGCGTGCAGGTGCGTTGATTGCTCCAATCTCAATTGTTGAAGAACGTACTATTGGTCCGTCAATGGGTCAACAAAACATCGATATGGGTGTGCAAGCCTGTGTTTGGGGCTTAGTTGCCGTGATGATCTTTACCTTCATCTATTATCGTAAATTCGGCCTGATCGCTGATATTGCTCTAATCGCAAACTTAGTCTTGATAATCGGTATTATGTCGTTAATTCCGGGGGCAACAATGACCTTGCCGGGTATCGCGGGTATCGTATTGACCGTCGGTATGGCGGTGGACGCTAACGTTCTAATCTTTGAACGTATTCGTGAAGAGATTAAGGATGGACGCAATCCACAACAAGCGATTCACCAAGGGTATGCAAATGCATTTAGTACTATTGCGGATGCCAACATCACCACGTTAATTACTGCGATTATTCTATTTGCAGTGGGAACTGGTGCTATTAAAGGTTTCGCTGTGACGCTATCCATTGGTATTTTGACTTCCATGTTTACCGCAATCATTGGTACACGTTGTATCGTGAACTTAATGTATGGTGGTAAACGCATTAAGAAATTGTCGATCTAAGGTTAGGAATCATTATGTTTCAAATTCTGAAACCAGGAACAATGATCGACTTTATGAGTCGGTCCAAATTTGCCTTCGTTTTCTCAAGTTTATTGATCATCGCATCGATTGCGTGTTTATCAGTAAAAGGTTTGAACTGGGGCTTAGATTTTACCGGTGGTACTTTAATTGAAGTTAGCTTTGAACAACCTGCTAACCTCGATAGTGTACGTAATGCATTAGGCGCTAAAGGTTTTGATGACGCGACTGTACAAAACTTTGGCTCTACTCGTGAAGTCATGGTGCGTTTACGTCCTCGTGATAACATGAAAGGCGAAGTGCTGGGTAACCAAATCATCAGTGCGATCAAAGAAGGAACAGGTAAAGCTGTTCAAATGCGTCGTATTGAATTTGTGGGTCCAAACGTAGGTGGTGAGCTAGCCGAAGACGGTGGTTTAGCCATCTTAGTTTCGTTGATTTGTATCTTGATTTACGTATCAGCGCGATTTGAATGGCGTTTAGCTGCTGGTGCTGTATTGTCATTGGCACACGACGTAACTATCACATTAGGTGTGTTCTCATTCTTACAAATTGAAGTAGACCTAACTATCGTAGCGGCATTGCTCACGGTAGTGGGTTACTCATTGAACGATACTATCGTGGTATTTGACCGTATTCGTGAAAATTTCCGCAAGCTGCGTAAAGGCTTACCTGCGGAGATTATGAACACTTCGATTACTCAAACACTAAGTCGTACTTTGATTACATCAGGAACGACATTGTTCGTGGTTATTGCTCTATTTGTTGAAGGTGGTGCAATGATTCACGGATTTGCGCTAGCCTTATTGTTAGGTATTACTGTTGGTACTTACTCATCAATTTATGTGGCCTCAGCGTTGGCATTGAAGCTCGGAATCACTAAAGAGCATCTCATGCCTGTCAAGGTTGAAAAAGAAGGCGCGGAGTTTGACCGCCATCCTTAAACCGAAAAAAGCCACTGCATGCAGTGGCTTTTTTATTACAAATTATAAAATACACTGATATAAGTGAAGGAGAAATCTATGGCAATTACGCAATTAGATTCTAAAACAGCTCTAGTCGTTATCGATCTTCAAGAAGGAATTGTGGTTCTGCCACCAAAAGAAAATGCGGCTCAAACGATCGTTAACTCAATCAAACTTATCAATGCATTTCATGAGCAGTCTCAACCTGTTGTGTTAGTAAATGTCGCTGGTGGTGCTCCAGGGCGTACAAGTTTACCTCATTCAGGTGGTGAGCTCCCTGCTAACTGGGCGGATTTAATTGAAGAATTGCCACGTAAAGATAGTGATATCTTAATTACGAAAAGCAATTGGGGAGCATTCATTAATACTGATTTGCACGAACAGCTACAACAAGCAGGCGTGACGCAAATTGTTGTGGTCGGTATTGCAACTAGCATGGGGGTTGAGTCAACGGCTCGCCAAGGCTATGAATTGGGTTATAACGTGGTGTTGATTGAAGATTCAATGACCGACAAGAGTTTGGACAACCACAAAAATTCAGTAACTGGTATTTTCCCGATGCTTGGTGAAATTGGTACCACCGAAGAGCTACTAGGATTACTGAATAAGTAATTGAGATGAAGTGCTAAGTCATCATTTTATTGGCGACAAATAATAAAAAAGCCCAGACACGTGTCTGGGCTTTTGTGTATTCAGCTGTGACGGAGCTAGTATTATTTCAAGATCGCTTCGTTACCGTTTTCACGGATGTGTTTTAGAATTGATTTTACGCCGCGAGCGCTTGATGCAACGATGTTACCTGATTTCATATAATCAGTACCGCCAGCGAAGTCAGTTAAGATAGCACCAGCTTCACGAGCAATCAGTTCACCTGCTGCCATATCCCAAGGTTTTAGGCCAAGTTCAAAGTAACCATCAACACGGTTAGCTGCTAGGTAACAAAGATCTAGAGCTGCAGAGCCTGTACGACGGAAATCAGCACAATCAACAAACAGTGAAGATACGATCTTCATGTAAGATTCAGAGTGTTGCTTTTGTTTGAATGGGAAACCAGTAGCAAGAACAGTGCCTTGAAGGTCTTTCAGTTGTTTTACACGGATACGTGCATTGTTTAGTTGTGCACCTGAGCCACGTTGAGCAGTGAATAGCTCATTTAGCATTGGGTCGTAAACACACGCTACTTCAGTTTTGCCTTTAAAGCGAACAGCAATAGAGACAGCAAAATGAGGTAGGCCTTTCATGAAGTTAGTGGTGCCATCCAGTGGGTCGATGATCCATTGTACGTCTTTATCTTTACCTTCGATAAGACCGCTTTCTTCAGCTACGATGCAGTGCTCAGGGTATGAGCTTTGAATAGTAGCGATAATCATGGCTTCAGCTTCTTTGTCTACATTAGTAACAAAGTCATTTGAGCCTTTCTGAGTGGATTCGATTTTCTCAGAGTTTTCTAAAGATTTAGCAATATGGTTGCCTGCTTTTCGCGCAGCGCGAATAGCAATGTTTAGCATAGGATGCATACGAATTTCCCAACGGATGTTAAAGAACGAAAAAGCGGGGCGGAGTATACCAGATAGAAGAGAAAAAGAAAGTGGTTATTTTCTGTTCAGTTAATAATTGTATAGGAAAAAGGGTCTGACCATTTTACTCAGGTTTATGATAAACTCCTAACGCAATAATTTGAGAGGTATCACACTGCATGTTAAACAATGTTAAAGTCGTTTTAGTTGAAACGTCCCATTCAGGAAATATCGGTTCGGCAGCCCGCGCAATGAAAGTGATGGGATTGAGCCATATGGTACTTGTAAATCCTCAATGTGAAGTAGATGCACAGACGATGGCATTGGCGGCTGGTGCAAGTGATATCGCGCTAAATGCACAAATTGTTTCGAGTCTGGATGAAGCGATTGAAGATTGCGGACTAGTGGTGGGAACTAGCGCACGTTCACGCACGTTAGAGTGGCCAATGTTAGACCCTCGAGAGTGTGGTGAAAAGTTTGCGACTGAAGGTCGTAAGCATAAAGCGGCTATTTTATTTGGTCGTGAGCGTACAGGCTTAACCAATAGCGAATTACAAAAATGCCAATATCATGTGAGTATTCCAGCGAATCCAGAATACAGTTCGCTGAACTTGGCTATGGCGGTACAGACGATTTGTTATGAAATACGTGTGGCTTTTTTGAATCAAGAAGCGGCACAATACCCAGTAGCGAGTGTAGATGAGTATCCACGCCAAAAAGAGCTAGAACTTTTTTATCAGCATCTTGAAAAAGTGTTAGTGAATACTCACTTTATTAGTGAGGAGCAGCCAGGGCAAGTCATGAATAAACTGCGTCGTTTATTTAGTCGAGCTCGCCCTGAAGTTCAAGAATTGAATATTTTACGGGGTGTTTTGTCTGCAATTGAGAAAAGTGGTCAAAACAAATAATACCCATGTAAAATTAAGGGGTGAATACCTGAGTAAATTAGTCAAATAAATACTTGACCAATTTACTCAGGTATGAAAAACTACATCCACATAATTAATGTGGATACGGTGTGATATGAGACTGACCTCGAAAGGAAGATATGCAGTAACAGCCATGCTTGATGTGGCGTTACATTCGCAAGAAAACCCAGTACCTTTGGCAGATATATCAGAACGACAAGGTATTTCACTTTCCTACTTAGAGCAGCTATTTTCCAAACTGCGTAAAGCTGGACTAGTGGCCTCTGTTCGTGGCCCGGGTGGTGGTTATCGCTTAGGGACTGCAGCAACAGAGATTTCCGTTGGTACTGTGATTGCCGCGGTTGATGAATCTGTTGACGCAACAAAATGCAATGGCAAAGGTGATTGCCAGGGTGGCACTCGTTGTCTTACCCATACACTTTGGCGTGATCTAAGTTCACGTATCAGTGACTTTTTAAACAACATCACTCTTGGTGAGCTGATGATTGATAATGAAGTACTAGAAATTTCAGACCGTCAAGACGTTAGTCTTACGGTAGACCACGGGCTGGCACACAAAAATTCAAATTCAGTCACCGTTGGTGCAGCACCCGTAGGTATTAATGCTCGCTCGTAGCGGCAATTTTACATTGGAGTAGAAAATGAAACTGCCTATTTATTTAGATTATTCAGCAACCTGTCCAGTTGATGAGCGTGTTGCTGAAAAAATGGTTCAGTACATGACGATCGATGGGATTTTCGGTAACCCAGCGTCTCGTTCGCACCGTTATGGCTGGCAGGCAGAAGAAGCGGTTGACACAGCCCGTGAGCAAGTGGCTGATCTTATTAATGCAGACCCACGTGAAATTATCTTCACATCGGGTGCTACAGAATCTGATAACCTTGCTTTGAAAGGTGCTGCGCACTTCTATGGTAAGCAAGGTAAACACATCATCACTTCTAAAACAGAGCATAAAGCGATTCTGGATACCTGTCGCCAACTTGAGCGTGAAGGTTATGAAGTGACTTACCTAGAGCCTGAAACTAATGGCTTAATTGATCTTAAAAAACTTGAAGCGGCAATGCGTGACGATACTGTTCTTGTATCAATCATGCATGTAAACAACGAGATTGGTGTGGTGCAAGACATCGCAGCAATCGGTGAAATGTGCCGTTCACGTAAGATTATTTTCCATGTAGATGCGGCTCAATCTGCAGGTAAACTACCTATTGATGTTCAAGAAATGAAGATCGATTTGATCTCTATTTCTGCGCATAAAATCTATGGACCGAAAGGTATCGGCGCTCTTTATGTACGTCGTAAACCTCGTGTTCGTCTAGAAGCGCAAATGCATGGCGGTGGTCATGAGCGTGGTTTCCGTTCTGGTACGTTAGCGACTCAACAAATTGTAGGTATGGGCGAAGCGTGCCGTATCGCAAAAGAAGAGATGCAGTATAACTACGATCACGCTAAAGCACTTCGTGACCGCATGTTAGACAGTCTTAAAGATATGGAAGCGGTAACGGTCAATGGTGACCTAGAACAGCGTCTTCCAAATAACCTGAATATTAGTTTTGCCTTTGTTGAAGGTGAATCTTTGCTGATGGCTCTAAAAGATATCGCAGTATCTTCAGGTAGTGCATGTACTTCAGCAAGCTTAGAGCCTTCATACGTGTTACGTGCTCTTGGTCTTGATGATGAGCTAGCTCATAGCTCAATCCGTTTCTCATTCGGTCGTTACACCACTGAAGAAGAAGTGGATTACGCAGTGAAACAGATCCGTAGCGCTGTTGAAAAGTTACGTGATTTATCACCTCTTTGGGATATGTACAAAGAAGGTGTCGATTTAAGCACTGTTGAGTGGGCGAGCCACTAATCATTCCACCAGGAACATAAAAATTCGAGGGAATTTACCATGGCATACAGCGAAAAAGTTATTGACCATTATGAGAACCCACGTAACGTTGGTTCTTTTGACAAAGAAGATCCAGCAATAGGTAGCGGCATGGTTGGTGCTCCTGCTTGTGGTGATGTAATGCGTCTGCAGATCAAAGTATCTGCTGAAGGCATCATTGAAGATGCAAAATTTAAAACCTACGGTTGTGGTAGTGCGATCGCATCAAGCTCTCTAATAACTGAATGGGTTAAAGGTAAGTCTATTGATGAAGCTGCAGCGATCAAAAACGCTGAAATTGCTGAAGAACTTGAATTGCCACCAGTGAAAGTTCACTGTTCAATTCTTGCAGAAGATGCAATTAAAGCCGCTGTTGCAGATTACAAGAAAAAACAGCAGTAGATATTTATTTCGAGTGGGGGCAAGTCTCCCACTCGCCTTGTTAATTTAAATCATTAAGGTTGTAGTATGGCCATTACCCTGACAGAAACCGCAGCTCATCGCGTACAAACTTTTCTCGATAATCGTGGAAAGGGCATCGGTTTACGCCTAGGCGTTAAAACAACGGGCTGCTCTGGAATGGCGTACGTGCTGGAGTTCGTAGATGAACTTAATGAGGAAGACCAGGTTTTTGAGAACAATGGCGTAAAAGTTATTGTTGATGCCAAAAGTTTGGTTTATCTCGACGGTACTCAGCTGGATTACAAAAAAGAAGGGTTAAACGAAGGTTTCGAATTTAACAACCCTAACGTTAAAGGCGAATGTGGTTGTGGCGAAAGCTTCAATGTTTAACGGTTAAATCTTTGGGCATTCGGAGCTTGATGCTCCGAAACCGAATTCAAGGACCGGCTTTTCGATGAATTATTTTGAATTATTTGGGCTACCAACTCAGTTTACTCTGGATGGTAGCCTTCTTTCTTCTCAATTTAGAGAGTTACAAAAACGTTTTCACCCAGATAATTTCGCATCAGCGTCAGAGCGAGACCGGGTTATGGCGGTGCAAAAAGCCACTGAGATCAATGACGCTTATCAAGTATTAAAAACGCCGATTAGTCGTGCAGAATACTTGATAGAACTGCATGGCATCGAATTACGTGGCGAGCAACAAACGTTGCAAGATCCCATGTTCCTTATGGAGCAGATGGAGTTACGTGAAGAGCTTGATGCGGTAGCTCAAAGTTCTGATCCAGAAAGCGCATTGTTTGATTTTGATGGCAAAGTGTCGAAGATGCTAAAAACGTATTTAGCTACTGTTGAGCAGCAACTTAACGAAGCTCAGTGGGAAGCAGCAGCAGACACAGTTCGCAAGCTAAAATTCATCGCCAAATTAAAGAACGAAATAGAAAAAGTCGAAGAAAAATTACTCGGCTAATTCGACAACAAGGACCCATCCATGGCATTACTTCAAATTGCAGAACCAGGTCAAACTTCTGCACCACACGAGCATAAACTCGCCGTCGGGATTGACCTTGGTACTACCAATTCACTAGTAGCTACCGTACGTAGTGGCACCGCGACAACCCTTAATGACGATCAAGGTCGTAGCATTTTGCCTTCTATAGTCAGTTACTCTGACGAAGAAGTCAGTGTTGGGTATGACGCTCGTGAACGCGCAAAATTGGATCCGACCAATACCATCAGTTCAGTTAAGCGCCTTCTCGGCCGTTCTCTGGACGATATTAAAACTCGCTACCCAAATTTGCCTTATCAGTTTAAATCAAGCGAGAAAGGGTTACCTATTATTAGTACCCCTCATGGTGATAAGAACCCAATTCAAGTCTCTGCGGATATTCTTAAAGCGTTAGGGGCTCGTGCTCAAGAAGCATTAAATGGTGAGCTTGCTGGTGTTGTGATTACTGTGCCCGCTTATTTCGATGATGCGCAACGTGCCGGAACAAAAGATGCGGCCAACCTTGCTGGGTTGCATGTATTACGTCTTTTGAATGAACCAACTGCTGCAGCGATCGCTTATGGCTTGGATTCAGGTCAAGAAGGGGTGATTGCTGTTTATGATTTAGGTGGTGGTACGTTTGATATTTCGATTCTACGTTTATCAAAAGGCGTATTCGAAGTGCTGGCGACTGGTGGCGATTCTGCGTTAGGTGGTGATGACTTTGATCATCTAGTCGCTGATTGTTTGAAAGAGAAAATGGCTAAAGTGGGCGAACTCTCTAAAGAAGAGTATCGAGCACTCTTGAATGCTGCTACCCAAGCAAAGATTGATTTATCTGAATCTGATGTCGCGCAAATCGACGTATTAGGTTGGCAAGGTTCTTTATCACGTGAAGAGTTTGATGATCTTATTCGTCCTCTCGTGAAGAAAACCTTAATGTCTTGCCGCCGAGCATTGCGTGACGCAGACGTCACACAAGAAGAAGTATTGGAAGTTGTGATGGTGGGTGGCTCGACTCGTACTCTCCTAGTGAGAGAGATGGTCGGGGAGTTCTTTGGTCGTACTCCGCTAACAAGTATTAACCCAGATGAAGTGGTGGCAATTGGTGCTTCGCTTCAGGCTGATGTATTAGCGGGTAATAAGCCTGATTCTGAAATGTTACTTTTAGATGTGATTCCGCTATCACTTGGTATTGAAACTATGGGGGGGTTGATTGAGAAAATCATTCCTCGTAACACCACGATTCCAGTTGCTCGAGCTCAAGAGTTTACCACGTTCAAAGATGGTCAAACTGGTATGAGCGTCCATGTTGTGCAAGGTGAACGTGAATTGGTGGATGATTGCCGCTCCCTCGCTCGTTTCTCTTTAAAAGGGATTCCACCTATGGCAGCTGGTGCTGCACATATTCGCGTGACTTATCAAGTTGATGCGGATGGTTTGCTTTCTGTGACAGCGATGGAAAAGAGCACTGGAGTGCAATCAGACATTCAAGTTAAACCATCATACGGCCTAAGTGATGATGAAGTTGCGAACATGCTGCGTGATTCAATGAGTTTTGCTGAAGATGATATGAAAGCGCGAGCGTTGGTAGAGCAGCGTGTTGAAGCAGACCGAGTCATCGAAGGCTTAATCTCAGCCATGCAAGCAGACGGTGATGATCTATTATCAGATCAAGAGCGCAGTGCATTGCTGGCTGCCATTGAGAAATTGATCGAATTACGTAACGGCGATGACGCCGATGCGATTGAACAGGGAATTAAAGACACGGACAAAGCAAGTCAAGATTTCGCATCACGCCGAATGGATAAATCTATTCGCGCCGCATTAGCTGGTCATTCAGTTGACGAGATTTAAGAGATAAATAACATGCCTAAAATTATTGTTTTACCTCATGAAGATTTATGCCCAGAAGGTGCTGAACTGGAAGGAAAAGCCGGTGAATCAGTTCTGGACGTTGCATTAAAAAACGGGATTGAGATTGAGCACGCTTGTGAAAAATCGTGCGCTTGTACAACTTGTCACGTCATTATCCGTGAGGGCTTTGACTCGTTAGAAGAGAGTGATGAGTTAGAAGATGACATGTTAGATAAAGCGTGGGGTTTAGAGCCTGAGTCGCGTCTTGGGTGTCAGGCTCGTATAGCGGATGAAGATTTAGTGGTTGAGATTCCGAAGTATTCTCTTAACCACGCCAAAGAAGACCATTAATTAAGGCGGCATCTACCTTGTTAAATAGTACTTGTTTAAATGGGTACTTGCCGTAATAACACTGGAGTTAACCATCATGAAATGGACCGATTCACTCGATATTGCGATTGAGCTTTGTGAAAAATATCCAGATGTTGATCCTAAAAACGTACGTTTTACCGATCTACACCAGTGGATTCTAGATCTTGAGGATTTTGAAGATGAACCTGAGCGTTCAAATGAAAAAATTCTTGAAGCGATTATCCTATGTTGGATGGATGAGCTTGATTAAGCCTTTATAAATATAGGCAACAATAAAACATAGAAACGGGCCTAATGGTCCGTTTTTTATTGGGTTGACATTTTGCTGAGACAAAATGCTATTATCCAAAGGTTTACAATAAAAATAACTGCTTTCAATCGGTGTTTCACAATTGATGCGTCTCACCATTGGCATTACTCTAAATGGCACAGGTTATACCCATCGGTTGTTTCTTTTGAGAATATTCAGATGTGGTATTAAGCCATATTTCTAAAGACAAGGAGAAACCATGTCTACACAGATGTCTGTTTTTATCAGCACCGAATCAGCTCAGCCTCAGTGGGGTGAGGGTGCATTACTTTCTTATAATGAGCAAGGTGTCGTTATTCATCTTAAAGACACGGGTGATTTTACGGCGATTCAACGTGCTGCTCGTAAACTTGATGGTCAAGGTCTACATAATGTTGTGCTAACTGGAGAAGGTTGGACACTAGAAAGCATTTGGGCTTTCTATCAAGGATATCGTGAACCGAAAAAACGTAACCAAGTAACTTGGTCAGAATTAGATGCGGCAAGCCAACAGGAGCTTGAAGCACGAATTAAAGCGACCGATTGGGCTCGCGATATTATCAATAAAAGTGCGGAAGAAGTGGCTCCTCGCCAATTAGCGACTATGGCGGGTGAATTTATTAAATCACTTGCTCCTGAACACGTTACTTACAAAATCGTAAAAGATAAAGATCTGCTAACAGATCGTTGGGAAGGGATTTATGCAGTAGGTCGTGGTTCAGAACGTACTTCTGCGATGCTACAACTCGATTACAATCCAACAGGTGATGAAAATGCGCCTGTTTATGCGTGTCTTGTAGGTAAAGGCATTACGTTTGATTCAGGTGGTTATAGCATTAAACCTTCTAATTTTATGACCGCAATGAAATCTGATATGGGTGGCTCGGGCATGGTCACTGGCGCTTTAGCTCTAGCTATTTTGCGTGGTTGCAATAAGCGTGTGAAACTGATTTTATGCTGTGCGGAAAATATGATTTCTGGCCGCGCTCTAAAACTTGGCGACATCATCACTTACAAAAATGGTAAAACGGTTGAAGTGATGAATACCGACGCAGAAGGCCGATTAGTATTAGCCGATGGTTTAATCTACGCTAGTGAGCAAAATCCTGAATTAATTGTCGATTGTGCCACATTAACAGGGGCGGCTAAGAACGCATTAGGTAATGATTTTCATGCATTGCTAAGTTTTGACGAAGTGCTTTCACAAAAAGTATTGGCATGTGCTAAAGAAGAGAGTGAAGGGGTATGGGCCCTACCTCTGTGTGATTTCCACCGAGATATGTTGCCTTCTAACTTTGCTGATATGTCAAATATTGCCTCTGGTGATTACGTACCGGGCGCAAGCACTGCTGCTGCGTTTTTATCTTACTTTGTTGAAGATTATAAAAACGGTTGGTTGCATTTCGATTGTGCAGCAACTTACCGTAAATCAGCATCAGATAAATGGGCTGCAGGTGCCACAGGCGTAGGCGTGAAAACACTCGCGACGCTATTAATGAAGTAACACCTTCATAGTAAAACGATAAATAAAGTCAGCGCAGGTGGCCAAGTGTCACCTGTTTTTATACTAAAACCTTGCTCAAAGGTTACAAAACGATGGTTTTGTGATGATATTCATTACATTGAATGGCCATTGTTCACTATGCTTGATTTGGGAAGCTTATTTCCTATTTGAGCATGAGGAATGTTACCTCGCTGTGGAGAGTGTTGTTCACTATCTCGTTCTTCCTTTATCAGCAGGTATAACAATAAACAAAAGCACAAAAGGACATCTTATGGCTCTAGAAAGAACATTTTCCATCATTAAGCCGGATGCGGTTGAACGTAATCTAATCGGCGAAATCTATAACCGCTTTGAAAAAGCAGGGCTAAAGATTATCGCTGCAAAAATGGTTCACTTGACTGAAGATCAAGCGAGCGGCTTTTATGCAGAACATGAAGGCAAGGCGTTCTTTAATGATCTTAAAGCGTTCATGACGTCTGGGCCAATCATGGTTCAGGTTCTTGAAGGAGAAGACGCAATTACTCGTTATCGCGAATTAATGGGAAAAACCAATCCAGCAGAAGCAGCGTGCGGCACATTACGTAACGATTATGCCTTAAGCATGCGCGAGAACTCTGTACACGGTAGCGACAGCCCTGAATCTGCAGCTCGTGAAATCGAATATTTCTTCCCTGCAGCAGAAATTTGCCCTCGTACACGTTGATATATCACTCGTAGAGTCGAATTTTTGAGCCTCCTTTTTAGGAGGCTTTTTTGATTGTGTGATTTCTACGCTATAGTGTTTGCAAAGCGTTGGATAAGAATTCAACACAGAGGTAAGAGGAATCATAGATTTAGCATTACCTTAGAAAAAACGGGGCTTTGCAATGCTTGTTGTAACTGCGTAAAGGCTGTACAATTCGCGCCCTTAATTATTGTTCCATCTTTGAGAGGCCTTCATGACTAATGAGAAAGTCAATTTACTCGACTTTGATCGCAAAGGTATGCGTACTTTTTTCGCTGAAGAATTGGGTGAGAAAGCGTTTCGTGCTGATCAGGTTATGAAGTGGGTTTATCACTTTGGCTGTGATGATTTCGACAATATGACCAACATTAATAAGAAGCTACGGGAAAAATTGCAGCACAAGTGTGAAATCCGAGCTCCTTATGTTTCTGCTGCTCAGCACTCTTCTGACGGTACCATTAAATGGGCAATGCGCGTTGGCGATCAAGACGTTGAAACCGTTTATATCCCAGAAGATGATCGTGCAACCTTGTGTGTGTCTTCGCAGGTAGGTTGTGCTTTGGAATGTAAATTCTGTTCAACGGCACAGCAAGGGTTTAACCGTAACCTCCGTGTTTCTGAAATCATTGGGCAGGTGTGGCGTGCTGCACGTGAGATTGGTTTAGAAAAAGAAACGGGTCGTCGTCCTATCACTAACGTGGTGATGATGGGGATGGGTGAACCATTGCTTAACATGAAGAACTTGATTCCATCTCTAGAAATTATGTTGGATGATCTAGGTTTTGGTTTATCGAAGCGTCGTGTAACCGTATCAACATCGGGTGTGGTTTCTGGCCTAGAACAAATGATTGATAATATCGATGTGGCGTTGGCTATTTCACTACACGCACCAAACGATAAGTTGCGCAGTGACATTATGCCAATTAACGATCGTTGGAACATCGAAGCATTTCTGGGTACCGTGCGCCGTTATCTTGCAACGTCAAACGCTAACCGCGGTAAAGTGACCGTTGAATACGTACTACTTGACCATGTTAATGATGGTACAGAACATGCGGAAGAGTTAGCGAAGCTAATGAAAGATACCCCATGTAAGATCAACCTGATTCCGTTTAACCCGTATCCAGGTTCTCCATACAATAAACCGAGTAATTCACGTATTGACCGTTTCCAGAAAACGTTGATGAAATATGAACACACGGTTACGGTACGTAAAACTCGTGGTGATGATATTGATGCGGCATGTGGTCAGTTGGTCGGTGATGTTATTGACCGTACAAAACGAACTAAAGCCAAAGAATTAGCTGAGCAAGCGATTCCATTTAAGGCGATTTAAATGCCAAATTGACAAAATAGGCCAGATTTATCTGGCCTATTTTTTTATTGGCAATATTTATCCAGTTTGGCCTATTAAACGTATTTCGTATTTATCTAAAAAAGTAATGTCTTTGTTTTTATGATTCTTTTTTACACATGTTATGGCTATCTTTTCGCTGCGAAAGGTATTATTTAAGCAGTTAGTTTGTCAAATTAACGAAAAACCTTGACCAGTTTGCGATTTCTTGTCCAATTCATTGTTGTTTAACGTCTAATATCTATTAGAATGATTCACTAATCTCGAAATAGCTTCGAGACAGCGTTATTATTGACAATAGTATAGTTTCACCTTGTTGAAGTCTTCCGACCTAACTACGACTAACTCTAATAAAAAAGATCTAGCAATAGGCTTTTGACTTGAGCACACAAACACGAGATTGACATCGCGGATGAATATAGAACAAGACGACACTACGATTGAACCAAGCACCCTCCAACCAGGGACGTTGCTAAAAAACAAACGTGAAGAATTAGGATTGTCGCAAAAGCAGATCTCAGACCGTTTGCGTTTGCGTTTGTCCATTATTACTAGTATTGAACGTAACGAGTTCGACTCAGAGCAGGTAGCGACTTTCACTCGTGGCTACCTACGCTCCTATGCAAAAGCGGTCGGTATTACCGATAAAGAAATTTTGCACTCTTATCAAGAGCATTGTAAGCCGCCGGTACAAGAACAGCCGATGCAAAGCTTTTCCAAAAAGACCAAACGTGAAAAGCATGATCACCGCATTATGACCATTACTTGGGCCATACTCATTGTATTAATTGGCATGTCCTCTTTATGGTGGTGGCAAAATAGCCATCAAGACACGTTAACGCCTCAAGAAGCTGGATCTGCGACTGAAAGCTCAGCGGCAGAGGAAAAAGAAGATTTTGCAACGGTTAGCGGTTTAACCAAAGATGCACAAGACACGTCGACAGAAGCGCAAGCGCCTGCAGACGAACCAGAAAGTGCAGAACCCTCTCAACCCGCTGAATCAACGGATGAACAAGCAGCAGAGGACACTCAGTCAACGACAGCTGACGATACTGCTGCAGTTGAAGATAAGTCTGAACAAGTACCTGAGGCTCCGGAGCAATCAACGGCAAACCTAGAAACGATGACGATGTCATTCTCTGCGGATTGTTGGATTCAAGTAACGGATGCAACGGGCAAAACGCTGGTAACCGGAATTAAGAAAGAAGGGCAGTCACTGACTCTGCATGGTGAAAAACCATTTAAAGTCGTGCTTGGTGCTCCGGAAGCCGTTCAAATGACATTTGCCAGTGAACCAGTTGACCTTTCTCGGTATACTTCTGGCAAAGTAGCACGATTGACTTTACCTTAGAATATTACTATGCAACACGAGTCTCCTATTAAACGTCGTAAATCCACACGAATCTATGTGGGTGACGTCCCCATTGGCGATGGGGCACCTATCGCCGTACAGTCTATGACGAATACGAGAACGACTGACGTAGAAGCAACAGTCGCTCAAATCAAAGCGCTAGAAAAAGTTGGCGCAGATATCGTTCGAGTTTCTGTACCTACTATGGACGCTGCTGAAGCGTTTAAATTGATCAAACAACAAGTATCGGTTCCTTTAGTCGCTGACATCCATTTTGATTATCGTATTGCACTACAAGTAGCAGAATACGGGGTGGACTGCTTACGTATAAACCCAGGGAATATTGGTAAAGAAGAGCGCATTCGTGCCGTTGTAGATTGTGCACGCGATAAAAATATTCCAATTCGTATTGGCGTGAATGGTGGTTCGCTCGAAAAGGACCTGCAAGTAAAATACGGTGAACCGACACCTGAAGCGTTGCTTGAATCAGCAATGCGTCATGTCGATATTCTTGATCGTCTTAACTTTGATCAATTCAAAGTCAGTGTGAAAGCATCCGATGTTTTCCTTGCTGTTGATGCTTACCGTTTATTGGCCAAACAGATCGATCAACCACTGCATTTAGGGATCACCGAAGCTGGTGGTGCTCGAGCTGGTGCGGTTAAATCTGCTGTTGGTCTTGGTATGCTATTGAATGAGGGCATTGGCGATACTTTACGTGTATCATTAGCGGCCAATCCGGTGGAAGAGATCAAAGTAGGCTTTGATATTCTGAAATCGTTGCGTATTCGCTCTCGTGGCATCAACTTCATTGCGTGTCCATCTTGTTCTCGTCAAGAGTTTGATGTGATAGGTACAGTCAATGCGTTAGAGCAGCGCTTAGAAGACGTATTAACACCAATGGATGTGTCTGTGATCGGTTGTGTTGTTAATGGTCCTGGTGAAGCAGAAGCCGCTCATTTAGGTCTAGCTGGCAGTAACCGTAAAAGTGCTCTCTATGAAGATGGTGTGCGACAAAAAGTCCGTTTTGACAATGATGACTTAGTGGACCAACTAGAAGCAAAAATTCGCGCAAAAGCAGCGGTGCTCGACGAAAAAAATCGTATCGACGTAAAGCAAATAGACAAAGATTAATCTCAACGAATTACGGTAAGAATTGTGGCTAAAACTATTCAAGCAATCCGAGGTATGAATGACTGCCTCCCAACTCAGTCTCCACTTTGGCAAAAAGTGGAAGGCATTGTAAAAAATGTAATCAGCGCTTATGGCTATAGCGAAGTGCGTATGCCAATCGTTGAGATGACTCATCTATTTAAACGTGCGATTGGTGAAGTTACTGACGTTGTTGAAAAAGAGATGTACACCTTTGACGACAACGGCGACAGTTTGACTCTACGTCCTGAAGGTACTGCTGGTTGTGTTCGTTCTGGCATCGAAAATGGTTTGCTGTATAACCAAGAACAACGTCTTTGGTATATGGGACCAATGTTCCGTCATGAACGTCCACAAAAAGGTCGTTACCGTCAATTCCATCAGTGTGGTGTCGAAGTCTTTGGTATTGATGGTCCAGATGTTGATGCTGAATTGATCATGATGACCGCACGTCTGTGGCGTGAACTGGGAATCTCAGACCATTTACGTCTTGAGTTAAATTCAATTGGTTCTTTAGACGCTCGTACTGAATACCGTACTGCTTTGATTGCTTTCTTAGAACAACACGAAGAAGTATTGGACGAAGACGCTAAACGTCGTATGTACACCAACCCTTTGCGTGTTCTCGATACTAAAAACCCAGCGATCCAAGCCATTCTTGGTGATGCACCAAAACTGTCTGATTACTTAGATGAAGAATCAAAACAACATTTTGCTGGTTTGTGTGAACTTCTTGATGCGGCTGGTATCGAATACACCGTAAATGAACGTTTAGTACGTGGATTAGATTATTACAATCGCACTGTTTTTGAATGGATCACTGAAAGCCTAGGTGCTCAAGGCACTGTTTGTGGTGGTGGCCGTTATGATGGTTTGGTTGAGCAACTTGGTGGTAAAGCAACCCCTGCAGTTGGTTTCGCGATGGGTCTAGAGCGTTTAGTTCTAATGATGGAAACTGTTGGTAACCTAGATTTACGCCGTGCTGTTGATGTTTATATGGTGACAGCGGGTGAGGGGACTTTAGTTGCTGGTCTGCAGTTGGCGGAACAGTTACGCGAACAAGTACCCGGTTTACGCATTATGACCCACTGCGGTGGCGGTAACTTTAAGAAACAATTTAAACGTGCCGATAAAGTGGGTGCAGCTGTTGCGCTCGTTCTTGGTGAAAACGAAGTAGCGGATAGCACTGTTGTAGTTAAAGATCTGGCTGGTGGTGAGCAAACTACGATTGCTCAGGCTGAGGTTGCAAGCCAACTGGCTCATCTCGTCTAAACGCTGATTTTTGAGAACTCTTATTTAAAAGGACAGGAAGTGGAACTCTACGATACTGAAGAACAGACCGTTGACGCGATCAAAGATTGGTGGAAAGAGAACGGTAAAGCTGTAGTGATCGGCGCTATTATCGGTCTAGGTGGCCTATTTGGCTGGCGTTACTACCAAGATTCTATGGTTGCTGAACAAGAAGCGGCATCGGCGAATTACACCAAAATTGTTCAAGCTTTAGCGACAAATGGCGCTAAATCAGATCAAGAAATTCAGCAGTATATTGACGCTAACAAAGATACTCAATACGCAGTGTTAGCTGCTGTACAGTTATCAAAAGCGCAGGTTACTGCGGGTAAACTTGATGACGCATTGAAACAGCTGCAATGGGCACAAGCTCATACTGATGATTCTGCATTAACTCCAGTGATTACACTGCGTATTGCTCGTATTCAAGCAGAGCAAGGTAAGCAGGATGAGGCCATAAAGTCTCTCGATAGCATTAAAGCTGAGTCATGGAAAGGTCGTGTTGAAGAGCTACGTGGCGATATCTTATTAGCAAAAGGTGACAAAGAGGGTGCTTACTCAGCATACACTCAAGCTCAACAGGCTAACGATGCAAGCCAAACGCTCAAAATGAAACTGGACGATCTAGCCAAATAAGGGCCAAGTTGATGAAGAAGATGTTCAACAAGGTGCTTTTATCAGCATCAGTACTCGGCTTGCTTGCGGGTTGTGCAGGTGAGGAAGATAACGTCATTATGGCTCCCGTTCCTCAGGTGAAAAATCAACTTTCTTCTGAGACTCAGTGGAGTGCATCGATTGGTTCTGGTGTTGGCGATTACTTTTCACAGCTAACACCAAACTACAATTACGATAAAGTATTTGTAGCTGATCGTGACGGTTTGGTAAAAGCTCTCGATCCTAAAACTGGGGATACGCTCTGGGAAACCGATCTAGAAGGTGATACGAGTGCGCGTCTTTCCGGTGGTATTGCTGCTGCCTATGGTCAGATTTATATCGGCAGTGAAAATGGTCGCGTCATCGCGCTTGATGAAAAAACTGGTAAACAAGTGTGGTCACAGCCTGTTGATGGTGAAGTACTAGCCACACCTGCAACGGATAGTAATTTAGTCTTGGTCAATACCAGTCGTGGTACCTTGATCGCTCTGGATCAGAAAACAGGTAAGCAAGAGTGGGTGATCAATACTGAAGTGCCAACATTAACTTTACGTGGCGATAGCCAACCTGTTGCGTTTTCTGGTGGTGTGTTCTGGGGAACACCTTCTGGTCGCCTTGCGGCAGCCGTGGTTGAGCGTGGTCAACTAATTTGGCAGCACCCGATCGGTAAACCTAAAGGTGCAACGGAAATTGATCGTTTGGTAGATGTCGATTCTTCACCGTTGCTGGTTGGTTCAACGTTGTACACAGTCGGTTACAATGGCCAACTTGTGGCGATGGACTTACGTTCCGGTAACCCAATTTGGAAACGCAACTATTCGTCGTCTGAAAATATTGCAACCGATGGTAGCTCTATTTTTCTTGTGACGGATAACGATCACTTAGTTGCTGTTGATGCTCGAAGTGGCACTGAACTTTGGAAAAACAACAAGTTAGAAAATCGTCTAGTTACAGCACCTGTGATGATTAACGGCTATGTCGTTGTTGGTGATTCTCAAGGTTATTTGTACTGGATCGATCGTGAGACCGGTAAGTTTGTTGCTGAACAGAATATCGATAGTAGCGGCTTAGCTATTTCACCGATTACTGTTGATAATGGCTATGTTGTTGTGACTCGTGATGGTTCTGTAAAGAAACTGACGATCAAACAATAAATCGTGATATAATTCACAAATGGCTCCTGACTGGTGACGGTTAGGAGCCGTTTTATTACTGTCAAAATAACATGTGATTTTAGGTAAAAATTACCTCGAAAGAGAATATTTACCTATAACTACATAAGAACGAAGATTTGTAGAGGTTATTATGGTACCTGTTGTTGCTCTTGTTGGGCGTCCTAACGTTGGTAAATCAACGCTATTTAATCGACTGACTCGCACACGGGATGCATTAGTCGCAGACTTTCCTGGTTTGACTCGAGATCGTAAATACGGTCGCGCTCAAGTCGGTGAGCATGAATTTATCGTCATCGATACAGGTGGTATCGATGGTACGGAAGAAGGTGTAGAACACAAAATGGCGGAACAATCGCTTGCTGCGATTGAAGAAGCGGATGTCGTTCTGTTCCTAGTTGATGGTCGTGCTGGATTAACAGTTTCAGATGAAGCAATAGCTAACCATCTACGTAAATCAGAAAAACCTTCTTTCTTGGTAGTAAACAAAGTCGATGGTGTTGATGCAGACGCTGCTAGTGCAGAATTCTGGCAGCTTGGTATGGATCGTATCTACCAAATTGCTGCGGCACATGGTCGTGGTGTGAGCGCTTTGATTGAGCGTGCACTGAATCCATTTATTGAAGAAATGGAAGCTGAGAAAAAAGCGCTTGAAGATCTTACAGGTATTGTTGATTCTGAAGAAGAAAAGCTCGAATACACTGAAGAAGAAGCGGAAGCTGAGTTTGCTCGTTTGCAAAATCAACCGATCAAACTGGCGATCATCGGTCGTCCTAATGTTGGCAAATCAACACTGACTAACCGCATTTTAGGTGAAGAGCGTGTGGTTGTTTACGATATGCCAGGAACAACACGAGATTCTATCTACATTCCAATGGAACGTGATGGTCGTGAATATGTTTTGATTGATACGGCTGGTGTTCGTCGTCGTAAACGTATTAATGAAACTGTAGAAAAATTCTCTGTTGTTAAAACATTGAAAGCGATTGAAGATGCCAACGTAGTGCTATTGGTTATCGACGCTCGTGAAAATATTTCTGACCAAGACTTGAGCTTACTTGGCTTTGCATTGAACGCTGGTCGTTCAATTGTGATTGCAGTAAACAAATGGGATGGTTTGGATACTGATGTAAAAGAACACGTGAAAAAAGAACTCGATCGCCGTTTAGGCTTTGTTGATTTTGCACGTATTCACTTTATTTCTGCGTTACATGGTACTGGTGTTGGGCACTTATATGAATCTGTTCAAGAAGCGTATAAATCAGCAACCACACGCGTTGGAACCTCTGTTCTAACTCGTATTATGAAAATGGCAACAGAAGATCATCAGCCACCATTAGTTCGTGGTCGTCGTGTGAAACTAAAATATGCGCACGCTGGTGGTTATAACCCACCAATTATCGTTATCCACGGTAACTTAGTGAATGAACTGCCTGATTCATACAAACGTTACTTGATGAACTACTACCGTCGTTCATTAGAAATCATGGGTACACCAATTCGTGTGCAATTCCAAAGCAGCGAAAACCCATTTGAGAATAAAGGCGGTAAGTTAACTTTGTCTCAAGAGCGTAAACGTAAACGTTTAATGTCAGCAATGAAATCACGTAAAAAGTAATTTTACCGATAGAATCATTGAAAAAGCCCAAGTTTTCTTGGGCTTTTTGTTATTCTGGAGCTCTTAATTCTTTCGGTTCGCTCAATGGCGATCATATTAGGGCTTTTTAATGGATAACACTGCACTCATCTTCCACTCTACTGAGGTGATATTTCCTCGTTCCTCTGCTCCTATCGATAGTGAGATTATTTGTGTTAAAACACATGATAATACAATCGATATCGTTACCGATAAGACCTCTTTTCATCCCGTGAGTCATATTTGGCCTGATCATCCAGCCGATAAAGGTTATGTTGAGTGTAATGGTCAAACCGCCGTTGTTATTGATTGTTTAACCGGCGCGATAGAGTTAGCAACGGGCACACTTTACGTGGCTCAAGA
Organism: Vibrio nitrifigilis; assembly: GCF_015686695.1. Classification (NCBI taxonomy): domain Bacteria; kingdom Pseudomonadati; phylum Pseudomonadota; class Gammaproteobacteria; order Vibrionales; family Vibrionaceae; genus Vibrio; species Vibrio nitrifigilis. The sequence goes on along the minus strand of NZ_JADPMR010000001.1, from coordinate 180,408 downwards.
CATTCCGGTAAAGCGTGACACTGAAGGTTGGGTATTTGTTGTTGTCCATCGTATTGAAGATGGTCTGATTGATTTACAACCTAGGCAAAAACTACGGCTAGTGGTTGATGAAACCTATCAATGGCAATTGAGTCTTGCCCACAGTGCCGAGCATCTTACTAGTCTTGCATTGAATAAAGTGCTGACTGAACAAGGGTATTGGCGCAAAGACGCAGATCGAAAAGATAGCCTTAACCATTACGACTTTCACAGCTATGCTCAAGAATCGAGTTCAATTGAGCCATTATGCGCTAGAGTGGGATATCGACTAGGTAAAACATTACGTAAAAGAGGGTTTAACTCGGTAGATTTTCTTTCTCAACTCACATTGATCGAACAAAGTGTGAATCATCAGCTCGAATCTTGGGTAGAATTAAATCATGATATTAAGCTGATTTGTAGTGGAACCCATTTAACCGATTCTCGCTATTGGGAGTGTGATTTAGGGAGTGATGGTGTTGCTACGATCCCATGTGGTGGAACACACGCTCGATCATTGTCTGACTATTCATCAATCCGCGTGAATATTGAGCATTCTGGTGACCAGAATATCGAAATACACACTGTTGTAACTGAATGATCAGAATAAATGATCCTTTTATTAAATGCTGAAAATTAGTGTTTACCATTAAGTGATTAGAATATATATCTACTATAAATTGAAAAACAGAACATGTAACTTATGCTTTCGGGATGTGGTTATATAAAAGTTCTTTTTAGGGCAGATCGCTGATCAAGATAGATAAAGCGTTAGATCCATAAAAGATCTTGCCAAAGATCTTAAATCCTGGATTGAAAATTAATCTATTTTTGCATAAAAATGTGACATAGATCTTTTAGTGGTAATAGATCTGCTGGTGTAGATCGAATGCAACGGAGCAATAAGTGATGAGTATGAATAAATGCCCTATATGCCATAAAGAATTGACATGGGAAGGTCCACATTACCTGTGTGGTGAGTGTGCACGGCATTTTAAGAAAGTCGCATTCTGTCCTACATGTGATAATGAACTAGAAAAACTGCAAGCGTGTGGGTCGGTAAGTTACTTTTGTCCAACGTGCAATGAGTTGAAATCTAAATCGACAGTACGAATTGAAATGCAAATCATACCAAACACGCCATAAGGTTTTCCTTGTGGCGTGCTTTATTATATTACCGTTGATGTTAGTTCACCATCCGCTAAGCGGGTGACTATCTGGTCACCACTTTTTACGTCTGAGGCGTGGCGAATGACTTTACCTTTGTTGGTCTGGGTAATTGAGTAGCCGCGAGAAAGTGTAGATAGGGGGCTTACCGTATCCAATTTTTCTGCGAGTAACCCAAATTGGTAACGGCTTTTCATCATTTTACGTTGCATCGCTTCATTGAGCTTTTGTTGAGCGATCTGTAAAGCGTGTTTTTGTTCACCAATGCGTTTAACAGGCGATTGTAGCTGTAAATGATATTCTTGGCTGGAAATATGGCGACGAGTATCGTTTAAATGATGAGTAATCGCTTGTTTAAGACGATTTTCTCTTTCATCAAGTCGCTGTTGTTGACGCTGGAGTCGGTACATTGGATGCTGTTTATCCAGCCGGTACTGCAATTGATTAATGTACGATTTTTGCTGCGCAACATAATAGCGCCATGCGCTGGTCAATTTATGCTGATAGTTAGCAAATGCTTGTTTTTTGTGGCTGTTATCGCGACTTACTAATTCCGCAGCCGCTGAAGGTGTCGGCGCTCGAACATCGGCAACAAAATCGGCAATCGTCACATCGACCTCATGGCCTACTGCACTAATAATTGGAATCTGACTGGCGGCAATAGTGCGAGCCACGATTTCATTATTAAAACACCAAAGATCTTCTAACGAACCGCCTCCACGGCCAACGATCAATACATCACACTCGTTACGAGTATTCGCACGGCCAATTGCTTGCGCAATTTGTATTGCGGCTTCTTCGCCTTGTACCATTGTTGGATAAATCACAATAGGTAAACTGGGATCGCGACGTTTAAGAACGTTGAGAATATCGTGCAGAGCAGCGCCCGTTTTAGAGGTAATAATTCCGACGCGTTGAGGGTTTTCCGGTAAAGGTTTCTTTAAGGTTTGTGCGAATAACCCTTCTCCTGCCAGTTTAAGTTTTAACTGTTCAAACTCTTGCTGCAGGCGTCCATCACCTTCAGGTTGCATGCTTTCAATGATGATTTGGTAATCACCACGAGGTTCATACAGTGACATGCGCGCTTTTACTAATACCTGTTGGCCGTTTTGTGGACGAAAACGCACGTGGCGATTATTGCCTTTAAACATGGCGGCGCGTACTTGAGCACGAGAATCTTTGAGCGTGAGGTACCAGTGGCCTGAAACAGGGGCTGAAAAGTTGGATATTTCACCCACCAACCAGACAATTCCCATTTCATTTTCAAGGAGTAAGCGAACTTCTGCATTGAGGCGAGAAACAGTGTAGATATTCTGATTCGATAGTGAAGGCAAGACTAATATTCCGAGACGTGAGTATGGAAGTTAGCGGCAATATAATACATATCAAGGGGGGGATTGCAAATAAAAATTAAAAAAATGTGTGGTAAAGCTCATCTTCTGGGCGTATAATCCCTTCGCAATATCAAATATGAATCCCTTTATTATGCGAAACGATGAAGCGGATTTTTTTACTTTTAACGCCTAATGTTGTGAGATATTGCAAATGCTACGAATCGCAAAAGAAGCTTTGACTTTTGACGACGTTTTACTCGTCCCAGCACACTCTACTGTCCTACCTAACACAGCCGATCTTCGCACTCGCCTGACTAAAAACATTTCGCTGAACATTCCTATGATCTCAGCATCTATGGACACAGTGACAGAGGCTCGCCTTGCCATTGCTCTTGCGCAAGAAGGTGGCATTGGTTTCATCCATAAAAACATGTCTATTGAGCAGCAAGCTGAAGAAGTTCACCGTGTGAAAATCTTTGAAGCTGGTGTGGTTGCTAAGCCTGTAACTGTTCGCCCAGAAGCAACAATCAGCGATGTGAAAGCATTGACTGAAAAGCATGGTTTTGCTGGTTTCCCTGTTGTGACTGAAAACAACGAATTAGTGGGTATCATCACTGGCCGTGACGTTCGCTTCGTTACTGACTTAACTAAACAAGTTTCTGTTGTGATGACGCCTAAAGATCGTCTAGCAACTGTACCTGAAGGTGCTTCTCGCGAAGAAGTTCAAGAACGCATGCACCGTGCTCGCGTAGAGAAAGTACTTGTTGTGAACGAAGAATTCCAACTGAAAGGCATGATCACTGCGAAAGATTTCCATAAAGCTGAACGTAAACCGAACGCATGTAAAGATGAACATGGTCGTCTACGTGTTGGTGCAGCTGTTGGTGCTGGTGCTGGTAATGAAGAACGCGTTGCTGCACTTGTTGAAGCTGGTGTTGACGTACTACTTATCGACTCTTCACACGGTCACTCTGAAGGCGTTCTACAACGTATTCGTGAAACTCGTGCTGCATTCCCAGATTTGGACATCATTGGCGGTAACGTAGCAACTGCAGAAGGTGCTCGTGCACTGATCGATGCAGGTGTTAGCGCAGTTAAAGTGGGGATCGGCCCTGGTTCTATCTGTACTACTCGTATCGTAACAGGTGTAGGTGTTCCTCAGGTAACTGCTGTTGCTGATGCGGCTGCCGTTGCTGATGAGTATGGTATTCCAGTCATTGCTGATGGTGGTATTCGCTTCTCTGGCGATATTTCTAAAGCGATTGCTGCAGGCGCTTCTGTTGTTATGGTTGGTTCAATGCTTGCTGGTACTGAAGAAGCACCTGGCGAAGTTATCTTGTTCCAAGGCCGTTCTTACAAAGCATACCGTGGTATGGGTTCTCTTGGTGCAATGTCTAAAGGTTCTTCAGATCGTTACTTCCAAACTGATAACGCTGCTGACAAACTTGTTCCAGAAGGTATCGAAGGTCGTACTCCTTATAAAGGTCGCCTAAAAGAAATCGTACACCAACAAATGGGTGGTTTACGTTCTTGTATGGGTCTGACTGGTTCTGCTGATATCGAAGCACTGCGTACTAAAGCTCAATTCGTTCGTATCTCAGGTGCTGGTATCAAAGAGTCTCACGTTCACGACGTACAAATCTCAAAAGAAGCGCCTAACTACCGCGCTTAATTGCGAATGACTCGCGCCCAGTAAAAGAGCGACGGTAAACGTTTGCTTTTTTACTTGAAGACTCTGAAGGAGGCGTTATACTCGCCTCCGTTTCTAAACTTAGCTGGTAAGACTGCTCAATATGACTAAGAACATTCATGACCAACGTATTCTAATTCTAGACTTTGGCTCACAATACACTCAACTTGTTGCACGTCGCGTACGTGAAATTGGTGTTTACTGTGAACTATGGAGCTGGGATGTAGAAGAAGCGGACATCCGCGAATTTAATCCTGATGGTATTATTCTTTCTGGTGGTCCGGAAAGTGTTACCGAAGAAAACTCACCACGTGCTCCTCAATATGTATTTGATTCAGGTGTGCCAGTGTTGGGTGTTTGCTACGGAATGCAAACAATGGCTGAGCAGCTGGGCGGTAAAGTAGCCGGTTCTAAAGAACGTGAATTCGGTTATGCTCAAGTAAAAGTGACTGCTGAGTCTGCACTGTTTGCTGGTCTACAAGATGCATTAGCCGAAGATGGCAGCCCTCTTCTTGATGTTTGGATGAGCCACGGCGATAAAGTGGTTGAGATCCCTTCAGACTTCGTAACTATCGGTACTACTGATACTTGCCCATACGCAGCGATGGCAAACGAAGATAAAAAATACTACGGCGTACAGTTCCACCCAGAAGTGACTCACTCAAAGCAAGGCATGAAAATGCTAGAAAACTTTGTAATGGGCGCATGTGGTTGTGATCGTCTATGGACTTCAGCTTCTATCATTGAAGATGCCGTTGCTCGCATTAAAGAGCAAGTGGGCGACGATGAAGTCATTCTAGGTCTTTCTGGTGGTGTTGATTCATCAGTTGTGGCAATGCTTGTTCACCAAGCAATTGGCGATAAATTGACTTGTGTATTCGTAGATAACGGCTTGCTTCGTTTGAACGAAGGTCAACAAGTTATGGACATGTTTGGTGATAAGTTCGGTCTGAACATCATCAAAGTCGATGCTGAAGCTCGCTTCCTTGATGCACTAGCTGGCATCGATGAACCAGAAGCAAAACGTAAAACCATCGGTCGAGTTTTCGTTGAAGTATTCGATGAAGAGTCAAGCAAACTTAAGAATGCTAAATGGCTTGCTCAAGGTACTATCTACCCTGACGTTATCGAATCTGCAGCATCTAAAACGGGTAAAGCGCACGTCATCAAGTCTCACCATAATGTTGGCGGTCTGCCAGACGATATGGAAATGGGCTTGGTTGAACCTCTACGTGAGTTGTTCAAAGATGAAGTACGTAAGATAGGTCTAGAACTGGGTCTTCCATACGACATGCTTTACCGTCACCCATTCCCTGGGCCTGGTCTAGGTGTGCGTGTTCTTGGTGAAGTGAAGAAAGAATACTGTGACTTGCTACGTCGTGCTGACGCTATCTTTATTGAAGAGCTTCACGCAGCTGATCTTTACAACAAAGTATCGCAAGCATTTACTGTGTTCCTACCAGTACGCTCTGTTGGCGTAATGGGTGATGGTCGTAAATACGATTGGGTTGTATCGCTACGTGCGGTAGAAACTATCGACTTTATGACTGCGCATTGGGCACACCTACCATACGACTTCCTAGGTAAGGTTTCTAACCGTATCATTAACGAAGTTGATGGCATTTCACGTGTTGTTTACGATATTTCTGGTAAGCCACCAGCAACTATCGAGTGGGAATAATCCTCCTCAGCACTTGATGAATAGATATAAACCTCAGACGAAAGTCTGGGGTTTTTTTATTTCTGTATATCCAAATGACCTCAAAATGTAGGATTACAGAGTGTAAGCAACAAGCCTATTTCTACGCTCAATTTATGTATCGAGTCATGGCGTGAATATGGTGAAAATTTGCGTTTAAAAACAGAATGAAACGTCACTAAACCTAGACATATCAAATACACATTCATAACATCAATATTTGTATCTAACATTTCATTTTTGCTAGCTATCTTTTATCCAAAGCTTCATTACAATCCGCGCTTTATTATTATTTTTATTACTTCAGGATATTCAGAATGTCGACAAAATTAGCGAACCCAGCTCCGTTAGGATTAATGGGTTTTGGTATGACTACAGTCTTACTTAACTTACACAACGCAGGGTTTTTTGCATTAGATTCAATGATCCTTGCTATGGGTATCTTCTACGGTGGTTTGGGACAAGTTATTGTTGGCATCATGTGTTACAAACGTGGTGATACATTTGGTACGACGGCGTTTACTTCTTACGGCCTATTTTGGTTAACCTTGGTTGGTTTGATTGCATTACCAAAAATGGGTTTTCCTGCTAGCCCTGCATCATTCATGGGTTGGTACTTAGCGCTTTGGGGATTATTTACTGGCTTTATGTTCATTGGCTCTTTATGTTACCCAGTGGCGAAGCAAGTGGTATTTGGTTCATTGACTATTCTATTTGCACTGCTTGCTGCTCACGCGTTTACTGGTAACGAAACTATCGGCCACATCGCTGGTTTTGAAGGTATCTTCTGTGGTTTAAGTGCAATCTACTTTGCAATGGCAAGTGTTCTAAATAATGAATACGGTCGTGAAGTATTGCCTGTGGGCGCTAAGAAAAATGCTCAAGTAAACGTAGCTGCAGCACATTAATAGCGATATTACTCTGATGAAACCAAAGCCAGCATGATTGCTGGCTTTTTTGTTGGTATGACCTGTTCTGATCTGTTGGGTAAGTGTAAAAAACTAGGTGTTAATTTAAACAAAACGCGGTAGTGTTAAGGCGATCACCTTTGAAGTGTTCAGCAAGGAGCTGACATCAGCCGTTGATGGTTATTTTCTCTGCTCTTTAGTCACAATATTAAGTTTAACGAGAAGCTTAATATTGTTAGACATAGTTCCAGTTAATCGGCATTTTTAGTTGCTGGTTGACAGGGAATGGAAGAGTGGAATCTAGGCACTTCTTTATTTATTAAACAACAAACACACTTGTTGTGCAGGGATGCGAATACCGATAAAAACTGCCGTTGATTAGGGGTATTCATTTGGTCTCCTCTGCCTAAACAAGCGACAGGAATGTATCATGTTAAGGACTATCACTAATCTTTTCCCTCTATGGGCCGTACTTTGCTCACTTTGCGCTTTCTGGCAACCGAGCTGGTTTACAGGATTCAAATCAGACATTGTCCCACTATTAACCGTCATTATGCTGGCAATGGGATTAACCCTGCAGCCAAAAGATTTTCTTAATGTTGTGAAAAATAAAAAAGCAATTGGGGTGGGGCTTGTTCTGCAATTTAGCATCATGCCTCTCGCGGCTCTTTTAGTTAGTACACTATTACAGTTTAATCCGATGCTAACGGTTGGCATGGTGTTGGTTGGTAGTGTTGCTGGTGGAACTTCATCGAATGTGATGTGTTACTTATCGAAAGGGGACGTTGCGCTTTCTATTACCATGACGGCTATTTCAACCTTATTAGGGGTGGTGGTTACCCCGCTTCTCGTCGAAGCATTAGCAGGTAAGAGTGTTGATGTACCAGTGATGGGAATGCTGATTAGCCTAGTGAAAATTGTATTAGTTCCAGTTGCTATTGGGATTTTAGTCAATCGGTTAGCTCACTCTTTTACTGCTAAATTGGAGCCTGTACTGCCATTAATTTCTATGCTCGCTATCGTTTCAATCATTGCGATTGTGGTGGCGTTAAATTCACATCAGCTAACTCAAATTGGTCCTATTGTCGCTGTTGCGGTTATATTGCATAACAGTATCGGTTTAACATTAGGTTACTGGATTTGCCGTTTAGTTGGTTTTGAAGAACGTACATGCCGCACCGTCGCTTTTGAAGTTGGCCTGCAAAATTCAGGTCTGGCGACTGCGTTAGCGATGAAATTCTTTACTCCAGCATCTGCAGTAGCAGGAACATTATTCTCTGTATGGCACAACCTATCAGGTTCTATTTTGGCTGGTTATTGGGCGAAGAAACCTTTAGAAGGTAGTGATGAAAACTCGAAAGCAGAAGCTCAAGCTTAATTGAGCTTCTTTCGGCAACATTCGATTTTCTTTCTCATCTAGATTTGAAATAAAAAAAGGTTAGCGAATGCTAACCTTTTTATGTATTTAAGAGATGGAAACCTTAGGACTCTGCTGAGAGTGCTTGATTAGGTGCCCATTGATCTGATGTTTCATACTCGTTAGTTTGCGCGGTTTTTCGTTGGTATCTTTCTTCCCAATAGGTCGCATTTTTAATCCCCAATGCTTTGGGATCAAAAAGGTATTCATCAACGCCTTCTGCTTGCTGACGTTCATAATCTTTAAGCACCAGCATGGTCGGTTTTGCCAAGAAGAAGATCGTTAAAATACCAACGATATTTAGCCAAGCCATTAAGCCCACACCGATATCACCCATTGCCCAAGCTAGGTTAGCGGTTTTTACTGTGCCATAAAATGCGGCAGCTAAAAGTACCACTTTCAACAAAAAGCCTAGAGCTTCTGTTTTGAACGTACGACGAATGTAGGCGATATTTGTTTCTGCAATGTAGTAGTAAGCCAAAATAGTAGTAAAGGCGAAAAAGAACAGTGCAAATGCGACGAAGATTTTACCCACGCCAGGTAGGGCAGTTTCAATCGCTAGTTGGGTAAATACCGGACCATTGGGTGAAATATTCGCTGCCACATTTTGTACTAGGAAGGTTCCTTCTGGGCCACTCACATTGTAAGCGCCTGTGATAAGAATCATAAATGCTGTCGCAGAACAAACTAACAATGTATCGATGTAGATAGAGAAAGATTGTACTAAGCCTTGTTGTGCTGGGTGCTCGACGTTAGCTGCTGCTGCCGCGTGAGGGCCTGTACCTTGGCCTGCTTCGTTAGAGTAAACCCCACGTTTTACCCCCCAACCGATAGCTGCACCTAAGCCAGCCATTGGGCTAAAGGCATCGCTGATAATCAAACCAAACACATGTGGTACTTGGCCGATATTCAGAAGAATGATAACAAAAGCGGTAATGATGTAGGCTAATGCCATAAATGGCACAACGACTTGAGTGAAGCTCGCAATGCGCTTTACACCACCAAAAATGATAAAGCCCAGTAGAATAGAAATCAGTGTGCCTGTGAGGATCTTAGCGAAACTGAATGTACCAATAGCGGTTTCAATCATGCCACCTGAACCGAACGCAGATTCTACGGCATTGCCGATGCTGTTCGACTGAACTCCAGGAAGTAACACACCACAAGCAAAGATGGTTGCGATAGCGAAAATCCATGCATACCACTTTTGTCCCATCGCTTTTTCGATGTAATAGGCTGGACCACCGCGAAACTCGCCATTATCTTCTTCTTTATAGATTTGCGCTAAGGTCGATTCAGCATAAGAGGTTGCCGCGCCGAAGAAAGCAACAACCCACATCCAAAATACTGCGCCAGGGCCACCAAAACCAATGGCTGCCGCAACGCCTGCGATATTACCTGTTCCGACCCTACCTGATAAAGAAACAGCGAGTGCCTGGAAGGAAGAGATACCTTTGGTTGAACTTTTACCTGAGAAAAGTAAGCGCCACATTTCGAAGAAGTGACGAACTTGAACAAAACGCGTCAAAATCGAGTAAAACAACCCTGCGCCCAAGCACAAATAAATAAGCGCTGGGCTCCAAATAATACCATTTAAAAAATCCACAAATGACTGCATGTAGAATTATCCCTGTTTGTTGTGTTTTATACTTAAATTACGGTTATAGGCAGATCAATCCTGCTATATGAACCCATTTAAGCGATTTGATTATTTTGATTATTATGTTTTTCGTGCCACATACTAGAGTATTTAAAGTATCAATGGGAATGGTTTTTATCTATATATTGTGCTTTTGAGTTAATTTGAAGTGATATATTGTATTACCAGCATTAAGCTAGCTAAACTATTTATCTGTGACTTTATTTTTGGGGTTTATATCTAGAAAATAAAATTTGATTGGGATGATATGCTGATTTCTACCATTTTTTATCGGTTGAAAGCTGTCGTTTGACGCTATTTAGTCGCTTATGAGGCTGGTTAACGCTTTGTTAGTAAATTATTCTTATCCGAACGATATTGCGAACTTATATTAGAATAAATGGAAGTGATCGTTTTCTTGCACGACGACTCTATTTTCAAATCAGTGACTAAGAACAAATACATTGTTGCTGAAACAGAAGCTTTAGGTGAGTTAAGTATAAAAATGCAGTAAGACTCATAAATGTGTATGTTTTTCGCTGATCGATAGGAAGTAGATGAGATCCCGTTAACAGCTTGAGTGAAAATTATATCTCTAGAGTATAAAAAATTACCCCCACACAGGATAAGTCTTATTTATCTATTATGCTCAAAGTGAAGTGATGTATCACATGCACAATACTCATAACGTAAAGAGCGACCTACTGTGTTAAGGGGAGTCGGGATGTTTTTTAGAAAGAATCAACAAGCAAAGACGTTAGCAGAATCTGCCCAAGTGTCGATCTCGAAAACGATAAGCAGCAAGGATATTACTGAAGCGAGTATGGCTCCGTTTAACTTAGCTGGTGGAACCGCTCTCGTTATTGCCTTCATTTCTCCACACTGCGACTTCAGTTCAGTCAATAGTAAGCTGAAACAAGCAACACCTTTTGCTGAACACGTGATTGGCATTATGACCGCGGGTGAGCTGGGGGGTGGTACTAAGTTGTATCACGACACCCCAAATACTTGGGATGGGATTGTTGTTCACGCTTTTAGTAAACGCCTTTTGAAAAAACTCTCCATTCATTCCATTCCACTCTTCAACAATGAAACGCCCAGTGGTAGCAATCTATATACTCAGTCTGAAAATCGTATTGCTAAGATAGCCAGCGAGATTAATAAAATTAGAGTGCCTTTTTCGGTCGATAGCCACGATACAATTGCATTTACTTACTTTGACGGTTTGACTGCAAGTGAGGATTTCTTTACCCAAGCACTCTATAAAACACGTAAATTCCCCTGTTATTTCATTGGGGGAAGTGCGGGTGGTAAGTTGGATTTCCAAAGTGCCAAAATAGCCTTCGATGGACAAGTACAAGCCAATCGAGTGCTCGTCTGCTTTAGCAAAATAGCGCCTGAATATCGTTACGGAATATTTAAAAGCCACAACTTTGAGAACACTTCGCGTGGATTTGATGTGGTTGATTTCAACCCATTCACACGAACGTTGCATTCTGTTCTTGATGACAGTATGGATTTGATGTCACCGGTTGATTGGTTAGCTCGTCATTTTAAATGCGGGCCTGAACAGGTGGGTGACAAATTAGGTAAGTACTCTTTTGGTATTGATATTAATGGTGAGCTATTCATTCGCTCCGTCGCGGCGATTAATCCCGATGGCAGTATTAGCTTCTTTGGGGATTTTGCTTTTGGTGAGCGGCTATTTTTAGTTAAAGCCAAAGATTTCAGCCAAACGACGACGTCAGATTACAAGCGATTTATGGATGGCAAACCAGGTCAGCCTGTTGCTATGGTGGCCAATGACTGTATTTTAAGGCGTTTAAATAATGCTGACAGTCTTGGCAAAGTTGATACATTTTCCGGGGTCTGCCTCTCTGGTTTTTCAACGTTTGGGGAGTTTCTAGGTCTGCACCAAAACCAGACTGTGACCTCTATTGCGTTCTTTAAAGTCGGAGAAAACGATAATTTTCGCGATGAATATGCGGATAACTTCCCATTCTATTTGGCTTCATTTGCAAGCTATTACCTGCATTCAAGATTAGTGAGTACGAAGAAGATTAATACATTGCAAGCCAGTGTTATTAGTCATATGAGTCAGATTCATCCAATGCTACAAGCGGCAACTGCGCAGTTAGAAGGCAGTGCTTCTCAAGCTTCCAGTGCGGCAGCTCAACAGAAAGAGCTTGGCGGTCAATTCCAAGCCTTTATGACTCAGATTGCTCAGCAGCAGTCTCAGCGGCAGAACTTAATGCAAGGTATGGATAAGCTGAAAGACAGCGCTGATCGCATTGTGAATATCATTCAGTCGATCAGTGGTATTGCGGAGCAAACGAACTTATTAGCTCTGAACGCAGCCATAGAAGCCGCTCGAGCTGGTGAAGCTGGACGAGGGTTTGCTGTGGTAGCTGATGAGGTTCGTGCTTTATCAAAACGTACTCAAACGAGTGTGCAGGAAACAGGCGAAACCATTGAAGAAGTGACGGATTCTATCTCAGACATTAATAAAGGCATTGATAGCATTAATACTGTACTGAGCAAAGTTGAAACCGATTCTGAAAAGTTCAGCTCTGAGTTAACTATTATGTCGCAAAGTTCGGAACAAACAGCGGCAACGGCTGAGCAAGATATTCAACGTGCTCATGAAACTCACGAACGTATTAATGTGATTGAAGAAGAAATTACTCTAATTGATAAATTATCAACAATCGCTAATAGCCATAACGGTTAAAATCTCATCATGTTGTGATGGGGTAAGTGTTTTTTAATTAAACAATTAAAAATTAAAAAATAGCTATAGACCATAAGGAAATTTGAGTTTCAGCATACTTCTTAGTGGGTAAAAAGCGTTTAATAGAAAAACGTATTTACCTGCTAAAGTAGTGGTGAACCATGATAGTAAAAAAAGTATCCGAAGACTTAAAAACACATGAAGTACGTGAACTATGGTTGGAGTATTGGCAGCATTACAGCAAAGGCCACGATGTATATTGTTCTGAAGCGCACTGTTTAGAACCCGCTTCAGATGGTGTGCTGGTTCAATGTGTGTCAGGGCCTGATAAAGGTAAGATATTTGTGATACCGCTATGTGAAGCGCACTGCAAGAATCTCACCGGTACGTTAGAAATAGGGGATCAAACTGAAGCGATCCCCTGCGATCTAACATTGTGAGTGTTTGAATTGTATACCACGAGAGACGAATGATGGCTTAACGTCTTTTTTGGTAGATACGCTCTGGACGACCAACCTTACCATGTAGGATTTGCGCTTCTAGGAAACCACTAGTTACGCAGTATTCTAGATAGCGACGGGCGGTCGTTTTACTGATACCGATAGCTTTACCGAGAGATTCTGCGGTATAGGCTTGATCATGTTGTAAATAAATTTCTTTTAGTTTTTCTAAAGTTAACTCATCAATACCTTTGGGCAAGGCTTCGAGATGTTGAGTTTTGGCTTGGAAATTAAACAGTTCATCGACATGGCGTTGATTGACGTTATCACTTGCTCTAAGAGAGCTAATGTATTTCAAATAACGCTCTAAAGAGTCTTCCATTCGATCATAAGCTATCGGCTTAAGTAAATAGTCAAACACACCACAGCGCACCGCTTCGCGCACGGTATCCATATCTGAGGCTGCGGTAATAAATATCACATCCGCAGGATGAGTCACTGATGTCAGTTCTTTTAATAATTCTATCCCTTTACCGTCTGGTAAAAAGTTATCAAGTAAAATCAGCTTAGGCTTAAGAATACGAATCATGTTACGAGCTTCGGCGACAGTTGTAGCAACACCGACGGGTCTAAATCGATTCATACGCTGTAAGTAAAAGTTATGTACTTCGGCGATATTTGGTTCATCTTCGACGATAAGTACATCAATGTGTTCCATCATGTTCAGCTCTTATTGGGTATAAAAATTGAAAATATTGTTCCTTGAGGCTCAGCTTCATCTATTAATATGGTACCTTCCGCTTGGGTCACATATTGATGGACTAAGTACAGTCCGATGCCGTGACCTGGCTGATTTTTACTGGATACACCTTTAGAGAAAAGCGTGTCAGAGATTTCGTGAGGAATACCAGTGCCATTGTCTGCCACTTCCATCACTAGCTCTTCTCCTGAATCGGTTAACAGTAAAGTAATCACCTTATTACTTTGCGGGTTTTTCAGTGTCGCTTCAAATGCATTATCCAATAAGTTACCTAAAATAGCCGCTAACTCATCTGGGGTCATACATGTAGGTTCCTGCTCTAATTGGCAGGTTGGATCAAATTCTAGAGTCAACCCTAACTCTTTAGCTCGGGTATATTTCCCTAGTAACAGTCCTGCAACTACCTTGGATTGAAAGGTTTGGGCGATAAAGTCGACCAATTGTTGCTGTTGCTGTGTTTCTTTACGAATGGTGTTAATCGCTTGATCATAAGCACCAATTTGTATTAATCCTCCAATCACCGAAAGTCGGTTTGCAAACTCATGGCTCATGACTCTTAAGCTTTCATTGTGCTGGCGGATTTGTGATATCTGTGATGTTAGTGTATTGAAATCATTGCGTTTTCTAAAGCTAACCACCCAGCCTATATGGGAGTCGCCGTCTTCAATATTAACGCGATTCGCGACTAACGTTTCACCATTACAGGTGATCAACTCATCTTGCATGAGCTCTTCTGCTTTAGACTCATACTCACCGAAGGCATTAGCACCAAGGAAAAACTCACAAGGTGTGACATATTCTTGAATAGAACGGCCAATTAAAAATTGCGGTGGATGCGGAATACCTAGCGTATCTAATGCCTTGGTATTGACCGAAAGAATTTCACCTTGCCGGCTCACTGCAATGGTTCCTTCGTAAACACTTTGCAATATAGAGTTTTGTAAATGCAAATTCATGGCAATTTCTTCTGGCTCCATATCAAACATTTGTTGCTTAATATGGCGGGTAAATAGCCATGCGCCGAGCGAAGAAAAAATCATGAGTACAATCAGTGCGAATATTACCGGGTAGGAATAAAACATTAGCCAATAACTTACGCTATCGAGTAAATACCCGACAGACACCACGCCAATGATTTTTCCGTCCGGTGATTTTATTCCTGCCTTACCACGAATGGAAATGCCGAGGCTTCCTTTCTTCATGGTGGTGTAACTTGTGCCATATTTGAGGGCTTTAATATTATCGCCCCCGATCATTGGCATCCCAATTTTGTCTTTTTCAGGGTGAACGAGTCGAATTCCCTTCTTATTACCAATAACAATAAAATCAGCATCAGTGATTTTCTGAAGTCTGTCTACATATTTCTGAATTTTATGGATATTTTTCTCTTCAAGTAATGCGACAAAGTTCGGGTCACTAGCAATTTCTTTCGCTTGGATCAGGGCTTTGGTTGTAACCTGATGTTCAAGGCTGCTACTTAACGATTGGTGAAAGAATCCAGCCACCAAAAATAGCTGAGTAGCGACAACAGCAAGAAGTAATAAAAATACCCTTTGCTGAAAAGAAAGGTTACGACAGATAGTTTTATGCAAAAAAGACGAAAGATTGTATGCCATAAGGGGAGTATACGGTGGTTAGAAAATATAAAAATTGATTGGGGTCTAAAACCCCAATCAAATTTACAAAATACTCAAAAAGCTATTGAATTTATTAGCCTAATACGTATTTGATCATCACGCCAGCGGCAACAGCAGAACCGATAACACCAGCGACGTTTGGACCCATCGCATGCATTAATAAGAAGTTTTGACTGTTAGCTTCTAAACCAATTTTATTGGATACGCGAGCGGCCATAGGAACAGCAGAAACCCCAGCAGAACCAATCAATGGGTTAATTGGATCTTTACTGACGCGGTTAAGCAGTTTGGCCATTAAAACACCGGCTGCAGTGCCAACGCAGAAAGCAATAATGCCCAAGCACAAAATACCGATGGTTTGTGGTTGCAAGAACTTATCTGCCATCAATTTAGAACCAACAGAAAGGCCCAAGAAGATGGTCACGATATTGATTAACGCATTTTGCGCTGTATCAGAAAGACGTTCTACTACACCACATTCACGCATCAAGTTACCGAAACAGAACATACCAAGTAGAGGTGTTGCTGAAGGCAGTAACATGGCGATCAGTACCAATAACATTAATGGGAAAATGATCTTTTCCAATTTGTTTACTTGGCGTAACTGGCTCATTTTGATTTGACGCTCAGCATCCGTGGTTAGTGCACGCATGATTGGCGGTTGAATCATAGGCACCAAAGCCATGTACGAGTATGCCGCTACTGCAATGGCACCAAGTAGTTCTGGTGATAGTAAGCTAGAAACATAAATCGCGGTTGGGCCATCTGCACCACCAATGATACCGATAGCAGCCGCTTGAGCGACGCTAAAGTTCATCACCCCTAAAGAGCTTAAACTTAATGCACCTAAGATAGTGGTAAAGATACCAAATTGCGCAGCAGCACCGAGCAGTAACGTTTTAGGGTTAGCCAATAGCGGACCAAAGTCTGTCATTGCACCCACCCCCATAAAGATTACTAATGGGCCTGCGCCTGATGCGATGATCACGCTATAGAATTGGTGCAACATACCATCAGTGTATGAGTACTGTTCAGCGAGAAGATGCAAGTTCGCCAACTGTGTTGGTGTTGCTGAATGAATCGCTTCTTTCAATACAGCCACGCTGCTTGTTGCACCCACATTTAATACGTGAGCAAATGCGGCTAACACATCTGGTTTGGCTGCATATAGTGCGTTTTCAACGGCTGACATGGCAAGGCCTGCATCTGGCAAGTTTGACAAGATGCCGCCAAAACCGATTGGAACGAGAAGCAATGGTTCGAATTGTTTCACGATAGCAAGATAGAGCAATACGAGCCCAATCACTATCATGATGGCTTGACCCCAATTAAGGTGGAAAAAGCCAAAGTCATTCACCATTGCGATGATATTATCCATCATAGTGGTAACTACCTCACCTTAAATTACGCTAAAACCAGCAGAGAATCTCCAACTTGAACAGAATCGCCTTCGCTTACGTCAACACTGCTTACAGTTCCTGCGTGAGGTGCGCGGATTTCGGTTTCCATTTTCATCGCTTCAAGAATTAACAATACATCACCTTCAGCCACTTGTTCGCCAGGTTTTGCTTTAATTTTCCAGATGTTACCAGCAAGAGGTGCATTCATTGTTTCACCTGCACCTACTGGGGCTGCTGGAGCGGGGGCCGCAACTGGTGCTGCCGCTGGAGCCGCTGAAACTTGGCTGATATCACCACCTTCAGTCACTTTCACCACATAGCTTTGGTTGTTAACAGTAATGGTGTAAACGCCGTTATCAGCAGGAGCTTTAGAGTTCGCCACGGTTTTTTCTTCCTTAGTTTTAGCTTGCGGTACAGGTTCGAATGCATCTGGGTTGTTGCGGTTTGCGAGGAATTTCCACGCCACCTGATCAAATAGAGCGACCATCAATACGTCATCAATTACGTTGTCGCTAAGTTGGATGCCTTTTTCTTTGGCTTGTTGAATAACGCTTTGTTGTAGCTCAACTATCTCAGGTGCCAGTTTATCTGCTGGGCGACAAGTGATCGCTTCGCCGCCGTCAAGAACACGTTCTTGAAGAGCGGTATTCACTGGTGCAGGAGTACGGCCGTATTCACCTTTTAAAATCCCCGCCGTTTCTTTGGTGATGGTTTTGTAACGCTCACCCATTAAGACGTTGATAACAGATTGTGTACCGACAATTTGCGAGGTTGGAGTGACCAATGGGATATAACCAAGATCTTCACGCACGCGAGGGATTTCTTCGAGTACTTGATCCAATTTATCCAAGGCATTTTGTTGTTTTAGCTGGCCTTCCATGTTGGTTAACATGCCGCCCGGTACTTGAGCAATCAAAATACGTGAGTCAGAGCCTTTCATCATGCCTTCGAATTCATGATATTTTTTGCGCGCTTCACGGAAGTAAGCCGCAATTTTTTCTAGCTTGTGCAGATCTAAGCCAGTGTCGTAGCCTGAACCTTGCAGAGTCGCAACCAAAGATTCAGTTGCTGGGTGACCATAAGTACCACTCATGCTTGAAATAGCGGTATCAACACGGTCGACACCTGCTTCGATGGCTTTAAGCAGAGTCATATCTGCCATGCCAGTTGTTGAGTGACAGTGAAGGTGTAATTCAACATCAACTTGTTTTTTCAGGGTAGAGACTAATTCTGCAGCTTTGTAAGGCGTTAAAATGCCTGACATGTCTTTAATTGCAATAGAATCAACACCTTCTTCAGCTAACTCTTGTGCTACGTTTACCCATGTTTGTAAATCGTGAGCAGGGCTGGTGGTGTAGCTCAAAGTACCTTGTGCATGCGCGCCTTGTTTTTTCACCGCACGAATGGCTTGTTGCATGTTACGAGGGTCATTCATCGCATCGAAGACGCGGAACACATCCATGCCGTTTTTCACTGCACGTTCAACAAATGTATCAACTACGTCATCAGCATAATGACGGTAACCCAAAAGGTTTTGACCACGTAGTAACATTTGTAGTGGCGTTTTTGGCATTGCTTTCTTTAATGCACGTAGGCGTTCCCATGGATCTTCGCCAAGGAAGCGAATACAACTATCGAAGGTTGCACCGCCCCAGCACTCTAGAGACCAGTAACCGATATCATCGAGTTGTTCCGCAATAGGAAGCATGTCCTCAAGACGAAGACGAGTTGCAAAAAGAGATTGGTGGGCATCGCGTAATACGACGTCAGTAATACCAACACGCTTGGTTGCCTGAGTCATCTCAAAATTCTCCTTTGTTGTATTTTTTAATTAGCTTGTCTTTGAGCTCTGTGGTGATGTACCGCGGCAGTTAATACTGCGATCAATTGATCATCTTGTGCGGGATTAGATACAGGAGCAGACTGAGTTTTTGTTTTCGATTTTGGCGCAGCTGGTGGCGGCGCATAACGCGCAACACACTTAGACATTACCGTGATCGCAAAGACTAAAAAGATTAGGAAGATAAAGACAAAACCCATCCCGAGGGTGAGTAGGTTAACGCCTTCCATAAGTAACGATGTTTCTTGCATATCAAGTTTTCCGACAGAGAGAAAAGGCGCGCAAAGCGCGCCAGTGGAGCAAGGGGGTGATTACATCAACATGCCAAATACCACGCTCGCGATAACCAGTACGATACCGCCACCAAGACGGGAGGAAATTTGAGCGTAAGATAGAAGGCTCATACGGTTAGAAGCAGCCAGTACTTCCAAGTCACCAGAACCACCGCGGTTAGCCATACATAGGCCAGCAGTGATTGAGGATTCAACAGGGTAGAAGCCCATAGCCCAGCCACCTAGAGAAGCACCAAGGATAGCGCCAACAACGATTAGGCCAGCTAGAATGACGTTAGTGAAAGAGATAGCACTAATAACAGCACCTAGATCAGTATAAGCAATACCAACCCCCACCATTAATACCCAGAGAAGTTGTTTAGAGAAGAAAGCTGATAAGCGTTTTGCACCCTCTTTGATTTCGTCTGAGCATAAGCCAAGCGCGTTTATAATAGCGACGATAATAACCATATAAGCGAATGTATGAATTTTTACGTCACCAAAACCTGGCAAAATATCTTTTGATAGAGAAGAAGAAAACGTATAAATACAAGTAGCTAGCATTAAGCCAATTGCAATTTCACGTGGGGTTACGTTAACGCTTTTTTCTTCTGATTTAACATCAAAGCTTGAATTACGAATTAATTCACCGTTACCTGTTATTGTTGGGTATCGTTGGCCTAACCCATTCAAAACAGCAGCAGCAACAATCGCAATGACGTTTGCAATCGTTAGAATTGCAATAGCGACAGAGTAATATTGTTCTTTTGAACCACCGGTTACAGAGGCATAAATTTCAGACAAAGGAATGGCGCCAGCACCGTTACCACCACCCATGATAGGCAGTACGTACATCATCATCATTTTCGCAGGGCTGATACCAAAAACCCAACCACCTAGTATGCCAAGTAAAGAAGCACCAGCAACAGCAGCAAGGATGGTTGGAATGTAGCCAGCTAAAGAGCGAAGCAACAGTTTACGGTTAACCGCAAGAATAGAACCGGTGATTAAAACGGCGATAAAAAGGTTTAAAAAGCCGGTTTTTTTCATCACATGGCTAACAGTCGTGATTTCATTTTGATGTAGCCAACCCATTTGGACAAACCAAGCGGCGACTAAGAAAATCATAACCGGAGCGCCACCGATATATTTATTAAAAATAGGTAGTCGTTTACCTATTTCGCCAAATATAGCGCCCACAACAAACATAAAGCCAAAACCGCCGACAATATTGCTTGGAAGGGTATCGGTAAAATGTGCAATTGCTATAATAGCGGCTAATACAGCAAAGAGTGGTAGAGGTACGCCGAACACTTTACTGTCTTTTAATGAAAATCCGCTTGAAGCAGATGCATTTGTATTTATATGTAGGGTTTTTTCGTTCATTTTTATTATCCAGCAGGTTAATAACACCTATTCAATGTATGGGATTAATTTCCCGATATTTGTGAAAACTGTCATTGATTAAAGTGGCGTTTAAAGTCTCAATGACTTTTATGGTTTTTAATTAATTTTTGTTTATTTTTCAGTATTTTAAAAATTAAAAACATTAAAATCATAAAGTACTTTTATTCTGAATAATAAAGTGATTCGGCTCGATATTTTTATTGTCCAAACCGAGCACTATTGCTGCCGTAAAGAGATAGGTGAGGCACGTGATGTTGGAGAGTTACACTTTTTCTAGGATATCCATCAAGCAGAGCAAACGAATGCAGGCTGTTAGGCAATTTTTGTCTCTACATGATCTAGGGATTGATGAAGATGTGGAACGATTTGTAGTGGCTTATCAGGAAGATATGACCATTATTGCCTGTGGTGGATTGGCAGGTAATGTTTTGAAGTCAATCGCCATTTCCCCCGAACTGCAAGGCACAGGGTTTGCTTTAACATTAATGAGTGAATTAACGAATTTGGCTTACGAGCTAGGTCGGTTCAATCTGTTCTTATTTACCAAACCCACTAATGTTCCTATGTTCAGCCAATGTGGTTTTTACTTAGTCGAAAAAGTAGAGCCTAATGTGGCGTTAATGGAAAACAGTTCTTCGCGTCTTAAAACCTATTGTCAGGAACTCTCAGCAAAAAGAGTGGAAGGGAATACCATTGGTGGCATTGTGATGAATGCCAATCCATTTACTCTAGGTCATCAATACTTGGTTGAGAAAGCGTGTCAGCAGTGTGATTGGGTTCATCTGTTTGCCGTTAAAGAAGAAGGTAATGAATTCTCCTTTGACGGTCGACTAGCCATGATTCGTGCGGGCACTGAGCATCTGAAAAACCTGACAATTCACACCGGTTCTGATTACATTATTTCGAAAGTAACATTCCCCACTTACTTCATAAAAGATCAACAAGTGATCAATTACGCCCACACGGCGCTTGATCTTAAAATTTTCCGTAACGCGATTGCTCCTGCGCTTGGTATTACTCATCGTTTCGTGGGTAGTGAGCCATTGTGTCCTGTGACCCGTCATTACAATCAGGCCATGCGTCAATGGTTGGAAAAAGATCTAGAAGAAAAGGGTGGACCTGCTATCGAAGTGGTGGAAATAGAACGGTGTCAGCAAGGGGCTGAACCTATTTCGGCGTCAAGAGTTCGTGACCTACTGCGTACGGCAGACATTCCTGCAGTGCGAAGTCTTGTGCCACAAACGACGTATTCGTACATCAATCAGCACTACATCGCCCCGACGCAAAATGCAGCGAATTGTGTCTCCGTTTAGTCACTAATGCTTTTGTGAACGTAGTGCTGGTTGTTTTTTTTACAAACTATTCATCAAGGTCGAACCAATGAAAATTTCTCACCCCGCGTTTGCGGGAACACTGGAATCCAGTGATCTTCAGGTCCGTATCGAACCTAATGTGAGTGGCGGTATTGATTTGTCTCTAGACAGTACCGTCGAGCAGCAGTTTGGTAAAGCGATTCGAAATGTTGTATTGGAAACTCTTTCTAACATGAAAGTAGAAGATGCCAAGATCATTATCGAAGATAAGGGTGCGTTAGATTGTGTAATCAAAGCGCGCGTGCAAGCTGCCGTGTTACGTGCTTGTGCTGAACAAGAGATCGATTGGAGCCTCATGTAATGATTAAACTTCGTCGCAGTATGCTGTTTGTTCCTGGTGCTAACGCAGCAATGCTGAGCAACACTTTCATCTATAAGCCAGACTCGCTAATGTTCGACTTGGAAGACTCTGTGTCTCTACGTGAAAAAGACACCGCACGTATGTTGGTTTTCCATGCTCTTCAACACCCAATGTACCAAGACATCGAAACAGTGGTTCGTGTTAACCCTCTTGAATCAGAATTTGGTCTAAAAGACTTGAACGCTGTTGTTCGCGGTGGTGCTGATTGTATTCGTTTGCCAAAAACAGACGGTCCAAATGACATCATAGAAATGGAAAAAGCCATTGAACAGATTGAGATTGCTTGTGGCCGTGAAGTCGGTAGCACCAAACTATTGGCAGCTATTGAAAGCGCACAAGGTATCAATAACTGTGTGGACATTGCCCACAGCTCAAAACGTTTGATTGGTATTGCACTCGGCGCGGAGGACTATGTTCGCGATTTAAGAACTCAACGCTCGCCTGAAGGGATTGAGTTGTTATTTGCTCGTTGTTCTATTCTCCAAGCCGCTCGCTCTGCTGGCATCATGGCATTTGATACTGTTTATTCAGACGCTAATAACGAAGAAGGCTTCCTAAAAGAAGCTGAACTCATTAAACAGCTGGGCTTTGACGGTAAATCTTTGATTAACCCTCGTCAAATCGACATGGTTCACAACGTTTTTGCACCTAGTCAAAAAGAAGTGGATTACGCAAATGCTGTGATTGAAGCAGCAGAAGAAGCAGCAGCTAATGGTTTAGGTGTGGTTTCTCTTAACGGCAAAATGGTCGATAGCCCAATCATTGAACGCGCACGCTGGACACTTCAACGTGCTGAATCTGGTATCAAACAGTAAGGTAGTGTCATGAGTGTTAGTACTTTAAATAATCCCCTCACTGCTGAAGAGATGGAACGTTATTCTTTAACTCCTTACACTGAAGCTCTGAAGTTGACTCCGCACTTGGCGAATGAGTCAGATAAAAAAAGCCGTAAAATGAAAGCTTCTCTCGCTGAAGCAATTAAAGATCTTGGCTTAAAAGATGGCATGACGATCTCTTTCCACCACGCATTCCGTGGCGGCGACAAAACCATCAATATGGTGATGGATGTGATTGCAGAGTTGGGCCTTAAAAACCTAACGTTAGCATCAAGTTCATTAACTTCAGTTCATGCACCGTTAGTAAAACACATCAAAAATGGTGTGGTGTCTAAAATTTACACCTCTGGTATTCGTGGTGAATTGGCTGACGAAATCTCTCGTGGTCTTTTAGAAGAGCCTGTACACATTCACTCACACGGTGGTCGTGTACACCTGGTTCAATCTGGCGAAATCCACATTGATATGGCCTTTATCGGCGTACCTTGTTGTGATGAGTTTGGTAACGCAAATGGCTTCAAAGGTAAATCTATCTGTGGTTCTCTAGGATACGCAAAAGTAGACTCAGAGTACGCGGATAAAGTGGTTATGCTGACTGAATCTTTGGTTGAGTATCCAGCGTACCCAGCATCAATTCACCAAGACAACGTAGATGCTGTTGTTCAAGTTGAAGAAGTTGGCGACCCAAGCAAAATTGGTGGCGATGCCACTCGTATGACCAAAAACCCTCGTGAACTTCTGATTGCAAAATACTGTGCAGACGTCATCGAAAACTCTGGTTACTTCAACAACGGTTTTTCAATGCAAACAGGTTCAGGCGGTGCATCACTGGCTGTGACTCGTTTCCTAAAAGAAAAAATGATTCGTCAAGATATTCGCGCATCATTTGCTCTAGGTGGCATCACAGCAACGATGGTTGACCTACATGAAGAAGGTTTGATCGAGAACTTGTTAGACGTTCAGTGTTTTGACTCTGTTGCGGCTGAATCATTGTCTCGTAACCCTCACCACATCGAGATCTCAGCGAACGAATACGCTAACCCATCGTCAAAAGGTGCGGTTGTGGATCGCTTAGACGTAGTTATCTTGAGTGCTCTAGAAATCGATACTCAATTTAACGTAAACGTTATTACTGGTTCTGACGGCGTAATCCGCGGTGCATCCGGTGGTCACAGTGATACAGCGGCGGCTGCTAACCTAGCGGTTATCGTTTGTCCGTTAGTTCGTGGTCGTATTCCAACAGTCGTTGAAAAAGTGACTAACGTTGTGACTCCTGGTTCAACAATCGATGTATTGGTGACTGACCAAGGTATCGCAGTTAACCCTAACCGCCCTGAAGTGAAAGAGCGCTTAATTGCGGCTGGTCTACCAGTAATGGAAGTGGCTGAACTACAACAACGCGCTGAACTACTAACAGGTAAACCAGAACCTTTAGAGTTTGAAGAACGTACTGTTGCTTTCGTTCACTACCGTGATGGTTCTATCATTGATGTAATCAAGCAGGTAAAAGAGTAATGACATTTTCAACCGATTCTGAGGTGAGCTTAAATGAAATGCTTGACCGTAAAGAGACTCGGGTGAAACAACAACAAGAGTGGCTTAAACGCCACTCTCTTCCCATTGTTTCATTTACTGTCAATATGCCCGGTCCTGTAAAAATGAATCAATCCAGCCGGATTGTGATGAATACCGGGTTAGAAGCGATCAAGTCTATGTGCCAACAGCAAGGTTGGACAATTGTTGGTAGCCAAAAAGTGATTGAAAACACCGGACCAGAAGCTTTCTTCTCTATTCAGGCGCCTTCGGCTTCCCTCCTAAAAAAAGCCATGATGAATATTGAGTCTAATCACCCGTTAGGTCGGTTGATGGATCTCGATGTTATTGATGTTGATGGAAAAATTATCTCTCGCGAAGGGACACAGATGGCAAGACGTCGATGTCTCATATGCAACGAGGATGCTAAAGTGTGCGCTCGTTCACGTCGTCATGATTTAGCCACGCTGTTAGCGAAAATTGAGGAAATGACCCATGACTATGAATGCTACGCTTGAGTTATTGATAGACTTTCCCCAAGAGGTGACCGTGGCTGCTCCTTCACCAAGTAAACGGGCATTCAGCTTACCCAAACTTGTCTCGCATCTGGCATATCACGCGATGATGCTTGAGGTGCACCTCACGCCAAAACCGGGTCTTGTTGATACCGTCAATAACGGCTCTCACGATGATATGACGTTAGCTACATTCATTGCGAGCGCAGATGCAATTGTGCCTTACCTTGAACGTTTTGTTGCTTCAGGTTCCCATCATGCCCATACCCCTGTTACCGATTTACTGAGTGTGTTACGCCCAGTGGGTATTGAAGCCGAACGAGCTATGTTTAAAGCTACCAACGGTGTGAATACGCATAAAGGGATGATTTTTAACTTGGGCTTAATTTGCGGCGCTGTGGGTTGGCTAAAAGGTAAAAATTTAAAAGTCGATGAGCTGCATATCAAAGAGGTGATTCGTCAGTCTTGCCAGTTTTTGGTTTACGATGAGCTAAAAGCATGTACTCAGCGTGAAGCGGCAACGGCTGGAGAGAAAATGTATCAGCAATACGGTTTGACTGGTGCTCGTGGTGAAGCCGCATCTGGTCTTAGTACTGTTATGAATCACGCACTGCCAGCGTATCGTGAATGCCTAAGTGAAGGCGTTTCTACTGAGCAAGCGTTATGGCATACATTGCTGGTTATCATGGCCAATAATGATGACAGTAATTTGGTAAATCGCGGTGGTATCGCGGGTTTACGATTTGTTCAGAATAGAGCAAGCCAATTACTGGAATTAGGCGGGTATCGATACCATAATATAGAGAGTGAACTGATGGCGTTTGACAAGGATTTGATCGCCAAGCACCTAAGTCCTGGTGGCAGTGCTGATCTGCTGGCCTCTTCTTGGTTAGTTCACGAATTAGTACAACTTTTTGATAATGAGTAATTTGGCTATGTTCCCTATTTCAGGGTAAGTGGCACTCTGCTTTCGCCTCCCCCTAATGACAGAGTTGAGTGTCGCTTTTAGCCTTTTGTCACCCCATACATAACTGCATACCTTTGCTTTTTTCTTATCGCTTTTCTTTACCAATTCTCCTCCTACCTCATACCCTTTTTTTGTGCACCATTAGGTTCCTGTTTAGGAAGGGTTGCTGGTGGTCAAAAGGTCTGTTAACTATAGATTTGTTTTTAAATTATTGATTTTAAATGGTTAATTATAATTTTTTGCGTCACGACATCATCTTTTGGTTAGGAGGGTTACCTGTAACCCAAAAGCTATTGAACCTGAAATAGAGTAAGAGGAATGTTGGTAGATATTAAAGATTAGAATGATGACATTAACGTTTAAGACAATGTAGAATAAAGCCGTTTTAAAGGTGTTAATTAGGAAGTTTGCTTCATGCGCAAATCAGATAAGAAGGTCGAGAACCTAATTAGAGAGGTGTTGACCGAAGTTTGTGAAGATACGTTAAAAGGCTACGATGGTTTCCTTTGGGTGACTCATACGGTCAAATTCTCTTCTTTTCCACAAAGCTTAGAAATAGTCTGCGTATTCGAAACGAATCAAGATAGAGCAAACTTTTTAGAGGGGGAAGGCCGCCAGCACGTCTCAACAACTGTCCAAAAGGCGTTTAATAAGGTAGGGGTGCAACTAAAGAACGTAAGTAAACAAATCAGTTACGAAACACAGTAAAAGTGTGCGTGCAGTCATCAATGAAAGTGAATTAGTACAAATTAGTGTTGTGAGTATCTAAGACTTTAATCTACGAGCTTTGATAAAAACTACCTACCTTCTTAGTCAGGACGACTAATTCATGCTTACTTAAATCCAGAGCTATGCCTGATTTCCTTTCACAAACTCACCTTTGTCCAAAGTAAGTTCCGAACTTTATCGTCACAATAGAAACGAACTTCTGCAGGAAGCAAGTTTCAAGCTCTAACGCCCACCGACAGAATTCAGTAAAGTGGTAACCTTGGCAACGAAGGTGTCTGTGATTACCACTTTGAAATGGGGGCCGCTCAATTAGAGCGTGAATCTGTGGTTTATTTGCGAAGGAGTACGAGAGAGCAGCAGCTCGCCATGACGCACTGACCACAATACCTCAGATTGTTCGCGAATCACTTCTACATCATCAGCCCCATCTAAGATAATAAAGTTGGCAGGTTTGCCTACCTCGATACCATATTGGTCACTGATATGTAGCACTTTTGCGCCGTTGTCGGTGATAAAATCGAGTCCATGATTGAAATCTTGATACCCCATCATATGACAAGCATGTAACGCGAAGTCGAGCTCGCGTAATAATTTGCCATTACCAAGGCTATACCAAGGATCTTGAATGGAATCTTGGGCTAACGCGACATTCATGCCTGCCGCAGTCAGTTCTTTAATGCGAGTAATGCCACGGCGTTTAGGTAGCGTATCAAATCGACCCTGCAGATGAATGTTGGAGGTTGGGCAAGAAACAAAGTTGATGTCAGACATCTTCAACAAGCGAAACAGTTTCGAACAATAGGCGTTATTGTATGAATGCATGGCGGTTGTATGGCTTGCAGTGACTCGATTCCCCATACCAGATTCTAATGCTGCAGTGGCAAGCACTTCTAAAAAACGCGAAGCTTCATCGTCAATTTCGTCGCAGTGTACATCCACCAATTTGTTGTTTTGACGGGCGAAATCCATCACCCAGCGCATCGATTCCACACCATATTCTCGGGTAAACTCAAAGTGAGGGATACCACCGATAACATCGGCGCCGATCTCCACCGCAAGTTTCATTAGCTCTTTACCGTTAGGGTAAGAAAGAATGCCTTCTTGAGGAAACGCGACGATTTGTAAATCCATCCACGGTGCCAGTTTTTTCTTCAACGGCACAATCGCTTTTAACGCAATTAACTTAGGATCGGTAACGTCAATATGAGTGCGGACATGCTGTACACCGTTATCGGCTAATAGGCGGGCGGCTTTCGTTACGCGGTGTTGCACATCTTCTGTGGTCAGCATGGGTTTGCGTTCAGCCCAACAAGCGATACCTTCAAAGAGCGTGCCGCTTTCATTCCAGCGTGGCTCTCCGACCGTCATGACAGCGTCGAGGTGAATATGAGGCTCCACAAACGGTGCACACAGCAGCTTTCCTTGTGCGTCTATATCCGCATTTTCGTGAATGGTTTGGGATTGAGCTGTAATCTGCGAAAAATAGCCATCTTCACAGATAATAGTAAACAGCTCTGGTTGATGGCGCAGGCGAGCATTAATGATTTTCATAACAACCTCTCAGTATCCATACATGGGCAGTCATACCCAAGCTTTTGTCGTCTGCTTGGGCACACTCATACTATGACACGAAATCAACAATGACCCAATGTTTTCAGTTGGTTGGTATGAAGTGAGAGCATGATATCACGGCTCACCTATAGTGCTGATTCAGTGATTGCGATTAACTGCTGAACTAACCGTAGTTGATCGTTATTATTCATCTCTGGTTGCACTTCTACCCACCAACGCCAGTGCCCGTTTTGTGGATTAAGTGGTTTGCAATACCTATCTCTTTCAAGTTTATTCCCCACTTGGCGTAATACATTTTGAACCCATTGGATAGGAAAATAGCTTTGCTCAACCCATAAAATAATGGCTCGGTGCTCACGAATGGTTTGACAGCTAAGTGACAGACCTTGTTGTAAAGGAAAATGATTGTTTGCATGAGGCGCTACATTTTGCAGCCATTGTTGTAAGCGTTGTTCAGTCATATTTTCCCAAATCATAGGTTGTGGTGTCATCATCTTTATTCACCTTGTCTCGAAGAGCTGGCCCCCACCAAATGACCAATTGAGTCGGAGAAGACATCTCTCGATCACAATGGTTGGAAAGACATTGATGACTAGTGGTTTTCGCAGTACAGCCAGCTAATAACGTGATAACAGCAATGCACAATATCCTGAATTTCATCGTTCTTCCTTAGTGTTGAACATCCAATAACGAGGTACGAGTGGTTTTCTTATTATCGGGTGGAATCACTGCCATCATCACTTCTGCAGATTGTCCCGGCGCCATCAGAGTCGAAGGTCTCACTGCAACTGCTAACGTATCGCGATGGGTACACGTGGCTTCATCAAACCGCACTGAGTGGGTGGTGTGATTGGTGACGGTGCCGACCAATAGGGCGAATTTCTTGCCGCCGTACCATTGACGATTGGTGCGGTCGAACGTTACGCCATCCGTACGCTCACAATAATGCTCTAAGGTATACGGAATGCTTTTTTCTAAGGTAAACCCATCGGGTAGATAGAGATTATTTAATTGAGTCAGCGCTTTTGCGACCTGTGTACGTGTGATACCCAATTTTTTAGCTCGGTCTTTATCGAGAGCCTTTTGTACTTCATCGTTATTGCGCTCAGGTTCAAATTGATGAGGGTTAAGTTCATTACCGACCAGGCGCGGGGTGATGATAAATAAGCGTTCTCGTTTGGATTGATCATTGTCTTTGTAGCTAAAGAGTTTGCCTAATCCCGGAATATCGCCCAAGATCGGCACTTTGCTGTTGGATTGTGAATTGCTCTCGACTTTAAATCCACCAACAACCAATGAGCGTTGGCTTTGCATGATCGCTTGGGTGCTGATGGTGCCACGGTTGACCGTTGGGGTTGTGCTGTTGTCGTTGTATTCAATTTTGCCATCTTCAATATCAAGCGAGAGCTGAATCAGTTTAGCGCTCGGGGATTCAATCATGCGCGGCACGACTTCAAGGCTGGTTCCTGCGGTTACCGGAGAAACGTTCGCCACCCTTTCGCCAATGGAACTGATGTAGGCGGTATCGTTAAAATCGATCACCGCGGGTTGGTTTTCAATGGTCAAAATCGATGGGTTAGCGATGAGTGAGGCTTCGCCCTCGCTTTCAAGTGCACGAATTTGTGCAAAAAAGTGGCCAAAGTCTTGAATCATAACGGTTGCAGCCGAACCGGTAGAGAGAAATGGGCTCACTCCACTGGCATTAAATTCCGCTTCTGTGCTACCCGCACCAACTTGCCAATCAATACCGAGTTGATCTAAGCGGTTTTTGTCAATATCCAGAATGATCGCGTCAATTTCGATGACGTTACGTGGGCGATCGAGCTTATTAATTAGGGATTGATACATGTCGTGTTTATCAATGTCATCACGAATTAACACGGCGTTATTGCGTGTATCTGCGCTGATTTTCGAATCTGCTGATTTTTGGTTATTAAGCTCTTGATTCACCATGGTTTGGCTCATGCTGTTATTCATCATCTTGTTTTGCATGCGTTGCTGAGCGAGTGATTGCAGATTACCGAGCGCTTGGAGGCTACTACCTAACGTCATATTGTTCGTGTTCATTCCTAGCGGGGCTTCTTTCTTATTTTCTAGTAAGTCGCGCAACATACTAGCAATGCCTGGAATGGTGATTTTTTTATCGCGAAACTTGATGTTGCGATCGCCGACTAAGGCGTATTTGAGCGGAAAGACCATCACTTCCATTTTTTCTGCTTTGGTCTTTTTCTTCTTGCTGAATTTTTTAACCAGTTCTACATAGTGGGTTGGACCTGATACCATCACGATACCTTCATCTGGTAATTCCCCCCAACCAAAGCGTTTGTCGAGCAGGCCGACTTGAGTTAACGCATTTTTTAGATCTGATACCGCATCGTCAGAGACTTCGATGGTCGTTGATGTTTGATCTTTTAGTGGGCTGACATATAGCGTGCCGTTATACACAAACCATAAGAATTGATATTCGAGAGCTAAACGATTGAGATAATCGGTGGCTGAATTAGCACGTAATTTACCATTCAACTCGCCACGGACATTGCCCATATTAAGTTTTACACCAAATGTTTTTGAAAACTGGTGTAGGGCATCTAATAAAGAGGTGTGGTTAGCTTCAAACGCATAGGCTGTTTTTTGCCATTTTTTTGGGGTCGCTCCATGCGCTGCGCTGCTGATGCAGAGGATCAGTAGGGTCAGTAAAATAGGGAGCCAATGCATATTTTTTTTCATAGTGTACTCGTCAAATCTTTATCCATATGGCTACCTGCGTAGAGGAGCCCATCACGGTGATCAATCCTTGCTGTAAAGGCGACTAAGAAGATGAAAATTGCCGCATTTGTTGCGAGAGGCTTAACGGCACCACTTGGGGTGAAGGTCGTGAGTGCGGCTTAGGTACTTGGTGATTGAGCATCGAAGCCCAACATTGTTGTTGGTTGATCAGGGCTTCAATCTGGGTCACTAACGGAGCTAAAGCGGCTGTAGCACTATCGGTGAGTTGGCACCAATCGATAATACAGTACTGATGCTGCTCGTTAATCGCTGGCACGCCATTAAATTGATTAATACCGACTTCACTCAGTTGGAGAAAAAGTGTGGGATCTGGTATCTGTTGCACGGTCGCGGGAAGTGCGAGACGCAATTCAATGACTTGGCCCTTTTTGATTAAACTGAGACACTGACTATCGATCTCAAATTCGAGTTGGATTTGAGAGCTCTCTAGCCAGTGTTGCAGCGTGGTGGTGATTTGTGAAACCGACAACATCATTAGCGAATTTCATTAATGATGGCTTTTGCCAAATTATGCTTAACTTGCAGTTCTTGGTTTACTGCCCAACTTGCGGTGGCGTTTTGGCGCATCGCAGCATTAAAAGCATAGATATCACCAAGGGAAGCATTGCCTAAATTTGTGACTAGTTTATCCATGTTTTTCTGGGTACGTTCAAACTGCATATCCAGACGATGACGAGTACTTTCTATCGATGACATAATTCACTCCTTAATTAATCGACATGGCGCTATGTTCAATGAGCTGCCACATGATTTACGTGGCGATATTTGGCATTCGGTTCCCTGTAAAAGCGGGTTAATTTCTTTTAGTGAGTGACGGGGGCGCGGAACCACTCTGAGATAAATGGGCGGACGTTCTTTACTTGATCTATAAAGCCAATCAGGGTGTTGTTGAAATGCGTCTGATCAGTCTTCTCGATAGGTAATAGATGGCAAAGACACAATTGCTGTTGCTCATCGATAGCAAGCCAACATCCCTGCATTGCACTGACTTCAAAATTGAGGAGTAACATCTTTTTCATCGTGTTGGCACTGACCTCCATTGGCAATGTCATTAGGGTGCAGTGAAAAATGATGTTGTCACTAAAGTCGGGAACCTCGATGACCGCACTTTGCTGAGAAAGGTGGTTATAGATGGCACACACGCCATTTTTTAGGGAAAGATCAGTATTAATTGATTGAGAGAACTGTTTAAGAAATTGGTTGGTTTTGCTTTGAGTTGGTGTCATGGAAATATCCTCGTTATTTGTCCTTGTCTGTGCGTGACAAACTCAGTAATACGCAGTGGTTAAGTAACGGATTTTTATAGGTAATACAGGGTGTTTCGATCCGATAGTTATTGTTTACTGGGTGGTTAATTGATAAGGATGGTTCCCAAAAAACTCAGGCTTTCGTTAGGAAGTAATGGGTTATGGAAGGAACATCTTCTGCTTACTTATGACTTAACTAAGCAGAAGATGAAAAAAGAAGAAACAGACAACCATTCACTCATACTGTTGCAGGTTCAAGGTAATGTTTGAGTGTTTGGCGAGCTCTTGATAATCGTGAGCGAATTGTACCGATAGGAATACCAATTTGGTCTGCGGTGGCTTGATAACTAAAGTCTTCATCAACAATGAGTTTTAAAATCGATTGTGTTTCATCTGGGAGGTGGGTAATGGCTTCCATTGTTCTGTTTAGTAAACGCTCATTTTCAATTAATGTGGCTGGATTTTCATCCCAATCGTGTTGTAACTCTTGAGTCAGGGTATCGGTCATCTCATCCATCAAAACGGTACGACCGTAGTGCTGTTTAAAATAATTTCTGGTTAAGTTTACGGCGATACCAAATAGCCAAGTTTCAGGTTTAGAGTTCCCAGTGAATTTATCTTTACAGCGCATGGCTTCGAGATAAGTTAGCTGTAGTATTTCTTCAGCATCTTCATTGTGCCAAATCTTTTTTTGAATAAAACGTCTTAGTTTTTTATTCTGACTTTTATAGAGTTCTTCTATGTCAATTTTATTTGAAGTTATTGTTTGGAACGATATTGCGTTATTCATTTATACCCTCATTAAGTCAATTTCTAGTTATAAATAACCTATTAATGCTTAATGAGTGAGAGAAAAAAATTAATTGTTCCACCACGTTTTTTAATAAGAATTGCCTTGTAAATAAATGTAAAGGTTCTTAAGGTTGTTTAATTTTCTTAATAATCATATTCTTAAATTAAAATATGCATAATGTTTTGTAATGTTTTTCTTAGGTATTTTTTTAGGATTAAATTTCTGTAGGGATATTCCTACATATTTAATTATTAAAATTAGAGAATGCTTGTTTAATATTAATTAGAATATTTATTCTAATTATTTTGCCGTACGTTATTTGGAATAAAAGTCACTAAATTAGGTTAGTGATTTAATTATTAATAAATATTTTATTAAGTTTTCATATATCTTCGATATGTTGATTGGCATCGTTAATATCATCGGTGTCGAATTTATGTAATACCTGGTATATTTTCCCTACATAACGTAATGTCTCTCTTGGAATGAAACTTCCTTCCTCTTCTTTATATAGCGTACGGGCTAACCAAATAAATCGAATCACGGGAATTTCTTTCTTTTTGGCTTGTTCGATTAAATTGAGTGCATCTTCATCACGACCTTTAACTGTAATACGAGGAAGTGGTGTTACTTCTGCTCGATAATAGAGAGCGACGGCAAAGTGAGTCGGGTTGACAACTAGCATGTCTGCGTCATCCAGCGTGGGCGCTTTCTTTGCTTTTTTCGGCTCTTCATTTGCCAAGCGGCGGGCTTCAGAACGCCGGTGGCTTTTGGTGTGGGGATCGCCTTCTGAGCTTTTGAATTCGTTTTTTATGTCTTCTTTACTCATCTTTAATCCTTTGAGATAAAAGTACTTTTGGATACCAAAGTCCATTCCAGCTAAGACGAGTAATACCACCAAGCAGGCTCGTTCTATTTTATTGAATAAGTGTGCAATGACTTGCCAGCTTATTGCTAAGTTAACTTGTGGAAGTTTTAACAAAGTACTTAAAGCATTATAAAGAAGGTAATAAATGAGCACTCCAAGGGCGATGGCTTTTAAAAGACTGTTGAATAATTCGAATAACTTTTTACCCGAAAACATATTTTTAAGTTGGTTTGCTGGGTTAAGGCGGTTAGGGTCTAATTTGAGCGCTTCTGGCGCGAATAAGAAGCCAAACTGCAACCATGCGCCTGCTAGTCGCATCATGACTGCAATACCGAGAACTAAAATCATCAATGAACCTGCGATGGTAAAACAGTGCACAGCAACGGCTTTAACTGCATATCCAAAAGGTTGATTAAAAAGCGAAATGGGGGGGCTGACTAAGGCTTGCATTTTTTCCATACCGTTATCGACCATCGCTAATATCACTTCACATAATGCGGCGACAATTAATAACTTGGGTACATCTTGGCTTTGCCCGACCTGACCTTTTTTACGCGAGTCTCGTAGTTTTTTGGGGGTAGGTTTTTCGGTCTTCTCACTCATTAGAGATGGCCTCCTGCATGTTTTTAGAAATAGAAATTAAGGAATGGAACGAAAGAACAAGCTGAGGTTTTGGTACATGCTGTCCCAGGACAGGTGACGTACTGTCATAAAATCAAACAGATTAGGCATGTACATGACGATGAACATCAAACCGACCAAGCACTTGATTGGCATGGATAAAATGAAAACTTGTAATTGTGGGCTATAGAGACTCAATATCGCTAAACCAAATTCGATAAACAGGAGTAATCCCACTAGTGGTGACGCATACAAGACGAGATCGCCAAAGGCAATAGAAAGTAGGTGTAAGTATGTGGCGTAACCATCGCCAGCTGGCATGGGAAACCAAACCGTTGGTGGCCAGAGCATATAGCTGTCCCATATGACTTGCAGCAAGCCTAAAAATGAGCCGGTGGTGATCATCAAAATAATGAGCGATTGTTTAAAGAGAAAACCAAGCGGGGTAAAGTCGGTCCCCAAACTTGGGTTTAATTGCCCACCCATCAATGCGCCGCGCTGGTTATCAAATAAAGCGCCTACGGATTCAAACATCCAGAAGGGAATGGAAAGTACCGCACCGAGTAAAATCCCCAGCATGACTTCTTTGCCATACAAACCCGCCAGAGTGAACCAACTATGATCATGAGGCAGAGCCGCTCGAATCCCCGGAGCAACCAACAGGGCTAAAATCACCACGATGGCATAACGAAGTACGCCTTTGAGCTCATGAAATGAAAAGACAGGGATAAAGATCAAGCAAGGAAAGAGCCGGGCCATAGCAAGGCTGATTGCCAGTATCCATTCACTTAAATGCGGAATAATCTGAAATGGCATAATTAATGGCCCGCAATCGCGATAAAACGAAATACTTGGCTGGCAAATGAGATGATTTCAACGCCTATCCAGCGTCCGGTGAGCGCTAATGTAATGGCGACAGAAACCAACTTAATTGCAAAGGGTAAGGTTTGATCTTGCACTTGAAACAGCGCTTGCAGTAACGATGTTAATACCCCCACGAGCAGTGCAACCAGTAACGGTGGGGCAGAAAGCATCACCACGAGGATCATTCCTTGTTTAAAAATAGTCAGCATATCCATGACTTATCCTTTACCTGTTCGTTAATGAATGTAGGAGTAGAACAGACCGTCTAATAGCCGACTCCAGCCATCAACGAGTACAAACAGTAGTATTTTCAGCGGCAAGGAAATGGTCATGGGCGATACCATTTGCATGCCAAGTGCGAGCAGCACATTGGAGACGATGAGATCAATAACGATAAAGGGAATATAGATAAGAAAGCCTATCTGGAGCCCAGCTTGCAGTTCTGAAAGCATGAATGATGGGATCACCACTAAGAGATCGTGTTTGGTCACTTCCTGAGCCATGCTTTTGGGCCAGAGACGTGCGGTATTGTCCATAATATGGGCGACGACGTCAGGGTTTGCGTTCTTTTCCATAAACTGCTGCAGTGGGCCTATAATGTGATTGACGCTCTCTTGCATCGCCTCTAGCGTACTAAAATCTGGCGGTGTTTCTTTTACCCGCCCCTGAATGTCATGAAAGACGGGAGCCATGACAAAGAGCGTTGCTGCCAGCGCAATACCATAAATGGCCATATTGGGCGGCACTTGCTGCACCCCCATTGCGTTACGGGTGATTAATAACACCATGGCAATCTTCAGAAATGCGCTACACACGATGAGTAAGATTGGCAGCAGTGATAACCCACCTAGAAACAGTGCAAACAGGAGTGGATCGACTTGGCCTAATCCCATGCTTGCGACTCCATTTCTGCTGATTCATCCAACGCTGCTTGGTCGGAGTAAGATTCATCGCTAGTGTTCACTGATGGTGTTTGGCTTGGAAGTAATACCTCAGTCACTTGCAAGCCAAGCTGACCTTCAACCGTCACTATTTCACCACGAGCGATGCGGGTTGAACCGTGGAATAGGCTAGCAAACCCAGCGGCTTCTCCTTGAGGAAGCAATACAGAACCTGGGCCCAATTGACGCAGTTCAGCCAGAGTGAGTGTGATTTGACCTGCTACGACTTTAAGTGACGTCGTTAGGTGTGCATCATGCGATGACGATGCTTGGTCGTAGTCAGATTCATAAGAAGAGTGAAATGGGTCAGAGTCGTACTCATTCATATCGGTTCGTAATGCCTCAAAAGCAGAAGATGTTGTTACCTGAGTGACCTGATATTGCGGTTGAGTTCCACTCGATAGATATTCAATATCAACTTGCAAACCTGCTAATGAAATCGCGCCTGATCCGGTTGGCGAAAAATAAGTCGTGCTGAGCATGACGATATCGCCTTGCTCAAGTGAGGAAACGTTAGCGCAACAACCCAGAGTAAGAGGGCTAGAACAATGCAATGAAGCGAGATCGAGCTCATTGATGGGCTGCCAAGTTCCAGAACTCAGCCAACTAGCAATGGTAGCGGGGATCGTGAAGATCTCGACCGATCCATGTTGGTTGTTGTGTTGCCATATCAGCTCAAACCATTGGCCTTCGATTATCTCTGATGGATTGTCTAATGTGGTGAAGGGAATGAGTAATGGCTGAAGTGCCGGGTAAATATGCTGGCAATAAAGCTCATATTGCCAAGCGTGTTCATTGTCTTCAGTGCTCAGTGGGGCTGGGTATGGCAGTGATGACAACTGGTTTAGCCAAGTTTCTAAGCCCGATGTGGGTAGTGCCAGTGTGCCGTGTTGCGTCGCAAAATACGTTAGGGGGTTGTGAGACGAGCTCTCTAGGTGACGCAGAGTAAAAACAAGCTCTCCCAATGCGGTTTCATACCGGGAAGTTAATCCTCGTCCTATATATTGCGATGCTAAATAATGTGGGGTAGAAATCAGTTTTCGTTGGGCAAGAAATGGCGTCATAACAGATCCTTACGCAGAGGTAATAGTGAGTGAAACAGGCGCTTCTAACGTTTTGCGTAATTTGCGTTCAAGATAGCGTTGTTGATTTTTGGCTTGAGTGAAGGCTTCTTTTTGAGAGAACTTGAGGCGAATATGCCAAGTCATTTGTTCCATAAAAGCATCCATCTGTACTTCGCCCGCGTTGGGGAGCAAAATCTGGCAAGAAAAATCTGTTGCTAATGATGATTGCCCTGTTTTTGGCAGTGCTTGGCAGAGTTGATCACAAAGTGGCTCATTCCAACGAGCAGAGCGAAAAGACTCTTCCACTTCGCCAGCAAACGAAGGTGAATTCTCGGGAGATAGATAATGTTGAAATAATGCTAACTCGGGCAGTGAAGCGGCCAAGTGTTGGGACGATTTATTCGATTCTTGTTTATTGCGCGGTTTATTGCTCACTTGCTGCTGAGGCTCTTCATGATGTTGGGGCGGCGGTGTATGGACTTTCATAATCACTCCTTTATCCAACGTTGCATTTCATCTAACTTAGTCACTTCTTTTTGCTGGAGAGTCATGGCTTGCTGGGCGTGTTCAACCCGCTGCTGTTGCTCTGTTAAATTAAGCTGTAACGTTTGTAATGCTTGCTGTGTTGTTTGAATCTCAATGATTAAGTCACGTTCAGCGGCCATCCATTCTTGAAGAGTGAGCTGCGTGATGGGCTTATTTTTGTGTTGGTTATCGAGCTTGTTACGCATGTCGATTTGTTGTTGTTCTTGATTCGCTAATTGCTGCTGTTTTTGTTGATATACCTGTTCTATTTGGCGCAGAGCCTGTTTTTCTTTGCGCCATTGACGCTGGCTTTTTAAGTAGCGATGGTCTCGAATGGGTTTGAGTAACACCAGTGTGTCATTGAGCATCTGTTGTTGCTCATCCAGTGTGCTTTGAGGCTCAATGTCTTTGTCTTCAATGAGCATCCGTCGGCGCATACAGCGTGATGTCCTGTAATTGTGTAAGGATGTCGCTAAACTCTATGGGATCACTCATCCCTTGTTGTAAATAGCGCAAAATGGCCGGGTAATGCTCTACGGCATAATCTGTCAATGCGTGGTTACCCGCTTCGTATTCGCCTAACTGGATGAGCATGGCGATGTCTTTATAGGCCGCGAGTAAATTGCGCAGCGTACCGGATGCCTGCTGATGGTGTGGGTCGGTGACGTTGGTCATTATCCTGCTTAAGCTGCCTAACACATCAATGGCCGGATAATGGTTCTTTTCTGCCAACTTGCGCGATAAAACGATGTGCCCATCGAGTAAAGATCTCACTTCATCAGCAATGGGATCGCCAGCAATCACATCCCCCTCGATTAACACCGTATAAAGCGCTGTAATCGAACCGGCTCCTTCCATGTTACCTGCACGCTCCACTAGGCGTGGCAGCATGGTATAAACCGATGGTGGAAATCCGCCGCGACCCGGTGGTTCACCCGCAGCAAGGCCGAGTTCTCGCTGTGCGCGGGCAAAGCGGGTTAAAGAGTCAATCAGTAATAGCACGCGTTTTCCCTGAGCTCGGAAACCTTCCGCAATCGCGGTGGCTGTTGAAGCTGCGCGTGCGCGTTCCATACTGGTTTTATCTGATGTACTGCACACTAAAACGCATCGAGAACGCAGTTCTTCATCAAGTTCATGATCGAGAAATTCACGCAGTTCACGTCCACGTTCACCAATTAAGCCAAACACAATGACATCGCATGGCATGTTACGCGCTAGTTCGGCGAGCAGCGTGGTTTTACCACAACCTGCACCAGCGAATACCCCAACACGTTGGCCTTCACCGAGGGTCATTAAGCCATCGATCGCTTTTAAACCTGTCGGAAGTGGCTGGCTAATTCGTGGTTTTTGTGTCGGGGCCAGTGCATCGTTGATCACGGGAAAAGTGGGGCGGGTTGATTGCAAAGAAAATGCCGCATGTTCACCGGATAAACAGCGGCCGAAACCATCGAGTACTGACCCAAGTAACGCATAGCTGCATTCGATTTGATGTTGAACATAGTGAGGGGTAATCTCAGCTCCGGCCGCGATGCCTTCTAGATTCCCTAGTGCTGAAAGCAACACTTTTTGTTGGGTAAAGCCCATCACCTCTGCAAGCGTTTCTTTGCCATGACTGCGAATGGTACATAGATCGCCAATACGCGCTTTAGGTAATAAACCTTCTAGCAAAATACCATTAATGTCACTGACAACGCCTTGCACCTTAACGCAATCAAGATGGTTCAGGTGCGCTAACTTGTCATGACACCACTGATCGAGCGATGGAGTCGACATTACCATGAGATTTCAAACTCACTCTTACCTTTGAATATCACTTTGCCACTGTCGATTGAGACTAAGCGCAACCCCTGAATTTCATCACCCACAAACAGGCGTTGTCCTTTTGATGTGACAACACTCGCCATTGGGCCAGACGTAATTTGTACGATACTAAACGGCAAAGAGTGTTTGATAGATGAGGTACTGTTTTCAATCGTAATTGGTGTGCGATATTGCTGGTGAAAACGTGCCAACATGCGCTCTAACTTTTGACTTTGAGCTTGAGTCAGTGCCCCTTTCATTTGCACACTTTTGCTTGAGTGGTGCAGAGTGAGAGGTGCATTCAGTTCACGCTCAGTCAGCATGGTTTCCAAGGTCTTTTCTACATCGAGCGCTTGAGGTAATGATTGGCGCTTATCTGCAATTTTAGGTGCTTCAACTTGTCGTTTAATATTGCTCTGATTGTCGGGATACAATGCGGCCCAAGTGCTGGTGGCTGCGATTGTAACTGCACTAATAAAACCAAATAGAAACGGCAATAGGGTTTTACGCTTTGCTGGGCGTGAAGTTATGAGACTCTCGTTCTCTTGGCTGGGGGCTTCCGGTAGTGGAATATTCCACGATTCACCCGCTGCCACAACGGTCAACCAGACACCGTTTAAACCGAATAGCGAACCTGCCTCTATTGGTGTTTGTTGCGAAAGCACGTGGCCTTCGCGGTTGGTCACTTCGCCAGATTGAGCAACAATGCTCCATTGTTCATCTGCAAATACTAATTCGCAGTGAATCGGGAAAATTCCTGCGTCCAGTAACACTAAATCGGCCAAGTCATTTGAGCCAATCTGCCAGTGCTCACCGATAAGAGGTAAGGATGCACCGCGATTTACTCCTGATAAAACACGTAACTCATACATGGTAAGTACTCACTAACAAATAAAAGTAACAAGAAAACCAAACCACTGAATAGGGACTAAAAACCATCAACAGTTTTTCAGGATTGGCTGGAATAACCATGAGCATGCCTGCTCATGATTACCCATTGAGTGGTTCGATTGAGTGTTCGGTTCCCAATTAACCTTCTAAGGCTATTCGTCCTAAAACATTAATCTGCGCAGTGCTTTGCAGCTCCGTAAAAGAGAGCACTGGAATATGGTTAAACTCATCTTGCAGTAAATTGCGCAGAATGCGGCGCAAGTCTTGCGCGACTAGCAATACAGGACGAGGTGATGCTAATACCGGAAAGGCTTGGCGTAATTGCTCAACCAGCAAATGGCTCGCTTGTTGAGGGAGGGCAAAGAACGATTCTGTTTGGGTTTGGCGTAGAGAATCACGTAATAACTCTTCCGCTTCTGGGGTCAGTAACCATACGTGTAATCCAGCATCGGTGGTGTATTGGTAGCAAATCTGAGCTTTAAGGCTAATGCGCACGTAGTCTGTTAAAGCGCCTACATCGCGTTCATATTGGCCATGTTCAATTAACGCTTCAGCAATGGGGCGGATGGCTCGTAGTGGCACGCATTCGGCAGCTAACCGTTGCAAAACGGCAGCAAAGCGCGAGGTGGGTAACACGCGCTGTAATTCTTGGGCAAGCTCTGATTGTTCTTGCTCCACCCAACTTAAAATCGCTTTGGCTTCTTGAAGGCCAATAAATTGTGGCCCAGTCGCAAAGAACAACCGTTCAAGCCGTTCAATAACAAGCGCTATTGGGGTTATTGGTGTCACATCTTCACGGCTGAAAATAGGGTGTTCGGTGGGCAACCAAAGCCAGCTTTCTTCTTGACGTTCTTGCTTACCAATCTCTCCGTGAGAAATGAGTTCATCATCGGCAATGGCAAGTGGCAGGGCGAATTTACTCTCTGAATATGTTGCGCGTAATGTCGGCACTTCGTAGACGCAAAATTGAAACTCATCAGGTGCGACAGCGTCACTGTAGTCGATATCGAATGAAGGCAACGTGATACCAAATTTATCCACAATACGGTTACGACAGCGCCTTGCTAAGCGAATCAACTCCATAGTGAAGGGATCATTTAGACCCGCTCGGCAAGGGTTAAATAGCAATATATAGGGACGAGCTGGATTGAACTTACGAACATCCTCCTCACCGTTAAATTCGGCTGGTGTGCCCGCTGCCACCTTGTGAGCGCTATTAATTTTTTCCAGCTGCGAGGTTTTATAGAGCTGGAACAAACCAGAGGTGAGTGATATGACAGCCATGACGAGAAAAATAATAGTGGGCATGCCGGGTAACAAAGCAAAACCAAACATTCCGCAAGAGGCAATGATCCAAGCCTTAGGTTGACTGGTTAGTTGTTCAGCCATTTCGCGACCGATGTTCGCATCAACTTCTTGGTTATCAGGAGCGACCCGAGTGATGATCATACCAGCAGTGAGTGAAATAAGCAGGGCAGGAATTTGCGCAATCAAACCATCACCAATGGTCAATACTGAGTACAGATGCATAGATTCACTGGCGCTCATATCATGCTGTAACGTACCTATTGCAAAGCCGCCAATAAGGTTGATTGACACCACCACAAGGCTGGCAATTGCGTCCCCTTTAACGAATTTCATCGCCCCATCCATAGCCCCAAATAGCTGACTCTCTTTGGCGAGTAATTCGCGGCGACGGCGTGCTTCTTCTGGTTCGAGTAGGCCTGCTCGCAAATCGCTGTCGATCGACATCTGTTTACCAGGCATGGCATCAAGCGTAAAACGTGCTGCAACTTCGGCAACACGTTCCGAACCTTTGGTGATAACCAAAAAGTTCACAACGGTAAGAATCAAGAAGATCACCAAGCCTACCGCTAAGTTACCGCCCACTACAAAGTCGCCAAAAGCCTGCACAATACTACCCGCATTTTGTTCTAACAAAATGAGTCGGGTGGTGGATATCGACAGCGCCAAACGAAACATTGTTGTGATCAGCAGCACCGCAGGAAATGATGAGAAAGCCAGTGGACCAGGCAGGTACATTGCCAAGGCAATTAACAGTGAAGATAAACTGATATTCAGTGCAATTAATATATCCACTAATCCGGTTGGAAGAGGGATGATCATCATAAATACGATGGCAATAACAAACGTGGCACCAACGATTTCAGAGCGCTTCATCGCGCTAATCGCAAAGCGGTTTAGAAGTAGA
This sequence comes from Vibrio nitrifigilis, assembly GCF_015686695.1. Classification (NCBI taxonomy): domain Bacteria; kingdom Pseudomonadati; phylum Pseudomonadota; class Gammaproteobacteria; order Vibrionales; family Vibrionaceae; genus Vibrio; species Vibrio nitrifigilis. Next base: position 137,550 of record NZ_JADPMR010000001.1, on the reverse strand, counting down.
AAAAGGCGAGTCATGAGCGTGGAGTACTCCTTGTTGCTTGTGATTCTTGTTGGCGTTCGTAATGGGCGTATTCAGTCATTAAACGCAAAATGACGTTCAAGGTGTTTTGACGGGCTTTGTTATCTTTCCATAGCGGAAGTGGCAGTTTTTGTACCAAAGGATATAGCGCATTCAGAAACACCACATGAGCGAGAGGATCGTCACCAACGGTTTCTGTATTGAGGTTTTTTACTTCTCTGGGGTACAAACTTGATTGTGTAAACTCAACTAATTTTCTCGTCAATTTGGCAGCACTCATTGATTGAATCATGCCTTTAGCCGCAAGCTTACGTAACATGACTTGCACGCTGTTGAGAATATGACTGAGCTGCTGGCTAGCGGTGAGATCTTTTAAGATAACTCGTAGTTGACCTTGGGGTAGAGAAGGAAATTGCGCCGCTAAATCATCGGTTAATGCGCGGATTAAGGTATGTAATCCTTGCGCAAAATGAGCTTCATCAAATTGGGTTAATAGGGCATCAAATAAGGTTGCTAGAGAGCCTTGGCCTACGATGTGTTGATAGTAAAGTTGGCGTAACGTTTGGCGGTGTTCTGGATCTTGGCTAAACATGGCTAATGCACCCGCCGTATTTAACCCAGCCATCACTTCTGCACCGTGTTGCTCGTATAGCTGTTGCCCTAACGTTTCTAAGTGCTGAGCTTTATCGGTTTGTCCGGTGGTTCGAGCCTCAGAAAGGGCTTTTTGTAAAATGACTTCGGCTTTAGCGGGATCGCCCTTGGCTGTATCTAACAACAGCTCAATAGATAGTTGCTGCTGTCCTTGCGATAGGATGCGGCGAGCTTCTTGATTCAGTGTTTGAGTGTCGTGATTAGTCAGCAGTTCATAAAGTTCGGCAAGCTTTTCTATCCGCTGCTCCGAGCGAGGCTTAATAGTACGCTCTTCTAAGCTTTTACTATTTTTCTCAACACTTTCGCTAAATTTCATCGACACTTCTTCCATCGAATCTGCCATGGATTGAGCCGGATTAAACATAGCTTTTACAGCTTGTTCTGCTTGCTTAATCACGGGTTGATTAAGCGGAGCAAGCTGTGGTGTTGAATGAGAAATAGACTGAATATTCATGGTGATATCACGCTGTTAGGTTAGTGACGATACAAGTCATATCTTCATAAGTGGCGGCAGCGCAAAGCTGGTTCCATCTAAATAAAGATTGCTGGATTTACCACGAGCGTTGAACGACCCCTTGCCTTTGAGGAGAACCAGATCGAGCACGCTGGAGTCGCACCTTACGGTGAACAAGCCCTTGCCTTTGAGCAGAGCTGGATGGAGATCACCGGATTTACAGCGAGCGTTAAACAAGCTCCCTCCCCTTGGGGAGGGGGGAGGGGGATTGCAGCGAGTCCGTGGCTCAAGAATACTAAGCGTTTTTCTGAATGATCTCAGCAATATGAGTGACAACTCGTGCAGCTGTCAGAGCGGCATCTTGCTCGAGTTCATTTTCACCTTCTGCATCAGCGATAAAGCGAGCTTCAAGTCCCTCGATATAACGGGCGAAATCAAAATTGTCTGGGGCTTCTTGAGTCTGGTTGCCTTTACCTAGCGTAATCGCTAAACGTTCAACGACCATATTGATCGCTTTTTCAAAGGCTTGTCTTTGTTCTGGGGTTAAATAGCCATCGCCTTGTTCGACGAGTTCTAGCCAAGTTTTAGGCGAAGTTGGATTAGAAAGTAATTGAGTCATTGATAGGGTCTCTTTGAAGTAGTAACCACAAGCTCTGCCCAAGTCAAAGCGAGAGCTTGGGTTTTATAACTAAGGTTGATTAACTCATTCCAATGGAAAGAGAAACAGATGAGTCTCCGCCCATTGAGTTCCCCATGCCTCCACCTAAACCAAGTGAAGAGCTATCAAGGCCGGAACTACCAAATGAAGAACCGTTGTTATCCATCATTTTGGCAACCATTTTTAGCACATCGGTGAGCATTTCATTCATTTGACCGCCACCGTCTTGAGTCGGGCTAATGGCACTATTAAGTGCACTTTCGCCAGAGCCTTGCATCAAGCTGTTACCGATATCAACCAAGCTTTGACCTAGGTTCTGCATCAAGCTATCTGAACCTGTGCCGCTTGAATCGCTTAAGCCACTGCTGCTACCTAAGCCACTATTGCTGCCTAATCCACTGACACCACTACTGTCTGAACCTGATGAGCTGGAATCTCCCATCATCATTTTCATCATTAGCATCAGCATTTTCATTAGGTCTTCAGTGCTCATTTGTCCTTGAGCACCAGAGCTGTCATCTGAACTGCCTGATGATGAATCTGACGTGCCATTGCCTTGAGTTAGCTGTTGCAACATGTCTTTTAGCATATCGCTAATATCACTACTGCCACTGCTGCTACCGTCTTGCGAACCAAGACCTTGGCTACTACCACTACCACCTTGCATCAAGGCTTGAACCATCATACCAACCAGTTGTTCTAATGGATTGGATTGGCCACTTTGACCCAGTAGGCTCGATTGACCTAAAGACTGTGAACTTGAATTTGAAGAGAGATCTGATGAACCTAAACCACCAAGGCCTCCACCCATTCCCGCGCCGGACGTTCCGGCTTGAATAGTTAACGACATCATCCGTTATGTTCCTATTACCGTTTCATTGATTGTGCAGCTGGTGGTGTTGATACCAGTGCAATGGGGGAGCAAACATCACCACTCAACGAAGTAGTGATGTTGCTCTTTGGGTAAGTGGCAGAAATAACGAGGAGGTTCCACCTAAACAGGAGGAATTGAATGTTTTATAACTTATTGAATTAGGTTGTGATTGAGGGCGTAACGCACGATTTCACTATTGCTCGACAAGTCCATTTTTTGCATTAAACGAAACTTATGCGTACTCACTGTTTTATTGCTTATATGTAATTGATCGGCAATGTCATTGACCGTTAATCCACGCGCTAACAGGCAAAAAACATGAAATTCACGTTTGGAAAGCACTTGATGTTTTTCTTGGGTTTCAAACGGTTCTGGCTCGAAAGCCAATTTTTGAGCCACTTCTCGTTCGAGATAGCGGCCGCCGTTTGCAATTGAACGAATAGCTTCAAGTAAGGTTTGTGCATCACAATCTTTGGTTAGATAACCTTGCGCCCCAGCGCGTAATGTACGGCGAATAATTTGTGTTTCATTATGCATACTCAAAATTAAAATCGGCACTTGAGGATACTGAGATTTAATGTTTTCAATCAAAGGTGTACCGCTCAACCCCGGCATAACAATATCTAAGGTAATAATATCTGGCGTTTGGTGTTGAAGCTTTTCTAACAGCTGTTCGCCGTTATTCGCTTCATTAATAATGTCGATATCTCCATAGAGGGAAAGTAACTGTTTTAGTCCTTCGCGGACAATTGAGTGATCGTCAACAATTAGCAGCTTAATACTCATTCCCATGACTCCTTATCTAAATGGCAAATGGTAAGCGTGATTTGTGTACCGACGTTAGGCTTGCTCGTAACCTCTAAATCTGCAGACATGTTGAGCACTCGCTCTTTCATCCCAATCAAACCAAATGAGTCATGATGAACTTGAGAAGGGTCAAAGCCACAGCCATTGTCTTTAATGATCACAGAGAGCTGTTCCCTCTCTTTATGCAAGGTGATCTGTACTTGATCCGCAGAGGAATGTTTTAAGGCATTGTTAAGGGATTCTTGAACAATTCGAAAAATAGCGACGGAACTATCTTCATCAAATTCCACATCGATATGGTTATGGCGCAGGGTATAACAACAGGTTGGATTACGTTGCCGAAAATCATCAACCAGCCATTCCAGGGCTGCCATTAGCCCCATATCTAATGCACCCGGCCGCAGGCGAGAGACAAGGTGACGAGCAAAGGTAATGGTTTCAGTTAGGTGGTCATGTAGCTGAGAAAATAAACGCTCACTGGTTTCTGAAGGCGGTAACTGAAGAGCCAAACTTTGAATGCCCATTTTTAAAGCGGTTAGGCGCTGACCAAATTCATCATGCACTTCTCGGGCAATATGTTTACGCTCATTTTCACGTACTTTTTCGTTATGTGCGGTAAGGCGACGCAGTTGCATTTCAGATGCTTTCAGTTCCTGAGAGCGAGCTCTGCGCTCTTGCTCACGTAAAATTTTATCGGTGATATCACGTTTCACCACCACCACTCGTTTGATTTCAAGATGATCGTCCAATAGGGGCGTCATAGTGAGGTCGTAATAGAGATGGTCTAAGTGACAAAAAATGTTGTATTGATGACAGGTCGTCTTTGTAGATAAGCATTCGCGTTGTAACCGTTTTAAGTCATCGATATTTTCTTTAGGCAGTAAGTCAACGAGCTTTTGACCAATGTACTGTTTTACGGTGCGATGTTCAGGGAAATGTTTGGCCGCCGAATGATTAATATCTACGACTCTGAGGTCATTATTTTCATCGAGCTCAAGCAACAAAATATCGTCTGCCATATGGGAAAACACATTATGGTATTGCTGCTCAATGTGCAGCGTTTGGCTATGAATACATTGTTGAGCGTGTTCAAGTTGAACGGCCTTTTCTTGGGTGATATCTCTTAAATACACAATGATTTTGTGTGGTGAAGGACCGGAAAAATCGTTAGCAATAATCTCGATTAAACGTGGCTCTTGTCCTTCGAGATGAGACGTCATTTCCAGCCGGAGTGTTCCTTTACGCCTTAGTTCCATCCATTGTTCGACCACATATTCCCGATTAAATTCTGGATTAATATGCCACGGCTGAAGTTGATAAAGCTGAACTTTATCTAATTGAAATAGGCGGCAAAATGCCTTATTGACGAAGGTGAAATGAAAATCACTGTCTGGGTCGATAATCGCAATGGCGGGTGAATATACTTGTTCTACTAATGTATTTAATAACGCATTTTCTTGACGAAGAGCGGCGAGGGGTTCCACGTGTAGTGAAGAGGAGGTTAATCTATCCATAATACCTAAAACTTATCTGTGAACTGATAAAAAATTCATATAATAACTAATTTGTTAGTAATTACAGTGATTAAAAAAGATGCGAATCTAACATAATATGTGGCACTAAAATGAGTGTCTGAGACAAGCAAAGGATGATTAAAAATTAATCCTCTGCATTATCGGACTATCTCCACTGATATTCTTAATGCAGAGCAAAAGAGTTAGGTCATTTATGTTGGAGATGACGCTGACAAACCGCTTTAAAGCAGAGCAATTACCTTTCCATATCTCACCCAAGTGACTTGAGTATAAGTAACAAATGAAATCAATCAGTTCCTGTTGATGAAAAAGACAATGAATAAAAAATCTTGGAAAAATGTAATTCGTTATGGAACTGAACGAGATGGCCTACCACTTAGAAAGCGAGACATGCATGAGGCATGTTGAGTGAAAATTAAGTTTTTAATTGTCTGATATAAAAGGAATATACCATGAGTCTATTAAGTGGTTTAGGTGGTGCAGGTCTAGCAGCTTCTCAATCAGCACTAACAATGTTGGATCAAACATCAGCACAAACAACAATGATGAATGCGACAGCTCAAGCTCAAAAAATGCAAACTGATACCGTGAACAGCATCATGAACGGTTACGTTGACTCTGCGAACAAAGCGAACAACGCTGCGACCCAAAGTGGTAAAGCAATTAACTACTAATCTTCGGATTAGCTCTATGGCGGCCACTGTGTCGCCATTTATTTTGAGCTAGCTATGAATAAACGTAACTCCTCAAGGAGGAATGTATGATTAATGCAACGCTTACCCTTTCTATTACCAGTTCTTCTGGTTTTGGACAAATGGGTGGTTTGAACTCATCAGGTATGGGCTCAAGCCGTGGCGGTATGAGTTCTAGCTTTGGTGGTTTGGGCTCTAGCAGCAGTAGTATTGCTGACACAATGGCAGACATTCTGACTAAAGCACTATTTAAGAAGAATGATAACGGTGCCACGTTCGATGACACGACCGATAATCCAATTATGGAAATGGTCGCGAGCTTTATGGACAAACAAAGCGCTAAATACGCAGGTCCAACTGGGGCTTTTGGTGGGAAAGACCACTGGAAAAATGAACTGAAAGAAGATAATGGTCTTAACGCAGATGAATTTAAGCAATTTAAACAGGGCTTAAAAGATGCGCTTAACAGCATTATGGATGGCAGCTACTCGCAAATTATGAGTGGTGGCTCTTCAAGTTCAAGTTTAGGTGGGGGCTCTAGCCTTGGTGGGGTATCTGGCAATTCTTGCGGTGGTCTAGGACAGAATAGTTTTGGCTCATCAAATGGTTTTGGTTCCATGGGGATGGGATCAAGCGGTTTTGGTGCAGCTGGTTTTGGCTCTTCGTCTCTAGGGGGAACATCCCAAATAAGCTCAGATCTCACTACTGTGGGTGAATCGGGTTTCTCTATGGGAGGCAATTTCGCTGCTCATGTTGGGGAAACGGCGATTGATGGCCTCGATATCAAAGAACGTCACGGTCGTTATAAATTTGGTCGAGAAGATAAAGATTTAGCTAAATCGATTGGCAAATTTATGGATCAACATCCAGAGAAATATGGCGAGCCACCGAAAGGGGGGTGGGCGAATCGTATTGAAAAACGCAAAGACTTTAATAGTGAAGAAATGGGTCAGTTTAAAAATGCGATGCAAGACGTTAAAGGGTTGATGAATGGCAAAAGCATGGGCAATTCACAATTGGATTCCGATGGCATGATGCTATGTAACTCAATCATTAGTGATTCACTGTATAAAGTGTCTCAGTAAAACGATATAGGATGGGCAGGTTTGGCCGCATCCAACCTGCTTTTTCCATGAGCCCAGGAGAGGAACTCATGTCATTTGAAGCTATTAAATCAAATCATTCGGCTGTTACAGCGACTCACACCGAGTCATCATCTTTATCACTTTCTCGCCCTACTCAATCACCGACTCAAGATGATATTTCTTGGTTTAGTGCCACGATAAAAAGCCAAAATACGGCAACCGATCCTAACGTGGCTGAGAGAATTGTCGATCAGTTAGCAGGGTCATCTAAAGAACTGCAGAATCTGTCTAATGATGCTAACCGCGCACTGAGAAAAGCATCGCGATCGAGTGATCCCAAGGATGTTATTCAAGCTAACCGTGCTTTGTCATCTTTTTATCTGGAAAGTTTACTTACGACCAAGTTAATCAGCAAAGGTACGCAAGCCATTGAAAAAGTAACGAGTTTGCAGTAGTTGGAGGAGAGTTATGCGATCTCTAATGCACAGTTTGTTGTTTAATAGTCGCGGTTTATTGTGTCTGCTAGTTTTAATTCTGTGTGGCTGTCAGCAGAGCGTAGAACTGCATAGAAAATTATCTGAAAATGATGCCAATGATGTGATTGCTGAATTGGCATTTCATCATATTGAAGCGGATAAAACAGCGGATAAAGAAGGGGTTACGGTATCTGTTGATGCTAGCGATATGGCCCGTGCTGTGCGTATTCTAGAAGCTGCTGGACTGCCAAAGAAAGCGCGAGCGAATTTAGGTGAAGTGTTCAAAAAGGAGGGGGTGATTTCATCTCCGCTGGAAGAGCGAGCTCGTTACATTTACGCCTTATCACAAGAGCTGGAATCAACTATTTCTCAAATTGATGGTGTGGTTGTTGCCCGTGTGCACGTGGTTTTACCTGAACGTGTTGCCCCTGGTGAACCTGTTCAACCCGCATCTGCTTCCGTGTTTATTAAGCATCGCCAAGGTTTGGATCCTGATGTTATCCGTCCGCGTATTTTACGTTTAGTGAGAACCAGTATTCCTGGCTTATCGGATCACCCTGATGACCTTAGTGTTATCTTTGTACCTGCTGCGGTCTACCATGAGCAGCAACAGTGGGTGAACTGGGGGCCATTTTTAATCGAGAAAAGCCAAATTGCCTTTTGGAAGACGATGGCCGGTGTTTCGATTATCAGTGTATTCATTTTGTTTATCGCTTTGGTGTTCGGCCTAAAACCTGAGTGGCGTGAGCGGGTGTTTTCGCGTAAGAAAACTCAAACAGACGCAGAAAACCGCGGTGAAGTGACCAATACCGCTCAAAGTTCAGATCCTGTTTCAGGTGAATCTTTATGACAATAGAGCGCGATGCTGTTTGGCTCACGTTTTGGTATACACCTTGGCGAAATATGGATGCCAGTTGGTTAGCTGAGCTTACGGAACATCATGATCTTATTGCGACGTCTCAATGTCTTGATGCCATGACACCGCAAGGGTTAAGAGCTAAATTAGCCCTTAACTCTTGTTATGCTCCAAGCCCAGATAACACGCTAATAAGCTGGTTACAAGTTGATGAGCATCAGCGGCAAAGAGCATGTTATTTAGCGTCTGAAATTGCGCTAAGAGGTAGTGCTAATGAGCGGCTATCTCCATCAGATACGGAGTGGTGTCGGCATATTGCTAAAGCATTACGTCCCAATGTCTGGTTACCTGCCGAGATGATGAGTAATCACCAAGATACCCTTGGTCTTTGGCTTCTCAAACAATGGGTTGCTGAGGATATCTGGCTGCGTCTTCGGTTATGGTTTCCGTATTCCCAGATTGGTAAATTGAATCAACTTGCTGATGCCAAATTGCCAGAGCTACGTATACAACCGCTTTGGCACAGCATTCTTTGGCGTATCAATTCTTCCCCACAAGCATAGAAAGAGTAATGGTCATGTTTATTAGACGAGAGCATAGTTTTGTATGCCTACAAGGCCGGCAGATTCCAACGCAGCTTAAAGCGCGCGATTTTCGCTTGCTCTATCAAGCAGATTCTATGTTAGATGAGGCTCGTGAACAGGCACAAACGATTATCGACCAAGCCCAGCAAACGGCGCTAAATATTATTCAGGAAGCAAAAGAGCAAGCTCAACAGCAGGCTGCTGAGCAAGTGACAGCGATCGAACAGGATACGTGGCAACAAGCCAATTCGTTGCTCCAAGCTTTGCATGACAGTGATGAGCAGCGTTGGACCATGATTGAACAATCAGCCAGTCAGGTGCTCCATTCATGCTTAAATCAATGGTTTAGCTCGTTAGATAGCAGCGAAAAAATGCGTGCCGTTGTGGAAAGGATCATGGCAACCCAAAAGCCTGTTTCAAGTGGTAGCATCGCTTGTCATCCACAAGATGAGGCAGCGATTCAAACTTTACTTGATGAATACACGCAACTGCCTTGGACATTAGAAACGGATACAAATATAGCCCCAGAAGCCATTTGCTTATCTGTTGAATCTGGGCAATTTACCTGTTCATGGAAAGCGATTGAAACCGCCATTCTTAATACGTTGACCAGTGATGTGGAATCCGATTCATCGGAGAGCGACCTAATATCGAATGAACATTTACCACTGGATTAAATTATTCTAAGCACCGCATGGGCTGAATTTCTGATTGTCTGGCAATCTAGATATAAAAAATCACCGTTTTTGCGGTGATTTTTTATATCTATGGTTATTTTAACGGGTTGTAACGCGGTGAGCAGACACACCCACCGCGTTACGTTTACGCTTTCACTTCCATTCCTTGTTTTTTCAGATCAACCAACGCAGAGGTAATATCTGTTTGATGGTTGGTGATTTCCCCTCCCACGGTATAGGTACGAGGCACTTCTTGGTCGCGGCCATATTTGAAGTTGATACTGCCTGCATCACGTTCCATGTAAATAGTGGCGCTACTTGAGCCACTGATTAGTGGCGTTGGAGCCGAAAATCCTTCTTTATGAGAGCCTTTCTCCATTACCGCAATTGACTTTATGCGACGGTTTTCTGGATTTTCTAGTGTCTTTTTCACCTCATCCATATTGATCTTACCTTTCGCGAAGTTCTTTTCTAACTTCTGGCGCACATCATCTTTGAGCTCTAATGTCACCATAGTGTGCGTGTTAGGATGTGAACGTGCTTTATTTACTATCGAGGCAAAATCAGGGTCTTGCTGCATCATATGAGTGATTTTCTCAGTTAACGCACGTTTATGTGATGGGGCGATAAGTGATGCGAGGAAGTCAATCGCACCCAGTTTATCCATTTGCTGTGGGTTGTAGTTAGTGACGGCCATTTTACAGTCGCCCAACATTGAACCGTTAATTTTAGCGGCATCATGTTGGATGTTGGTTTTGTGCAGATCATTAAGGGCTGAATGCTGAGTATCATTAAGTGCGATGCGTGGTGAATCGCCAGCAAACAGTTTATTGATCGCCTCTAGTTTTTTATCCGCTGTCGGAAGTTTTTCGATTTCTTTAATCGCATGAGCGGTTGATTTATCTGGGAAAGCACCGGTGAGTGTTTCACCTAATTTGGTGATGGCTTCATCGGTGACTGGCTCAGCTTGCTTAGTACGCATTTCACCTTTGACACGCACGGCATTATCAATGGCGGCTGAGGCACTGACGGCCATTTTGCCCGGCATAGGTAATAGCCCTGCTTCAAATGATTGGTTATTGCCTAGGGTGACATCAGCACTTGCCCCAGCCGTGGCCGTATTGAGTAAGCCATTTTTAGAGGTGACCGCTGTTTTACCATTATCGATGCCCTGAGTTTGCAGGTGATCTTTGGTGGCCGTTGCCAAGTTTAGTCCTGCACTTAAACCAACACCTGCACGCAAATATGTGGTGTTATCGTCGGTTTTTTTCAGGTCCAAACGGGCGCGAGCACCAATGTTAACCGCCATATCTAAAGTAAAGCTGGTTTTCGTGCCATGAATGGATGCGTGCTCTTGGCCTTTAGCAATTAAGTCATTGGCCTTGAGTGTGCCATTGGTGAGGCCATCGACAAATTCATCGATATCGTTTCCTTTAAGGGTAAATGTGATTTCATTGTCTTTTGCGTGACTGGCATTCGCAGTAATCCCTGCGCCGACCATCACGTCTGGTTTAAAGGATTGTTGGCCGTTATTAAGGCTCGTTTTGAAGTCATTTCCTGGCTGATTCAAAATATAAGGCAGCGTGTTTTTGCTGATCCCGAAGTTGGCCGATGCTGCTGGGCCTAAGTTTCCTGAGAGTGTCACCTGAACGCCATCTTCTTGACCGTTAAAATCGATCGAATAGTTACGTTTTTCACTGACGCCAGCAGTAGGGAACATATTGACCGCTTGGCCTTGTAACGCGGTCGGGACAAATGTGACGGAGGCGTCGACACTGTATCCGCGGCTCACATTCACATCATCACTTGGCTTAAGGCTATGCAGTAATGACTTAAGATCTTGATTGAGCTCAGTTTGGTTTTTTGATTCAAGTGACGTTCGTGTTATTAAATTAACCCCATGATTTTCATCTTTCATCGCCCGGGTAAAATACTTAGTGACGTCGTAGTTTTCTTCAGCTTGCTTACTGCTTTGCATGCCTTTGTCGGATGCTTGTTTGACTGGTGATTGCTCATAGCCTTTATCTGAGATGGCAAGGAAATCTTTTTCCAATTTAGCTAACTGCTCTGTCGACGGTTTACTGCCCGATAACAGCTCGGCTTTTTCGACTAATCCGTCGAGTTTTTGCAGGGTTAAAGAATCGAGCACCAAACGGGCTTTCACCAGTGACATCTGATCGTTAGAATCGCGTCGACGGCCGAGTGGTATCTCCGTTTTCTCATGGCTCATATTCAGTTTTAATGCTGAAAATGAGGTAAGAATATCGCCAGGAACAGACTCTTTCGACGCTGGAGTGTGTTTCCATAAAGGAAGAAGTTCATCCGTTAGGCTATGACCACTACGGTTGATATTGAACGATTGGGTAAATGCTTTTGTTTTCGATGGTTTGTAATCAAACTTCATTGCGCCTTCGTCATCAATGATGCCTTGATGTTGTCCAAGCGTCATCAATTGATGTTCAGCACTGCTCTCTGCATGGTGTCGCAAGTTTTCGATCGCCGCTTTCAGCCCTTTGGCTTCATCGCCCAAATCCAACTTCTCTAAACGGGTTTTAAGATCGAGCGGTGGACGTTCAGGCACATCGCCCGCTTGGATTTTTTTGCTGGTTAGATCGAGTTCTTCATAAAGCGCATGTTGCTGTTTATATAATCCATCGAGGCCGTTACGACCTTTCCAATTATGTTGAGTTGAATCTGCAAAGGTTTGCAGTGGGCGTGGTACATCCATCGTAGGCTGAAATACGTGAGCTTTAAGGCGAGATGTCCATTTACTATTTATTTTTCCGCCTTCCGCGCCAGACATTCCCCCCATCTGTGCTGTGACGTTAACTTGTGCCCCATGCTTGGTGACTTTTGTTCCTTTGGTTGCGTGTGACAAACGTGAAAAGAGATTATCACGCTTACTGACATTGGTGGTTGGATCTTCTGTGTGGGTTGATTGCCAATCAGCTTTGCCCAGCTCTAACGTTTGGTGATTATCGGTGGTTAGAGTGACTTTACGTTTGGCGTTCAGTGATAGTTGTTGAATCTTGCCATCACTTTGAGGCACATCAACAGGCTTCCACGTATGATTCTCCTGCGGAGTTAACACACCTTGCCAATCTTTTTTACTGAGCTTAAACACTTTGCCTTCATCGTTAAGCGCATAAAGGTTGGCATTTTTATCGATAGTCAGCTGTTTGACTTCACCCGTTAACCCTTTTTGTGTGACAGGGTGGGCTGGGTTGATGGGCTGACTAGTGCCCGAGCGTAAGTGCGTGTGTACTAACTCGCCTTTATCTGTCAGTGCTACATGTTGGTTACTGTTGATGACCGCTGCCGCTTTGATTTTTCCTTCCGGCATCGCTTTCGGACCATCATCTAAGCTTAAATCGCCTTTCGTGTGGTGCAGAGAAAATAGGTTGTCTTTACCAAAGCGAATGGCACCAGATTTTTCGTTGACCGTGACTTTTTTTAACTGTCCTTTTTGTAAGGCGTAAGCTTGACCATCTTGACCACGTTGCAATGAATCAATGTTGTCGGCTTGTTCGCGCCATGTTTGTGTTTGCGGATCTTTCGCGAACAGTTTGTTGTCGTGTAAGGCCATTTTCCCTTGACGACCAAAATCTTCAACATCCAGTGTTTGCTGGTCAACGCTTTTTAAACCTTGTGTATTATCAATGTGTAATACATCCGAAAGGTTCCACCCAGGGGTAAACGCTTCACGATGGTTCATCATCGGGCACGCATGTTCTTGACCTGAATGATCTTTGACTAATAACGCGACCTTACCATTGTCATCGGGTAAAAATCCTTGTAGCTGAATGTCATCACCTAAATGCGTTTTCAGTTCAGACGGTTTCATTTCATGGAAAGTGAGCTCATTTTGACCTTGTTGGGGTAAATCCGCTTTTAAAAGGCGATTTTCTTTATCGATGGCATAGACATGATGATCGTCTATTCCCAAAGATTGGATATCTGGTGATTCATCTTTTGTCTGCTCAGTTTTTAACGCCGGTTCAAAATGTAGCTTGGGTGATTGGGCATTTTTATCATCGATTGATGAGTGAAACTCGATGGTTACGGGTTTGTCATCGCCACCTTTAAATAGCAACGCAATCTTGCCTTGTTGGTTAACACCAAAGCCATCAATCGATTTATCTTCTGAATTGAGTGAAGATTGAGTGCCGAGTTGAGTGAGGTGCTTGCCGTCAGCAACCGCAAATAATGCCCCTTGAGGCTGTTTGGCCAGTTTGCTCAGCTTTCCTTGGGCGTGGTCTTGTTCTTGCCATGTACCATGTTCGCTTAATGTGTACAGCTTACCATCGTGCAAACGCGCTTGTTGGCCGGATTCATCTTGATAAACACCGCTGGTATGACTCAACATCGCATTGGAAGGTGTGTGGGTACTTTCAAGTTCTCGGCCCATGACTGGCATATGTGCCGTCGTAATGGGTTTGGACTTGTGCATGGCCAGCAAACCAGCTTGTTTATCTGTTTCTACAAAGGTAATGCTACCTTTGGTGTCCTGGAGCCACTGATGAGCGCCATTTTGAGCAGAATGATGAACCATGTAGGACTGCTGAGATTTTCCTAATGTGCCTTTTAGTAATGCCGCTACCGGTTTTGCCGTTCCTTCGCCGATAGAGATTTTGCCATTTTTCAGCGTGAGTTCGGGTGCATCTAATACATCGGGCTGTTGCGTTTGAGAGGCTGAGTGGGCTGACGTTGATGTTTGATCAGGCTGTTCAGCCATGACGGCTGATGAAGAACTCGCTCTATTTGATTGCCCTGATGCTACCTGCGCATCGTTTTGTGCTTCTTTTTTTAACAATTCCGCAAGGGAGTGATGCTTTTTATGTTGATGCTTAGCAACAGGGAGACCATCTGGTGTGCTTTCAAGCTGTGTGACATCTTTGGGAAGCGGTAAATGACTTCCTTCTGCGGCAAGTGTCGCAACTTGATTATGCTGTGGCTGGGCGTTTTGTTGAACAAGTTGGAGATTTGGGTGATTAGATTGGGTAGTTGATTGAGCGGCCTGACTGGCTTGTAATGTTTCAGCCAATATGTGGGCACTGTTACCTATTTTCATGAGTAATCCTTATCTGTGAGCGATGCAAAAAAGCTTATGCTGCTCAACGCGACATAAGCTTAAATCGTTAGGAGATATTGAGTGAGGCTGAATCGGGTAGTTTGTACATACCTTTTACGTTATCAGTCGTGACGTTATTGGCATTAACGTTGACGGTATTACTGTCACTTTGTACGAGCGCACTGTGACCGTTGGTGGCTTTAACGTTGTTGAGATTAATATCCCAATCTGCTTGTTGGCCGCCATTGGTGCGCACCAGTTTGCCAAAATCATCAGCTTGAACATTATCAAGTGTTAAAGTCCCGGCGGCATTCAGTTGGAAGATTTTGTCGTCTGCACCTTTAGCACTACTATTTTTGATAGTGACATCACCACTGTCTTTCATGGTCAGTGCATCTTCACCGACGTTAGTCCAGTGCACATTATCGACGGTGGCATCGCCATGGGTATGAACGCCATCAGCTCCGTTATCACCAATCACAACATTCTTCAGGGTTGCCCCATCTTCTAATTCAAACAGAGGTTTTTGATCTTCCGCTTGGTCACCACTGCCTAGTTTTGAACCTGCTGTGAATGTTTTACCTTGTCCATCAAAGGTTTCACCGGCTTTAACGACAATAGGTTCATTGACGACTGTGGCATCCGATGATGCGGTTGGGAACATATTGACGCTGGTACTGCTGGTATCGCTGGTGGCATTGGAAAGGGGTTGGGCTGTCGTAGAATCCGATGCTACTTGGGTTGTATCGCTGCTTTGAGTGGTGACACCTGCGCCAGATTGAGGCGTGACCGTAGAAGTATCGGCGAGTGATGATGTTAATGCACTCGAGTCTGTGGTTGATGAGCTGGATAAGTCGGTTGGGGAAGAAAAGGTAGAGGATTGGTTATCCATCATCTTCCCGACCTCTTGATTGAGTGGACTTGCCGCTTGAGAAAGCTGGCTTCCTCCGCCTTGGGTTCCTGTTGAACTGCCTTGCAATAATTGGTTAGTTAGCTGCTGTAACGCATTATCAGAAGAAGATGATGAGCCAAAAGGATCAGAACTTCCGCCCTGATTGCTTCCTTGGTTAGTGCTTCCTCCTTGCTGCATCATTTGCATCGCTGCCATCACCAACATCGCAAGTAGCATGGTCGCACCATCACTATTTCCTTGAGACTGCGAGGTATTATTGCCTCCCAATGCTGACGTAGCGCTTTGCCCTTGATTACCTCCCGAGGTCGCGGA
The DNA here is from genome assembly GCF_015686695.1 of Vibrio nitrifigilis. Classification (NCBI taxonomy): domain Bacteria; kingdom Pseudomonadati; phylum Pseudomonadota; class Gammaproteobacteria; order Vibrionales; family Vibrionaceae; genus Vibrio; species Vibrio nitrifigilis. The sequence continues at coordinate 121,887 of NZ_JADPMR010000001.1, read as the reverse complement.
GTTTTGCTGCCAACTCGATGAGTCAGAGAGGCTAATACCCAAATTAATCATGGTGTACATTCCTTTTGTTGGGTTAAACAGTTATTAGAGAATGAGGGTTTGGTGTATGTGTGGGTAGCGGTAGGTAATGGTTCCCATAAGGAATTAATATGAGAACTTTTTATTTATCAATTAGTCAATAATGGAACTATATGCAATTTGTTTCTACATAAAAGAGAAAAGGAGTCATTTAGTAATGAGTTTGATTCATTCTCTTTTCCCTTCGCATCATCACGCAATTTCAAGTACTTCCGATGCCGAGCCATTAAAAACGAAATCGACTCAAGCCGAGACCGTTGATACATCAGCCCACCTGAAAGCGAAACGCAGTCCCATCGACAAAATGATGGCAAAATTTCATGGTGAGAGGATGGCCTACGAATTAAACCTGCAAGTGGGTGACAAAAAAGGAGGGGCACAAACCAGCAAAGGAGCCGAAGCAGAGGCCTTAAAACCGGTTCTTAATGAGGATTACCAGCGCCAATTCAAAACGCATTTAACGTTGTTTAAAGATATTGCTGCAATATGTGATGCTCTAGAGCAGCAAGGTGAACCATTTTCTAAGCAACAGAATTTGCAGCGTCAAGAGCTGAATACAACCATTGATAAATTGGAGTCGATGGCACCGTTACTATTACATGGTGTAAGAGGAGCTAATGAGGATTTCTCGAAAAACAGTTTGGCTGATGTCAAAGCGATGGCGCAGTATGCGAAGCAGGATGTGTTGTCGGAACGTAATGTCGTTGCTCTTTTACAAGAAAAACCAAGGCAAATTTTACCGTTAATCAATAATATGGATAGTTTGTCGCTGTTATCTAAATATGTAAAAGATCAGATGTCTAGCTTGGCAGGTTCTTTAAGAAAACAGTCGCCGGAGGTGATTCACTTTTTGGCGCAACGTAAACAGGCGTTGGATCAGCGTACGGACAAGTCTTTATCGGAAGCGGGTGTACAACAAAATATCTCACAACTGCTCAGTAGTGCTGTAGAGGGTTTTAATCAGGCTACGCTTGATAGTCACTCTCATGGCGGGCGTGGTTGGTTGGCAAAACACGCCAAGGCTCTTCATCATCTTGGTTTTCATATCAAAACGCCGGATGAATTTCGTACCAAGATAAAAGATCATATCGAGTCTGAATATGGTCGCTTATTTCAAGTTGAGATAAATAAAGATAAAACCTTAAGTGTTCATGTTAACGAGAACACGATTGGCGCATTGCCAACCAAAGATTTCGTCCGTGGTCTTGATGATATTTACCATATGATGACAAAAAACTATGATAAAACGACAGTGAAAGAGGCCATTAAAGCGAGTGATGACATTGAATGGCGTAAAGGCTCTAGTGGTGAAAAAGTGCTGTCATTGACGGATAAAGCAGAGCAAGCACTAAAAGAGGCGCATGCCATTGATGAATTAGCGCCTCAGAGCAAATTGCAAAGTAGCATTATGCGGGGAGTGAATGACCTAAAACTGAGCCACCTCAAAGTAGGCCTGCAGCAAAGCTTTCAACAGCGGGCCAACGATATCAAAAAGAGTGCGGATAGTTGGCTCAATCTTGACTCAAAAGTAGCGGCAGGTAAGGCGTTGATTGTGGATAGTCTGATGAAAGATTTGATGGATAGTGAATCGCCACAAGATATGCTGAATTTGATTCGTACCGCCTTCGATATGAATAACCAGTTGTGTGACAGTTCACCTTTGATTCGCAATTCGGGCAAAACCGGTGAGTTAATTAATGATCTTTATCATGCCATTTCGCGTTTTATGTCTGAGTAAATATACGATTGGATAATAAAAAGGGCTTCTCTGGAAGCCCTTGTCACTTAATGAATAACAGGATTATGCCAAGACCATTTTATAGATACTGTACAGGCTCATTAGTGCCATCATAATCGAGATGATCCAACCGATAGCAGATAGCCATACAGGGTGTTGATAGTCACCGACAATGCGTTTTTTATGTGCAGCTACCAGCATAGTGCCCAGTGTCACTGGAAGAATGAAGCCGTTAATCGCGCCTACCAATACCAATAACGTAATTGGCTTACCAATTGAGCAGAAGATAAAGGTGGAAATAACAATAAAGCCAATAATGAATCCGCGGCTATGACGTTCAATGAATGGATGGAGTGTTCTTAGGAATGATACTGAAGTATACGCAGCGCCGATCACGGATGTGATGGCCGCAGCCCAAAGCACTAAACCAAACAGTTTGTAACCAATATCGCCTGCGGCGTGTTGGAACATTGAAGCAGGGGGATTGCTTGGATCCAGTGTCACACCTTGACTCACGACACCTAATGCTGCCAAAAATAGAATAATACGAACAATCGATGCCACACTAATGGCAGATAAAGACCCGCGAGTCACCTGTGGAAGAGACTCTTTGCCCACCACACCAGCATCCACTAGGCGGTGCGCACCCGCAAACGTAATGTAGCCACCGACGGTGCCTCCGACTAAGGTGACAATCGAAATCACATCTAAATGCGCTGGCGCTACCGCGCGATATGCGGCTTCAGCAACGGGAGGGTTGGTTGAAAACAGCACGTATAAGGTCATCAAAATCAGAGCACCGCCCAGAATAATGGTAAAACGGTCCATGACCTTAGTGGCATCTTTGAGTAGGAAAATCGCAACTGCAATGACCGCACTCAATGCTGCGCCACCAATAGGGCTGATACCTGGAAAGAGAACATTAACGCCAAGGCCAGCCCCGGCAATATTACCGATGTTAAATGCTAGACCACCCAATGCAACGGCTGCGGCAATAGCAATACCAAGGCCGGGTAATAGATCATTGGCAATATCTTGGGCTCGTTTTTTAGAGACGACAATAACACGCCATATGTTGAGCTGAGCACCGATATCAAGCAAGATGGAAATAAGAATAACAAAGGCGAAGCTGGCGCCAAGTGTTTGAGTAAAAACAGTGGTTTGTGTTAAAAATCCGGGACCTACTGCCGATGTGGCCATAAGGAACGCGGCACCCATGATAAGCGACCAATCAAAACCAGATTTACTCTTGGTTTGAGAACCGACGCTCGTTTGCGTAATGACTCTTTCTGAGGACATAGTATCAACTCCTGTATTGTGCTTGTCACGATCCTGTGACAAGGGCTCTTGGGGTTCTTTTCAGAGTGAAATCGTTTCAAACTCTGAATCATTGAACGACAAAATCCATCTCTTTCACTTCTAAATAAAGAGAAAGGTGTGCACGTCTTTAAACCGTTGTGCGTTGGTTTCGACTCACATAATGATTGAAGAACTGCAGTTCCAAACGGCGTTCTTGAGTCGCTTGCTCTAAGCTCTTTTCCACAAAGCGCACGGTAGTACCGGGTTGGCTTTGGGCGAGTTTACTTAAATCTTTGGCGCAGACGCAGCCCATTTTTGGATACCCGCCAATGGTTTGTCTATCGCGCATCAAAACAATGGGTTGCCCATCCGCTGGAATTTGAATCGCGCCGAGTGCAATACCTTCTGATATTAGTTTCTGTTCTTGGCATTGAATGGACTCGCCAGATAAACGATATCCCATACGATCGCAGTTGGTTGTCACGGTATAGTCATGATTAAAGAATCGCTCACGTTGTTCTGGAGCAAAGCGATCGAACTGATAACTTGGAATAACCTCTAATTCAATATTGGGTCCATATTCAGGGACAAACTGGCTTGGTACGTGGCGTAGTGGAGCGTCATCTTGCTGAGTGATGTATGGCACTTCATCGCCAGCCTTTAAAGCACTGCCATGCTGATCTAATCCACCAAGTTGATCGCGAACCACCGTGGTGCGGCTATGCAAAATAGGATCTGATGTAAATCCGCCTTTAACGGCAAGATAGCAACGTGTACCGTAACGTGCGCCTCGAAGAGCAATGGTATCTCCGGGCTGGGCGTGATAGCTCTGCCAAGGCACTATGGGTTTATCGTTGAGTTTTGCGCCCATATCTGCGCCAGTCAGAGCAAAGGTGATCTCTGCGGTAAACTCTGCACGAAATTGTCCCATGGTGATTTCGATTTGCGCATCATTTAACGTGTTGTCTAATAGACGGTTTGCCCATAAGAATGCGTGCTCATCCATTGGTCCGCCAGGGCTAACACCAATATGTTGATGACCCTGACGGCCTAAATCTTGTAGCAGACTCAAAGGGCCGGGGGAAAGAATACGTAACATCAGGCGATCTCCTTATCACGCTGAGGCTTTTTTGCCGAATTGCCCTCGTGGCGATGGTTTAACTCCGAGTCGAGTGAGCCTCCTAGCTCAATAAACTCTTCTCGAGTGATGGCTGTAAATATCACTTTTGCACCCATCTCAAACAAAGACAGATTAGCGCGCTGATAATCAATCAGTTCCATTGGCGTTTTACCAATTACTTGCCATCCACCCGGCGAGACTTTTGGATAAATTGCAGTTTGTCGATCGGCAAGGGCAACACTGCCTTTAGGAATCGATAAACGCGGTGTTTTCTTCCTGGCAATTTCTAACTCAGCGGGCGTATTACCGAGGTAAGCAAAGCCCGGAGTAAAACCAATTGCATAGACTCGGTATGCCTCACTGGTGTGCAGACGTACCACTTCTTCAAAATTCAATCCAGTATGTTCACAGACGTCATCCGCATCAAGTGCTACTTCTTTTCCGTAATACACCGGAATTTCAATCAAACGTGACGGTTCTTTATCACTTTGCGCAGAAGTTATATTGGCTAATACAGGAGTCAGCTTGGCAATGCATTCAGTGCAATCCATCGCCATTAAATCAAATGTCACGAGGATCGATGTGTAAGATGGAACAATATCGACCAAGTGTTCATTTAATGCAGCACGAATTAAAGGTACAGCCGCACCGATAGCATCGGCAACTTCAGCGCTAATGACGTCACCAAAATAGAGAATGACTGAATTTTCATTAACGGCGTTTATTTGCATACGGCTTGTCCCTGATGAATCAAGCTATCCAATAATTTCGCCGTTGGGAGTGCTTGTGGGCCATCACCGTGAATACATAGCGTATCTGCTCGAACTGGAATAACGGTACCAGAGAGTGTGGTCACTTGTTGGTGTTCAATCAGAGATTGTGCTTGTGCTCCGATGGTGTCTAGATCGGCGTATGCCGAGCCGGGAACGGAGCGAGGAACAAGGCGTCCATCTTCACCGTATGCGCGGTCTACAAACGCTTCAAACCACAAGGTAATCCCATATTTTTCAGCAGTTGCTTGATACTGTTGGTGATTAGGTACAGCCATGACAACGAGTGATAATTCTGGCGCGGCTGATTTCATCGTTTTTAATAGCGTCTCAAATAGTTCGTCATCTTTCATCATGGTGTTATAAAGCGCGCCGTGAGGTTTTACATAACTCAGTGGAACGCCTTCACTGGCACAAATGAGTTTTAATGCCCCAATTTGATAGATAAATAGGGCAGTGAGTTCGTCACTGCTCAATGCCATATTTCGGCGGCCAAAGCCTTGCAAATCAGCATAGCCGGGGTGAGCGCCAATAGTGACACCGTGTTGTTTGGCTAAACGGACAGTATTTAGCATTACTGTTGGGTCAGAAGCATGCATACCACAAGCGATATTAGCCATATCGATATATGGCATGACCTCACTGTCATGTCCTATTTTCCAGTTACCGAAACTCTCACCCATATCGCAATTGATCTTCATCCTTGTCTCCTGTATTGCTTCAGATGTTGTTATCAGGTTAAAGCACTGCGTGTGCATTATTCAATAGATCAGTGATTAACATCTTGCCTGGTGAGTGAGTGATACAAAAGGGTGGCTTACTGTGGCGTACCACGTTTTGTGGTGTCACGCCGCAAGCCCAAAATACTGGCACTTCGCCATCATAAATATCGACAGCTTCACCATAATTAGGTTGCGTAATATCTTTAATGCCAATGGTTTCAGGAGAGCCAAAGTGAACAGGGGCTCCATGCGCTTTCGGAAAACGACTAGTGACTTGAATCGCTCGAATGGCATCTTTAGGCGTAAATGGTCGCATTGAGACCACCATGTTGCCCGAGAATTTCCCTGCAGGTAAGCATGCAATATTGGTGTCATACATAGAGACATTGGTCTTCTGTTCGATGTTACGAACTTTCAATCCTGCTTGCATCAGGGCATCTTCAAATGAGAATGAGCAGCCTAAAGCAAAAATCACTAAATCATCACGCCAGTGCTGGCCGAGATCGTTTACTGCTTCGGAAAATTCACCATCATGGAACACATGGTATTCCGGTACATCGCGGCTAACATCGATATCATAGCCAAGCTCTGGAATGTAAGGATTACCAGGTTCAGACACCCCAATCAGTGGACAAGCGACCGGGTTTTTTTGACAAAACAGTAGAAAATCAGTGGCCCAATCAGCAGGAAGAATCAGTAAGTTAGCTTGTAAATAGCCTTTAGCTAATCCACTGGTAGAACCTTTATGTTCATTGGTTCGAATGAAGGCACGCACGTCGGCGGGAGAAAGTGAAGCTAGTCCATTTGTCATCGTCATATAACCAGTCCTTGGTTTATTTATTCGTTATATACAAAATAACGGTTATGGTGATAATGTCTATTAATGAATATTTAGTTATTCTGATAAATATTTTTTATGAAGTGTCTGAATAACGATTTATCACATTGGTCTTGGCATGAATAGGGAGATTAAATGCTAAACCTTAAACAGTTGGAAACGTTTGTTTGTATTGCTAATTTGGGGAGTTTTCGCCAAACAGCTGAACAGCTATGTACCACTCAACCTGCTATTTCGACCCGGATTGTCAATTTAGAGAATTCATTGAATACCGTGTTATTTCACCGCGATGGTGGCAAGGTCTCTTTAACGGCGAAAGGTCGAGAATTATTGCCATTGGCAGAGAGTATCGTATCGGGCAGTCAGAATTTATTACAAAAAGCGAATCGAGAGATAGAACTCTCCGGCTTATTGAAAATAGGAGTGTCTGAAACCTTAGTTCATACTTGGATTCCGCATTTTTTGGAACAGTTCCATCAACTGTTACCTCAAGTTGAAGTGGAACTGTCAGTTGATGCCACCGTTAACCTAACCAAAGATTTATTAGCCCGCAACTTGGATATTGCGATGATGATGGGGCCGGTTAATGAGCCATCTGCGGTCAATAAACCGCTCAGTAGTTATGAACTGTTTTGGGTTGCTCGTCCTGATATTGCCGAACAAATAGAACATAAAGTAAGTAATTTTGTGAGTTGGCCAATTATCACTTACGGACGAAATACATCGCCATACCATGAAATTGCTCATTATTTTAAGCTGAATAATATTCACAATATTCGCTTTTATTCTTCCGCTTCTTTATCCGCAAGTTTGAAGTTGGTTGAAAATGGGGTAGGGATTGCTTCCTTACCTAAGGAAGTGGTTCAGCAGCAATTAGATAACGGACAACTGGCTGTCATTAATGCCGATTGGCAGCCCAACCCGCTGAATTTTACCGTGACCTATTTAAACTCAAGCGAAAGTATACGTAATAATACGTTGATCAATCAGGCGGTTGATATGGCTTTGACTGTAGCTAATACAAAGGCCAGCTCTATGAGCTAGGCCTTTGTTGATGTTGTGATTAAAATAAGGATTTCAGTTGGTCGTATAAGGCTTTATATAGCTGGCGTTTTGCTGCATATCCTTGGTGTTGTTCTAAATCTGGATGATGTTCTGCCAATACTGGTGGTTGAGGGCAAATATCTCTCGTGTTAGTTCCCGGAGTGGCGAGTGCTAATTGGGCTAAACGTGCAGCACCTAAGGCAGGGCCAACATCACCACCTTGACGGTAAACAAGAGTTTGATTAAAGATATTTGCTAACATCTGGCGCCAATATGGGCTTCGAGCACCTCCACCAATTAAAGATATCTCATTAGGATGTTTGCCTTTGGTATGCATCGCATCTAAGCCATCAGCAAGTGCAAATCCGACACCTTCTAATACTGATTGTGCTAATTGATAACGGTCAGTGGTATGAGTCATTCCAAAAAAAACGCCCTTTGCATCAGGATTATTGTGTGGCGTTCTTTCCCCCGATAAGTAAGGTAAAAATACAATGTCAGTGGTGGGGTTTCTTTGTTCAAGTTCTTTCATCATACTTGGTACATCATTGAAATTAATCAGATTAGCTACCCAATTCAAACAAGAAGCTGCACTTAAAATCACCGACATTGTGTGCCAAGTGTTAGGAAGTGCGTGACAAAAGCTGTGCAGTGCTGCTTCAGGGTTGGTCACTACACCATTACTGACAGCGAAATAAACCCCAGAAGTACCCAGTGATATCATTGCTTGTCCTGGTTCAATAATACCTACTCCGATCGCTCCTGCAGCATTGTCACCACCACCAGCTATAACGGGAACTTTAGACAATCCAAGCTCTTGGGCCACGTTAGGAAGTAAAGTGCCAGTCACCTCAGAACCTTCATATAGCTTTGGCATATTTGAGCGGTTTAATCCGGTCGCCGCTAGCAACTTATCGCTCCAATCTCTTTGATCTATATCGAGCCACATGGTGCCTGCTGCATCAGACATGTCAGATGCATATTGTCCGGTTAATCGAAAGCGTAAATAGTCTTTAGGTAGCAGAACCTTAGCAATCTTGGTAAATACTTCCGGTTCACTATTTTGTACCCACTTAATTTTAGGTGCACTAAATCCAGACATCATTAAGTTGCCGGTTATTTCTCTACTATCGGGAACGGCTTCTTCCAACCATTGGCATTCTTTAGCGCAGCGACCGTCGTTCCAAAGAATTGCAGGCCGTAGGATGTTGTTGTGGCTATCAAGTAATGTCACACCATGCATTTGTCCCGACAAACCAATAGCTTTTACGTTTGTTAACGAATGCTTTTGTCCCAATTCTTGAATAGATTGGCAAGTTGCTTTCCACCATTGATTTGGATCTTGTTCTGACCAAAGTGGTTGTGGACGAGAGACAGACATAGAAACCGTAGCAGACTGCACTACCTCTCCTTCTTCAGTCATTAGAATACTTTTAACGCCTGAGGTGCCTAAATCAATACCGATATACATCGTTGTACCCCTTTTGTTTCACTAAATTTGTTATGAGTTTTTATCCTTTTGTTTCGATTTTAACTCGTAAATTCATGACCTCAATTACGTTTTTTAGCAACCAAATTAACGGATTTAACGACTGAGTTAAGGATCACATTGATAGGGAACAGCGGTTGTTAAAATCCTGTGTTTCAATAAGGGAGTGCTAAAGTTGGCCATGAATAAGAACTATCAGATCTCGTTATTGTTTAATGCCAATAAAGCTTATGACCGTCAGGTCATAGAAGGCATTGGTGAATATTTGCAAGCATCTCAGTGTCATTGGAATATTTTTATTCAAGAAGATTTTACGACTGATATAAAGCAGTTCCAAAATTGGAAAGGAGATGGCGTTATTGCCGATTTTGATAATCCTCACATAGCAACATTACTTGCACAATCTGATATTCCTGTCGTTGGAATTGGCGGTTCCTATGACAATTTAGAAGATTATCCTGCTGTTCCTTATGTTGCGACGGATAATGCATCTTTAATTGAGGCGGCTTTCGTTCACCTTAAGCAAAAAGGTTTACAACGTTTTGCTTTTTATGGAATACCTCATGATTCTTGGGAGCGTTGGGCATGTGAAAGAGAAAAAGCCTTCGTTAATTTGGTTAGTAGAGAAGGGTATTACCATTCTATTTTTCGCGGTAGTGAAACTAATTCTGAAACATGGCAATTCGACATGAATAGATTATCTGATTGGTTACAGCAGTTACCAACACCAATCGGTATTATCGCTGTGACGGATGCCAGAGCACGCCATTTATTACAAGCTTGTGATGCACTTAATCTTGTTGTGCCAGATAAAATTGCCGTAATCGGTATTGATAATGAAGAAGTGACTCGATATTTAACTCGAGTTTCCCTTAGTTCTGTTGGTCAAGGGACCAGAACCATGGGGTATTCAGCTGCAAAGTTGTTACAAAAGATGCTTGAAGGAGAGCGATGGGTTGGGAAATCTTTTCCTCGTATTCTTATCCCTGCTACTCGGGTATATGAACGTCAAAGCTCCGACTATCAAGGCGTTGATGATCCTTATGTAGTTCAGGCTATGCATTACATTCGTCAAAATGCTTGTAAGGGAATAAAGGTTGAACAAGTTTTAGATCATATTGGTATTTCTCGAACCAATTTGGAGGCCCGTTTTAAACAAGAAAGAGGTCACTCAATTCATCATGAAATTCATCAAGTCAAATTAAATAGAGCGAGTTATTTGCTGGCAAGTAGTGAGCTAACTATTGCCGATGTGGCTGAGGTGTGTGGCTACCCATCAATACAATATATGTACTCGGTTTTTAAAAAGGCGTTTAATCAAACGCCTAAAGAGTATAGAACTGAACGTAACTGACAGCGATCTAGAGTGTAGATCGCTGCAAAGAAGCGAAAGGTAATTTAGTGAAGGGCAGCTTCACCATGAATGTGTTGTTTTTTGTGCCAGAGCTGCTCTAGTTGTTCTAAAGAACGACCTTTTGTTTCGGGAACCCACCGATAAATAAAAAATACTGTAAATAAGCCAAAAATCCCATAAAGCCAGAATGGGAAACCACCATTAAAGGTCTGATAAATAGTGCTTTGATGGTCATTCATCATCGGGAAGGTTTGTGATACCAAGAAGTTTGCAGCCCATTGAGCAAAAACAGCAATTGATAATGCTTTAGAACGGATGTTGTTAGGAAAGATCTCTGCTAAAAGTACCCAAACAACAGGGCCAAGAGATAAAGCAAAAGCAGCAATATAGAGCAACACAAACACGAGAAGGTAGCCACCAATGGCATCCATATATGCAGCAGTACCAATGGCTATCATACTAATTGCCATTAAAAATGCACCAATCATCATGAGAGGACGGCGACCAAATTTGTCCACGGTAAAAATCGCCACGGCGGTAAAGCTCAGGTTGACCGCACCAACCAAAATAGTTTGCAGTAATGCTATATCTATTGAAGAAGAACTAAAGCCTTTCAAGATAGTAGGAGCATAATACAAGAAGACGTTAATACCGGTAACTTGTTGTAAAACACTCAACATAATCCCAATGATGAGTACTCCTAGCATCCCTGCAGCTACAATTGACGGTTTGTCTTTGTGACTTAAAGAAGCTTGAATTTCATGCCATTGGTTTGAAACATTTTCACCAGGACTGAGCGCTTGCAATAGCTTTTGAGCTTGTTCATCACGGCCTTTCATTGCGAGCCAACGAGGTGTTTCTGGAATAAAAAATAGCAGAACAAGGAACAGGCCCGCAGGGATGGTTTCAGAGGCGAACATGTAACGCCAGCCAGTATGATTTAGCCATTGCTCAGTGCCAATAAGTGCGATGCCGTAGTTGACAAAATAGACCACTAACATGCCAAAAATTATTGCAAATTGGTTACACGCGACCAAACCACCTCGACGGGCTGGTGGTGCTACTTCGGCAATATACATGGGGGATACCATTGATGCGATCCCAACACCAATCCCTCCGATAATGCGATAGACAACAAAGGTCCAATAGTTTTGTGGAATCGCAGATCCGATAGCAGAAATTAAGAACAGTAAAGCAGCAATAAAAAGTGCTCCTCGACGGCCAAAACGCGTACTGGAATCACCAGAAATTAATGCACCGATGACACAACCGATAAGAGCCGAGGATGCGGCAAAACCTAGCTCAGTTGAAGTTAACTGAAAGTAATTTTGTAGTGCTTCTGTCGCCCCAGAGATAACGGCTGTATCGTAGCCGAACAGCAGTCCTCCTAATGCGACAACTAGCGTTAGTCTAATAACACTTAGTTTAGTTTCCATGATTTATACCTCGTTATTTTTTATAGGGCACTATCTATTCTGGAAACCCACAGCAATTTATAAATTACTTAAAAAGACTTCATGATTACGATATTTCGCTATTGTGAGTGTGGCTATAAATCGAACAATAAATCGGGTTGTGTAACGTAAAAAACGTCAATTTGGGTCCTAATTCACACAAGATAAATATAGAAAAATTGGTGTGAAAAATCGTAATTGTTCAATTTTCTGTGAGGTACAAAGATAGTTAGCAGAGGACAAAAACGATAAGAGGATAAAATCATGACTGAGTTCTTTTCCAACGTGAAACCTATTCAATTTGAAGGAAAAAATACCGACAACCCACTCGCATTTCGATACTACGATGCAGACAAAATGATCTTGGGAAAACCAATGAAAGATCATCTACGTTTTGCTGCAGCATACTGGCATAGTCTCACTTGGCCAGGTGTGGACATTTTTGGACAAGGAACATTTGAGCGACCTTGGATGCAACCCGGTAATGCGATGGAACTGGCACATCTCAAAGCTGATGTCGCATTTGAATTTTTCTCAAAATTGAATGTGCCTTATTACTGTTTCCATGATGTTGATGTGTCTCCTGAAGGGGCTAATGTTCGTGAATATGTGAATAATCTAGCGCAAATGGTTGATATTTTAGGGAATAAACAAGAGCAAACCGGTGTGAAACTGTTGTGGGGGACCGCTAATGCTTTCTCAAATCCGCGTTATATGGCTGGAGCTGCAAGTAACCCCGATCCTAAAGTCTTTGCCTATGCTGCTACTCAAATTTTTAATGCGATGAAAGCGACGAAAACATTAGGTGGTCAAAATTATGTGCTTTGGGGAGGACGTGAAGGATACGAAACGTTGCTCAATACTGATTTACGTCAAGAACGTCAACAGCTGGGACGTTTGATGCAAATGGTTGTTGAAAATAAGCATAAAATCGGTTTCAAAGGCACTATCTTGATTGAGCCTAAACCTCAAGAGCCAACTAAACACCAATACGATTATGATGTTTCAGCAGTTTATGGGTTCTTGAAACAGTTCGGTTTAGAAGATGAAATTAAAGTCAATATTGAAGCAAACCATGCCACTCTTGCTGGTCATAGTTTCCAACATGAGGTTGCTACTGCAGTTTCTTTGGGAATTCTAGGTTCGATTGACGCTAACCGTGGCGATCCTCAATTAGGATGGGATACTGACCAATTTCCTAACAGCGTAGAAGAAAACAGCTTGGTGCTATATGAAATCCTCAAAGCTGGGGGATTAACAACGGGTGGATTTAACTTTGATGCTCGTTTACGTCGTCCATCTATTGCACCGGAAGATCTTTTCTATGGTCATATCGGTGGTATGGATACGATGGCTCTCGCACTGGAAAAAGCTGCTGCCATGATTGAAAACGATCAATTAGCGAAGAATATAGCTCAACGTTACGCCGGATGGAATGAGCCTCTGGGTAAAGGTATCTTAAATGGTGATTACTCATTAGAATCTTTAGCAAGCTATGCAGTGGATAATAATATTCAACCTGTGAAAGAGTCTGGGCGTCAGGAGTATTTAGAAAATATTGTTAACCGGTATATTTTCTAATTTTCATTAGCTCCTGAGTTAAGCGGCTATATCAATAATCAAATGACCTCAAGATGCAGGATTTAGATCTACATCAACGAGCACAGAGCAGCTCAATAGCTGAAGGAATGGCATTCGCTTTCACCGTGTTAGGGCGAATAAATGGGCTTGTTGATGATCTACTAAAGGTCGGATTTTATTCTCTCTTGTGCTACTTGGTTGATTTTCTATGTAGAATTACTCTATCTTAAAATCAGCACTTTGTATAAGAGTGAATAGTAATCTCGCAAAACATTATCTTAGAGTTATTTGGGTATCATAATCATCCCCGTAGCCGCTTGATATTTTTTAATAACTGAACTTCTATTGTTAAAGTCTGAATAATGTAAAAATAAACTGTGATCTTTACCCAGACTAACTATTTTTTGTTCAATTCTTTGTTAATTCTCTCCTAGCCTTATGGGAAAATTCTTTCCTCAAAATAAACCTGAGCAAAGTGACTCGGGAATCAAAAAATATAAAATAATTGGCTAGGTAAAACATGAATAATCAGATCATCAATTCGATGAGTCTTGAAATAAGTGACATTTGGAAACGACGTTTTGAGCTGTTTGATTCACTCAGTGCTCAAGAACGACCTCGTAATGACGTTTTTAAATCAGTTGCTTATAAAAGTTTAAGTATTAAAGAGCGTTATATTCTGTCTTTCAATCCCTTGGCATTTTTCGGCGGATTCATTTATTACCTGTTTAAAGGTATGACTGAAAAAGCGGGCGTATTGTTTTCTGCAACGGCGATATGGTGTGCTTTATTGGCTGGAGTGGAGTACCTACTAGGGATTCGCATTCCATTAGTATTCTACTGGGTGATCCCATCGTTACTCAGTGCTCAGCTTGCGAATTTTGATTACTACTGCAAGCTTACTCAAGGTGAATCTTTATGGCCGGATATGCCGCGTTGGATTTATCTGCGCTACGGTGTTACTCAGATGGTGTTAGCGGCGAGTTTGATTTGCGGAGGCGTTGTGACTTTTGTGTCTAATCACCAATACTCGACAGCAGATGCTCGTCATTCAATGCAAGCCATTCGTATTAACTGTGGTTTAGACAAAGTTTATGTGATGCCTAACGAACTCGATTTGTTTGGTAAACAGGCGTTGTGTCGTAATTTTTAGGTAAATCAAGAGAAATCATCATACTGTTTGAGCGTTATGTTGCATACAGGGTCGAGGTGGTAAATGAGTGATGCCTTACTCTATCGAACATATCAAATATTTATGCAATTCTAGCCGCCAAAATTTTTGGCGGCTTTTTTATGGAAAAACATTAGCTAAGTTACAGAGTCTAATGTGAATTTTTAATATCATGCATAGATATTCAGCTGGAATATGCCAGATTAATAGAGAATCCACCTTTTTATAGTGTTTAATCATTGAAAATAAGTGTGATAGACTCTGCGTCTCTTATTACTATTTTGCAATTTATTGCACTTTTATTCGATTTTTAGTGATGTTGAGCGCTTGGTTGTATATCAAGAGGAAACACACTTTTTAGTCAGGAGCTTTCCAGATGCTACACGAGTATGTAAGCATATTACATGACTATCAAAGCATAATTTGGCAGAGTTCATTAGTCACAATTCAACTCGCACTGCTTTCTGTTGTGGTTGCGATCGTATTGGGGCTTGTCTCTGCAATTGCTAAACTTTTCGGTTCAAAGCCTTTAGGCGTGATCGCTGATTGTTATACCACCTTAATCCGCGGAGTCCCGGATTTGGTATTAATGTTGGTGATTTTTTATGGCCTGCAGATGGCATTGAATAGCGTGACAGAATCGCTTGGTTGGGATCAAATAGACATTGACCCATTCTCCGCCGGCGTGATCACCATCGGTTTTATTTACGGTGCATATTTCACTGAAACCTTCCGCGGCGCATTTATGACTGTTTCTAAAGGTCAGATCGAAGCGGGTGTTGCTTACGGTTTCACTCCGTGGCAAGTCTTTATCAAAATTATCTTCCCACAAATGATGCGCTTTGCGTTGCCCGGCTTATCCAATAACTGGTTGGTTACCATGAAAGCGACTGCCTTGGTGTCGATTATCGGTTTAATTGATATTGTTAAAGTCACCCAAGATGCTGGTAAAGGGACCTATCACTTCTTTTTCTTTACCTGCGTAGCGGGTGTGTTGTATTTGCTGTTTACTACTGTATCCAACGTTGTGTTCTGGTGGTTAGCTAAAGTATTTTCAACTGGACATAAGAAGGCGCAGTTATGATCGATATTCTTCAACAATATGGAATAGCCTTCCTGTGGACTGATGGATACAAATGGAGTGGTGTTGCGGTTACGTTATGGTTACTGGTTCTATCCGTATCGATCGGTTTTTGTATCTCGATTCCACTTTCTGTTGCACGCGTTTCTAAATACAAAGTGATTTCTGTACCTGTATGGATTTTCTCGTATGTCTTTCGTGGTACGCCACTGTATGTGCAACTTCTGATTTTCTACACAGGTGTTTACACGCTGGATTTTGTGCGCGCGAGTGAGTTCCTTAACTGGTTTTTCCGCAGTGGTTACAACTGTACCTTGTTAGCGCTGGTTTTAAATACTTGTGCTTATACCACAGAGATCTTTGCTGGTTCGATTCGTGAAACCAAAGCGGGTGAAGTAGAAGCTGCGCGTGCTTACGGTTTTAGCACCTGGTCGATGTATACAAAAATCATTATTCCATCAGCGCTACGCCGCGCAATGCCTGCCTATAGTAACGAAGTGATCATGATGCTTCACTCGACATCTCTGGCGTTCGCTGCAACTGTTCCAGATATTCTAAAAGTAGCTCGTGATGTTAACGCCGCAACCTACATGCCATTCCACGCATTTGGTATTGCTGCGGTTATCTATTTAATGATTTCTCTAATTTTAATTAGCTTGTTTAAACGAGCAGAAAAACGCTGGTTGAAGCATTTAGCTCCCTCGTCACAGAATGCATAGTGAGGCCCATGATGAATAACACAAAACTTGCCGTAAACGGTCTGCATAAAAAATATGGTAATCACGAAGTACTGAAAGGCGTTTCTTTAGAAGCGAAAGCGGGCGATGTGATCAGTATTATTGGTTCGTCTGGTTCAGGTAAAAGTACCTTCCTACGTTGTTTGAATTTCTTAGAAAAACCATACAAAGGCGAGATCTTTGTGAATGGTGAAGAAATCAAAATGGAGAAGGACAGCAATGGTGAGCTAAAAGTCATTAACAACAAAGAGCTACAAAAGTTACGCACACAGTTGACTATGGTGTTCCAACACTTCAATCTATGGGAACACATGACAGTGTTAGAGAACGTAATTGCTGCTCCGGTTAATGTATTAAAAATGCCAAAAGCCGAAGCAATTAAGCGTGCCGAAGCCTATTTAGATAAGGTTGGTATTGATAAAGACGCTCGCCAAAAATACCCAGCACAACTTTCTGGTGGTCAACAACAACGTGTATCGATTGCTCGCGCGTTGACGATGGAGCCTGAAGTACTACTGTTTGACGAACCAACATCAGCACTTGATCCTGAGCTTGTGGGTGAAGTACTAAAAATTATGCAGCAATTAGCGGAAGAAGGAAAAACCATGGTTGTTGTGACTCACGAAATGGGTTTCGCGCGTCACGTATCGAACCACGTTGTTTTCTTACACCAAGGTAAGATTGAAGAGCAAGGCAATCCTGATGATGTGCTCGTCAATCCGAAAAGTGAACGTTTACAACAATTCCTATCAGGGGCGCTGAAGTAATACAATCGATATTGCCGACAGCTGTTTCTCTAAAAGCCTGACCATGTTGTCAGGCTTTTTTGTACCTACTTCAAGCCGTTGAGGTAGGTCTGACTTTTTCTCATGGCTACTATGATAACAATTCGCTACTCAGCCAGAGAGTGATCATCTAAGTTGCCGTACAACTGTATATATAAGGCAGGGAAAGAATATGAGTATCAAAACCAGAAAAGTAGCAGTGATTGGGGTAGGGCGTGTTGGTTCTCACGTTGCGAGTCACCTTGTTACGAAAGGACTTTGTGATGAATTGGTTTTGATTGATACCGATGTACAAAAAGCTGAGAGTCATCGCATTGATTTGCGAGACTGTGCAGCATTTGGTGCGCACCGTTTAACCGTAACATGTGGTGATTATGCCGATTTGGATGATGCCGACATTGTGGTGATAAGTGCCAGCGGTCCAATTGTAGAAGAAGAACGTTTGTTAGAGTTGGATAATAACCTTAGTATCGTTAGCGATGTCGCGGCTAAGCTTAAAGCCACTCAGTTCAATGGTATTGTGATTTCCATAACCAATCCATGTGATGTGATTGCCCAATACATGCATGCGTTAACGGGGTTGTCTGTGATTGGTACCGGTACATTGATTGATTCTGCACGTTTAAGAGCTGCATTGTCTCGAGAAACGGGCATCTCTCCTCGTTATATTCAAGCGTATTGCTTAGGTGAACACGGCAATAGTCAATTTGTCGCAAAAAGTCATATTTCTTTTATGGGAGTATCACTTGAAGAATGCTTGCAAGATGGTTCTGGTCGTTTTGAAGGGCTAGATTTCGCTGCGTTGCAAAAAGAAGTGATTGGTGCCGGATGGGATATCTATCGAGGCAAATTAGCTACTGAATTTGGTATCAGTACCGCAGCTTGTGAATTGATTGACGCTATTTTCCATGATGATGCGCGTGTTCTCCCTTGCTCTACCATGTTAAAAGGTCAATATGGCCAAAGTGATGTGTATGCAAGCACTCCTTGTGTTATCGGCAAAGATGGCGTGCAAACTATCCTTGAGCTTAACTTAACTCAAGAAGAACAAGCGTTGATGACGCAAAGCTGTGAGATCATCAAGCAGCACCGCCCAGCAGTAAATTAACCACGAATAAATTGAGAATATAATAAATGTCATACACAACAATGAAATTGCCTTTTACTGCCCATGTATTGCGTGGTAAAGGTGCCTTGAACGATTTTTTGCCTGCGGTTGCTACACGTGGTCAACGCCTATTTATCATTGGTGGTGAGCGTGCACTCTCAAGCTTTATGCCTAAATTTGATTTATGCCTAGCGCAACATTCTGAACACAACTTTGTGGTTGAACAGCATTGGCATGGCGGCGAAGTATCACAAACCAATATTGATCAACTGACAGCGAAAGCGCGTGATTTTAAAGCGGATGTCATCATCGGTGTGGGTGGTGGTAAAGCGATCGATATGGGCAAAGCAGTAGCGGAAAGTGTAGGTTGCCCAGCCGCAACCATTCCAACGATTGCCGCAACCTGCGCAGCTAACTCATCAGTCTCTGTGGTATATCACGATAATGGCCATTACGATTACATTTACATGTTAAGTAACGCGCCAGAATTTGTTGTATTAGATAGCGAACTGATTGCTGATGCTCCTGTGCGTTGGTTATCGGCGGGTCTTGGCGATACGTTAGCGAAGCTTTATGAATTCCGCGCCATTGCATCAAAAGCCCCTGATTGTAGCTTGAACATGTCTGCTTTCAGTAACGGCAAATTGTGTTACGATGTGATTGCGAAATATGGCGAAGAAGCGGTCGCTGAAGTCAATCGTAAAGAAGCGGGATTTGCTTTAGAGCAAGTGATGGATGCCATCTTTATTTTTGCGGCTCTAACATCAACGATGGGAGTAGGCGATCACGTTGCTGCCGCTCATGCGATCTATGATGGTTTCACTGTGATTGATAAAACGCGCCACTTTGGTCATGGTCTATTGGTGGGCTTTGGTAACCTGTGTTTACTTTCACTAGAAGAACGCTCAGACGAAGAGATCATTGAAGAAATCAAACTGGCTAAAAAATGTGGTGTGCCAGTGACACTAAATGAAATTGCTGATCTTACTGAAGAAGAACTTACTCAAGTGTGTGCCGCTGCCGTTGCAACCAGCGACATGGATAACATGCCAATGAGTGTGTCAACTGAGCAAACTATTGCAGCAATGCATCATGTGTCTAAACTTGCTTCATCACTTTGAAACCATTCAATAAATTCATCTAGTACTTGTGATGATTGATGAGAAGACCGGTGTACCAGATAATAGCTGGCACCGGTTTTTATTTGCGTATCGAACGGAGCAATTAAGCGTTTCATCCGAATGTCATCCGCCACAAGATGAACATCGGCCATCGCGATACCAAAGCCTTGCACCGCTGCACTGATCGCTAAATCCATGGTCGTAAAGTATTGATGTTTATGAGATTGTGGCTTTTCATGTTGGGTTTCTTTAAACCATAACGACCAATCCGTTTGATCTTGAGTCGGGTGAAGGAGCGTATAGTCATCTAAGTTAATCGAACGTCCTGCTGGCACAATATGTGGCGCTATCACAGGGCCGATTGACTCATCAAATAATTTTACCGCATGACCTTGCTCTCCATGAGCAGTACGAAACACAATGCCCGCATCAAAATTCTCGGTACGAAAATTCACATCGTGATCAGTCGTTGTGGTCAGAGAAACATGAATATGTGGTTTCTCATTTTGGAAAGCCATGAGTTTTGGTACTAGCCAGCGCATTGAGCAAGTTGGTGCTTTGAGGCGAATTTCACTGCGCTGCATGCACGCCTTTTCGGTCACTGCGAGTAAGCGCTCATAAGCCTTTTGTAACTCAGGTAAAATCTCTTGCCCTTGCGTTGTCAAAGATAAACCACGCGCATGCCGATGAAATACCGTAAAGCCCAAATACTCTTCTAAGGTGGCAATTTGGCGACTCACCGCACCTTGCGTCACACACAGTTCGTTAGCTGCATGGGTGAAGTTCAAATGTTTTGCCGTAATAACAAAAGCATAGAGAGCATTAAAGGGAGGAGTTCGTCGTGACATGGTCATTTCACCAGCTATGTGTTTTTCTCATGCCTATTATGACAAGATTTCGTTACTCGTGACAACGGTGAACACGGTAAATTATCCCATTCTGAACTATCAGATGATGGTTATTGTTAAGAGGTTTTCATGATTCAAACACCCGTAACATCGCGCACTAAACTGGATAACGTCGGTACCACTATATTTTCTGTTATTGGTGAGTTATCTCGTCGTCACGATGCGATTAATCTTTCACAGGGCGCTCCTAATTTTGCTTGTGATTCAGAGTTAATCAAAGGGGTAACGCGAGCTATGGAAAACAATCATAACCAGTATGCTGTTATGACGGGTTATGAGCTGCTGCGCCAACGTATTGCAGAAAAAGTACAGAATGTTTACGGGCGTTGTTATGACGTAGACAGTGAAGTATTGGTCACTGCAAGTGCAAGCCAAGCGATTTACTCAACCATCTCTGCTTTAGTTCATCCTGGTGATGAAGTGATTTATTTCGAGCCGTCTTTTGATAGTTACGCACCTATTGTGCGTCTACAGGGGGCGACGCCAATCCCACTCAAACTGGTTGCACCAGAATTTAAAATAAATTGGGATGAAGTAAGAGCGACCATCAGTAGCAAGACCAAAATGATCATCATAAATACACCGCATAACCCAACGGGTCAGGTGTTATCAAAACAAGATCTTGATGAGCTTGCTGCAATTACCAGAAACACGGATATCGCGATTCTTTCTGATGAAGTATACGAACACATCGTTTTCGATCAGCAACCTCACTGTGGTATGGCTAGTCATGAAGAACTGGCTGCACGCAGTGTCATTATCTCTTCGTTTGGTAAAACGTTTCACGTCACTGGCTGGCGTGTAGGTTACTGCGTTGCACCGCAAGGGTTGATGGATGAAGTGGTGAAAGTGTACCAATTCTTAATGTTTGCTGCCGATACCCCGATGCAATATGCGTTTGCTGAATACATGAAAGATCCCCAGACTTATCTTCACCTCGGTCAGTTTTATCAGCATAAACGCGATCTGATGATAGAGTCTTTGGCAGACAGTCCGTTTCACATTATACCTAGCAGTGGTTCTTTCTTCTTGTTGGCCAGCTATGGCCATCTTAGCCAAGAGAAAGACAGTGATGTTGTCACCCGACTCATAAAAGAACAAGGTGTGGCAACTATCCCGCTATCAGCGTTTTACACTGATAGCACTGATAATAAAATGATTCGTCTTTCATTCGCAAAAGACGACGCAACGATTAAGTCTGGCGCAGCTGCGCTTTGTCAGGCTCGATTTGATTAGGGATAACGCTTCATGAAAGTATCGGTAGCAGCCATTCAAATGAACAGTGGCGATCAGGTTGAGCAGAATCTTGCACGCGCACGTATGTGGGTGCTTGAGGCGGCATCACAAGGTTGTCAGTTTGTGGTATTGCCCGAATACTTCTGCTTTGTTGGCGCAAGTGATGAAGAGCGCTTGAGCCATGCAGAGTTAGCAGAACTAGGTCCTATTCAAAAAGAGTTACAAGCAATAGCAAAAGAAGCACAGGTATGGTTATCTGCAGGTACTGTGCCTCTTTTAAGCTCAACGTCAGACAAAATCTATAACGCCAACTTACTGTTTAATCCTCAAGGAGAGCAGGTTGGACGTTACGACAAAGTACACCTCTTTGGCTTCGATAACGGCCAAGAAAGTTACAAAGAGTCGGATACGCTGCTTGCGGGCAAAGAGATTCAAACGTTTGAATTACCTTTTGCTAAAGTCAGACCCTCTGTGTGTTACGATTTACGCTTTCCAGAGCTTTATCGACACCAGTCTGGGTATGAACTGATCACGGTTCCTGCTGCTTTTACCTACACCACAGGTGAGGCACACTGGGAACTGTTATTACGCACTCGCGCTATTGAAAACCAATGCTTTGTGATTGCTGCAGCCCAAACGGGTTTTCATCCAAATGGCAATCAAACCTTTGGTCATAGCATGATCATTGACCCATGGGGCAAAGTATTGGCAGTACAAGAAGACGGTGAAGGTGTTATAAAAGCAGACATTGATTTCGCCGTATTAAATCAAAGTCGACAACAATTACCGGCATTAAAAAACCGGATATTTTATTAATTTTTATCATTATTGATATCAAGGGAATACTTATGAAAAAAGCACGTTTAGTGATGCTTGCTCTAGGCTTGTTGGCAACGACTTCTTCTTTTGCTGCCACGCTGCGTTATGGCTTGGAAGCTGAATATCCACCGTTTGAAAGTAAAAATGCTCAAGGCCAATTGGTCGGTTTTGATATTGAATTAGGTAAAGCGATTTGTGAGCGCATGAATGAAAAATGTGTTTGGAAAGAAAACAGCTTTGACTCATTGATTCCAGCGTTGAATGCGAAAAAATTTGATGTAATCAACTCCGCAATGAACATCACAGAAAAACGTGGTAAAGCGATTGATTTTACAAACCCAATCTACCGTATTCCTACTCAGCTGATTGCGCGTAAAGGTCAAAACTTAAAACCAACCGCAGAATCACTACGTGGTAAAAACATCGGTGTTTTACAAGGTTCAATCCAAGAAGTGTATGCCAAAGCTCACTGGGAACCAAAAGGCGTGACTATCACCGCTTATAAAGACCAAAACATGGTGTACTCAGACATGGCAATGGGCCGTGTTGATGGCACACTGGTTATGGCTGCTGCGGGTCAATCTGGTTTTCTAAGTAAACCAGCAGGTAAAGATTACGAGTTCGTTGGCGGTGCACTGAACGATGAAAAAATCCTTGGTAGCGGCATCGGTTTTGGTTTGCGTAAAGGCAGCGATGAGCTAAAAGCAAAACTCAACAAAGCTATCAAAGAAGTCCAAGACGACGGCACCGTTACTCGTCTTGCTAAGAAATACTTCACCGGTTTTGATGTAAGCGTTAACTAATCAAAACCTAGCGATTTTCGCAAACACAATATCTCTAAAACAAAGCACACAGATGGCATCCACTGTGTGCTTTTTTTGTTGGCTGGTGTTGGAGTATTCAAACCTAGCAGAATCAATATTCGAAATTGGCAGCTAGTAAAAATCGACAATCTTTAATACCGGAAGACTGCCTTATGGTTTTAATTAGTGTAAAAAAAGTTACTGTAATTTTTTTTACAGTAACTTTATTTACACTAAATATCTCATGCTCTACTCAATTGGCCTGAACTATGTCAGTTCATGCGGGTAATAAATGTCTGCTCATCATCGACAAACGCGACATAGCCGCCGTGATAGATAAATATCCGGCCACGGCCTTCAACTAAGCAGGCCAGTTGTGGGTTCAAATCTTCTTCGAGTTGTTGGCTTTGGAACGTTCCGGTGTCAGTGATTATGCCGCTGAGAGCAGGCAAATATCCATAAGTGCGCTTGGCTTGATCGATCAGACTCAATTCGCTGGTGATAGAGAAGCATGAAGGGATCGCACCGGCATCTTCGATAAATAAAGGTTTTAGCTCTTCGAAGGCGGTAATCACCAGCCAGTCGATGCCGTTAACATGATGGATAAACATAGAGTTACTCGTTAATTCTGATGCGAAGATTTTATCACTATTAGACCTAAAGTTGCTAACGCGGTGCTATTTGGGGATATCTACTCCGGCAAATTATGAAACAGCTGTTCGAGCAATTTATTTAAGCGTTTGATTTGTGCTTCTGTCATGCCTTTGAAGCTTTGTTTGAATAGTGGGGCGGTGGTATCTTGGATTTCGTTGAGAGCGTGGATGCCTTTTTCAGTGATCATCACTTCAGTCACTCGGCCATCGTCGCTGCTGATTTGGCTTTCGACTAAGCCTTCATCTTTCATGCGTTGCACGATTTTTGTTACGGTAGGAAGCTTGGCAATGGAATGCATTGCGATTTGAGAAATGCTGCAATGACCTTCTTGGTTCAAAGTGGCGAGAATGCGCCAGCGAGGAATATCTAGGTTTACTTTTTTAAGCGCTTTTTCCATCGCTTGTGAGTAGCGACCATGAACTTGAGCAAGCCAGTAAAAAGGAAAGTCTTCTTTATGAAAATCGTCACTAGACGGATTGTAGCGCTGACTTCTTGGCAGACGAGGTTTTTGAGTCATTAAACAGCCTTGTAAAATATCGTGATCCGTAATGTCGTATCAACAGCGTTGAAACCGGTCAAAATAATACACAAAACCAGGTCGCTAAGCGAACAAAACTCCTCCAGAGTGGTACGTAACGCAGAATCACTCCAGAGAAGATATATTACGCGATTATATACTGTTTAATGGTGTTGGAGCTTACCAGCAGGCGCCCCGTTCTGCTTCCATTTTACGTACCATGGCGGCAAACCATTTATCCGCAAAGCCACTTTCGTCCACCAGCATTTTGGTTAATCCCGCGCATTTTTCGCCAATCGCTTCAGGAAGAATGACATCTTTGCCGCCCATCGCACCGGCGGCAAGTTGGATTTCTGCTGCGCGTTGCACTGTCCAAAGTAGGAACATACAACGTTCAATATCGTATTCACCTACGGCAATACCATGGTTACGCAGGACTAAAACGTGTTTATCCCCCAGGCTAGCCAACATACGAGATTTTTCTTCAGCAAATAGCGTGATCCCTTCAAAGGTGTGATAGCCGACGCGACCATAGAGCTGTGCTCCATAAAAGTTATCGTGCGAGAAACCATCTTCTTTCATTGCTACGGCAGAGACTTCATTGGTATGGGTGTGAATGACACAGTGAACGTCTTCGCGAGCCCCATGAATAGCACCATGCAGTGCAAAACCTGCAGGGTTACCATCGTATGGTGAGTCGTCGAGTTTATTACCGTTTACATCCACTTTGATGAGATTAGCTGGCGTGATTTCGGTGTAGTTTAAACCGAATGGATTCACGAGATATTCTCCTTCCACTTCAGGGCGGCGAGCAGAAATATGGTTAAAGATGGTTTCGGTCCAACCAAAAAAGTCGACCAAATGGTAGCAATAAGCGAGTTTAATGCGTAGATCCCATTCAGCTTGAGAAATATGTTCAGGGCGTGTGACATTACTCATCGTATCTTCCTTGTTATGTAGATGTGTGATGTAGGAGCACGAAGACCAACCGTGCTCGATAAAGTATGGGTTAATCGGATAATGCGAGTAGGGGATTAACCGGTTAAGCGTTCTTGGTGTTTACTGGCAATACCCAAGTAAGCATCAATCACGCGTGAATCGTTGGCGAGTTCATGGGCTGGGCCTTGCAATGAGGCTTTGCCCCCTTCTAGAACGTAGGCGTAGTCCGCGACATTTAACGCAGCACGAGCGTTTTGCTCGACCAGCAAAATCGATACGCCTTGATTGCGTAAATCGTTAAATATTTTGAATATCTCGCGAGTAATCAGTGGTGCTAAACCTAAGCTAGGCTCATCGAGCATCAATAACTTAGGTTGGCTCATCATGGCACGACCAATCGCGAGCATTTGTCGTTCACCACCCGATAAAGTGCCCGCTTGTTGGTGGCGGCGTTCCCATAATCGAGGAAACAAGCTGTAGATCTCTTCCAGAGTGATTTTGTAGCTGCCATCCCCTTTGCGATAACGCAGAAACGCGCCGAGTTTGAGGTTGTCTTCCACGGCCATCGAGGAAAACAGTTCGCGTTTTTCAGGTACGAGGCCAAGGCCTTTGCTGACTAACCCTTCTACGGATGCATGACCATGATTCTCGCCGTCAAAGCGAATCGTGCCGCGCGACGGGAGCATGCCCATAATGGCGGAAAGTAGGGTGGTTTTACCTGCGCCGTTAGGGCCAATCACCGTCACCAATTGGCCTTTTTTGAGTGACAAATCGATATTGTGCAACGCATCCACTTGGCCATACGAAACGCATAAATCCGATACGCTTAATAAGGCCGGTTGAGTGTTGAGTGGAGTAACTAGGCTCATGCGGCACCTCCTAAGTAAGCTTCTAAAACGGCAGGGTTGGTTTGAATCTCTTCAGGTAATCCTTCTGCGATTTTTTCGCCAAACTCCATCACCACAATGCGATCGACCAAATTCATCACAAAATCCATATCGTGTTCGACCAGTAAAATCGCCATGCCTTCTTGGCGCAGTTTATTAAGCAATTCACTCAGTGCTTGTTTCTCTTGCAAGCGCAGCCCCGCAGCTGGTTCATCGAGCAGCAGCACGCATGGGTCGCTACATAGCGCCCGTGCAATTTCCAAAATCCGTTGCTGGCCAAGGGCTAAACTACCCGCTTCGTGGTAGAGGTATTCACCTAACCCGACTCGTTCAAGTTGGTATTTGGCTTCGGCTAAAATCTGCTGTTCTTCTTGCCGTTCAGAGTGAAATGCAGCACTTAATACGCCTTTTTGTCCGCGTTGGTGCGCACCGAGAGCCACGTTTTCTAGTACCGTCATGCTTGGAATCAGTTTGACGTGCTGGAAGGTACGGCTCATCCCCATATGGGAGACTTCACGAGCTGTTTTTCCTTTGAGGCTTTCACCAAGAAAATACACGTCACCATCGCTTGGCGTATCGACCGCAGAAAGCTGATTAAACATAGTGCTTTTGCCTGCGCCATTCGGGCCGATTAAGGCCAATACTTCGCCAGAATAAAGGGTGAAACTCACTTGGTTGTTTGCGACTAAGCCACCAAAGCGACGGGTGATGTTCTTCGCTTCGAGGACCTTGGTGCCTTTGGTTGGCAGTGAGCGTTTATCTAGAGGCGCGGCGTTGGATAAATCTGTTTTGGCGGTAGGCTGAGCTTTTTTGGTGTGTGGTTTCCAGCTTGCAGGTAAGCGTTTGAGCAGATTTGGCCAGAGCCCTTCGGGGCTTTTTTGCATCAAGAGTACAATCAATAAACCAAGAATAATGGTTTCATATTGACCATCACTGCCCAAAATACTTGGCAACCAATCTTGCAGCCATTGTTTGAGCATGGTGAGAATGCCTGCACCTAAAATCGCGCCCCAAACATGACCTACACCGCCCACGAGAGCCATAAATAAATAGTCTATCCCCATGCCTAATCCAAATGGTGTAGGGTTCACGAAACGTTGCATATGCGCGTAGAGCCAGCCAGACGTTGCTGCGAACAGGGCAGAGATTAAGAAGATAATCATTTTCGAGCGAAAGGTATTAATACCCATGGATTCAGCCATCAGCTGACCATTTTTCAAAGCACGAATAGCGCGACCTTCACGGGAGTTAAGCAAGTTAGCGGTAATTAGTACAGCCGCCAGCAGCAGGGCCCAGATCAGATAAAACATATCTTCACTGCTTTTCAAACTGATGCCAAACAGGGTTAGGGATGGAATACCGCTAAGCCCGGTGTGGCCGCCCATGGCAGGTAACGTACCGAATAGGTAATAGAGGGATATGCCCCAAGCAATCGTACCGAGAGGTAAATAGTGCCCAGAGAGTTTTAATGTGATGCTACCAATGAGTAGTGCCACAACCGCAGTTAGAACCAAACCGACGATCAGAGCGATCCATGGTGATCCCGCTGTCCATGAAAGCCAAGCGGGTAATTGCTCGCTGGTGGTCAGGTAAGCGGTGGTATACGCGCCCAAGCCAACAAAGGCTGCTTGGCCAAAGCTTGTCATGCCCGCTACTCCAGTGAGTAGCACTAAACCCAATACGACTAAGCTATAAAGACCGATGTAGTTCAACAGCGTGACTTGATAACTTGGCAGCGCCAGCGGCGCTACAATAGCGACAACCAATAAGGTGCCAATGATTAAACGCAATTTCATCCGTCGTTCTCCTCGAGTTGTTGGCCGTGCATTGAGCGCCAAACTAAGAACGGAATAATCAACATAAACACGATGATTTCTTTGTAGTTACTTGCCCAAAACATCGATAAGGCTTCGACCAAGCCAACGGCAATTGATCCAAAGGCCGCCAGTGGGTAACTGACTAAGCCGCCAATGATGGCGCCAACGAATCCTTTCAGGCTAATCACGAAACCGGAGTCGTAATAAAGAGTGGTAATTGGAGCGATAAGGATGCCGGAAGCAACGCCAATAAAGGTGGCTAACCCAAACGTGGCTTTGCCAGCAAAATCAGGAGAAATGCCAATCAATCGTGCGCCAGTGCGGTTAATCGCTGTCGCTTTTAACGCTTTGCCATACAAGGTGCGATCAAAGGCGATAAACAGCATTACAATCAAACAAAGTGACGCCGCGATAACCCAAAGGGTTTGGCTTTTAAGCATGATATTACCTAGGCGAAATACACTGCTGGAGAACGGTTCGGTGCGGGCACCTTCGGGACCAAACATTAGCAGTCCAACCCCAACCATCGCCACATGCAGCGCAATAGAAACAATCAGCAATACCAGTGAGGGAGCAGAAGCCAGCGGCTGAAAACAGACGCGATAAATCATCGGCCCTAGCGGAACAATCAGCCCCAGAGTCAAAACGCCTTGGATAAACATTGGCATATTGGCGAGCGGCAGAGTGTAAGCGCCAAGCAGCATTAAGCCGGCGTACGATAACTTGACCACCATGAAAGGCAGTGCTTTGGGGTTAAATCCTTGTGATTTCATAGTGTAGAGCTCCATCACACAAGTAATCACAGTAAAGGTCACCAATAACCAAACCGTCATTGGTGTGTTATTGGCTTGAATCATCGCCATGGTGAGTGCGCCATAGGTGACAAACTCCCCTAATGGGATAAGTAAAACTCGGGTGACGGTAAAAACCAGTAAGATCGACATTGCGAGTAACGCGTAGATCGCGCCATTGGTTATTCCATCTTGTCCGAGCAGTACAGCAATCTGAAAATTCATACGCCTGATTTCCTCGGTATCTTCCTTGAAGTGTGACGCTGAAGTAGTGCACTTCAGTGTTGAGGATGTCGTGGATTGCACGCATCCTTCTGTTATTGTTCATTCAGTGTGGGTTTTAAGAGTACAATGGATTGAGCGTTCCTGTGCTCACTCAACTCGGTTGCTGGTGTCTTTGCGACGTATTATTTCAGCAGGACCCAGTGATCATTTTTCACTTGAATCAATTCTCGGCCACGTTCATCAAAACCGCTGTGGTCTGCTGGGCTCATGTTATATACCCCTTGCGTACCCGGTAGATTTTTGGTGTTTTCTAACGCTGTGCGCAGCGCAACGCGAAAGGCTTCCGTCCCCGGTTTTGCGGTTTTCAGTGCAGTAGGAATTGCGTTTTGTAGCAGTAATCCCGCGTCATAAACGTTGCTACCAAACGTAGGTGGCGTCACTTGATATTTGGCTTTGTACGCATCGACATATTTTTGCGCGACTTGCTTTTCTGGGCTGTCTGGAACTTGATCCAAAACCAACATGAGGCTCGCAGCAAGAATGGTTCCGTTAACTTCTT
This sequence comes from Vibrio nitrifigilis, assembly GCF_015686695.1. Taxonomy (NCBI): domain Bacteria; kingdom Pseudomonadati; phylum Pseudomonadota; class Gammaproteobacteria; order Vibrionales; family Vibrionaceae; genus Vibrio; species Vibrio nitrifigilis. Next base: position 92,242 of record NZ_JADPMR010000001.1, on the reverse strand, counting down.
TACCACCTAACTTCAAGAAGGAATCCAAAGCTGCGCCATGAGTTTGATACATCTGACCGGTATAGCCTTGTTCTTTCAACGTTGTTTCAGGCATCACTGAAGAGCTGCCTGGTGCGGCGATAAGAGTTGCATCTGGATTGGCCATTAACACTTTGAGTGCTTGTCCGGTGATCGAGGTGTCTTGACGTTGGAAGTGTTCATCGGCGACGATTTTGATTCCTGCCTTCTCGGTTAGGCCTTTCATGACTTTGGACCAGTTTTCCCCGTAGGTATCCGCAGTGCCGATCATCCCGAGTGTTTTGATGCCGGAAGCTTTCATTTGATCCACGAGCGCTGATGCAATTAAGTCATCATTTTGGGTGGTCTTAAACACCCATTTCTTCTGCTCGTTCATGGGCAATACCACGGCTGCGGTGCCTACTGGCGCCAACATAGGCGTTTTCGACTCAGCCGCAAATTGAATCACGCCCATTGCATTGCCAGAGCCACTTGGGCCAATGATGGCGTCGACATGTTCTTCACTGATGAGTTTCTTGAACGCTTTCACTGTCGCGGTAGGGTCGCTGCCATCATCTAAAGGCAGGTAGGTAATTTTTTCGCCCGCCACCGATTTGGGTAGTAAATCGATAGAGTTTTTCTGTGGAATTCCGACGAGTGCAATAGGGCCTGTACTCGACGTGACCACCCCAATTTTAATCTCGGCAAAGCTGGAATAAGAACTTGCTAGCAGTGATGTACCGATAGCGAGGGATAGCAACGATTTTCTCGTAAGCATAACGATCTCCGTTCATTGGAAATGGGCATACATCCTGTTCAACTCAAACCTTTTGGTTGATCACCAATGGGCGATTTGAGTTGGCCCGACTTTATGACATTGGTGGTTTATCGTGCACGTTGTGTGCCACATCTTGTTGGTGCATCAAGTTGGACATTTGGATATGAGCTGAAAAAACCGGAGAAATGGTGCTGTTTTTTTGTGCGACCAAATGAGCGTGAAACCCGCGTAATACATGGTGTTGCATAACGTTCAAATGTTATTAAAAAAGTCATTTTTTAACATTAAAAAATAGTGAAAAAATTTTTTGAATATTGCAATTTTTATACTTTGTTCGTGTTAATGATTGTTTCCAGTTTGTTTGTGGTGTTTTGCTTTTGTTAAATTATAAAATAAATATAATTCAATAATTTAATTTTGATTGTTAGGGCGATTATCGTTGTAGCCTAGAAAAGGCGTGTGACTAAAATTGGTGCAATTAACAAATTTTTAGCATCATTTTTGTGCATAAAAAATAAACTAAAAATAATTGAAAATTTAATTGACAATTCAACTAAATTCATTCCATTTTAAATAAAAGCTCACGTTTTCTTAACACGTGCTTTGTACAGGATGTGACCCATTCAGTCAGACACAAGGTGTCATCGACTGCACTCTATCGCTTGGATGTGACATGGAATATGCCACCTAAGTTGGAAGGAGTCTGAGTGCAGCAGTCACCCCCAATGACTGGATAGATAAACTCATTGATGAGGACACCAAGATGATTCAACAGAACTCTCTAGCAACACCGTTGTTAACCACACCTCCATCAGCATTTGATGCGTTATCAAGCGCTGACTTTAAGGTGTTTTTGGATGAAATTCGTGAACGTGCGCGTTCTGGCGAATTCGACCAACAACAATTTATCAGCCCTGACGTGATCGAACGTTTTCGTGAGTTCGGTATTTACCGCGCCTTAGTGCCTCAGCGCCTAGGTGGTAATGAATTAACGGCCTCTCAATTTTGCCAAGTGATCGAAACCATCTCCCAAGCGGATGGCTCGGCGGGGTGGGTGGCTAGCTTCGGGATGGGGGTGGTGTATTTATCCGCGTTACCAGAGGAAACGTTGCAAACCCTTTATAACGACACGCCAGACATTGTATTCGCTGGTGGTATTTTCCCTGCGCAAGCGGCGGATCAAACTGAACATGGATTTATCGTCAATGGTCGCTGGAGATTCTCTAGTGGTTGCATGGGCGCTGATGTGCTTGGGGTTGGTATCGCTCCGAAAGAAGGTGACAAATTGGGCTTGCCTCGTATGGCTGTGTTACCTCAAGGCGCGGCGCACATTGAGAAGAACTGGGATGTCTCTGGTCTTGCCGGTACAGGCAGTCACGACATCGTCGTCAAAGACGTTGAAGTCCGTGAAGATTGGACGTTTGTTCGCGGTGGTCCATCAACACTGCAAGAAACCATGTTCCGTTATCCAGCGCTATCTTTCGCGACTCAAGTTCTGACCGTGGTCGGCATTGGCATTGCTGGGGCGGCACTGCAAGAGCTACGCGATATGGCGGCTGGCCGCGCCTCTGTTACTGGTGCACCAAATCTTGGTCAACGTCCATTAACTCAGATGGAAGTGGCTAAAGCACAAGCCGATTTTAACGCCGCGCGTTGTTTCTTCTATCAAGCGATGGAAGAAGCGTGGGAGACGCTCGAAAATGGCCAACAGCCAACGACTCAACAGATTAGCAACCTGCGTTTATCTTCTACTCATGCGTCGAGAACATGTGCCGAAGTGACGCGAAAAGCACAAATGCTGTCAGGAATGACAGGGGTGTATAACACCAGCCCACTTTCTCGTTTTGTGAATGATGCTCAAGTGGTCACACAACATGCCTTTATGGGCGATTTAACTTGGCAAAACGCCGGCGCGGTGTTCTTCGGACAAGAACCGACTCCCGGGTATTTGTAAGCGTCATCAGATACTTATTTATTCGTTAAACAAATTCTTAAGCAATTTAAATTTCCCCTTCATAACAAGGAGACAGTTATGTCAGATACAAAACCACTACGCGTTCTATTTTGCCTGGGCATCAACCAGAACTTTTTTGATGCACCACGTGAAGAGCAGTTAGACGTTTGGGCGGCATTCGGTGCGATGTGGAATGGCATTCACGACACCTCTGGCGTAGAAGTGATCGGCAATATGGATGATGACCAAACCATGGTGGGGCCATCAACAGAATCCCCTTGGACCACTTATCTACTCGCCGATGTGGCTGATTACGAAACGGTCACGCAATGTTGTAACTTGCTGCGTACCACTCAAGTCGGTGATACCCCATACAAATTATGGCGTTACGTGAAAATAGAAGCGCGCATTGGTCGTGAATTGATTGTGCAACGCGCTTAAGAGGTGGATATGACGGAACTGGAGCAATTGCAACACCGAGTCGATCAGCTGGAGAGCGTCAATGCGATCCGCGCCTGTCTGCATCGCTACATGGATCTGTGTGACGAACTGACACCAGAGACACCATGGGACGAACTCGGTGAACTCTTTACCGAGCAAGCGGTATGGGAAGGAAAAGGATCACGGTATGCCAAAAGCTTTGGTGGTTATCACGGTCGAGACAATATTGTGGCGATGTTGGGTAAATATGCCACGTTTCCACCACATTTTGCATTGAACGTGCACTATCTAACTTCTGAGTGTGTGTCGGTTGATGGCAATCAAGCGAGCGGAAGCTGGAACATGTTGCAAGTGTCGACCTTCAGTGCAGGTGGTTCCAACCTTAATAGTGCGCGTTTGTCGATCCGCTTTGAACGTGAGGAAGGAATATGGCGTATCGCCCATTTTCAAACCGAAAATCGTTTGAGCCGCCCTGTTTCTACCTGGAACAGTGATGCCGAGTTACCAGTACCGGACACCTCAGAACTACAGCAATAACACCGCATCATTAGGTCGTTAATTCCGCCAATACGCAGCCTAATGTCGTGAAATAACTGATAAAGCCGTCTGTTTATGACAGGCAGTGAGCAAGCATGGAAGAGATTATTCAAATGGAAGATATCAAAGTACGCAATGTCCCAGTCAGCGCCGCTGATCTGGTTGAAGAAGGACGTGTTCACAAAAGCCTTTATTCCAATCCAGAGATCTTTAATGAAGAGCTCGACAAGATTTTTACTAAAACTTGGGTTTATGTGGGCCATGAAAGTGAAGTGCCTGAAGCAGGTAGTTTTAAAACCAGTTATGTCGGCCATCACCCTGTGATTTTAAGTCGCGACCGTAAAATGAATTTACACGTGTTGCAAAACCGCTGTCGTCACCGCGGTGCAACAGTATGTGAAAAGCATCGTGGCAAAACCAAATCATTTACTTGTCCTTACCATGGCTGGGGTTACGCTCTGGATGGCGAGCTGCGTGGTGTGCCAAAAATGGAAGAGTATGAAGGTGTGCTCGATAAAAAAGAGCTACCACTGGAAAGCTTACGTCATGAAACCTATCAAGGGTTAGTGTTTGCAACGTTTAATAACGACATTGAATCGTTAGATGACTACCTCGGTGGTGCTAAAAAATGGATCGACCTATTTGTTAAACAAGCGGGCGGTTTCCCTGTTCAAGTGCTGGGTGAACATCGCTTTACTTTCCCTGGTAACTGGAAAATTCAGCTCGAAAACACCACTGATGCCTACCATTTCCCTATCGTGCATAAATCTTTCATCTCTTCATTAGATGACTCAACCGCAGATATTTTCGATTTCTTAGATGGTGAAGGGTTCGTAGAAGATTTAGGTCACGGCCATAGTGTCATGGTGATGATTCCTGAGCTGGTGGATCTGGAAGCCAATTTAGATCAACCCATCCCTGAGCGTTTTGAAGAACTGGCGCAAGCATTGCGCGAAGAAGGTCACGAAGAGGGCATGGTACGCCGTCTCGTTCGCGCGGCTCACGGTACCGGCTTTAACTTGAACCTATTCCCTAATGTGTCTTGCTCAATGGCCTTTTTCCGAGTGTTACGTCCGGTGTCTGTCGGTGAAACAGAAATTCAACACGTTGCGATTGGCGGACAGGGTGCACCGGCACCATTCAACCAAAAACGCATGCGTTTACACGAACACTTCCAAGGCCCAATGGGCTTCGGTACACCGGATGATGGTGAAGCATGGGAACGGGTACAAAAAGGTGCGGCAGCCGGCACAGATGGTTGGATTTTGGTCAACCGAGGTATGGGTAAATTACGCACGTCTGTGGATGGCAATGTGGCGGGCGCCGTCTGTTCAGAAACAGGTATGCGCGGTGCGTATCGTAAATACAAAGAGATGATGGCAGCAGGGAAGGAGGCATAATCATGAGCTTGGATATGAATGTAGAGTTAATCAATAAAGTGAGCGCTTTCTTGTGGGCCGAAGCGGATATGTTAGATCACCGCGAATACCAAAGTTGGTTGAAACTCTGGACTGAAAAAGGCCATTACATTGTGCCGACTGATCGTGAAACCACCGATTACGCTGCGACGCTTAACCTTGCCTACGATGATCACGCCATGCGTGAAATGCGTATTGCGCGCTTGGAAAATGGCGAATCCGTTTCTGCCGCTGATGCAACGGTGACAGTGCGAATGGTCTCTCGCGTGCGTATTTTAGATGCCGGTTCTGACCGTATTCTGGCACGCTGCGCCACCACAATTAATGAATTGCGTCACGGCAATTTAATTACCTATCCGGCCGATGTGGAATTCACTTTAGTGCCTGATGGCGATAGCTTCTTGATGGAACAAAAGGTCGTCAAACTGCTGCACGCCGAGGGATATCTGCGCACCGTTAGCTTCATTTTCTAAGGAGATTGATCATGGCTGAACAAGCAAAAGGTCAAGTGGCAATGGTCACAGGCGCAGCGCAAGGAGTGGGCTTTCATATCGCCTCTCGTTTATTTGCTGCGGGTTACCGAGTGCTGCTGACGGACATTAATGAAGCTGGAGTGAAAGAGGCCGCATTGAGTCTCGACCCAACGGGTGAGCGTGCTAAATCATGCGTGCTCGATGTAGCGCAAGAGAGTGATTTTTCTGCGGCGCTGGACCAAGCATTAACGTTTTGGGGTGAACTGCATGTGCTGGTTAACAATGCTGCCATGACCAAAGCCGTTAGTACCATGGAACTTAAACCAGACGATTTTAAACAGTTAGTCAGTATTAACTTAGGTGGCACGTTTACCGGTTGTCAGGTGATTGGACGTTATCTGGCGGAACAAGGCTACGGTCGTATTATCAATATGGCATCGCTGGCAGGACAAAATGGTGGCACCTCAACAGGGGCACACTACGCGGCATCGAAAGGTGGCATCATCACGTTAACCAAAGTATTCGCCAAAGAGCTGGCTGCAAGTGGCGTAACCGTCAATGCCGTGGCTCCGGGGCCCATTGACTCACCGATGGTTAAAGAGCTGGTTCCCGCTGAGCGTTTACCTGGCTTACTGAGTGCTATTCCGGTTGGCAAACTGGGTAATGCGGATTTTATTGGTGATGTGGTGGAGCAGTTGGCTCGCCCTGAAGCTTACTTTACAACAGGGACCACATGGGATGTGAACGGTGGTCTATTTATGCGCTAAGCGCATATTTGCAAGGAGGCAGTGATGTCTGAACAAACATTAACGGTGAAGGTAAATAAACGCGAAGTGCAGGGCAGTGACGTTGTGGTCCTAGAGTTGACCGATCCGGCTGGACAGCCGCTGCCTGCTTACGAAGCTGGGGCGCATATTGATTTGCACCTTGCTAACGGTTTGGTTCGCCAATATTCATTATGTAGCGACCCTGACCAACAAGATTATTACCGCTTAGGCGTACTAAAAGATCCGAATTCTCGCGGTGGTTCTCAAGCGGTATTTGATACCTTGATGCCGGGCGTTGAGTTGGAAATTAGTATGCCGCGCAACTTATTTCCATTGACTGAAAAAAGCCCACGCTCAGTTTTGATCGGTGGGGGAATCGGTGTCACGCCAATGATTTCGATGGCGCATCGTTTGCACAATCTGCAACAGGATTTTGATCTATGGTATTGCGCCCGAGAACGGTCACATTGCGGCTTTATCGATGAGCTAATTGCTGCGCCGTTTGCGGCTAAGGTTCATCCTTATTTTACTGCTGAACACAGTGGTCAACGGTTGGATTTTCATACCACCTTGCCAGATCCCGCCACGGGTACACACCTCTATGTGTGTGGCCCTGAACATTTCATGCAGTGCGTTATCGATACGGCAGTGGATATGGGGTACGACGATGCGCACATTCATCGTGAATATTTCAATGTGGAAGTCGAAACCTCCGGCAATACCTTTGAAGTGGTGGCGGCACAAAGTGGCATTAGCGTAACCGTGCTCGAAGACCAAACCATTGCACAAGCATTGAAAGAAGCCGGAATTAAAGTGCAGGTTGCGTGCGAACAAGGCACTTGCGGCACTTGCTTGTGTGATGTGCTCGAAGGCACGCCCGATCATCGTGACGTGTATTTAACTGATGAAGAAAAAGAAGACAACGACCAAATTACCTTATGCTGCTCAAGAGCGCGCAGTGCAAAATTGGTCCTCGATATTTAAGCCGTCCAACCTTAACGAACGAGACGCATAGAACCACCTCAAAGGAGTGATACAGCATGATTGATAAAGATCTATTTCGTAACGGAATGTCGTTATTGGGCGGCGCAGTGAATGTGATTACCACCGATGGTGAAGCCGGCCGATTTGGCTTTACCGCGACCGCAGTTACCAGCGTGACCGATGAGCCGCCAACACTGTTAGTGTGCATGAACCGACACTCATTTGCGAATCCGCACTTTAAGAAAAATGGGGTGTTATGCGTAAACGTATTACGCAGCCATCACCAAGATATCTCGTGGGATTTTGCTAACCGCGATCTCACTTCAGAGCAGCGTTTTGCTAAACACGATTGGTTAACACTGGAAACCGGTGCACCGATATTAGAACAAGCGCTTGTGGGGTTTGATTGTGTGATTGATGAGGTTCATGAAGTGGGGACACACACGGTATTTTATTGCCAAGTGAAGGCGGCTCGAGTCAGTGAAGAAGGTTCAGGTTTGGTCTATTTCAACCGCAATTACCATTCTTTGAATGGAGAGTCTTCGCTGCAAAAAGCCAGTTAGACCTTCTTCTGCGTTATGTCAGTCAACGAGTCTGGCGCCAATAATCACGAACAAAAGAGAAAGAACATGGATAGTGATCTCACATTGCAACCTCAAAGCTTAGTCAGCATGTTACGTAGCATTGCGGCTGGAGAACAAACCGCTGAACAATGGATTAATGCTTGCTTCGATCGCATAGAAGCACGCGAAGATGCGGTGGGTGCGTGGCAGCACCGTTTAACACGAGATGAATATTTAACGCGTTATCAGGCGCAGCAGGACTTTTTTACCACCAGTGTGCTTAAAGGTCTGCCTGTAGGGATCAAAGATATTATTGATACCAAAGAGATGCCAACCGAGATGGGGTCTAGCATTCATCAAGGTCGTATCCCTGCCGATGACGCGACCTGTGTTGAGCTCATTAAACAAGCGGGTGGCATTATTTTAGGGAAAACCGTCACCACAGAGTTTGCTTACTTTAAAGCGGGAAAAACAGGTAATCCGGTCGATACTGAGCGCACACCAGGTGGTTCATCGAGCGGCTCTGCAGCGGCTGTGGCCGATAATATGGTTCCAGTGAGTGTAGGATCGCAAACGGCTGCCTCCGTTATTCGACCTGCGGCTTATTGTGGCACTATTGGTTATGTTGCAAGCCGCGGTGAATTATCACTGCGTGGTGGTCAGCCACTGGCTCAATCGTTAGATTCGCTAGGATTATATGGCCGTGAAGTGGCAGATATTCAGTTGCTACGATCGGTGTTATTGCGCCAAGCAACACCTGAAAATTGGCAAAGTACCCTGAATACGTCAGAGCTAAAACGCGTATTAGTGTGTGATGGCAGTTTGGTCGGTGATGTCTCCATTGATATGCAAGAAGCACTCGCTAGTTTAGCGGAAAAACTTGAAAAACAGGGCGTTGCGATAGAACGTCTGGGGCAAACAGAGCAAGTCCGTCAGTTAGTGCGTTGTCATGAACAGATCATGGCGTGGGAAGTGTGCCGAAACCTCGCGTATGAATCTCAATTTCCTGAGCAATTGAGTGAACCATTACAAGCGTTGTTAGCCAATGGGTTGGCAATGGAACGCAGTGAGTATTTGAATGCATTACGTCAGGTACAAGAATTGGGTGGGTGGCTTAATCAAGCACTCGCACAAGTGGATGTGATTCTAACCCCTGCTGCTCCCGGGGTTGCACCGCTCAAAACCGATGGCACAGGATCACCCCATATGAGCCGCCCTTGGCAGGTGCTTGGATTGCCAACAGTCACCATTCCGGGATTTAGCGATCAATCTGGTTTACCGCTTGGTTTACAGCTTGTCGGCCAAGCTCACGATGATGATGCGCTTTTAGCGCATGCAAGCTGGGTGCTTAATACAGTAATGACTAAATAAACGCCCGCTTATCCGTTATTTTAGACCCAATAGAAAGGACAGCCGAGGCTGTCCTTTGTCGTCTGTTTAGCGCTAACCGAGTGCTTATTTGGCGTTAAGGCTCTGCTCAGAAATAAAGGCGGTCATATCCAACACTTGCTTAGTATGCGGCATCTCTATACCCACTTTCTCTGCTAGCTCAATCACAGAGTAGCCGATGGCATCTAATTCCAAGCGTTGCCCCGCTAAGAAATCTTGCAGCATTGAGGTTTGAATATTCCCCATACCTGCGCCCATCTCCATAATTTGCAATGGATTAAAGCGAATGCGTGCGCTGTAAGCGGCTGCGGTAAGGAGCACTTCATCAAGAATATGGCGGACTAACGGACTAACGCGTGGATCAGCATAGAGCTGCTCAAGAGTGCCTTTAGTCACCACTGAAAGCGGGTTAGACGTTAAGTTGGCGGCGACTTTGGTCCAGATTTGGTCACGAATGTTATCCACGGCACGCGCTTCAATATCGGCCGCTTCGAGCACTTCACGGAGCCGTTGTAGACGATCGCTGAGATCGTTGTTGATCTCACCCAAAATTAATAGATGTGGGTTTTCCGAAACAACATCCGCTGGCGCTTTACGAAACGCAGTCATAAAGGTCACACAACCAATAATGTGTTTGGCTGGGAGTAATTGAGCTAATTTTCCTGTTGGATCGAGACGCTCAATCGATTGATTATTGGGGTTATCGATCCCTTGGAAGTACCACCAAGGCAGACCATTGACCATCGGAACGATGATGGTGTTTTCGCCAATCATGGGCTGAACTTTTTCGGCTATCGCTTCTAGAGCCGTCGTTTTAGTACATAGGAAAATGACATCTTGTACACCAAACTCTTCAGCATTCTGTTTAGCGACAACGTTAACGTGATGCTGTCCTTCGAGATCTTTAAGTGCAATGCCGTTGGTTTGTAAGGCATCGAGTGTTGCACCGCGAGCGAGTACGTTAACAGTGTTCCCTGCTTTTGCCAGTAGAGCGGCAAGCGTACATCCAATGGCGCCTGCGCCAGCAATACAAAGTTTCATTTTGCTTATTTCCTTGTTGATGAAATCTCAGCGATAACGGCTGTTGTTCCTTAATGATTTGCACCATGGTTAACACTGCTGATAATGTCAGTGTGCTAGTACACTAGTTAGTAAGTACTTCTTCTATAACCATTGGTGTGTATAGTTTTGAATTTATCACGTATTGGAAAAGATGCAAATAAAACGCAATTATCGTGGCGTCGTAAAAGCAGGGTAAACACCGTTATTACTATTGATGGCGAACCGAGTTCGATAAGGTATTGATAAAGATGGGTTCTATCGCAAAGCGGGTTTTTATGTATAATCAGGAAAAATGACAATAATTCTTATTCCCATTTTTATGGGAAGGTAGACATTGATAGATAGCAGTGATGATTATGATGACATTTAAGCAATTAATCCAAAGCGCATTGTTGGTTGGGAGCATGGCCAGTTTTTGTGCCAATGCGTTTGAGGTCAAAGATGCTAAAGGTACCCATGAGTGGCAACAGCCTGCGAAGCGAGTGGTGGTTTTAAATTGGTCTGCGGCTGAAGCGATGTTCACCCTTGGTGTAACTCCTGTTGGGATGGCGGATCCTAATGGGTATGATGATTGGGTTAAATTACCTAAGCGTCCGACTAACATGACCAATATTGGTATGCGTGGTGAACCTAACTTAGAGCGTATTCATCAGCTTAAACCCGATGTCATCATCAGTGGAGCCGAACAGGGCAGTGCCTATCAATCTTTAGCGCAAATCTCGCCTGTTTTAAGTTTTGATACCTTTCGCGTTGATCATCAAAATGGCCCAGCCGTTGACCAAGCATTTTTAAATATGGCGAAAGCGGTGGGGAAAGAACCTGAAGCAAAAGCATTTTTGGCTCAGAGGACGAAAAAAATAGCCCAGTGGCGTGAGCAATTAGAGGCGCATTTCAACCATCATATTCCCAAAGTTGTGATGGTACATTTTTCCGACACCAGTCATGTTTCCGCCTATGGTAAAAACTCCACCATCGAATACGCATTATCGCAACTAGGCATTAAACCAGCGTTACCATCAAAACAAACGGCCTGGGGGATGACAACCTTACCTTTACAGCGGTTAGCTCAAGTAAACGAAGGTGTCGTGATCTACATTCGTCCATTTACTCAAGAGAAAAAGCTGTTTTCTTCCGTGCTTTGGCAGCACCTACCTTTTGTAAATAAGGGGCACTTCCTTACGGTTGAACCTTGCTGGACTTATGGTAGTGCTGAGTCTGTAGAGCATATTGCGCAAGCAGCAACACAAGCATTACTCACTTTGCCTAAAAGCTAAGAGATTCTCTGATTTAAACAGACAAAAAAGGCGCTTCTTTATGATTAAAGAAGCGCCTTTTTTATTGAATTATCGTAGTGATTAGCGTCGTCTGAGTAACGGAATATGCTGACCAAATACGTTAATCAATGCGCCAGACACAATGAAAATCCCCCCGAGGTACGTCCACACGGATGGTACTTCTTTGAACCAAATAACGCCGATAAGAATCGAGAACACAATTTGGATGTAAGAAAACGCGGAGGCTCTTCCCGCATCTTGTGTTTGCATGGCTTTGGTTAAACCGTATTGACCAATTTGGGTAAAAATACCAATGAAAATCATCATGATGGTGACGTTCCATTCTGGCATTACAAAATTTTGTCCAGCCAAAATAATCGATACCGGCAGTGCCACCATTGGGAAGTAGAAAATGATCACTGAGCTGTCTTCTGTGCGGCTCAGTTTCTTCACAATCACATAAGCGATAGAGCTACCAAATGCGCCGCATAGCGCGATAACGACGCTAAACAGAGAAATATTGGATGGCCCATTCGTTGCCAAATCGGGATGCAACATGGTGTAAAGCCCGAGTAAACACAACACGATACAGACTAATGTTGCGGGTTGAACACGTTCTTTCAAAAACAGTACGGCCAATAGGGCAGTAAAAACGGGGTGAACGTATTGCAGAATGGTCGCTTCTGCCAAAGGCAGCGAGGTAACCGCATAATACACACACATCAATGATGCCGTGCCGAAAGCGCCACGAGCGAACAAGAGTTTCTTATTATTACCCCAAATGGAGATGCGTTTTCTTTTGACATCAACATAGCTGATGATCAGAGAAACCAGTGCGCGCGCGGCGACAATTTCAAAGACAGGAATGCCATAATTGCTGACCCCTTTAACAAAGGCAGTCATCAAGGCAAATCCCATGGCAGAAAGAAACATAAAACGCACACCAATTGGGAATATTGGTGAAGATTGTTGAGCAGATAACATGATTAAAAACTGATTAGCGCTTAAAGAGGTGGTTAATTTATCGCTGTTCGTATGTGATGTCGCGTACTTTCATCTATTAAAAGTAACAATGAGTGTATTTTACTGAAATCGAGCTTTAAAACGCATAATCAATGGCACTTATCCCTAAAGCCTTCGAGCATAAAAAAGCGAGCTCATAGGCTCGCTTAATATCATTCACGGGCTGGAATTTTAATTCAATTGCACTTCAGGATGTTGCTGTAAAAAATCCAAACGCGCTTTACCGGGTTCATTTATTGGTTGCTCGCCATGCACATCGATTTTCCACAAGGTCTCTTTTTGTTGTGGATTGTATTGCGGCCAAGTACCAAAAGCGATGGGGTTAGGATTACCATGCTTAGCAAAATGCACCCAGCGTTCCATCATATTGTTTGCTAGGGCTTTATCTTCTGGTACGGCTTGGAATGGTAGTTGATCAATATTGCCAAACACATACGGAATTTCTCCGGTATGAATTGCCCCTGGGAAACCACGATTGTCGCCAGGGCTTATGTAGCTAAAGTAATAACGCCAAGTCGGCTGTTTAGCATTCACTGAGCTGGTGGCGAAACGGCGAGTGTTCATCGTCGCAAAAATATCAGTCGCTAATTGAAACTCTTTATTTTTTATCGAATGAGTGCCGTAACCATCGGTCAATTGCTCCGCTTGAGGCCAGAGTTTACCCAATTTTTCTTTGACTGATGCCGCCCATGCTGGTGGGAAGAACCCTGCTTCATCACTGTTGCTGCCGATAACTAGAGGCACGTGTTGATAATCACCTTTTGCCATCGCAACTTGGGTCTTTTCTGTTAACGAGACGCCATCAATAATTGGCATGGTAGTCGTTTTAGCTAGCGGTAAGGTCAACAGTTGCTTAGCTGGAATGGCACGCAATTGTTTCGGTGTCATCTTCGCTATCGTTTTGGGGAGTTGTTTTTGAATCCCTTCTACCGCTTGCTGACGGGTAAATTCAGGTAGCGCCAGCGCACCAGATTCCATAATGGCTTTGTTAAAAAGTCCTTTGGTTTGTGGTGACGTCATCAAATATCCGACAGAGGCACCGCCAGCGGATTCGCCCCAAATCGTAACATTGTTCGGATCACCGCCAAACTGGGCGATATTATGTTTTATCCATTTAAGGGCAGCAATTTGATCAAGCAAACCAAAGTTCAGTGCTTTGCCATGCTCTTCTTTATCTAGAGCTGGGTGAGGGAAAACACTCAATGGACCAAGACGATAATTTAGAGTGACGACCAACACACCTTTTTGCGCTAACTTAGCACCGTCATATAACTTAAGCGATGTTCCACCCATGCGGAATGCGCCACCGTGGATCCAAACCATGACCGGGTATTTATGTTCCTCGAAGCGGCGTTTGGGTTGCCAAATATTTAACGTTAGGCAATCTTCACTCATTGGACGTTGACTTAACACCGCTTCAGGGCCTTTCGGTGGAGGTGTTTGCATACAGGAAGCGCCAAATTTCATTGCGGTTTTGATGCCTTGCCAATGTTTCACTGGCTGCGGTGCCTTCCAGCGCAGATTTCCAACGGGAGGTTGGGCATAAGGGATGCCTTGCCAAGTGCGAGTATATGGCAGCGATTTTCCCTGAATCTCGCCCGCTTGAGTGTGCACAACCAGGGGATCTTTGGTTGCTGCATGAGCAGAAAGAGACAACAAACTAATACCACTTAACACGCCTGCCCAAAGGCGTTGGCGTGTCCAACGTGAAGTCAACGTTTTCATAATGAAAGAGTATCCTAACAAGATAATGTCTAAACTTGGATACATCACCATAATCGAATATAAAAGCGTATAAAAGCTTATTTTTCAACCAAATAGATTACGCATAATCCTATTGATTTCACTGTGCAACAATTAAACATTTAGGGATGTAAATCATCTTACCGTCGTGAATAGCGGTGAGGTCACTTGGGGATATTAAGTGTTTGGCCAAAAATGTGATCTTGAGTCTAAGCTCTGTGGTTCTGACAATGATTTGACCATATGGATTAGTTTTTATTCAGTCATAACAGTATTATAGCGAGCATAAAAATAATGCAACATGGCTAGGCAATACACAAATAATGACTTACCGAATGACACGATTTGCAGAGTTAACCAACTCTGAGTTTAATCAGGTCGAAGGTGGGCTGGATCAGCTATCCCGTGAAGAACTCAACGCTCTCGTTCCCGAGGGCATGGCTTTGGAGAGTTTTGAGGATAAGCTGAGAGAGGGTCATCTTTGGCTGTTACAGCAAGCGATAAAGAATCCGACATTAAAACACCAAATGTCGGCAATCAATAGTGCCGCTCAAGAACTAGCAAAGACCTCAAAGGAGCCCAAAGAGCCCGGAGTTCGTCATGCTTTACCTGAGTCGCTAGAAAGAGTGTTGTCTGCGTTAAAACAACCCTCTTCTTCAAATAAAAGTACGAAACCTCACCGCCCAGGTTATGGTGATGTCACACCGTTTTCTCGCCACCCTCATTCTATTCATGATGTTCAATCGCTGGCTGATGTTCGTCCTGATTTCAGTGATACCATTCACCCATTACGTCATGAGTACAGTTTTGAAGTCGCGTGTTCAGAGCAAGCGTTGATAAACAATGTTGGGTGTCATTTCTCATTAGGTAAAACAGTTCGTGAACCTATGCTGGGCAATTGGCATAAATCACATACCCGTTTTGGTACTAAATTCACGATTCATACGGCCTTTAATGAGCCAAAACAGTTGATGGTGCAGGTCGGAAGTGTGCCAATGGGAGTGACTTTGGCCGATAGCGTTAAACTGGACGAAATCGGTGCCGTAGACAGCATTCGTGATTCATTTATCCCTGTGATTCCTGCTGTGCAAACAGGGGGACGTTTGGGATTACCGACCGAAGGTTATTACTACCATATTTGTAATCGCCATTTGGTGCAGGAGTATAAGATTTTAGGTGAAGGAAAGTGGAGTTTTTACGCCACTCGTTCCACTCACCGTGCTCTTGACGACCGCCAAGGCTTTAATCGCTACCAAAATGCGATATTACTGTTTTGGAAATTGCGTGGTCGTATGATTAAAAATCAGCGCTTGGTTTATCTTAAGCAGCAGATAACCCGAGAACAATTAGATAATCTGAACGACCAATGGCTTGATCAACACAGCGTAGTGATTGATATTCCTAGCTTACTTAAAACGACCAAAGAGTCGATGGTCACAGCGAATCAAGAGCAGTGGCTTGATGATTACTCAGAACGTGGCGACACGACTTACTTCGTGCAACGTCAACTGGGTAGCTCTAAACGTGAAAGTTGGAATTCGATTGCGATGAAACACGGTGTGTCTCCTAAGCGATTGTTAGAACTCAATCCAAGATATCAAGCTGATCCCGCGTCTCTAAAAGTGGGTGATGAGCTTATTGTGATTGATCTGGAAGCGAAAGCGATGGCTGGGTACAACAACGAAAGTTTACCCGCGTTAGAACCCAAAACGTATAATCGTGCCATGAACGCATTTTATCGTTATCCACAAAAACTGTTACGCAATACTGATATCCGCGCACTGAACTGCCATAGTGTGGTGGACGATAGTTTGCCAATCGTGAATATCACGTCTGTGGGATAATTTATTTAAATTCAAATGAATTTTTATTCCCATTAAAAGCATAATAAGACAGAATAGTGACTCTGATATGTGAGGAACTTATGTCTTATCTTGCTTTTGCATGTGCTGTATTTTTGCTGATTATTTCACCTGGCCCGATAGTCAGTTTAGTTATTTCTCAATCTCAATATTCGATTCCCAAACGCATCATTGCTGGCACAGTGATATCTGCGCAAATTCTCTTGGCCATCAGTTTCTTGCTCTTGATGTACGCAATTAATATCAACGGTCAAGCTTTGAATATTTTGCAAGGTCTTGGCGGCTTGTACTTGCTTTATATTGCCGCTCATTCATTTTATGAAATCCATCAAGCAAAAGAGGAAGAGAGTAGTGTGGAGGAGAGCGTCGATTTCTGGATGGCGCTTAAGCTGGGATTGTCTAATCCCAAAGACATTCTGTTTCTTGTTGCCTTTTTACCTTCGTTCATTGCGGTTAACGACCAATTCACTGTGCATGCCATCTGTTTGATGTTGATTTGGCTGGCGATAGATATCTCTATCATGCTGATGTATAGCGTGTTAGCAAATAAGATATTTCAGTGGAAATCGGGGCAAAAAGTATTGACGATTGTGCCATGTTTTACCATCTTGGCATTTGGCTGTATCGCTTTATGGCAAAGCGTTTCGGGGCTATTAGCGTAGTCATATCAGTGGCTTTTGGGTTACCGTGTTCTTTATGCTTTTGGAGTATGAGGACACCCATGATCTTTTTGCTTTTTTAGCTTTGGGTTACCCATGATCTAAAAGCTAACTTTACTGCGCATGGTTTTCTTTTGTCCTTGTTTTTTCTTGGTATCCACACGGCGCACCTGCGATGCTCGGGTAGGGCGCGTCGGGCGACGTTTCTTCTGTACCACCATCGCTGATTGTATCAGTTCGACTAATCGAGCCAGTGCATCTTCACGATTTTTCTCTTGTGTACGATGCGTTTGTGCTTTGATCACGATGACGCCATCTTTCGATATTCGCGAGTCATTCAATGCCAACAGCCGCTCTTTATAAACAGCGGGAAGCGTGGAATGAGGGACATCGAAGCGTAAGTGAATTGCAGACGACACCTTATTCACATTTTGCCCGCCATTTCCCGCTGCGCGAATAGCACTGAGTTGGATCTCCCAATCGGCAAGTGTCACAGTGTTAGAAATTTTGAGCATGGTGGCCTCCTTGAAAAGTCCCGATTGTAAAGCGTTGGAGTAGGAAGTCAAAAACACCGCAAATGCAGCTCGATTCAAACCGCCTTTCTTTGGCTAAAAACATCGAGCTATTTTATCAGTATTTTCTGATTTAATAGGTTGGTTAATTAAATAATCCTTATAAATGTTAATCACTTATCATATAAGTAAAAATGATATTGATTATCATTTGTCGTTGTTATATTTATGCTCTCAAAACATTCACCTAGTTATTAGTGACTGGGTAACGCAATAAAAATAATGAGAGCTCAACATGACCTTTAAATCAGCCTTAATTACCTCGTTACTGACCATGGGAGTGGTCGTTTCTTCGGCACATGCCGAAGTGCAAACCATTCATGACGTATTAGATCGCAACGTCCAAGTTGATGTGCCCGCTAAGCGTGTCGTACTTGGCTTTTATGCCGAAGATTACATGGCCATTGGTGGCGAACAAGCTTTTGACCATGTGGTGGGGTTATCGCGTGATACTTGGAAAGTATGGCGTCCAACCAGTTGGCAACTTTATACCAAACACGATCCTAAACTGGCACAGATCCCAGATGTTGGTGAAGTAGAAGCGCAAACTTTTTCGATTGAAAAAGTCCTTAGCTTACGCCCTGATGTGGTGGTGTTAGCCGATTGGCAATATCAGGGATTAGGCGTGGATGTGAAACATTTAGAACAAGCCAATATTCCCGTGGTGGTTGTGGATTACAATGCCCAAACACGGCAGAGACACATTAAAAGCACGCAGATCATTGGCCAGTTAACAGGGCAGAACAAGCGAGCAGATGAGATCGTAACGGGTTACTCGCACGCGATGGATTTGATTGAAAAACGCATTAAAGAGGCCAAGTTACCTAAGCCAAAAGCGTATGTGGAATTTGGTAACAAAGGGCCAAGCCAATACAGCTTTACCTACGGTAAAAACATGTGGGGAGCCATGTTAGAACAGGTGCATGCCGATAATATTGCTGCGCCATATGTAAAATGGTGGGGGCCGATTAACCCAGAACAAGTGTTAGCAGCGAAGCCTGAAGTGATCTTTATTGCAGGTACTGAATCGACCAAAGTGCAAGGTTCGATGCTGATGGGGGAAGGCGTGAAGCGTCAAGATGCAGTTGATCGCTTAAAAGGATTCACGCAGCGTGCCGGTTGGTCGCAGCTTCCTGCGGTGAAAGAGCAACGTGTGTATGGTATCTATCAAGGCGCATCGCGCTCTATTTTGGATTACACCATGTCAGAATATTTAGCCAAAGCGCTGTATCCCGAGCTATTTAAGGATTTAAAACCTGAGCAGGATTACCTTAACTTCTATAAAAAGTATTTGCCTGTGAAGCCACAAGGGACGTTTGCAGTTTCTATTAGCGAATAATCATCCTATTAACGAATAGTCATCATGCTTATGCCAAGATACTGTTTTTCTGCCTAACACAGTGATTAATGCCCGCTTATTAGCGGGTATTTTTTTGGCTCGCGATCAACCTCAATGTCAAATTTCTCAAAGAGTTGCTGTTCATGGTGTGAATATTAGGGAAAAGTGTTTAATACTAAAGGAGTATTCATATTTTCGAGGGGTATTCTCTCGCGAGGCGACAATGACAATCTCACTAAAAAAGTGGTTACAGCGTTTTAAAGCACGGCCAAAATATCAGCGCGTATTGACCTATTTGGTCTTAGTTTACGGGGTTTACCTAATTTTGCTGGGTGGGATTATTCCCGCGGTATTGCAGCGCCAGTTGCCCGAAAAAGCCAGTGCGATGCTTGGTCGAACCGTGTCCATTAGTGAAATCCATATCAATCCCTTTTTATTACGAGTCACCATTAACCACGGCAACATCGCGAACTGGCAGCACGATAGTGCCCAACCCAACTTGTTTAGCTTTGAACAGTTTCAAGCTCAGTTTCAGTTTTGGCAAAGTCTATTCACACTTACGCCAACCGTAAAAGATGTGGTGTTAACCAAACCCAATTTGCACGTAACCCGTCAGAAAGGTGAGGACTCGCAGCCAGAATTTAACTTTACTAGCATTGTCGATAAGCTGGCTGAAAATTCAGCTGATGACAAAGAAGAATCAAGTGAATCACAGAGTGGTGGGGCCGCATTTCGAGCTAACCGTATTGCGTTAGTGGGCGGTACGGTGAACTACCAAGATCATATGTCTAACGCGGACATAGCTTATCAAGGCGTGTCATTTGAACTAACGCACCTTGATCTACAAGCCTTGATGCAGGCTGCTGATAATAGTGACAAAGTTCAGAACCAATTGCATGTGATGGCGCAAGGCCATGATGGACAAGATATTTCTATTCAGGGGCAGTTCCAAGTTCAGCCCCTCCAAGCCAAAGCAAGTTTTGCTCTCGATAATATTGATTTAACCGATTTTTGGCCTTTTGT
The DNA here is from genome assembly GCF_015686695.1 of Vibrio nitrifigilis. Classification (NCBI taxonomy): domain Bacteria; kingdom Pseudomonadati; phylum Pseudomonadota; class Gammaproteobacteria; order Vibrionales; family Vibrionaceae; genus Vibrio; species Vibrio nitrifigilis. Next base: position 72,384 of record NZ_JADPMR010000001.1, on the reverse strand, counting down.
TCGCCATCAGGTTACCGCTCAGTTACAACAAGGTTCTTTAAGTACCAATGGTGAAGCCTCTTTTGCGATGCAGGGGCACACCCCGACCTATTCCTTAACTCAAGGGCGAGTTGCGTTAAGTGATGTGTTGTTCGTTCAGCCAACAACAAATAGCATCAAGCAAGCTGATGCCAATAAGGAGAGTCCGCGTTCTCACGTTGGGCTCCAAAATTTTATTGTTGATGAGATTGCGCTGGATTCGAAAACGCAAAAAGTCACCATTGGCAGTGTCGATTTAACGGGGTTAGACGTTCGAGGCGTTCTCGATAAACAAGGTGTGGACTTGCAGCGTTTATTCACCCCGATCACACCGCACAAACCGACGACCAGCCAATCAGCCAGTGTGGCGAATAACAACGCGGCTAACAATCGACATAAGACTGGAAGTACCGAACCTCAAGCTGAGAATCCGTCATGGGTCGTGCAGGTGAAAAATGTGCATTTAGCGGGTGATATCGCTCTGCAAGATAAAGCGTATTCAGGGGATGATACTAATCATGCGGTGACCTGGAATATCTCATCCATTGCTGTGCAGTTATCGCATATTTGGAGTGATTTTAGTCGGCCGATTCACTATTCTTGGTCGCTACTCCTAAATAATTCAGTCGCGAATGCGGCTAAAGATAATGTGGGCACTGGCGGTGAGTTCAGCGGTAAAGGGCAAGTTAACCTCGCAACGTCCGAGCTTAACACTCATGTAGCGTTTAAAGATTTTAATTTAAGCTCGCTACAACCTTATCTACAGCAGTATATGAATTTATCGTTAAAACAAGGCCGCTTCACCACTGAAGGCGATGTGTCTAGCCAGTGGACGCAAGGCAAAGCAACATATCAGGGAAGCTTAGCCGTGGATCAATTGCAATTGGACGATCAACGCAGTGCAGAGCCGTTAGTCTCTTGGCAATCCCTGCAAGTAGATAAGCTGTCTTTTTCGCAAGCTGAGAATCGTCTCGCGATTAACCAAGTCACCCTGACTAAGCCTTATGCCAAAGTCATTATTCATAAAGATAGAACCACTAACCTTAGTGATATTGCGAAAACTGCCACTGATACGTCAAAAGTCGATGAATCGAGCACCGCACCTGCGAATAAGGAGGATCAGGCTGACTCTACTAATCAAAAGGCAACCCCTGCCTCCCAGTCTGCTCTTCCTATCGCATTGACTTTAAAACGAATTAAAGTGGTTGATGGCTCAGCGTATTTTTCTGATTTGTCTCTCACCCCAAATTTTTCATCCGGTATCCGTAGTTTGGATGGCGCGATTACCGATTTAAGTTCTCAAGGAAATACGGTTGCTAACGTGAACTTAAAAGGGAAAATCGACCAGTATGCCCCAATTAGCCTCACAGGTAAGGTGAACCCTCTGCTTGAAAAGCCCTATTTAGATTTAGACCTGAATATTAAAAGTGCGGAGTTAACTTCTATCAACTCTTATTCAGGCACTTATGCGGGATACTTTATTGATAAAGGGCAGCTTTCGTTAGGGCTTAATTACCATTTGGATCAGGGCAAGCTAAAAGGTGAAAACCATGTCTATATCGACCAGCTTACATTGGGTAAACCGAGCGATTCGGATCTCGCAACCAGTTTACCGGTGAAGTTGGCGATTGCACTGCTGCAAGATCGTAATGGTGTGATTGATTTGGGCGTTCAAGTGAGTGGTGATGTCGATGACCCAAGTTTTGGTATTGGCAGTGTTATCTGGACCGCAGTGAAAAACATCATCACTAAAGCCGTGACTGCGCCATTTTCATTGTTATCTAATCTAGTGGGGAGTGATGAAGAACTTAATGTGGTGAATTTCGCGGCAGGACAATCGCAATTGACGCAAGAGGAACAAGAGCGTTTAACCACGTTAGGTAAGGCATTAAAACAGCGTCCACAACTGAATGTAGACGTTGCCGGCAGTATTAACCCCACAGCGGATGCGAACGCATTAGCTGAACTGCAACTACGTAAAACGCTGTTTAAGATGGGAGTGAAAAATGCCCCAACTTTAACCGCAAGCTATGTTTCTTCAGATGACGAGGCGGTAGATGCAGTCGAAGATTTTTATGAAGACAAAATCGGTAAATCGATCAGTGATCAACGGGACGCTATCGAAGAGAAGTTAAAGCAAGCGAGTGATAAAGTCAGTGACGAAGACATTGATACGCGCCTTTACGCGAGTTTATACAATCAATTACTCAATGCTGAACAGGTTTCTCCTGAAGCGCTACGTCAACTATCGGTAGCGAGAGCACAAGCAGTCAAAGCCTTTTTAGTGAATCAACAAGAGATTGACCCTGATCGCATCTTCTTACTCAGTGGGCGTAAAAACAACTCGGCGAAAAGTGAGGTATTGCTAACGCTCAAGCCTCAGTAATCCAACCGGAGTCTCACTTGGTACGGTAGAATTAGACTAGGTTAATTATTAGCAAGTGCTAATAATTAATGGGAGTGTGCCATGGATATTGCTAAGGATGCGTTATCAATCCGACTTCGGGACATGATTATTGCCATTGAAACAGCCGTTTCTCTCGTTGGTATTGATGATACTAATCATGGCAAGCGTGTTGGCTACATCGCATCGTCTATCGCTCAGCAGCTTGGATACAGCAGAGAAGATATCGAGTACGCGTTTGAATTCGGCATGTTGCATGATATTGGCGTTTCTACCAATGCGACTCACCAAAAATTGGTCACAGAGTTTGATTGGGATAATGCGCAAGAACACTGTCAAATTGGTTATGACTTACTAAAATCATTTTCGCCATTAGCCCATTTTGCTTTGCCGATCCTTTATCATCACACTGCTTGGCAGCCGCTCAAAAATCTGGATATTCCACAGTATGTCGCACTGATGGCGAATCTCATTTTCCTCGCGGATAGGATTGATGTTCTTGCTGCAACCCATTATGAACACGATATTTTATTAGCACGAAAAGATATTGATAACGAGATTGTTCGCCAGCAGGCGCGCTATTTTGAGCCCACTTTAGTTGATGCGTATTTGGAACTTTCTAAATCTGAAGCTTTTTGGATCATGTTACAAGGTCAACATATTTACCGTTTTACGTGGGAAATGGCCGCGCGCAAAACACAAACGCATGAATTGAGTTTGGATGAAATTAAACAGCTTTCCCAAATTATGGCCTATATCGTTGACCAAAAAAGCCCGTTTACTGCGGAACACTCACTGCGTGTCGGTGAACTTTCTCTTTATATTGCAAAGAACTACGGCTTAGACGAAGAGCAGTGTAAAAAAATTGAAATTGCTGGGTTACTGCATGATTTAGGAAAGCTTAATATTCCGGATGAAATACTGGATAAACCCGGCAAGTTGAACGACGACGAACGAGCCATCATGTTCCACCACAGTTACGAGACCTACGAAATTTTGCGTCATATTGCTGGGTTGGAAGACATCGCCCAGTGGGCTGCATTTCACCACGAAAGTATTAATGGTAAAGGGTATCCATTCCACAAAACGGCCTTGAGCCTTTCTACCGAAGCAAGAATTATCGCTGTGAGTGATGTCTTTCAAGCTCTTGCACAAGCGCGACCATACCGAAAAGGACTTGATGTGAATAAAATTGTAACCATTCTTCATGACATGGTGACAGAAGGAAAACTCGACCAAAGCATCGTGCATTTTGTCGAGCAACATCAAGATGAGTGTTATCGAGTCGCGGTGGGAAGTTATTAATTATAAAACTGATCTCTTATTTAATTTATAAAGTCCGTATACTCTTGCTGTGATGATTAAACATAATGGAATCAGATGCAGCAGTTAGGGATTTACGAACAACTGATCACTCAGTTAATAGACAGCCAGCTAGACCGAGACCATTTCTATGTTGGGGAGCGAGAACTCACCAGTGCAGAGGCCACGGTTTGGTTATCCCGTTTTCTGACCCATATTCTCGAATTCGCCATCGGTGCGGTTCCTTCTGGTGAAGACCAACTTCAAAAGCAAATCGAGCTTTCTAACCAACTGATTCTCTGGTTTAAAGACCAAGTTGCTGATGATGGTTTCTTTGAAGACAACCTCATTCAGAGCCAAGGTAAAATCCTTACAGCTTTGTATGACTTAGAGAATCCCGTCGCGGCTGAGCTGAAAAAGTACGTTGAAGAGATCACGCCATTAACGGGTTTAACTCAAAGCGAACTATTCAGTGGCAGTAACGCTGGGTTATCGCTGGAATCAGAGCTGAAACGAGAAATTCGCTCCGCCGATAAAATTTATTGGTTGGTTTCTTTTATCAAATGGGCTGGTATTCGGATTTTTCGTAAAGAGCTGGAAGAATTTACCCACAGTGGCAAGCAGCTCAAAGTGATCACCACTTCGTATATGGGCGCAACGGATGCCAAAGCGGTTGAATACTTGGCAAGTTTACCCAATACCGAAGTGAAGCTCAGTTACAACAGCGACCGTGAGCGTCTGCACGCCAAAAGCTATCTATTCTTACGTGATACAGGCTTTCATACTGGTTATATTGGTTCTTCTAATTTGTCCCGCTCAGCACTTACCAATGGTTTAGAGTGGAACTTAAAAATCACCGCGCAAGAAATTCCCCATATCATTCAAAAGTCATTTAGTACCTTTGAAACCTATTGGGCTTCTAATGAATTTGAGACTTTCAATGGCGATGCCAGCAGTTGCGGCAAGCTCAAGCAAGCATTGAAGCAGCAACGAGGCGAGGGCAGTGATGAGCCAACGCACTTCTTTGATATCAAGCCCTTTGCGCATCAAAGCGATATTCTCGAACAGTTAAGCGTTGAGCGCGAAATACATCAGCGTTTTCGAAACCTCGTTGTTGCAGCAACAGGAACAGGGAAAACCTTAATCTCGGCATTCGATTTTGCGCGATTCGCGAAGCAAAAGCCCAATGCCACATTCTTGTTTGTTGCCCATCGAGAAGAAATTCTAAAACAAGCCCGCGCGGCTTATCGTGGCGTGTTACGCAATGGCAGTTTTGGTGAACTTTGGGTCGGTAGTCATACACCGGATCACTATCGCCAACTGTTTGTCTCGATTCAAACATTAAACAATCAGTTGGAACAGCTGAGGCTCACGGCTGACTTTTACGATTACATTGTGATAGATGAAGTGCACCACATTACCGCGAGCAGTTATCGCAGCGTATTGAATCACTTTACCCCTCAGATTTTACTAGGGTTAACAGCAACCCCAGAGCGGCATGATGGTGGCGATATTTTGCAAGATTTTGGTGGCGTGATTGCCGCTGAAATTCGCTTACCTGAAGCGATTAACCTCAGGAATCTGTGTCCATTTCAATATTTCGGCATCGATGATGATATCGATCTACGCACGATTTCTTGGTCGCGTGGGCGTTATGAAGTTGCGGAACTGACTAACCTTTATACCCATAACCACAGCCGCTTAAATAAAATTATGCAAAGCATGCAGGAGATCATTACTGATCTCAGCTGCATGAAAGCCTTGGCGTTTTGTGTTAGCCAAGAGCATGCCCACTTTATGGCTAAGCAATTTATCCTCAAGGGTATAAAAGCGGATGTTCTGACCAGTAAAAACAGTCAAGAGCGGCAACAAAAGCAGCAAGCGATTCGCTCCGGTACCATTAACGTATTGTGCGTGGTCGATATTTTTAACGAAGGGGTCGATATCCCCGAAGTGGATACCTTGCTCTTTTTACGTCCGACTGAAAGCTTGACGATTTTCCTCCAGCAACTTGGGCGTGGTTTGCGTTTATCCGATGAGAAAGAGTGTTGTACCGTACTCGACTTTGTTGGGAATTCTCGTCCCGAATACGATTTTGCCAATAAATTCCGCGCCTTGATTGGTAAGAGCAATCGCGCGATTGGCGATGAAATTAAACAGGGCTTTCCGCATGCGCCTTTGGGGTGTCGAATCGAATTAACTAAACAGACGCAAGAGATGGTGCTGCGCAATATTCAGCAAGCAGTTTTAACTTCCAAGCGGTTGCAAACCATGATTCGCCAGTTCTCTATGAACTCCGATTTGCCGCTGACCTTGGGCAACTTTTTAGGATTGAATCCGCAGGTCGATATTCACGATCTCTACAAACGAGATGCTTGGACGAACTTAGTCAATAAAGCGTTTGATAACGATGTTAACGCATTACCCAAACACATTGTTAATGGTATCAAAAATCGCGTGCTGACCTGTGATGATCGTGAGTATCTGCTCGCAATGCGTCATTTGTGTTTGAACGAATTTGAGCAGGCGGACAGCGACTCTCGTTATGCTCTGATGTGCCATTACGACTTTTGGCAACAACCCGGCTCTAAAGTCGGATTTGCAACGCTGAAAGAGAGCTTGCAGGCATTAAAAAGATTCGATTTTAAACAAGAGTTAGTGGATGTACTGAACCAACAATTAGCCCAAACAAAGCATGAACAACCCGCTATGCCTGCGCTGGTGGATGTACCACTTAAACTCCACGCACGTTACGCCCGTGAGCAGATTTTAGTGGGATTTGGTGCTACAACGTTTGATTATCAGCCGCCAGCACGAGAGGGGATTTTTGTACTCAAAGATCGCAACATCGAACTGATGTTTGTCACTCTCGATAAGAATGAAAAGCAGTTTTCCCCTACCACCATGTATCACGATTACGCGATTAATGAACAGTTGTTCCACTGGCAATCACAAAATAGCTCACGCCCAGATCGAGGCCGAGGTAAAGAGTACATCGAACACCAGAACATCGGTAAGCGCCTGTTCCTCTTTGTGCGTGAGCAAAGCAAAGATGAATACGGCAGAACCATGGGTTTTGTTAACTTTGGGGAAGTCAGCTACGTCTCCCACTCCGGATCGCAGCCCATGAATATCACATGGGAACTACACACCCTAATGCCAAACTTTATGTGGCAGCAAGCGGCTAAGTTGGCAATGGGGTAGTGGACTTAAGCAGTCCACTATTATTGCTGCATCTCATAGCTGAGAGCATAAGTATCCGGTCATTAAAGGGTTAACTTACTTTTGGATATTTCTTAGTTGCACCTTTTCCTAAATTAGCACTCTATGGGTTATCAATAGTATTACAAAATATCTATTCTAGTGACCCAATTTACTATGCCACTACATGACAGTTTCCCGTTGAGTTATAAAAAGAGAGGAGTGGGACGCATAGACCCCCATTCCTTTACTAACCATTTAACAGTGCTCATCTATATAACCGGCGTTTGCAGGCCATTAGACCTGATTGAATCCGCCTTACTAATCAATCTAATGATGCACCAGAAACCTCTACATGTTCATGTACCCGTTCAGGAAGTTTTTCGGTACTAAATAAGGCCAGTCTTTGTCCAGCTCGAGTCATTGCGACATAAAGTTTTCTTAGGGACTCTTGTTGAACGAGCTCTCTTTCAGTATCATCTAAATCAATATTCTTGGCTTGATTCATCAGCTCACCTGCCCCAAGAACGAATGTCACTCCTGATTCCATTCCTGTACAGCTGTTAATACTCATAAGTCGGATTTTCCCACCAATATTATCTTTAATATCTTTCCAGTCATTGTAATTAACCACAGTTCCTTTACCTAGAGTGTTCTCAATATCGCGTTTAAGGCTCCAAGGACTATAGCTACCACTGCAAAGCACCATGACTTGCTGAAGAGGTATATCGTCGGATCTACAACATTCACTTAACTCATTTAAAAAACGTGTCTTTTCATCTTGAAGAGTATGACTATAGATTATCTGAGGTTTTACCCCTCTATCCATTTTTTCTAAATCCGGCTTTACAAAATCATCAGTGTCATCTTCAATACCTTCGATCAATGTATTCGCTGCGACCATAATTTCATAAGTGGTGCGATATGAATAATTGAGCCGTTTTGTTCGACCTCGAACATTGAAACCAACACTTTTCCAGCTCAATCGACTCTTTAGAAAGCCTTGGTTAGGGTCTGCACACAGAAATATTGCACCGTTTGAAATTAACGACATCTTAACTAGTTGGAGCCAAGAAGGCGCAAAGAACTGAGCCTCATCGACCAAAATATGATCAAACTTTGCCAACCCAGTGGTATCTTTGAGTAAAGCTAAGTCCTTAACATAAAGGCTTGGTAAATATCCTTTAGGACTAGACATTGTCTGAACTACCATCTCGTAGAGTTTCCAAATATGCACACGCTGGGACTTCTGAAGAGCAAATCCTCTGCCTTGTCTTTCATACTCTAAATATTCATTCTCATCTTTTATCAGATATTCATTGATGTACTCTAACTCAGACCAGATCTGCCCATCAGTTAACTTCAATTGAGTGTAACTCTCATTGGTATCACAAAGGATTTGGGCACGAAGGGGCTCTATAGCTTTGTCGCCAAATAATGGGGTGAGCCTCCAATTGTTAGAAACTTTCTTCTGTTGATTGAGCGCAAATTGATGAAATGTCTCGATCTTCAGGTTCGAAGGGGCTCCGCCTAACCATTCTTCAAATCTATGCTTAATATCTGAAGTGACCGGCTTGTTATGAATAACGAGTAATGCTTTCTTATCGGGGTGCTTTTTACAAAATGCTATAGCACGATTTATCAAGATCAATGTTTTCCCACTACCAGCAACCCCATTAATCAGTCTTACAGAGACATCATCTTGACGTTCTTCGCTAGAATCAACTTGTTCAAGCATGTCAAAACGAGTTGCCAATTCTTGATCATAATCTAAGAAAAACTGTTGTAGACTAGCTCTATTATCTACTTTTGAAACGCTCCTCCTCGTCGTACATTGCGAATGGATTGCTGACTCAGGGAAAATTGTCTTTTTTACCCAGTTGTACTGTTCAACCGGAGATTCTGTCAAAAGGTCAACAATATTCTTCTCACCGTCTATGTAAAAGCTCTTTTGGTCGAGGATATGGATGAATCTATCAGCCTGTTTCTCACTTGTTGTCTTGTGTTTCAAATCTTCTTCAACTACTGCAAGATACTTGATTGATTGATATCCCTTAGACAGTAAAGCTGAATTGAATCGCCTCCATTTAGCAAGCTCAGTTTCATTTGGCCGCTTTTCGTGCCAACCAATCATCAACCAACTTCTACAAGGCCCTTCCAGTACGATTGATGCAATTTTTGATTCATCCAGTAATGGTTCTCGGACAATGAATTCGTCTGACAATCTACTTAGAACTTTTTTAAAATGCCTTCTAACCTTACGATCTAAGCCCGTAATTGATTCCATCTTTGCCATAACATTTCCTAGTTATTATATTTATATCCTGAGTTAATTAAAGAACGATATTCCTCAACTCTTTTGAGTAAGAGCTCATCATTTGACTCTTGGAGAAAAGAACTGGAGATTTCAGGACCAACTAATATTAGTTTTGTTTGTGGACGAGTTATCGCTACATTTAAACGTTCAGCTTGAAAAAAGAATTCAGCGATAGCACTTATATACTGAGGATCTGTGGAACAAAGAGAAATAATGATCATTTCTCTTTCTTGCCCCTGCATTCTTTCAACTGTATCAGTAACAATAGTCTTCGAAGAAAAAATACCTTTCCTATCTGCTAGTTGAGATTTCAAAGCTTTAGCATGGCTCCTAAATGGCGTTACTACACCTATATCACTAGCACTCAATCCTGATTCAATTGCAGTTTCAATAAGCTCAACTACTAGTTCAGCTTCAAGCCTATTGACATTTCGCGCATTTATTGCGGGAGACTTAATAAACACAAAAGGAGATTCAGTAGATAAGACTTCAGCATACTTTTGAGGCTGACTAGGCAGATTGAAAGTGCGTGTAGCATTGGGGCCAGCCGAGACTAAACGCCCAGAATAATAAATTTGACTAGGCCATCTAGATAGCGCGTGACACATACGGTATGTTTGACTAAGCATCACTGAAACATCGGGGTTACCAGATACCATCCGCGAAAAGATGGAGCAATCATCCAGAACGGAGGCCGAAAGTACTACTGGAGGTAATTGCTTGTGGTCACCAACAAATATAAATCGCTTCGCTTTTCTCATTGCCATAATTGCTAATGGAAGAGTGATTTGACTTGCTTCATCGAAAATGACTGTATCGAAGTCATATTGCTCTAACCTTGCACTACACGTTGCAAAAGGAGTTGCACCAATTACGTACCCAGAATCCGGTTTGTTCTTCCAATCATCGCCATATTCAAAATGCTTAACACTCTTATCAAGGCCCTTAGTACACCCTCTTGCTCCTACTTTGATCACTGGAACGTTTTCACCAGCAATCTTATTAAGGGCATTGTTTATTGCCATGTGAGTATGTGACGTCATAAATACTCGTTGACCTCGCTCTACCAATAGCTTTGCAATCAGACTGATTACTTTCGTTTTTCCGGTCCCGGGAGGCCCTTGTATACAAGCTAGGTACTTAGCGGCAACAGCCTTACCCACAGCATCCGCTTGATGCTCATTTAAACCACACTCTTCGGCAAAGTCAGCGGCTTCATCGTAATCCTCTTCAAAGATCAAACCTGTATCCAACTTATCTGCCAGCAACGGTAGTACTATTTCCCTTCCTCGCTTGGATTCGGCTATTTCATCCAATGCCTTATCATAAAATGGTTTTAGATCCATCGTGTCTGGATCAGCATAACAACCGGAACTAATCTCCTGAAGCATTTCATCATCTATTTGATGAACTCGAACCAACCACTCATCTTCATTTTCTGCTTCGATGGTACCTTGCTGTACATGCCTCTTTCTGCTCGGCTCTCCCAAATGAAGGCATATCATGTCCCCTTCACGAAATCTCGACTCATTTTGGCCCAAAGTAACAAACAGGTGATTTTTACCTTCTTTTCGGACATAACGAATTTGTTGAGACTCACCTTTTGTAAGTTTTTGGGTGAGCGGTTTCTCCCAGATTTCATACAGCTTTTCATAGTTTGCTCTATGTTCATCTTCAACAAACTTTCTCAAATCAGTTAGAACACTTCGTAATTCCATTTGTTTTACTCAAAAGTGATTTAAACCAAACCTTTCATCAGAAAGGAAAATAAAATCAATAGCAACAATAGGTTAAGAACAACAATACATTTGGGGCTTTCATAACGTCAAACAGAGTATACGAAAGTGTTATGCGAAACAGGTTTAAACAAGGTAACTACTAGCTTAATGAGGCAAAAAAGTTTCAGCCAGACAAAGATGAAAAACTGAAGTTTAGTAACGCCGTGCTCTGCGGAAAATTTGTCCGACAGTAGCGCCTTGTTAGCACTGGGCTATATCCGCAAGCTTAATTTCCAACATTTTTCATTAGAACAATTTTTGATTGCATCACGAAGCTCTCTAAACGATTTAGAGATGTTCCCGTCTTTAATCTACAAATCTCGTCACTCCCCCAAATACCCAACCAACCGATAATCCACTAACTCTTTCACCAACTGACTCAACAAATCCACATGCTGTTCTTTCACAGTAAAGTTTGCTTGGTAGCTGTCACCCACTTGTGTAAACCAAGCAATGTTGGTTTTCTTATCGGCTTGCATGGAAAAATGCACGGGGTTTTTCTCCCAGTATTTTTGCCATTTAACGCCCGTGGTATCGGCAATGGCGACTTGTGCTTCTTTACCTGTAAAGTCCTTCTGCTTAATGCTTGGATAACCGTCGATAATTTTTCGGCTGCGTTGGCAGAGCGCATCTATTGTTGGCGGAGTGCGAAAACCATCTAAGCTCAGAAATGCTTCCAGCAAAATGGCCTTAAATGATTTTTGTAATTTGGTGGTTTGCACTGCGTAGAAAAGAAAATCTCGGTGTTCAGTTACGACTTCTTGGAGTAACGCATCGTCACTCATTTCGGCGACCAATTCACACCAACTGCCGTGTTGTTTATTGACCTTAGCAAAGCGATCTTCTTTGTTGGCGATATAGAACTCCGATGCGCTCGGGCGGTGTCCTAAATAGGCAGTGAGATCGGTAAAATCTTCTTTGGCGCTGGTGCGCAGTTGTCTTGCTAAGCGTTGCCAAAAGTCCACGGCTTGCGGGTCGATATTGATATAAGTGCCTTCGCCTAATTCTGGGGCAGGGCGTTCAATCGGCTCGCCACCTTTTGCTCCTTTAATATCAATGCCTAGCCAGCTTTGTTTGCTGAAAAAGCTATTGTGGTTACCGATAAAGTCGATCACTACGAGATGCGTTTTATCTTGATGGCGGCGTAAACCACGACCAAGTTGTTGCAAGAACACAATATTGGATTCGGTAGGGCGCAGCATCATGACGGTATCAATAGAAGGTAAGTCTGTTCCTTCATTAAATAGATCGACGGAAAAAATAACGTCGATGTCGCCATTATCGAGCTGAGTTAATGCTTCATTACGCAGAACTTTTGAGCCGCTGTAGACTGCAATCGCTCGTTTGTTTTGCTGAGCAAAATGCGCGTTGAAATAGTCTGCCATGTAGTCAGCGTGACGTTTCGACATACAAAACGCTAAGGTGCGTTTCTGCTGGTGAATTTGCCAATGCTTGAAGATATGCGCCGCTCTTTTTTGCGTGGCGAATTGGTTCTCTAAGGCCTCAGGATCAAACTTACCGTTACGCCATGGGATGGCTTGGTAATCGACGCTGTCATCCCAAATACCGTAGTAGTGAAATGGCACCAAAATCTTCTCGTCGATGCCATGCACTAGGTTACGCTCAAAGACCAAATTGTTATGACACAGCGCCAAGATGTTAGCTTGGTCGGTTCGTTCTGGCGTTGCGGTTAAACCCAATAAGAATTTTGGCTCAAAGTAGTTCAATACGTTTTGATAGGTTGATGCGCTGGCGTGATGAAATTCATCAATCACCACATAATCAAAATGATCTGGCGCGAACTGACTCAGATGCGACTCTTTGCCGATGGTTTGCACTGAAGCAAATAGCAGATCTTTCTCCGCCTCTTTTGCTTTGCCGTGATAGTAACCCGATGATTTATCGGGATGTACCTTGGCAAAGGTGCTTAATGCTTGGGAAAGAATTTCTTCGCGATGAGCAATAAACAACATACGTTTTGCTTTCATCTGCTGAGCATCAAAGGCGGCGAGAAAGGTTTTTCCCATGCCTGTACCCATCACCACTAAGCCACGAGTAAACCCATCCAAGCGAGTCGTATTTAATGCAGCAAGCGCCTCTTCTTGTGCTGAATTGGGTAAGTATTCGGTAGTTTCTTCTTCGGTTAGAGCAGTGGTAATCGCTTTAAGTGCCGGTTGTTGACGACGCGGAATGTAGGCGTCAATCCATTCATCACTCAATATCTTGGCATTGGGATGCTCAAAAATTGCATTGAACTGCTTGCGAATATTAAAGAACTGCTGCTTGGTGTGATGGTCGCTATCGGCCTGATAGTCGTAGCGTAGCGTCCATTCATGGGCATTGGTCAGCGCTGGGCGACTGATGTTGTTCGAACCAATAAAAGCCGAGCCTTCAGTAATAGTGCCTTGATCATTAGTGCGCACAAACAGATATGATTTCATGTGAAAGCTTTGCTTATCCGTCTCAAATACTTTGATTTGCACATCATCGCCTTCGAGGGCGAGCAAACCACGCAGGGCGACAGGTTCGGTAATGCCGAGATAATCAGACGTCAGAATGCGCAGTTTGACTGGTGGCTTTCCCGGTTGTAGCTCCAATGCATCTAGCAACGCCTGCTTGATCAGCTCAAAGCCTGATTGACGAATAAATGACACGGAAATTTCGATTTCGCTCGCGTGATTGATGGCGTGCAGCAACTGAGTTAATAACGGATCGTTATCACCCGTAGTGAGAATGTCGTGGTCGAGAGTAAGTAGTGACGTTGGCATAGGATTACTTCACCAAGATGGCATTCAGCCATTTTTCATCAGCTCTGCCAGCTCTGAGATCATGGGTGACCCAAAGCTCTTTCGCCTCTAATTCCAATCCGCTGATCACTTGTTTTAACGAGGATTCGGTGAGGTTGGTAAAGCGGCGGCCACCACGTTCTACTTCATCGTCGCCATATTTAAATGAACAATAGAGAATGCCGTTAGGTTTAAGCCAAGTGGCTAAATGAGCGAAGGTTTTTTCTAAGTCATGTTGCGGAATATGCAAAAGGGTAGCACAAGCCCAAATACCATGTTGGCTTTCTGGTGGTAACTGAAAATCAATAAAGGTGCTGTGTGAGATAGCATGCCCCGTGTGTTCACTGGCGAGTTTAACCATCTCTTTTGATGCATCAAATGAGGTGACATTGTAGCCTTGGCTTAGAAAATAACCGGTATCACGACCCGAACCACACCCTGCATCCACCACGTTAGCGTGTTTAGGTAAATGGGCTTCAAACGCTTGATATAACGAAGACATATCCACTGCAACAGTGTTGTCGAAAAACTCTTGGGCGTTTTGGTTGTAGTAGTTCGGGTTCATACTCATCTTTATGCATTTTGCTTTGCACTAAAGATACATGAAAAACACAGGATGATTAATGAAAATCTGTGGTAAGTGATAGGTTTATGTGATGGTTGAGGAACGACTCATCGGTAGTACTCTGTGTTCTTTGAGGTTAAAAGTCCATTTAAATGAACTTTTAACCTTTTTATGTGGGCGTGTGCTCTAAAAGTCTATCTTGTTATACTTTTAGATTTATCCCTTAGTGGGGATATTTATATTTGGTGATTATGATACAAAATCTAATTTTTTAATCATTTTTAAAGAGTGGGTAAAAATGACCTCTGAGACATATTCTAGAAAATCTGCTGGGAGGCTTTGTTTTATTCACTAACCAGTAATCCATTTATATAGGCAATAAGAGAAGCCATTACCAAACCTCACCAGAAGGATCTGTAATGGTATGTTTTTGTTCTTTATCACTAACAGTGAGTTGTAACTCCAATGCCTGAATGATTTTGAAGACTGTCTTTAACTGCGTTGTGTCTGGGTGATTTTCAAAATTGGATAAGGTGGATTGCTTGATGCCGACCCTTTCCGCAAGCTCAGATTGGCTCAGCGAATGTTTAGTGCGAATAAGCTTTAATTGATTGGCCAATTGTTGCGGGCTATAAATCATGAAACAGTCCTTACCAAATTCCAAGTTTCATAAATAAGTTATCCCTTAGTGGGGATAACGATTCAATTATCCCCACTAGGGGATAAAACCAACGTGGTCGGAATACAGCCACGTTGGTTTTACTTGCTACGATAAATTTTCTAAGTGCTGAGTCACCACATATTCACTGTAGTAAAGAGGCAAAACAAGATTCTCTTTTTCTAATGGTGATGAGCCTTGGGTGCCAGTTAGCTTAATGGTTTTTATCGGAGCGCATTTTTGTTTGTACGACTCAAGTGAGCGTGCTTTGGTTCTTTTGCCGCTTTTGACTTCAATAGGGATGATATTGCCCGCTGTGTCGGATGCGATGAACTCTATTTCTGCTCTGGCGTCTCCCCATGAAAATGTAGGATCAACGCCTTGAGCAACAAATTCTTGCTGCACAAAGTTTTCAGCAATAAACCCTTTATATTCGTAATCTTGCTGCTTAATCTCTTTATAGTTGATGCCTAACATGTGATTAAGAAGCCCAACATCAAATAGGAAGAGCTTCACCATGTTATCTTTTCTATATGCGGCAAGCGGGCTGCGGGGGGTTCCGTCGATAGGATAATTTTTTAAAGCGAGCCGACACTTGTCTAACCAAATAATTGCGCTCTCAAAATCGCTGTAGCGGGATTTACGCTCATGCACGCCCTTGAATTTGAAACGCTTTACAGATTCATCCATCACCGATGCCAACTGAGATGGAATGTTCATAAATACCGATTCAATTAAGGTGGCATCTACTTTCCCTGAGTATTTGCCGAAATCTCGTTGATATCCAGCCACTAAGTTGCGATGAATGTCGTTTACTGCTTCGATACGCTCAAGAATGCTTTGATCCGAAAGAGAAAACCAAGCTTGTACCGCTTCAGGCATACCACCAGTAAAGTAATAATCGGTTAACTTATCGAATAACTTGGTATGCACCGCACTCGAGTTTTTCTGTTGCTCAAACGCTTTAATTAACGGAAGTTCTTGTGATGCGGTTAAAAACTCTCGAAAAGTGAGAGGACGCAGATTATGTTGCTCAACTTTTCCGACAGGGAATGAGTTCAATAAGCCAATATTAGAACCACTTGCGGCCACATACATAGTCGGGGCTTTTTCTGCAAAGAACTTTAATGAAGTAACCGCCTCCGGACATTCTCCAATTTCATCAAAAATAAGGAGATCGGTTTCAGGGTTGAATCGTTGCCCAGTCAAAAGCTCAAGGTTGGATAGGATATTCTCTGGCGTTAATGAATCGGCAAACGCTTCAGCCATCTCTGGAGATTCGAGAAAATCGATACGTAATACATTTGGGAAAGTTTCACCCAGCAAGGTTTGTAATAGATACGTTTTTCCCGTTTGACGTGCACCATCGATAAGAAGTGGCTTTCGCTGTTCTTTATGTTTCCATTTTAATAACTTATCTAATATTGAACGTTTGATCATACCAACCCCGTTAGACCTGTTTACTGAGAAATTACCCACTGTGTCACTATTTTAGGCGCAGAAAAGTGTAGGTTCAAACTTTTTTATGCGCATAAAAGTGCGTAATTTTACATTTTTATGCGCATAAAAGTGTAATTCGGCGTGAGAAGGTGGGGCTCTAAATGACTATTTTGCTTTACTGTCTTTCGTCTTTAGGGGAATCCATCACCACGGTGGTATTGAGTTCGCGCACTTGTTTTGATTCGCCAAGCACATCGGCATGAATGCGTTGAAAGTGTTTTAAATCGCGGGCTTCAATACGCAGTAGGTACTCGTAAATACCAGTAATGTTATGACATTCGACAATTTCCGGTACGGCCATAATATGATGCTGGAAGGCGAGCTGCGATTGCCTGCTGTGGTTGTTGAGTCCAACCGAGACATAAGCGACCACACCGATATTAAGCTGATCGCGATCGAGTATCGCGCGATAGCCTTTGATCACTCCTGTGCGTTCAAGATCTTGTACACGGCGCAATGTCGCGGAAGGAGAGAGCCCCACGCGTTCTGCAAGCTCAACATTCGATAATCTGCCGTTTTTGCGTAGCTCGAGCAAGATTCTTTCGTTAAATTTATCCATGGGCAATATTATTGTTTAATTAAGGCTAATGAACACAATATAAGCACAAAATTGCGCTGCATTCTACGTATCCTTTTGTTTATCGAATGATGTTATTTAAGGATTAAAAATGAATGATCAGCTGTTGGCATTAGTTCTGTTTGCTTTTGTTTCTACCTTTACCCCGGGCCCTAATAACATGATGTTGATGACTTCTGGGGCGAACATCGGTTTTGCCCGCAGTATTCCTCACATCTTGGGTGTCGCTCTGGGGTTTGGCTTGATGGTGTTTTTGGTGGGCGTTGGTATGTCTGGCGTGTTTACTCGCTTTCCTATCACGCACCAAGTATTGCAGGTGTTGAGCGTTCTTTTCTTGCTTTATTTAGCGGTCAAAATCGCGCGCAGTAAACCAGCATTAGAGACCCAAACCTATAGGCCAATGACCTTTTTCTCAGCGATGCTGTTTCAATGGGTGAATCCCAAAGGTTGGTCGATGGCGCTTTCTGCAGTCAGTTTATATAACCCTACAGCGAGTTTATGGGGACTGGGTGTGATTACTGTGACTTTCATGTTGATTAACATTCCTTGCTGTTCAAGTTGGGTTTATGCAGGTAAGAAAATCAGCCAGTTTCTTAAACATGATCATCATGTGCGTTGGTTTAATTGGTCAATGGCAAGTTTGCTGGTGGCTTCAACCTTGCCAATGTTGGGGTGAAGGGGAGCGTTATCGGCTTTACCTGAACCTACTGATTTTCAGCATATTCTTGAGCTGTGGCTTCCATCATGTCGGCGATTTTTATCACGGTATCATCGCGGGGATCGTTGAGGTATGATGCCGTGAATTGCAGGTTGGTGAGTGTCCAGCCTGGGTCGTAGGTTTTTATTTTTCCTGATTGCAGTAAAGAGGTCGCTAGGCAAACGGGAAGCGTGCCTACGCCGATGCCGTTCGCGACCATTTCTAAGCTAGCGGAAAGTGATGTTGACGAGAATATCTGACCGCTGTCGCCATAACGGCTCAGAAGCTCTGCGTTCAGTTCTTGATAGGGACGAGAGGCTCGCGCAAAAGAGATAATTGGCGAATCCAGTAGAGACGTTATGTTCTCGGCAGCACTGCAATACCAGTCTAATGCGAAAGTGGGTAATAGGCGGTTTTCCACGTTTCCTTCCACTAATGGCCCCATTAATACCGCCAAATCTAATTGGCGATTTAACAAATGATCCCGCAGGTTATTGGAAACATCAACGGAAAGTTCGACGACAAGTTTGGGATAAATTTGGCGTAACTTTTTTAAAAATGGCGATAGCCATGAATGTGCAATAGTTTCTGCGACACCAATGCGCAAGATACCCACTATATTTTCGTTTTGGGTCATTTCCGTTTTGATATTGGCCATATCTGCTTCGATTTTTTGGGCATGGGCCAGTAAACGTAAGCCTTCTTTGGTTGGTGAGATGCCGGATGTTAAACGGTGTAGCAACGGGATTCCGAGTTCTTCCTCTAATGCACTGATTCTGGCTGATATCGCCGGCTGAGAAATGTTCATTTCAAGTGCGGCTTTACGTATTCCCCCGAGCTTTACAACGCGGGCAAAGGTCCTTAGTTGTTCAAATGTCATTGTAACTCCTTGTCTTACTTTGCCTTCATTTCTGTCCTTAAGGTGATAACTTATTTTTATCACTATTGCAAAAAAATGACTATTTGACTTTATCGCTTAGAAAATAAACACTGGAAAAAGACTGAATTCTTGATAAAAGAATCAGTAAAAGGATAAACACCATGATTGAAAGGACTCAATGTATGTTTAGTAAAAAATCGCTCGGCCTATTGGTCGCGACCGCACTATGTTCTACTTCTGTACTTGCATCAACCACGTTGGCGGTTGTCGGTAGTTGGAGTAGCTTGCCATTAAACAAGCAATTCGAAAATCCGTTCTGGACTCAAACTCTTGAGAAAGACAGCAATAACGAGTTTGTGGCACAAATGACAACTCATGACCAAATGGGTGTAGGTGGTGGGGATGTATTCCGCATGCTTGGTGATGGTGTATTTGATGTGGGTATGACGGTTGCCGATTACGCGGTTTCTGACGCGCCAGCCCTAGAAGCGTTAGATGTGCCGTTGATTGCCACCACTGTCGATGAAGCGCATAAAGTTGTCGATGCGGCCCGTCCGATGGTGGAAGAGGTATTTAAGAAAACCTTTAACTCTAAAGTTCTGGCCATTGTGCCTTATCCACCCCAAGTGATTTTCTGTAAGACACCTGTGAGCTCTCTTGCTGATCTGAAAGGTAAAAAAATTCGTGCTTCTGGTCGTATGACAGCAAACTTCTTGGAAGCCTTGGGCGCACAAAGCGTCAATATCGCGTTTGGTGAAGTTCCCGGAGCATTGCAACGTGGCGTTTTAGATTGTGCCGTGACAGGTGCCGGTTCTGGTTATAGCGCGGGTTGGTGGGAAGTGGCTTCACACCTAGTGACTTTGCCTGTCGGTGGCTGGGATCCAGTGGTGACCGCTATCAATATGGATAAATGGAATGCGCTATCAGCTAAGCAGCAAGCCTTCTTGCAAAAAGAAGTGACTGAGAAATTTGAAAAACCGGTTTGGGATGATGCCAAGGTATCAGTGAAAGAAGATGTGGCGTGTTTAACCGGTAATGGTAAATGCAGTAAAGGCCCAACACGTAATATGACACTTGTGGTTCCAAGTGACGCTGATAAGAAAAAAGCACGTGACATTGTAGAAAATAAAGTACTACCAGATTGGGCTGCTCGTGCCGGTTCTAAATGGACAAAAGAGTGGAATGATTCGGTCGGTAAACTGACTCACCTAACGGCGACAAAAGGTTAATACCATGGATCGTCTCGTTCATTACTTAAAGCGCATTAATCAAGGTGTCGCGGTAGTTGCTGGGTTAGTTTTGCTTGCTGGCGTGCTGCTGATTTGCGCAGAAATTGTGTTGCGAGCGTGCAAGGTGCCATTTACCGGATCTGATGAGATTTCAGGATATTTGATGGCCGCGATCTCCAGTTGGGGATTAAGTTATGGGCTTTTAACCAAAGCCCATGTACGCATCGATATTTTACGGAATCAGGCGCCGAAAGCCCTTCGTGCCGTGTTCGATCTGTTAGCCATTATGTCTTTATCTTATGTCGCCATTTTTGTGGCGACTAAGGTTGAAACTGTGGTGGCAAAAACGGGTCTTGCTCATTCGTTAGCGAATACCGCATTGGCGACGCCATTAATTATTCCTCAATCCATTTGGTTTGCTGGATGGGTTTGGCTTGCTATCTCTTCTTCGATATTGAGTATTTATGGCATCTATTTGGTGTTCACCAAACAGTTCACCAAGCTCGATGATGTTATCGGAACGGAGTCCGAAGTATGATTTTCTTTACAACCGCAGGGCTGTTAGGGCTTCTGGCTTTAAGTATTCCCGTTGGGATTGTGCTCTTCTTACTCGCTTTTGGTATCGACCAATTCTTTAGTTTCTTTCCTTTGATGCGTGGCCTGGGGCAGGTGCTTTGGTCTTCATCAAATAACGCGACATTAATTGCGGTTCCTCTGTTTGTTCTGATTGGTGAAATCTTACTGCGTAGCGGTATTGCAGAGCGTACCTATATGGCGTTGAACAAATGGGTAGCGTGGTTACCTGGTGGGTTGATTCACGCCAATATCGCTACATCGACCATGTTCTCAGCTACATCGGGCTCATCAGTGGCGACGGCAGCAACCGTGGCAACCGTGGCGACGCCTCAAGCGGAAAAGCTGGGTTATGACCAAAAGTTATTTACCGGCTCCATTGCGGCCGGCGGGACATTAGGGATTTTAATCCCTCCTTCCATCAACCTGATCGTGTATGGCTTTTTAACCGAAAGCTCTATTCCCAAATTGTTCTTAGCAGGGATTGTCCCCGGAATGGGGATGGCACTGATGTTTATGCTCGTGACCATTATTCTCTGTTCAATTTGGCCTAAATTGGGTGGTCCTAAACAGCATTGCTCAATGGGTGAAAAGCTGGCTTCTTTAGTGGAATTACTCCCAATTCTTGCTTTGCTATTTAGTATTGTTGGGTCGATTTACGCTGGGTGGGCAACGCCCACTGAAGCGGCGTCTGTCGGGGTGTTATTTTCTCTGCTCATTTCTAAATGGACGCGCCGTTATTCACACGACATGCTCATCGATGCGTTAAAAGGCACGATTAAAATATCGTCAATGATCATGTTGGTTGTCTCTGGTGCTTATGTGTTGAACTTTGCTATGACGGCGGCAGGCGTCGGCCGTGTACTACAAAGCACCATTACTGGCCTTGGCATGACGCCATTATTGACCTTACTCGTGATTGTGTTGATGTACGTTATTTTGGGCTTCTTTATCGAAACCCTATCTTTAATGGTTGCGACGATTCCTATCGTTGTCCCTATTATCACTCAGATGGGCTACGACAAAATCTGGTTTGGCATTTTGATGATAGTGCTAGTAGAAATGGCACTGATCACGCCACCTGTCGGCCTGAACCTCTACGTGGTTAACTCCGCCAGAAAGAACGGCAAAATGGGCGATGTCATTATTGGCAGTATGCCTTATGTCGCCGTCATGATTTTGATGGTCGCGCTATTAATCGCGTTCCCTTCTATCTCTCTTTATCTACCGAATAATTACTAAGGTGTACTATGGATTTTTTAGTCAACGGAAAGACAGTCAATTTAGCGCTTAACAAGCTGATTGTAGCGGGATGGACTGGGCGCAATATGGACGCAGTGCAAGAGCATATTGATGAACTTGCTGAATTAGGCATTGCTCCCCCATCAACCGTTCCTCTGTTTTATCAGGTTGCGCAGCAAATGCTGACTCAAGCCGATACCATTGAAGTACTAAGCCAAGGTACATCAGGTGAAGTCGAGCCTTTATTGATTAACGCAGAAGGTAAATTGTGGTTTGGTATTGCCTCTGACCATACCGACCGTGATTTGGAAGCGTTTTCAGTGGCGCACTCTAAGCAAGTTTGTCCTAAGCCAGTCAGTTCTGAATTGTGGGCGTTTTCTGAGATTGAAGATCACCTAGAACAAATTCAACTGAAATCTTGGTTGGATGAAGGTGAAGGTTGGACCCTATATCAACAGGGGGATTTATCCGCGATTCGTTCTCTGTTTGAACTCATTGAAAAATCGGGTTTGCCTGAAGGTGCGGCGATGTTATGCGGTACTTTCGCGGCGATTGGTGGTGTGCGCAGAACTCCGAAGTTTAAGATGGAAGCGTACGATCCAGTATTAGATCGCTCCATTATTAAAACGTATGACTCGACTGAACTTGCCGTCGTCATCTAAGGAGTTTGATATGGCAAAAGTATCTTGGGCCGATCGGCCCTTTGCTCCACACTTTGAAAAAGTGCAAGCTGAACTCGCGAGCGAATCTAGTCCTATTTTTACCCAATTATTTGGAGATAAAGGGGTAGCCAGTGATGAGTCTGGCGCTTTATCTGGAGCTCTTGTTTCGATTAAATCGACCTTTGATGTCTGTGGTTATGGAACCTCGGGCGGCTCAAAGTTACTGGGTTTAGAACCTGCGTCTCAAGATGCGGTGGCTGTGCAGCGTTTAAAAGCATCCGGTGCAACCTTAGTCGGCCATACCAATATGACGGAGCTGGCCTATTCTGGATTGGGGATGAATCCTCACTTTGGTACGCCTGAAAATCCTCTTTTCGCAGGATGCATTCCGGGCGGTTCGACCAGTGGTGGGGCTGTTTCTGTCGCAAAAGGGTATGCGGATATTGCGCTCGGCACCGATACTGGTGGGTCGCTGCGTATTCCTGCCGCTTTTTGTGGGTTAACTGGGTTTAAACCATCGCAATCATCAACGCCACGTGAAGGGTGCTTACCGCTTTCATTTGCTCTAGATAGTGTTGGGCCTATGGCAAAAACAGTGGCGGAATGTCAGAGCGCTTGGGAAGTATTAGCGGATAAAAAAGCCTTAGATACGGCTCCGGAAGAGATTGAGTTTGTTATTCCAACCAACTTTGGTTTTGCTGATATTGAAGCGGGTATCCAAGATCTGTTTGACCATGCAGTGGCGAAAATTCAAGGTGCTGGCTTTAAAGTGAGTTATGCGCACTTAGATTTGCTTGAGCGTTATCAAACCCTTCCGGTATGGCATTTTTCAGCGGTTGAAAGTCGTCGTTTTTACCAAGATAAATTCGATTTAGAGAGTGTAAAACTCGATCCTCGAGTTCGTTCTCGCATCAAAAAAGGCGAAAACGTGACTGATGAGGTCTTTGCTGCCACTGAGCAGGCCAGAAATGAACTGGCAGCAGAATATGCGCAGTGCTTTTCGAACAAGGTCATCTTGATGCCGACCGTTGTCATTAGCCCTCCAAGCCTATCTTCACTGGCTCAAGATGCTGAATATGATCGTATTAACTTGCTGTGCTTAAGAAACACCACGGTTGCCAATGTACTCGATGGTTGCAGTATTTCTCTACCGCATCAGTTTGCTTCTACATTGGGAGGTATTTTATTGACCATGCCAAGTGGTCAAGATTCTGAGTTATTAGCGTTAGCCTCTCAATTAGAACAAGCGTTAGCTTAATCCTTCCTATTTACCGAATCAGTAACATTATTGGTCATGGTGTTACTGATTATGCTGCACTGAATATCTCTTGTATTCGTTACCATTCCTACCTAATTAGAATAATTTTTTAATCATTAATTTAGATGTCTCTAAATTGTTTAGTGCGTTATATAGAAATTTTAAAAATAGATTTAGTTAAAATTGTGACGGTTAGTGTGATTTTTATTGCATATTCTATCTTGCTTGGGGAACTTCATCACAAACTCTATTGTCGCGTGTTGTTTTAGCTATTTTTTCGTCTTATTTTTAGCTCGATCTTTGGATTGTTACTGCGTGCGCAGGCAAGACCTGATATCGATTTCTCATTATTTAATGGGGAATGGGTATCGGGTCTTTTTCGTTTCTGGCTTAGTAATGATAAAGGGATCGATATAACCACTGAGATAGACACAAAAAATAAAAAATAGAGTGCCAATCTTTCATATAAACATAAAAATCGTGAACATAGGCAATCGTATGAATAAAATACTCTCTGCATCAATTCTGACTGCTATAGCTGGTTTTAGCTCTCAAGCGTTCTCATCCCCTCATGACGATGGTAACTGGATAGAAAGTTACCTTAACCCTAACTACGGAAGCACGCTCACTCAATTTACGGATATAGAAAAAGGCTCTCGTTGGTATTACAACTTACGTTTGCAAGGGACCACCTCGGCTGGTGAATCGATCGATAATAACTCAAGTAAACTAGAAGCTAGCTTGCGCTTGCGTGGTAAAAGTATGTTTACTGATGATCTTGGCTTTTTCGGTGACTTTTGGTTAAAAGAACGAGAAACCTATAACCAGCAAAATGGGACGACAATCAATCACTATGATGATTTAGATGATGATGCGTTCTGGGAAAACCTTATCTTTGGGGTTGAATCTACCCAATACGGCGCATTTGCTTACGCTAAGCACACGTCAAACTGGGCCGTATTTGCGACCGATATTGGTATGCGCGGGCAAGCGAATATTCAAGGTGAAGCCGGCGGTAAAAATGCAGGGAAGTTCATCTATAAAAGTTGGTTCCAAAATAATGTATTTGTCCATGCAAGTTGGGATCGTAACTCGCATATTATGGGCTTAGATTTAGGGTATCAAACTGCCAATATTTATCCGTTTGTTCCTGACTCTTATGGGGTTTATGTTTCGGTGAATAATGGCCAGCCAACATTAAATAATGGATATAACGACACCATTATTGGTAACGTCGATACAAGTAAAAATATCAAATCAGATTCAGACTATAACCGTCATAGCCGCGATTTATTAACTTACTCTCTTTCTGGCTATAAACAGTTTGGTAACAGTGGACGTTTAGGGGCGATTTTGGCCTACTCTGATCGCGCTAATGATGAGACTAAAAAACAAATAAGAGCAAGAGGATATACGACTGGCGGTTTGGGTTTCTCTGCATCAACAACCTATCAATACTTCCCTGAGAATATTCATGGTTGGGGGCCTGCTGTATCTATTTCACATGATGAGTTTAGCGACCAATTAACACCACAAATCTACTATTGGTTTATGCCTCAAATTCGCGTTTGGTTAGGCCATGTATTTACATCTCATGGGGAAGATAGCACTCAGCTAGAATTCGAAATTGATTATTAATGAGAATGGTTTTGAGCAGTAAAGAATAAAAACGCGTTCCCCTATGGTGATTATTTGTCATAGGGGAACCTACTCGGTGGTAAAGCGCTGAGCTCTGCATCTGGAGATCATTTGGGTATCGATACGACGTTATGTTTTTTCCGCTGTTTAATACGATAGAACTTTGAGTTGGATGTAGCTTAACGCTGTCGATTGAGCTTTGTAATCGGAAAACCGTTAGTTTTTCTTTTATTTCGCTGTAGTTTCTTTGATGGTCGAACAATCGCTGCCATGAGCACTCTGAATTGAATCCATTCTATTCAATATGTTTCGAGTGGTTAGCCCTGTGGTAGAAGATAGCTGAATCACTATGTCATGTTTTCGTTCTATCACTCCTTTTTGTGATATCAATTCGTAAATCGAAAGTGTGGTTTGAGAATGCACATCAACATTCATATTATGGCCGTAATAAATAATTATGCAGAATCTCGAATGGTCGATTTATGGTGGCTGAATTGTTGTTTCCACCATTTAGTTCATTGAGATGACTGACAATAATAAAATAATGGCTTGCTTGTTTATTATTGGCATTGCCCAACGTCTGACTATTTGAACCATGAGCTCAATGAGACCCTCTATGTGGTGAAGAATAATGGCTAGTAATTGTAATGTTGTAAGTAGTAATACAGTAAATATCGATATCACCTTTCACGACATCAATACCGCGATGATGTGGGATGATATTTTCAATCAAAGTGAAAACCGGATTCCTTGTGGTTTGACGGTGGCCAATTGGTTATCACGAGGGGCGGCGTTTGCTAGCCATCCTGATCATTCTAGTCGAAGCCATTATTTGTATTCGCAGTTCTATGCGGAACTCATGCCAACCGTTCGCGATGAAATTGAATATTTGAGTGAATTTTATAGCGATGAATTGGACCGTTTAACGACGCATAACAAGAGGCTTTCGGTTGGGTTAGAATCGTTGTCTGATAGTGCGATAAAAAAATATCGTAGCTCCGTTCATATTCCATCTTTCCCTGTCGTGATCGCTTATATCCGCGTTAACATGTTATGTGATTCAGCCCATTTTCAATTACGGGCCGCTTATAAATTTGGCGCAATAAACAAAAACGAATATTTTCAGGCTCGTCGCGAGCTATTTCGTCCACTGAATCGCTTTCGTTCAGATATGGATAACCGTGTCGCTCTGGCGAAAAAGCTCGCCAATGCAGCTCAGCATTAAGACCCAATAAAATAAGGTTGCCGATTGGCAACCTTATTACTTTTCGCTGAGTTTGGTGATTAATGAATAAATTCTGTGACCAGTATGGGGCACATCAATACGATTACTAGCGTTAGCAATTGAAGTAGCACGAACGGAATTGCTCCTTGGTAAATTTCTTTCATTGCTAAATGACCAGCAGCATTGCGAATATAAAACAGCGCCATACCCACCGGTGGCGTGAGAAACGAAGTTTGAAGACAAAGCGCGATTAATATTGCTACCCATACTGGACTAAAGCCAAAATCGACCAGCACAGGCATGACTAGTGGAGCGATGATTAATACGATTTCCATCCAGTCCAAGAAAAATCCCAGTAGAAAAACAATAAATATTACCAGCAGTAATACACCATGGGGCGGAAGAGGAATTGAATGTAACGCTTCGGCGATCACATCATCCCCGCCATAGCCGCGTAGGACCACAGAGAAACACGCAGCGCCGAACATTAATGCGTAGAGCGTTGCGACGGAACGTCCGGTGCGATAACAGACCTCTTGCACATCTTTCCAAGTTAATTGCTTGGCAAACCAAGCCAGTAAGGTTGCCCCTGCTGCGCCAATACCAGATGCTTCGGTAGGCGAGGCGATACCTGCCACAATTGTACCAAGTACGACCCCGACCAAAAGCAGTGGCGCGATTAATGCCTTAATAATTTCGGCGTAGTGTATGCCGGGTACCCGCTCATCATCGGCAAGTTTAGGCATTAATTCGGGCTTATATAACGCATAGAGAAATAAGAACAAGACAAAACAGGTCGCTAATAATAAACCAGGAATGATGGCCCCAATAAAGAGATCGCCAACCGGAATACGAAGTTGGTCGCCCATCACAACCAACATAATTGAGGGCGGGACCAGAATGCCTAAACAGCCTGTAGCACCGACGGTACCGGCACTTAACGAAGGAGAGTATCCCGCTTTCGACATGGTAGGCAGAGCAATGGCAGAGAGCAGGATCACAGAGGCGCCAATAATGCCGGTCGATGCAGCTAAAATAACACCAATCAACACAACGGCAATCGCTAATCCTCCAGGGGTTTTACCCAATAAATTGCGCATTGCGATGATAAGACGTTCGGCAACACCGGAGCGTTCGAGCATAAAACCCATGAAAATAAACATCGACATGGGGATGAGAGAATAGTTGGCTAACGTGGCAAATACTCGGTTAGCCACAAAACCAATGGTGCGCAGTTCGGCTACGTCGTAATACCCAAAATTGGTACAGATTTGGCCGACAATCGCGAATAACACGCCCACGCCACCCAGTACAAATGCCACGGGATATCCGGAAAATAACACCACCATAAAAACACTAAACAAGAGGAAGACAAACAAAATGCTCATAGTGCGACTTCCTCGTTAATGCTTTGGCTGGTGGCGGTGTTGCTGTGCTGTTTAACGCCAAATAGTGCTAAACAATTACGCAGCAGTACCGATACGCCTTGTAGAGTCAACAAAGTTAAACAAAGGGCCATGACGAATTTAATGATGTAGCGCGCAGGCAAACCTGAGGGCATCGGTGAGCCTTCTTTGAGTGACCAAGAATATTCTGCCATGTTCCATGCGTGCATGGTGATTAACACGCAAAATGGCAAGAAGAGGAACAGGACGCCACAGATCTCAACGATCAATTTGGTCTTGGTTTTGAAGTTATTATGGAATAGATCGACTCGAACATGTTCATCGTGCAAGTAAGTCATGCTCAAGCATGAGAGCACCACTAGCGCATTGAGGTGCCATTGCAGTTCTTCAAGTTCAATCAAACCGATGTCGAATATATAACGCAGGCAAACGTTAACTAAGATGGTGATAATCAGCAGAGGTAACACGAGTGCTCCCAGCTTACCGGTCGCCATCGACACTTTATCGATGAGATCTGCGGTGGAAGAAAAAATATTCATCACATCTCCTTAATGGTGAGAGCCAGAATAGCAACTCTGAACAGGTGTGAATGGCCTATTCAGAGCCTGGGCTTAAAGCGCTTTGTGTTGGCTCCATAGCGCTGTTTTTTGGCGATAGTCGTTTAACGATTTCAGAACGCGATCAAAATCTTTATCTTTCTTCGCCTGTTCTGCTAACATGTCATCAGTCGCTTTTTTAAATGAGGCTAATACCTTAGGTGGGAAGGGCTGAACTTTGACGCCTGCATCTTCAAATTTCTTAATGGCTCGTGCATTGGCCACTGAGGTTGAGGTGACGGTCCAAAGTTCAGTTTCTTTACAGGTGGTTTCAATAAGGCTTTGCTGAGTTTTGGATAGAGATTGCCATTTTTTCATATTGATGATCAGCTCGTTAATCGCCGCAGGCTGGTGCCATCCAGGAACGTAATAGTATTTCGCGGCCTTTTCAAAGCCCATGTCCGCATCAATGGCTGGCATCGAAAATTCAGTGCCATCAATGACACCACGTTCTAAGTTCGGGAAAATGTCGCCACTGCTGAGCAGTACGACAGAGGCTCCAGCTTTTTTCATGACTTCCCCTGCAAGACCGGCAAAGCGTATTTTTTTTCCATCGAGATCTTTCATGGAATTGATAGGGAAGGTGTACCACCCGCCTGATTCTGAATCCATCAAGCCACATGGAATGGTCATTACTCCCTGTTTGGCGTAGATATCGCGCCAAATTTTTAGGCCACCGCCATTGTATAGCCAACCAAGGTAATCCATAGGCTGAGGGCCAAACGGAACTCCGCCGAATAGCTGTACTGCGGGGAAGCGTCCGGCGACATACAAAGGAGAGGTGTAGCCAGCGTCAAGAGTGCCTTCCCGCACGGCATCAAAAATTTGCATAGCGGGGACCAATTTACCCGCCGAGTATAGTTTTACGCGCATACTGTGATCGGATGTGGCATTGAGTTCATCGACAAAATGCTGAGCGCTTTCTCCACTTGCAGGTAATGATAGAGGCCAAGCGCTTTGAATTTCTAAACGAGCAGGACTTGCCGCATAACTTGAACAAGCGATAAGTATTGAGAGTGAGCACAGTGCCCGTTTTATGTTGAGCTGCGAAGGCATACGTTTCTCCTTGTTGAACGTTTCTTCCTTGAAAAACTGACCAATCTGGTCAGCGACTTAGTATTAATAATTACTTTACAAATTAATTGAATATTCAACTTTTATGCCACTGGTATGAAACCATTTGTTTACATTAAATGTGCATACTATGGTTGTAGGTAATTGATTGAAAATTATTAATTTTAAATAAATTTGGCTGTGTTTTAGAGGAGAGGGGAAATAGAAGGTGAGTAGTTTTTTTGCACAAATTGTAAACGTTTGGTAACGGTTTTGGTGCGATTTAAATAGGTAAAATTTGCACAAAAAAAGCTACAGTAAACACTGTAGCTTTTAATAGGAAGCGTTGTACTTGTTACACTTTAAATTGCGATACCTGTGCATCCAATTCTTGATAAAGCGCGTTTAATGAATTGAATTGTGAACGTATTTCTTGTGATGCTTGATCTACACCATCGGTTTGTTCTTTCATTGAAACAAGGTTTTGACTGATCTCTTGAGAAACCGTGGATTGCTCGTTGGTGGCTTGCGCTGTTTGTTCTGAAAGTTCATGAACGGTATTAAATGAGGCGTTTAATGCATCGAAAACGGCTATCACACTATCAAAATTACTAACCGCTTCTGTCGCATTATTCTTACTCATTTTAATGGCGTTAAAGGCTTCGTTAACGCTATCTGTGAGCTGATTAATCATGGTTTCAATCTGATTTGTACTCTCGCCTGTTTGGGTTGCTAGAGTCCGCACTTCATCAGCTACCACCGCAAAACCTCGGCCATATTCTCCGGCGCGAGCTGCTTCGATAGCCGCGTTGAGAGCCAGCAAATTGGTTTGTTCCGCAATCCCACGAATCACTTCCAACACAGAGGAGATAGATTGTGAGTCTTTTTCTAACTCTTCAGCTTTGGTCATGGTGATATCAATATTATCTACTAATGAATCGATCGTGCGATGTGAAGAGCCAACCACGCCACGGCCTTGCTCAATGTGATCGGCGGCTTTGCCTGATTCGGACGAGGTGTTGTGGGCCACGCTCGACATTTGCTCATTAGACATCGACATTTCACTTGCTGCGCTCACAATGGAGTTACATGAATCGACCAAAACATGGGTAATGCTATTTACCGTGTTTGCAACCTGATCGAGTTGTTCCGTGGATGAGCCTAAGGCTGAACTTTTATCTTGGATAACCCGCATGATCGATTGTAATTTCGTGAGGAAACCATCGAATTCATGGGCTAAGTCACCCAACTCATCTTTGGATTTTGAGTTAATGCGAGCCGTTAGATCCCCATCTCCTTCGGAGATCTCTTTAATCCGTTGTGAAATGTCGGTGACATTTTTGGTTATTGATTTGGGAATCAAGTAACCCATTAAAAAGGCGGCAATAAAGCCAGCAACGATAATGACGATGGCGATTTTTTGGTAATGAGCGATATCTTGCGCTATTTCCTGTTCCATTTCGCGACCATGGGTGCGCACCATTTCTCCGGCTTGATCTAATACATCGCGGATAAGACTAAAGTTTTTATCGGCTTGGGCAAGAATATCTTGATGTGATGTCATCTGTTTCACATCATCAGATTCGAGCATAGATAAACTGGTTTTAAACCATTCAGCAAAAAGGGGAATAAAGCGTTGGTATGGCTGAACAAAGTTCGGTTCGTTTTCCATTAAGGTTAAATAGCCCTGAAAGCGATTTAATGTTTGCAGAGTATTTTCTTCAAAATCTTTTTTGTTTTGCGCATAGTCACCAAGTCCTGCCAGTATTTTCTGTTCAGCAAGTCGAGCTTGGTACATATCTCGGTCGGCGTTTAATATTTTTGCGATGGCATTGAGGTAGAGTTGGAGGTGCTCTTGTGTGGCTTGCTCATCAGTCCAAGTGGTGACTTCTTTACGTAACTCGGCTTCTATCGTATCGAGCATGTCACGTAGTGTATAAAAGTCTTTGTCTAATGCTTGAAGTTTGTTATCGACCACCAATTTTGCTTTGTAGCTTGTTGTGATGTTTTTACTGCTCTTCATCCAATCCGCGTAAAGCTGATCAAAATTTTGGAAAGGGGTGAGCAGTTCGGGCTCATCTTTAAGGTATTCACGGAATTTTTGAAAACGGTCGTACACTTGCTTGGCGTTTTCATCAAAATCTTTTTGTTGCGATGCTTTATCGCCATAGTCTGTCAGCATTTCTGCTTGTGCCAAACGAGCTTGGTAGATATCTCTATCAGCATTTAGCACAACTGCTATGGCTTCAAAATAGGATTGCGTCTGCTTTTCCATGGCTTTAGCTTCATATTTCACCATGATCTGCATAAAGGCAAAAATACCAAGTAATACAATGCCCAATAAGAGAATTGGTAGCATCATTTTCAACCGAATGGAGTGAACTCTCATTGGACCCTCACTTGCTAATATAGGAATAGACATGTTTGATTTTTTATATTTAATTAGCTTAGTAACAGATATGTGTGTTAGCCAATATGAGGGATAAGAGCAGAGATGCATTTCACAAAAGCTGGGGGACTGGATTTGGAATGTGTCGATGCTTGTCTATCAGTGAACGGCTTGTGTCGTTCACTGATACTGTGGGTGATTAATCTTAAAGGGAGTTATCTGGAACCACTCTCAATGGCAGAACGTCGCTATCAGTCGTGATAATTAATGATTGATCCACTCGGATACAGCTGCCGCCATAGCTTCCTCCAACCGCAAAGGTACATATCTGTACGCGATAGCCATCGATTTGAGGCAAGCGCCATAACTCTTGATAGATATTTTGTTGGTGAGAAAAACGTCCTTCAGTTTGCCCTAGTTGCTGTTGGTGTTTATCGACTAACTGAATATTATCGCCACAGCGGCCAGCAATCGGTTTAATCACATAGCCACGTTGCTTTAGATCGTCGGTTAATTCAAAGGAACAATCGAGTAGGTAACGATGGTTGGGAAATAAATTCCACAAAACAGGCAAAATGGCTTTGTTGCTTGGAATGAGTGTCCATAGGGGCTCAAACACTTTAACCCTTGGACGCAATAACAAATCAACCAGTCGAACAGGCGCATCAGGTGAGCCAGTACGAATAGGTGGAGCGAGCGCATCATCTTCACATTCATGACGGATTTGATCGAGTGCGGTTTCCCATGCCCAAGTTTTCCAAACGCAATGAATGGCTTCTTCTTCCCTATCAACGACTTCACCCGCATCATTCCAATGAAGTTGCGTTAGACCTCGAATAATTTTGCTGTGTATTCCTGCTTTTGCCATAGCTCTTTGCATAAAGAGTGCATGATAATTTTCTTCTTTATCTTCGTCTTGCAGGATATGGACTGTGCCTTTGGCATCGCTATGACGCCATTCTTCAGCCAGCATGGCAAGTAAATCTTCACCAGCATCTTCGCCTTCTTCACATCTTGCTTGTTTGGCCCACAATCCTTGAATCAAACCAGCCTCGGTATGGCATGAGGCGGAATCAGCATTGTATTCATAAACTTTGAGCCCTTTGTGAGTCAGGCAAAAGTCAAACCGACCATTGATCATTTGATTACGACGGGTTTGCCATGAACGCCTTAAACGAGGCCAAAGCACTTGAGGAATATTGAAATTCGCAAGCAGGGTATCGTCGCGAAGTACTTTATCTGTGGCATGCAAATACATTAGGTGCAGCTCGTTTGTCGCACGAATCAATTCACGCTCTGCAGTGGCCGACATTCTAAAATAGCGCAGCTGCTCCGTGGGGGATTCAGTTAAAAAATCGCTTTCCATAGCATGTGAGAAAGTGGCGAGCAATTCATCATTATGATCTAACCAGGCTTGGGCAAATTGTCCGTTGTCCTGAATTACTCGACTATTTAGCTCGAATAGTCTGGATTCAGTGGTATTGTCAGGCTCTGCATGCTCAGTCTCTGCGGTTTGAATCATCCAGCCCAGAATTTTTGTCGAGCTAAACCCTTCGATAATTCGGTAGTGACCATCGTTGCTGTGTTCGAGTTGCAGTTCACGGCACCATTGCTGGCCTGCAGGCAGTTTGCAGTGCTCAAGATTCTGTTCAGCGATACGAATTTTATTGTCAAACACCTCAGTGATCACGGCTACATGACCAGTGACTTCAAAGTCTCCACCCGCTGCCCAAATAAGTAGGGCGCCTGCTTCTGGCTTCTTCATGCCGCCATTTTTGAAAGCTTGGAAGGGCAGTAAAGCATCATCTTCAACTCGACGTAAATAGCGTAAAGCAAAGATGTCATAAGCCATGGGAACGTCGGTAAAAACAAGCCCTCGATTAAGGTAAAGCCAACGGCGAGCAAATTCGACACATTGCCATTTGTGGCCCATATATTCATTGCCGATATAGCTGCGGTAATCAGAATTGTGTTGAAACTGGGTAGGGTCAGCACTTTTATAATCGCTAGAAAAGATCGCTACGCCTCCCGGAGCGTGCCCAAGCACGGTGCCGAATGGTTCCGGTGGAAACTGTAATTTATGCAAAACAAATTCCTTGGTTATGGAAGGGAAACAATACGCTGAACAGATATGGTGACATAGGTGCAACAAGTAGCATTATAGCGCTGCACATGAAGAGAGAAAGCAGTCTGTGAGAAAAGAAAAGGCAGGAAAGTGTGGATGGGAATTTGAGGTTAAAACAACCTAGGAGTTGTATTTGTCGAGATAAACAACTTATGAGTTGTTTTTATATAGCCAAACAACGTTTTAGTTGTTCGGACAGCGCCAGTATGAACATGTAAATCTCGTCGCTCATCGTTCCAAATATGGAATCGTTAGCGCATTTTGCTATGGTTAGCCGAACTGGTGGGATTAACTACGGTACATTTGTTGCTGGTGGAGCTGTAACATTCAAGCCAAGCGTCTTTGGCTCAATTCAGAGTTGGCAAAGAAACCGCCTGAATGTTTAGAATACATTTTGGTTCATGAGATGGTCCATTTACTGGAACGTAACCATAATGATCGATTCAAACATCCGATGGAGCGATTTATGCTTAACTGGAGAGAACCTCGTAGCTTGCTTAACAGCTTACCATTGGTGTATGAAGATTGGAGTTATTAATTCTGTACGTTTGTTTATGCAGAGAGCTAACCAGTAATTTGTCATGGGATACACGCAATGAATGATCAAGAGATTATCGATAAGGCAATCGCTGAAGCTAAAAAAATGAAAAAGGCTCTAGCTAAAAAGATGGTGGACCATTTGCCTCAGGAAGAGTCTGCGGTATCTGTTTTTATGGCGGGTTCTCCTGGAGCTGGAAAAACTGAAACAGCGCGTAATATTTTGAGTATGTTTAAAACTCAAAGTGGTATGTCGCTAGTTCATATCGAAAATGATGAGCTTCGCAAAGAGTTCGAGGATTATCATGGTGAGAATTCACCATTATTCCAAAGAGCTGCTACTCTTCTGGTTGAAGCGATTCACGATCGTGCGTTACACAAAGACGTTAGCTTTATCTTGGATTCAACATTGTCTAGCTTTGAAAAAGCAAAGGTCAATATCGAACGTTCTTTAAAGCGTGGAAGGTTTGTGCAAATTATCTTTGTCTACCAGGAACCAGAGCAAGCATGGCGCTTGGTGAAAGCTCGAGAGAAAGTTGAAGGGCGAAGAGTTCCAGAAGAAGTGTTTGTGACTCAATTTATGCAATCACAACAAGTGGTTAGTGAATTGAAGAACATATTTGGTTCTGATATCGATATTATGTTCATTGAAAAAAATATTGACGGCAAGAACGAAAGGCCTCATTTTAATGTGACTGATATTGACGCATTGTTACGCAAAAAGTACAATCGCCAATCTTTAGAAACCATCGTCGGATTACAACAATCATAAGGAGGAAAGGATGATCGGTACTAAACGTGAAAAGGTTAAATCCACACCTTTCTCTGATTTTATTCGTCATGCTTCATCAAGTGAGAAACGTAAACTCTTCGATAAAGTGGTAAGAGAAACGATCAAAGAACAGCAAGAAATGATTGCAAAAGCTGATCAGCGCGTTTGTCGTTAAAATCAAACATCATTTATCAAAGCCGCTTAATAGCGGCTTTGTTGTTTCTAGAGTTTAAATAATCTCACATATATATCATCACCCCGAACTAATCCAATAGCGAAAGGTGATGATATGCAATACCAACCAATCTGTTTGATTCGATTAAAAGAAGTCATGGCGATGACGGGGCTTAGTCGCTCGTATGTGTACCAATTGATAGGGCAAGGATACTTTCCTCAATCCATTTCGTTAGGCGCACGTGCAGTGGCTTGGGTCCAAAGTGAAGTACAACAGTGATTGATAGTAGGCCTATTTCCTCCCAGCGAGCGCTTGACGCCTCGTTAGAGCGCGTCATGGTATGAAACTACCATTCAATTAAACAGCTGATACTGGCTGTTACAGGATCGTTAGTGACCTAAATTTATTTGAACTACAAATGGCAAGAAAACAAAAGGCCGCTAACTCATTGAGTTAGCGGCCTTCCAATCGATTGGTGGAGCTGGCGGGAGTTGAACCCGCGTCCGAAAATCATTCATCTTTGGTACTACATGCTTAGTCGATCTTTAATTTCACCACCGCCTGCGAACCGACACGCTAACGAATGGCTAACCTGAATTATATCTTACGCTTCATCCCTCAGGTGGGGGAATCCACGCCAGCTTGTTTGGGTTTGACCATCTGAACTCCCCGTCCTACAAGCGGAGGCTAGGGCAGATGGGCTCTTAGCAGGTTATTAAGCTGCTAGTGCGTAGTTTTCGTCGTTTGCGACTATTTTTTTGCGGTTTGTTAACGAGGCCTACCGCACCTCGGCATGCACCTCAGACTGCAAAATTCCCGTCGAATCCTAAATCAGCCCCAGGTTGTTAAGGAGCATACTAACAGAATCTAAATTTCTGTCTAGCTCCCTAAGTTCAAGTGGTTACAATTAACGCAATCCACTTTTCATAATTCGTGCTTTTTGACGTTGCCAATCTTGTTCTTTCAGGGTGTCACGTTTGTCGTGAAGTTTTTTACCCTTCGCCACACCGATCTTGATTTTTGCCCAAGAGCGAGACCAATACATTGCTGTGGCAACCAGTGTCATCCCTTCGCGGTTAACTCGACCAAACAGATTGTCTAGTTCGCGACGTGATAATAACAGTTTACGAATGCGCGTTGGGTTAGCGACTACGTGAGTTGAAGCTTGTTGCAATGGAATGATACTCATACCAGAGATAAATGCTTCTCCGTCACGCAGATAGACATAACTTTCTGCGATATTCGCTTTGCCCTGGCGAAGTGACTTAACTTCCCAGCCTTGAAGCTCGATTCCCGCTTCGATTTCATCTTCGATGAAATACTCGTGACGAGCTTTTTTGTTTAGCGCGATAGTATTGCTACCCGCTTTATCTTTTGATTTCTTCTTTGCCATAGTGGGCGCATTATACGGATTAGTTAAGGTGATGAAAACGCTTTTCTTTATCTTGATACTTGGTGTCTCATTCTGTCAATGAACTCTTTTTGCCTGTTTACGTAACAACTAATACAAGCATTGGAAACGGTGTAGGTTTCGTTCTTTGATTTTATGAAGCGACCTTGTTCAGTGCGCTTTTCGGCTTACCTTTAAGTTGAGGGCAATTTTTTTCTTTTCAAGGGGCGCAGCATCTTGATTGAGGTATTTATGGCAGAAACTTGAGCAATGTGAGGGATGCCAGTACAATCGCTGCGCCGGACTGTCTGGGAAAATCATGAGGAGTATAGATGAATCAAGTAAGTCGTTCTGCGTTAGTCTCTTTCAGTGCAGAGCAGATGTTTCATCTGGTCAACGATGTCGCGAGCTATCCTGAGTTTCTTCCGGGGTGTTCTGGGTCGCGGGTTATTGAGTCCACCAATGAAAAGATGGTGGCGTCGGTCGATGTATCGAAGGCAGGTATTAAAAAGACCTTTGTGACACGTAATGAATTACGTGACGGCGAAGCGATCCTCATGGATTTGGTGGATGGTCCATTTAAATCGTTAAAGGGCGGTTGGTATTTTACCCCGCTTGATGAGCATGCATGCAAAGTGGAACTCAAGTTAGAATTTGAGTTCTCTAGCAAAATGATTGAGATGGTCTTTGGTAAGATTTTTAATGAATTGACCAATAATATGGTGAATGCGTTTACCCAACGAGCAAAACAGGTGTATTAATCGTGAACAGCGATAGTGACATGATTCATGTAGAAGTGGTTTATGCGTTGCCTCATGAGCAGCGAGTCATCAACTTAGTTGTGAAAAGTGATCTGACGGTAGAAGAGATTATTAATAAATCTGGACTGCTAGAGATGTACCCTGAGATTGATTTATCGAAAAATAAGGTTGGGGTCTTTTCTCGTAATGTGAAGCTAGATGCCACTGTACGTGATAGAGATCGGATTGAAATTTATCGGCCGCTAATCGCCGACCCTAAAGAAATTCGCCGCAAACGAGCTGAACAAGCCAAAGCGCAAGCGAATAATAAATAGTAATACCAATTTTCAAATACTAAAAAAGCTCGCTGATTGAAGCGAGCTTTTTGTTGGTATTGGCTTTTGAGCACACTGCCCAAACGTGCAGGCAGTCCAATCAAGATAACAGCGTGCGTTGCTGTTTTTGACTTCTAGTTGATTCCCTCGAAAAAGTTGTCGCCAGTTTTATAGTCTCCCGCGATTTTCACCAACTTTCCTGAGTTGTTAAAGTTTACGATGAGGTTTTTCTGCACCACGTCACCGTGTCCTGGTTTGTGGTGATAAATGTAGTACCAAGTATTTGGGTAGCCGTTTTCTACCAACATTGGTGAACCTAACACGTAACGCACTTGTTCTTTAGACATACCAAACTTCAGCTGATTCACTTCGCTTTGTTCAATATAGTTTCCTTGGTTGATGTCGATTCGGTAAACCAAACGTTCTACAACTGAGCAGCCAGACAATGCTGTCACGGCTAAAGGGAGGGCGATAAGCCACTTGGTAAACTGCATATTCAAAATTCTGTATTTATTGGACTCAAAAACTTGGCTGATAATAAACAAGCTTGAAGCAGAAGTAAAAACTTCAAACGTTCCCTGAGCAATTTAAGACTGCGAATTTTGCGTTTGGTTGCAAAGAATGACAAAAAAACTCGCTTTTTTTAAAGAAAAAGGTGGGGGTATACAAGCGTAAAGCGAAGATAAGAGCAGGATAAACCTGCTCTTTTAAAGATGGTTACTTATTGATTAGTCATGTTTCTCAAACAAGATGCGCAGAATTATGCAGCAATCAATAGTTCTTTAGCGTTTGCTAAGGTGGTTTCTGTAATTTGGCTGCCACCTAATAAGCGTGCTAATTCTTCAATACGCTGCTCTTCGTTGAGTTTGAGCATTTGAGTTTCCGTCATTCCACCTTTGGTCTGTTTGGCGACAAACATCTGGTTATGACCACAACCTGCAACTTGAGGAAGGTGAGTGACACATAATACTTGGGTTGATTCGCCCAGTTTACGCAGCATTCGCCCAACAACTGCGGCAGTTGGACCGGAAATGCCCACGTCAACTTCATCGAAAATTAGACTAGGGGTGTCCACTTTTTGTGCAGTAATCACTTGGATTGCTAGTGACATACGTGATAGCTCACCTCCAGATGCTACTTTCGCAATAGGTTGAACAGGTTGTCCTGGGTTGGTGGAAACCAAGAATGTGACGGCATCAAATCCTAACGGAGATGGGTGCCCTTGGTTATTCACTTCAATTTTAAATTGAGCTTTTTCCATACTCAGTTCATGCATACTCTGCGAAATCAATTTATCGAGCTCTTTAGCATAGCGACAACGTGATTTATGCAGTTTTTCCGCTTGCTTGATAAAACGTTGGTACTTTTCTTCTACTTCTTCTTCGTATTGCGCCATTTTTTCATCGGAGCAATCCAAGGCAGAAATTTGGTTGAGTAAATCTTGATGGTGGTTATACAGCTCTTCCGGTTGCACATGATGTTTGCGAGCGAGAGACATAATGCGTGAATAGCGTTGCTCAACATATGCCATACGTTCGGGATCGACATCGATGCCATCTAGATAGTTACGTAGTTCGTTGTTGGCTTCTTCAAGCTGAATCATTGCCTCTGCCACCATATTAGGTAGAGACGCAAGTGTATTGTCCAATTCTGCGAGCTCTATCAGGGTGCTACTGGCTGATTGGAGAATGCTTAAGGCATTGACCTCTTCACCTTCATAAATCAGCTCTATGGCTTTCTGACAGTTAATCGCAAGATCGCCGCTATTAGATAAGCGTTTATATTCTTGTTCCAGTTCAGCAAACTCCTCTTCACCAATGGCAAGTTCATTGAGCTCTTTAATTTGGTATTCGAGGAGTTGTAGCTGAGCTAGGTTTTGCTGGCTATTCTCTTTGAGTTGTTTTAATTGGTTGTTGGCTTGGCGCCAATCTTGGTAGTTGAGGCGTGTTTTTTTCAACAGTTCAGTGTGGCCTGCATATTGATCAAGCATGGTGAGCTGATATTCATTTTTCATCAATTGCTGGTGAGCATGTTGACCATGAATATTGATCAGTAGCTGGCCAAGTGCTTTCAGTTGCGAAAGTGGCACTGGGCTGCCGTTAACAAACGCACGAGAACGTCCTTCTTTGGTAATGGTGCGACGTAAAATACATTCGTTACCGTCAAGAAGGTCGTTATCCTCAAGCCAGCGGGTAGCGTTGACGTTGTTATCGAGAATAAAGGTGGCGCAGACTTCAGTTTTGTCTTCACCTTGTCGGACAATGCTGGCTTCGGCGCGTGCGCCAAGACATAAGCCTAAAGCATCAATAGCGATAGATTTACCCGCACCGGTTTCACCTGTAATGGTGGTCATGCCTGATGCGAGTTCAAGTTGCAAAGATTTCACAATTGCGAAGTTATTTACACTTAGATGAGCCAGCATTTTATTGCACCTGTATAGTTGAACAATACTGTATAAGAAAACAGTATATACTGTTTCTTTATACAGTAAAGATGATCAGATGAAATTTTTCTGGTTTATTGAGCAGAGAAATCACACGGAT
The DNA here is from genome assembly GCF_015686695.1 of Vibrio nitrifigilis. Taxonomy (NCBI): domain Bacteria; kingdom Pseudomonadati; phylum Pseudomonadota; class Gammaproteobacteria; order Vibrionales; family Vibrionaceae; genus Vibrio; species Vibrio nitrifigilis. The sequence continues at coordinate 31,813 of NZ_JADPMR010000001.1, read as the reverse complement.
TATAAAAGTGTGAACTGGCTCAAAATGACAAAAGAAGGACCAAAGTCCTTCTTTTGTTTTAATGAGCGGCGAATGTGGTTGTTAAAACAGTTTGCTTGACCAACCCAGTTTGTTTCGCAACACGTGGTAGTAGTTGTAATCTTTTGGATGAATCAATTTTAATACATTGGGGCTTTGATAGACGTGTACTTCATCACCCGGTGAAACAGGAAGTGTCACTTGCCCATCACAGCTCACTTCTTGATTGAGAGAGTTGTTCGGCGAAACGACCAATTTAATTCGGCGATTACCATCCACGACTAACGGGCGACACGACAAGGTGTGTGGAAACATTGGCACCAATGTGATCGCATTTAAGCTTGGCGATAAAATAGGGCCACCGCCGGAGAGTGAATAAGCGGTTGAACCTGTAGGTGTTGAGACAATCAATCCATCAGAACGTTGTGAAAATGCAAAGTTATTATCAATGTACACTTCAAATTCAATCATGCGGGCAATTTTACCCGGATGTAACACGGCTTCGTTCAACGCTGAATTATGACTTTTAATTTGTCCGTGGCGATGTACTTCGGCTTCGAGCAAGAAGCGATCTTCTTCAAGGTATTCGCCATCAAGCACATTTTTTAGACCTTCACATACTTCATCGGGATTAAGGTCGGTTAAGAAACCAAGATTACCTCGGTTTACACCAATAACGGATATATCGAAACGAGAGAGCACTCGGGCAGCGCCTAACATGTTTCCATCGCCACCAACCACGATGGCTAAATCGGCCTTCTTCCCTAAATCTAAAATAGGCGCAAATTGCTTTTCTGGTATGTCCGGTAATATATCGGCCAAACGGTCATCAATAAATACAGGATAACCAAGGGAAGTTAACCACTGGTAAAGTTCACTGTGCGTTTGAATTGCGTGCTGATCTCGTGGTTTACCAATGATGGCGATCACTTCAAATGGTTTTTTCATGTGTTTTCCAACCTATTTAGGCTTGAATCAGAAATCTTCATCCCCATAATAAAGGCAAGTCATACTTTTATGCGAATTTTTGTGTCACGAAACGTACGAGAATTCAATTCCTAACCACATAGAGAGTGGAATTCTGGAGATATCATGAGCAACGAAGAAAACAAAATCCAAGAAGAAGAGCTGCAGCAAGAGCAAGCGGTTGAGGTTGAAGCTGAAGCCGTAGGTACTGATGCTGATATCGATTGGAATGAAGAGGCTGCCCAAGAAGGTGAAGTCGTTGATGAGCAAGAAGATAAAATTGCTCAGTTAGAAGCGGCGTTATTGGCTAGTGAAGATCGTGTGAAGGAACAGCAAGAGTCTGTACTTCGTGCGAAGGCGGACGTGGAAAACATGCGTCGTCGTACAGAGCAAGAAATCGATAAAGCACGTAAATATGCGTTGAATCGTTTTGCAGAAGAGTTACTGCCGATTGTCGATAACCTAGAGCGTGCGATTCAAGCCGCTGACGCTGAAAATGAAGTAGTGAAGCCACTACTTGAAGGTGTTGAACTAACACACAAAACTTTCGTTGATACTATCGCTAAATTTGGCGTTAAAGAGATCAACCCTGAAGGTGAAACCTTTAATCCTGAATTTCATCAGGCAATGTCGATTCAAGAAAGCCCAGATCATGAACCAAATACAGTGATGTTTGTGATGCAAAAAGGCTACGAATTGAATGGTCGTGTGATTCGTCCAGCAATGGTTATGGTGTCTAAATAACTTTTTGTTCGAACAAACACTGAGCTGACGGAAAGGGCTAGGAAAATTACCTAGCCTTTTTTATTGGCTGAAAACAGTGAAATGGGTATGAATACCAACAAGAAAGGCGACTGCAATGAATGCAGTCGCCTTTAGTTTTATTGACAGGCAGTCAATTAATTACATTTTGTAAGTAAGGTTCAAGCCGTAAGTACGGGTTTGGCCTACAGAAGCGCGTACAGGGCTACTTGATTTAAGTAGGATAATATCTGCGTTAGCAAGGTTTTTAATGTAGCTATCGATAGTTAAATTACCCCAAGTGTAACTTAGGCGTGCATCAGCAGTCATGTAATCGCCAGCTTTGTAGTCGCTGTCGTTATCTAGATCTGAGTAGTATTCACCTACGTATTTCGCATCAGCTCCGAACGAGAAGTTTTCGCCAATGTACTGAGTGAAACCAACACTTACGTTAGTGTGTGGTGCATATGGTAGTTCGTCACCGTCACCTGCGTTGTTATTGTCGATTTTAGAGTTCATCAAACCGGCACCAGTACGCAGCATTAGGTTATCGGTTGCCCAATACGTCCCTTCTAGTTCGATACCGTATGTGTGTGATGAATCAACGTTAGTGATGATTGAGTTTGATTGTGCTTGGTAATCACTGTAATCGTTATAGAACAAGTTTGTTGCTAAGCTTGCGCGGTTACCAAACTGAGTTTTAGAGGTTAACTCATAAGCCCAAACCGTTTCTTTTGAATATTGATAGTAAACACCAGTGGACATAGTCGCACCTGCTCCACCTGCGTTATAACCACGACGAATGTTACCACCCACTGTGGTGCTGTCGGTGACATCGTAAGTCATACCGACTTTAGGCAGGAATATGGTGTCGCTGTCATCTTGATCAATATCGTGCGCAGATGTTCCTCTTGGGTTGTACACCATGTCACGGTCAGTGGTGTTGTGCTCTAAACGACCACCACCAATCAAATTCCATACAGGAGTAAGTGCGTAAGTTGCTTCTCCGTAAATAGCAGATACTTGGTTTTTCGCCGAGCTATCAAAACTGGTGTAGGAACTCATCGCATTATCAACAGTAAAATTATTTTTCTCATGTTGGAAATACAAACCAGTCATGCCAGACCATGCTGAACCAGGTACTGCAAAGTTAACACGGTCATCCAACGTGAAGGTATATAGTTTGTTATCTAACTGAGTTTTATTTAATGGATATTGGTAGAACGTAATATGATCTAACTGGTAATCCATGTGCAGTAAGTTAGAAATACCATTATCAAAATCATAATTGATATCGGTGGCAATTGTATGGATGGACGTATCCTGAATACGAGTGTTACCGTTTTGGGTGCTGGCTAAAGTTTGAGTTTGAGAGCCGTAATCGTCATCACTGTCATTTACCCAAGTCAGGAATTCACCTTTATACTTATGGTAGTTGTAAGTCAGTTTGGCGGATAGACCAGGGATCGCGCTAGGTTCCCAAAGTAACTTAGAGCGAACATTTAAGTTTTTAGCATCATTGACATCCGGGCCAGTGTCTAGCTCATCATCATTTTGAGCGTAGTTTAACCAGCCTTCACCAGTTGAACCATCGACAGCAACACGCCATGCCAATTCATTATCGATAATAGGCGCATTGAACATGACTGCCATGTTCTTTTTAAAGTTGCCATTTTCGTAGTTTTCTAAACCGCCACGAACTGCGGCTTCGTATTCATAAGTTGGATCGTTAGTGGTTTGAACCAGTGCACCACCAATCGCGTTAGTCCCTTGTGAAGTGGATTGTGGACCACGCAATACTTCAACACTTTTGGCATCCCAAAGACCTGATGGAGAGTAGCTATAACCTGTCCAACGTTGAGTTACGCCATCAACAATAGTAGCAACTCGTGAACGGCTACCAGTTAGGTAAGCATATTGACCAGTCGCTGCGCCAGTACCAGAAATACCGCGAATGGTAATGTTACCAAATCCCTCTGAAACCACGTTTGGTGCCAAAGTGACGATGTCGTTAATTTGTTTGTATTGACCATTTGCAAGTTGGTCTGAATCAATAACGGTTACGGCAGTTGTGGTGTGTTTTAAATCTTTGTTGGTTTTTTCGCCAGTAACGGTGATGGTGTCCATCGCTTCTACCGAATTGGTGTTTTCTGCAGAGACAGCGAGGGGAGCATAAAAGAGAGGCGCTGTTCCTAATACAGATGCGATGATCCACTTAAGATAACTCGGTTTACCGAAAGCTGGAGAGGTGAACTGATCGTTCATTACTGACTTTCCTTATTAGTGATATTGAATAGACAATTTTTGAACGATAAATGCAATGAGAATTATTATCAATATCAAAATCATTTAAATGATAGAAAAGTCAGTTTTTTGATAATAAAGAATCGGTTTGGATCACGATTTTGCGTGGAACAAAATCGAATTTTTGTACTAAGGCAACATAAGGTAGGGGTAAATTAGGGATGTGTCTTACCTAAATTAGGGATGAAAAAATTTGTTACGTGATAAATAAAGGAGGGTATCTATTGTTTTTTGATTCATTATTTTTAGAGGAAAACCTAGCCATTTATTTCATTTTTATCATTCAAAGATCCTTTAAAAAAAGCAATTAGCCTCCATTTAATGATTAAGATTGATGAATTATTCATCTTTCACGGAGAATCTGGCGAAAAAAAACGAAGAAATTGGTTTTTTTTTCATTGGTTCCCTTGAAAAGGATATTTATGCCCTTATCTATGTGGGCATAGAGAAGCAAACTTAAAAGTTTAGTTTGTGAGTAAGGGTTGAAAGCCCATTCTCCATCCCCACATAAGGGGATATAGCCAAACGAACAATTGAATTATTCGGAGATAGCCTGATGGGTAAAATCATTGGTATTGACTTAGGTACTACTAACTCGTGTGTTGCTGTACTAGACGGCGACAAACCTCGCGTAATTGAAAATGCAGAAGGTGAACGTACAACTCCTTCTATCATCGCGTACACAGACGGTGAAACTCTGGTTGGTCAACCTGCAAAACGCCAAGCTGTTACAAACCCTGAAAACACGCTATTCGCAATTAAGCGTTTGATCGGTCGTCGCTTTGAAGATAAAGAAGTTCAACGTGACATCGAAATCATGCCTTACAAAATTGTTAAAGCTGACAATGGCGATGCATGGGTTGAAGCTCGCGGTGAAAAAATGGCTGCACCTCAAGTTTCTGCAGAAGTTTTGAAAAAAATGAAGAAAACTGCAGAAGATTTCCTAGGTGAAGAAGTGACTGGCGCAGTAATCACTGTACCTGCTTACTTTAACGATGCTCAACGTCAAGCAACAAAAGATGCTGGCCGTATCGCTGGTCTAGAAGTTAAACGTATCATCAACGAACCTACAGCAGCTGCTCTTGCTTATGGTCTTGACCAAAAAGGCGGTGACCGCACTATCGCTGTATACGACCTTGGTGGTGGTACATTCGATATCTCAATCATCGAAATCGATGAAGTAGATGGCGAGAAAACATTCGAAGTTCTTTCAACCAACGGTGACACTCACTTAGGTGGTGAAGACTTTGATACTCGCTTGATCAACTACTTGGCCGAGCAGTTCAAAGCTGAGCAAGGTATCGAACTTAAACACGATCCGCTTGCAATGCAACGTCTTAAAGAAGCTGCAGAAAAAGCGAAAATTGAACTGTCTTCAGCACAACAAACTGATGTAAACCTACCTTACATCACTGCTGATGCAACAGGTCCAAAACACATGAATATCAAAGTGACTCGTGCAAAACTTGAGTCTCTTGTTGAAGACCTAGTACAACGTTCTCTAGAGCCTATGAAAGTAGCTCTAGCAGATGCAGAGCTATCTGTAGGTGACGTGACTGACGTAATCTTGGTTGGCGGTCAAACACGTATGCCTATGGTTGGTAAAGCGGTTGCTGAATTCTTCGGTAAAGAAGCTCGCCGTGATGTGAACCCTGATGAAGCAGTAGCAATGGGTGCTGCAGTTCAAGGTGGTGTACTTGCTGGTGACGTAAAAGACGTTCTTCTTCTTGACGTAACTCCTCTGTCTCTTGGTATCGAAACCATGGGCGGTGTGATGACTAAACTGATTGAGAAAAACACAACTATCCCAACAAAAGCGCACCAAGTGTTCTCAACTGCAGAAGACAACCAAAGCGCAGTGACTATCCACGTACTGCAAGGTGAACGTAAGCAGGCGACTTACAACAAGTCTCTTGGTCAGTTCAACCTAGAAGGCATTAACCCTGCACCACGTGGTATGCCTCAAATCGAAGTGACTTTCGACCTTGATGCGGATGGTATCTTGCACGTGTCTGCAAAAGACAAACAAACTGGTAAAGAACAAAACATCACTATCCAAGCTTCCGGTGGCCTAAGTGATGAAGACATCGAAAAAATGGTTCAAGAAGCAGAAGCTAACAAAGAAGAAGATAAAAAATTCGAAGAGTTAGCGACTGCACGTAACCAAGCTGACCAAATGATTCACGCAACAAACAAACAAGTTGCTGAAGCAGGCGATGCTCTACCAGCAGAAGACAAAGAAAAAATTGAAGCAGCTGTAAAAGAACTTGAAACAGCTCGTAACGGTTCAGACAAAGCTGAAATCGATGCGAAAGTTCAAGCGCTGATGACTGCATCTCAAAAATTAATGGAAATCGCTCAGCAAAAAGCTCAAGCAGAGCAAGGCGCTGAAGCAGGCGAACAACAATCTGCATCTTCTGATGACGACGTTGTTGATGCTGAATTCGAAGAAGTTAACGACGATAAAAAATAATCGTTAGTAACGAGGCGCTTGTTTAGGTAAGTTCATGATTTTATGACTGGACTTACCCTCTAAAACAGGCTTCTACTTCGATAACTCTTTATGATTTATGAAGAGTGATGAAGTTTGATGCGGGCGTTTGAGGTAACTCTTACGCCCGTATGTTTGTCCACATAGTGTGGCTATAGATAAGGCAAATGTGAGCAAAAGTATGTCGGATTGACCGACAAGATGCTTTATCTATATCAATACAAACACCGAGCGGCTCAGCCCGTTTGCAGTAATAATTGGTGACTAAGAATATGTCGAAACGTGATTTTTACGAAGTATTAGGCGTTAGCCGTGATGCCTCAGAGCGCGATCTTAAAAAGGCGTACAAACGTCTAGCGATGAAGTACCACCCAGACCGTAATCCGGGTGATGAAAGTGCTGCGGATAAGTTTAAAGAAGTAAAAGAAGCGTATGAAATTCTGACCGATCCACAGAAAAAAGCAGCGTATGACCAATACGGCCATGCAGCCTTTGAACAAGGCGGTGGTGGTGCTGGTGGCTTTGGCGGCGGCTTCGGTGGCGGTGGCGCGGACTTTGGCGACATCTTTGGCGATGTATTTGGTGATATTTTTGGCGGTGGTCGTCGCGGTGGCGGCGGTGGTTTCCGTGCTCAACGTGGCGCAGATCTTCGTTACAATATGGAACTCACTCTCGAAGAAGCTGTACGTGGTTGCACAAAAGAGATCGAAGTTCCTACGCTCGTTGAGTGTGAAGTATGTCATGGCTCGGGCGCTAAAAAAGGCTCTCAACCGCAAACGTGTCCAACTTGTCATGGTCATGGTCAAGTGCAGATGCGCCAAGGCTTCTTTACTGTGCAGCAAACCTGTCCAACTTGTCATGGTAAAGGCAGTATCATTAAAGACCCTTGTGATGCTTGTCATGGTGAAGGTCGCGTACAAAAAACGAAAACACTTAACGTTAAAATTCCAGCAGGTGTGGACACTGGCGACCGTATTCGTTTATCAGGCGAAGGTGAAGCTGGAGAACACGGCGCACCAGCCGGTGACCTGTATGTTCAAGTTCATGTAAAAGAACATGCGATTTTTGAACGTGACGGTAACAACCTACATTGTGAAGTGCCAATTAGCTTTGGTATGGCAGCATTAGGTGGTGAAGTGGAAGTACCTACTCTTGATGGTCGAGTTAACTTGAAAGTGCCTGAAGAAACGCAAACTGGCCGTATGTTCCGTATGCGTGGTAAAGGGGTTAAGAGTGTACGTGGTGGAGCTCAAGGTGACTTGATTGTGAAGCTGGTAGTTGAAACCCCAGTGAAGCTAAGTGCTCGCCAGAAAGAATTGCTTCGTGAATTGGAGGATTCTTGCTTGGGGGAGGACGGCAATAAGCACAAACCCAAGTCGGAAGGCTTCTTCAAAGGTGTGAAGAAATTCTTCGATGACCTAACTAGCTAAATATTGATATCGTATCCATCCGATACTAAAAGACCAGGTGCGGCAACGCTCTGGTCTTTTTTGATCTTGGTGACTTTCCTGGCTATTGCCAGCATTTTTCTGGGTGAATCTCACCAGATTCCGCAAGGCTTAACCTAGTGTATGTATCACCATTACAACGATCTGTACGTTGGCCGCTACTTTCCTGAGGAATGGCAGAAATAAGGTAGTCATCAGGTGATATTGTTATTTCAATACGATAACGTTCTGGTGATGTGCGGCAGAATTGGTTGCAGATTCCGCTGTCCATAATCGCATCTGGATTTTCCCTATTTTGCTCGATATACAGCTGAATTCTTGCCATATCGTTTATGACTTGTTGCCGGTAGCTTTTCTTTACATATTGGCTATAGCTTGGATAAGCCACCGAGGTTAATACACCGATAATGATCACAACAATCAACAATTCGATCAGCGTCATGCCCTGAGATTGATTGGATACGTCGTTACAGCCATTTTTACGAATCATCTCCAGCCCTTTTTCTTACCTGCCGTTAAACCAGACCATTATTGATAGGCTGATACTTTAGTGGATTGCGTTTTAGTTGTGGTGAGGATTTCTGAGAAATGCGTCGCGGGTTTACTTTATTGGAACTATTGATTGGCCTATGTGTGGTGAGTTTATTAATGCTACTTGGTGGGCTGGGCTCGGGGTATCTATTACAACAGACGAGAATGACGTCCGTAGCCCATGATCTAGCGGCATTTGTTAATACGGCAAAAGCCATGTCGATAAAGCAACGGCAAACGCTCACTATTTCGATAATTCGAACTAATGGAACCTCTGCATGGTTGCTGGAATTAACGGAGCAAAACCCTAACCTCAACAGTAAGCCATTACTGATTTTAGATGGTGCAAGGTATCCTCATGTGGCGCTTAATGCCCGATATGCTGAGGCGCAGCTATTACTATTTGGTCAAAGAGGAAAGCTAAGTAATGGCCACTTTGAGTTTTTCATTAGTTCAGATAAGGCATTGAAACTTATTACTTCTTACGGTGGTGGCCGATTACGAATTTGTGGTAAAGAGGAATCCGTATATGGTTATCCTAGTTGCTAAATCTCAAGGCTTTTCATTATTGGAAATTTTGGTGGCTCTTGCCCTTTCTTCACTCGCGTTAACCAGTTTATCCGCTTATTTTCTTCAAACTCATCATTCGTTACTGACTCTTCAACAACCTCTCGTATTGCAACAGCATGTTGAGCAATCATTGCACTCTTTAACGATTGATCTGCATAGAGCGGGTTACAATTCGCAGGAGGGGAAAGCTGCCACGTTTACAGATGTCACACATGTTGTAGCGGTCAGCAATGATCATCGCTCTTTTGGTGTGGTCTACTTTCAACCTGATGAAGTAACCACCGCTGCCTATTTTCATGTTGTTTATCGTTATGATCCCGAAAATCAGAACTTGCTCGTTTGTGAACGGGAATCTGCCATTTTATTGAGTTTCAGCGAAGTCGTTCAATCTACCCGCACCGCTCCTTGTTACCAAATATTCGACGGTAGCTACATAAAATTAAAAGATTTTGTCGTCGATAGTCAGGCTATTTCTCAAGGCATGGAGATTCGTCAATCGATAACAGTTAATTACCGAGCATCATTGACGTCACACCCTGACATAGCGTTTTCAAACCATTGGAGCCAATGGGTGACGAACGGATATTTTGTTACGCCAGAAGGGGTAAGGTCGTGGTAGCAAGGACCGGATATTTATCGAAACAGAGTGGCGCAGCATTACTTTTGGTGGTGAGCCTGCTTTTAATGGCATTACTTGCTCTGACTGCAACGGCTTACCAAACGCAATTGTTTCACTTAAAGCAGGCTAAAAATTATGGTCAATTGATGAATTCTCGCTGGCAGGCTTTAGGAATGGTCAACTGTGCTAAAGAGGGCTTGAAGCAGCAGGGGAGAAACTTCAATTTGGATGTGTGCCAATCATATGGTCTAGAGGGGTCGTTACATTGGCAAGATAGCCAACTTGAAAGTCTGGTTGGACACTATCGTGTTGAGCAGCAGATACATTGGCATAATGATATCGCGTATCAAATCCAAGGTGGCTTTTATGAATATTAAACGCCATCAAGGAATAGGACTAATCGAAGTATTAGTGACGATGTTGCTCATTTCACTTAGTGTGCTGGGCTTAATGAAGAGTCATCTTTATTTGTTGCAACATCAGGATGCGGCACTGGTTAAGCAGCAGGCGTACCAAGTTGCTCACGAACAGTTGTCTGAGTGGCAACGGCAAAGTTATTCAGAAACATGGTTTGATGAACGGTTACATTCGGGCCATTCAGTCGTGGATACTTACACGATGAACTGGCGAGTCAGCCCTTTGATGAACGCTCATCTTAAGTTAGTCGAGTTGAAGGTAAGTTGGAACGATAAACAGTTTGGCGAACAATCAATAGAAATAAAAACGATATATCAACGAGGTGTTTTGCCGATATATCGTCCTACTTTATCTCAAGATGGTTAATCTTCAGCGAGCAAACGAGCTGCGTGAAATTCTAAGTGCTCGCCAATAAAAGTTTGAATAAAGAAATAGCTATGGTCATACCCTGGCTGCATCCGCAGCGTCAGCGGTACTTGTTGCTTTTGGGCAACGTCAACTAATGTTTGTGGTTTTAGCTGTTCTTCTAAAAAGCCATCAGCATCACCTTGGTCTACCAAAATAGGCAGTTTAGTCGAAGCGTGTTTGAGTAATTCAACGGCATCGTATTGTTGCCACGTTGATTTATCTTCTCCTAGATAGTGACGAAATGCCTTTTCACCCCAAGGAACCGTTGTTGGATGACAAATTGGACTGAATGCTGAAATGGACACATAACGTTCTGGATTACGTATGCCGATAGTTAATGCCCCATGTCCGCCCATGCTGTGGCCAGCAATGGCACGTTTGTCGGTAATTGGGAAATTGGCTTCGATAAGCTTAGGTAACTCGTCCACCACATAAGAATACATTTGGTAGTTTTTCTTCCATGGTTCTTGAGTGGCATTAAGATAGAAACCTGCGCCTAAACCAAAGTCGTAACTGCCTTCGGGATCATCGGGTACACCTTCACCGCGCGGGCTAGTATCCGGTGCCACGATAGCGATACCAAGTTCTGCCGCTTTATGGAATGCCGCGGCCTTTTGCATAAAGTTTTCATCAGTACAGGTTAAGCCTGATAACCAATATAAAACGGGAACAGGGGATGAAGATGTGGCTTTAAGAGGAAGAAATACGGCAAAGCGCATGTCACAGTTGAGCACAGCTGAATGGTGTTGATATTGTTTGTGCCAGCCGCCAAACACTTTCGCTTGGCTTAAATTGGTTAAATCCATAATCCAATCCTATTCGTTGCTGAAGTTGAGCGGTAAGCAAATTAGCCATACCGCATTGACGGTATGGCTTAAGCTTTATTGCTGTTCTACTAAGTGGATCACTGAGCGAATACTTTCGCCTTTGTGCATTAGGTCAAAGGCATCGTTAATTTCATCAAGGCTCATGGTGTGAGTGATGAATTCTTGCAGACCAAATTCACCGTTTAGGTATTGGTCTACGATTCCTGGTAGTTGTGAACGACCTTTCACGCCACCAAATGCACTACCGCGCCATACCCGACCCGTTACCAATTGGAATGGGCGAGTTGAGATCTCTTGGCCTGCGCCAGCGACACCAATGACAACGGATTCCCCCCAGCCTTTGTGACAGCACTCAAGAGCAGAACGCATCACGTTAACGTTACCGATACATTCAAAGGAGAAATCTACACCCCCATCAGTCATTTCAACGATTACCTCTTGGATTGGTTTATCGTAGTTTTTAGAGTTGATGCAGTCGGTTGCGCCTAGCTTTTTCGCTAGTTCAAATTTGCTTTCATTGATATCGATACCGATGATGCGGCTTGCGCCAGCCATTTTTGCACCGATGATGGCAGAAAGACCGATGCCGCCAAGACCGAAGATAGCGACTGTATCACCTTTTTGAACTTTTGCTGTGTTTAGCACCGCACCCATACCTGTTGTTACACCACAGCCAAGCAGACACACTTCTTCAAGTGGTGCAGCTTTGTTTACTTTAGCGAGTGAAATTTCAGGTAGAACGGTGTATTCAGAAAATGTTGAACAGCCCATATAGTGGAAAATAGGCTCACCATCTTTATAAAAACGAGTTGTTCCATCTGGCATTAGGCCTTTACCTTGAGTTTCGCGCACTGCAGAACAAAGGTTGGTTTTGCCTGATTTACAGAATTTACATTCACCACATTCTGCGGTGTAAAGTGGGATTACGTGATCGCCTACTTCGACGCTAGTCACGCCTTCACCGACCATTTCAACAATACCGCCACCTTCATGACCAAGGATCGCTGGGAATACGCCTTCAGGATCATCACCAGATAAAGTAAATGCATCGGTGTGACATACGCCGGTAGCAATGATTTTTACTAATACTTCGCCTTTGCGCGGCAGCATTACGTCGACTTCTTCAATTTTGAGTGGCTGGTTTGGCCCCCAAGCGACGGCCGCTCGTGATTTAATGAATTTATCCTCAGACATGGTGTAATCCCTCATTGATATAATGTGACGTGATGCGACGAATGCATCTTACTTTGGATAGATATCAGTATAGTTATTCCAATTTGAATGATAATTAGGGCAAAATGAGAATAACTTTTACATATTAGTAATAATGAATGGGATTATGGCAAGTTGGGAAGGGGTAAATGAGTTTGTCACTGTGGCTGATACTGGGAGTTTTACTCAGGCAGCAAATCGATTATCGACGTCTGTGGCGAATGTTAGTCGGCGTGTGAATGCATTAGAGCAAAGGCTGGGGGTTAAGCTGTTGCAAAGAACAACCCGCAAAGTCTCTTTGAGTGAAGCTGGGCAGTTATATTATTTGCAGTGTCGCTCATTGGTTGAAGGGTTGGCACAAGCAGAATTTGCAGTCACGCAAATGCAAGCAACGCCGAAAGGAAAAATTAAAGTGACCGCTCCGGTCACCTATGGTGAACGTAAAGTCGCCCCAATTTTGCATGACTTTCTTTTGAGTTATCCCGAGTTACAACTTGAACTGATTCTCACCAATAAAAAGCTCGATTTAATTGAGCAGGGAGTTGATGTGGCAATACGCCTTGGTCAACTCGAGGATTCTAGCTTTATTGCACGTAAGTTATGTAATCGCCAGTTATATGTCTGTGCTACTCCAGAATATTTAGCGCACAGCGGTACTCCTCATACTTTATCTGAGCTGAATTATCATCAGTGCTTAGTGGGCACTTACGATCATTGGCGGTTTAAGGTGAATGGTTATCCACGAAATCTGAAAGTCAGTGGGCGAGTTAACTGTAATAGCGGCTACGTGTTGCTTGATGCCACTCTTAAAGGCATGGGGTTAGCCCAATTGCCCGATTATTATGTAAGTGACTACTTACAAAGCGGGCGTTTACAAGAGGTGCTCAGTAATTTAAAAGATGACCGGGAAGGAGTGTGGGCGTTATATCCCGAGAATCGGTTATTATCTCCTAAGATTCGCTTAATGCTCGATTATTTAGCTGAGCATTTAACCGATGCTTAAGCGCAAGAAACCAGAATGAAAACGGTTTGGTTAAAATGTTGGGGAATCGGTATAATCGCGCTCCCAAATGAAGAGAGACCACTATGACACAAGATGTTAGCCCATTTTCACAACAAGATGTCGCTTTTATGCGCCGAGCCATGGAGCTAGCTCATCAAGCGGAACTGGAGGGAGAAGTGCCGGTGGGGGCTGTGTTGGTCAAAGATGGTAACATTATCGCTGAAGGACGAAACCAGTCTGTAGGCAGTCATGATGCATCTGGACATGCAGAAATTCAGGTCATTCGCGCCGCGGGACAAGCCTTGCAAAATTATCGTCTGTTGGATACGACGCTCTATGTCACGCTTGAGCCTTGCCCGATGTGTGCAGGGGCTCTGTTGCATAGCCGGGTTAAACGTATTGTGTATGGCGCGCCTGATCTAAAAGCGGGTGCAGCTGGAACGGTGCTTAACCTATTTGATAGTCAAGCCTCTTACCATTACGCCACTATTGAGTCTGGGTTATTAGAAGAAGAGTGTCGAGCACAATTACAACAGTTCTTTAAACGTCGTCGTAAAGAGATTAAAGCGAAAAGACAGGCAGAGAAATTGCGTTTAGTAGAACAGGAAAATAAACAAGGTAATGAAAAAGAAGGGTAGTGAGCAAACATCTACTCAAAGGTAGATGTTTGCGGGTCTATAAGTATCAGCAGACAAATTGTACGAACGCTCTATGACGAGCAATCACTTTTTTCTTATTGTTCGCTAACATGCGACGACGACGATTGGCTGATACGGCTTTTTTAAAGAGTTTTGATTGTTGTCTACGTTTAAGCATATAACAACCTCCTATGTTTAAGCACAGATATAAAACTCTATCGTTTCAGACCTCCCACTGGCCTAGTGTCTTTCTGTACAACATTCATCGGTGTACCAGCTGTTGTTTATCTATCCTTTAGGGTTGAACGCGCCTTTTTGCACTTTTACTTGCGATACTCCCTAAGACAGATTTATCAGTGATACGGTTACCGTTCTTTTCTGGTATGGCACCCACGCGTTACATCTCGTGTGGGCTGATGTTTGCCGTATTATCAGTGATGAATACTAAGTCAGATTTGTTCATTCCTTACACGCACTACGTCGTTGCTCAAATAATGGTATTCCATCTTGAGGCGCGTAATCTGTCGTGCTTCCGAAATGTTCAAAAAGAAGAGATTCTGAACTGGCTTATTATTATCTGTTTATATTGCTATCTGTTAATAATGAATATGTATCAAAGTTATAGATATCGATACAAAAAGGCTCGCAAGCTATGTCCTATATGGGGGCAATTTCTTGCGAGCTCAATACCTTTGTATGGCTTTTATTGCTAAAGATCAAGTGATAATTATGTGACAACTCTGGTTTTTATTGGGCTTTTTCGGATGTGGTCACATCTTCATCTTGTTGAGTATCATTTTGATCCGTTTGGTCGTCACCTAGCACTGTTTCATCATCAGTAATCGGGGCAACGGAAATGACCGTTAAATCATCAGTGCTCGCATCGGTCGGAAGAATCTGTTTCTGTTCCAAATGACCAATAATACTTTGGTAATAACGGCGAATATTCTCCACATAGACAAGTGCTTCATCACCCCGTGCGTAACCGTATTGTGTCTCACGGAAATAGCGTTTTTGGCGCAATTGAGGTAAGCGGTCTTTTACGTCTGTCCATGAGTTAGGATCGCCACCTTGTAGTTTGGTGAGGCGGCGAGCATCCATCATATGGCCGTAACCAACATTGTATGAAGCTAGCGCAAACCAAATTTTTTCGTGTTCAGGAATCGTATCTGGGATTCGACTGACCATCCGATGCAAATAGGATACGCCACCTCGCACCGATTGTTCTGGATTTAAGCGATTAACAACACCCACGCTGCGTGCTGTTGGTAGGGTTAGCATCATCATACCGCGTACGCCTGTTGGTGATTTTGCTCGCGGGTTCCAATGTGATTCTTGGTAGGCAACTGCCGCGATTAAACGCCAATCAAATTCTCCGGAATATTTTTGAAATAGTGGAGCCCACTTCAGCAGGCGTGTATCTAAGGCGCGAATAAATGCTCGCGTATCCACGTAATCGAACGTACCGATATGGCCAATATATTTTTCTTCCAAAGAGGCAAGATACCCCGACTGCTTTAAGTTGCCGAAAAACTCGATCATCAATGCGTAAAGGCTTTCGTCATCAGATTTACGCATAAACCAAGAGATAGGTTGGTCTTCTGTCATTTCAAAGGCAACGGCCAGATCGGGATAAACACGTTGCGCGAGAGAGACCTGTACCGAGTCGGCCATGGTGAACATTAGGTCACCTTGGGAGACTTGCTTAAGAAGATCATTAATGTCTGAGTTCTTATCGACATTAAAGCGAAAATTGGGATAGGTGTGTTTGAGCATCGATAAGGTGCTCTCAAAATGAGAATCCTCAACGACACTTAAAATAGGCTTACCATCGGTTTCTTTGTCTAATTCGTCTTGGTGATCGATCAATTGCTCAATCGTTCGTGGTCGCCACTGATTTTTTTGATACACCAATTGCTGCGACACATAGTAGTAAGCTGGGCCTGCTCGAAATTCGTTAACGCGCTCGGGCGATTGGCTTAATCCCGCCGCGATGATGTCGATTTCGCCGTTTTTTAATGCGGGGAACAAACTAGAAAGGCGATAGGCTGGTTTTATTTCTAATTTCACACCTAATTCACGTGCGAATTCACGGGTAAGCTCGTAATCTAACCCGGCTGGACCATCTGTACCAATATAGTAGGAGAGTTGGTTGTTAAGTGTTCCCACTCGTAAAACGCCACGCTCACGAATTTGGTCGAGTTCGCTTTTCGGATCTGAGTCGATCTGGCAACCTGCTAACAAAAGGGTGATGAAAATGAGAAGCAGGGTGCGGCTCAGTGTATCGGAAGAAAGCTTTGTCATTAATTCGGTATCTCTTTACTGCTATTGTGGCCTTTATATCAAAGGCGGCTCTTTTGGCAAAGTTCTGACACACCAATACGCCATGTATGTTGTGTTCGGTAAGTATACCCATTAACGCAGAGTTTTTGTCATATTGTCGCGTTAAATATGATGTAAGATCACGCACCACCGATTTAAAATACCTCTAATTAGTCAGTTTTTTTAATGACTTAAAGGGATAGAGACCCCTCCTATTTTTGTGCATTCTTTGTGGATTGGTGAAAGGGTGTACGATTTGTCGTCAAAACGGGCAAATTTCAAAATTCATAAAAAAAATGACGCAAACGGTTGCTTTTGGTGTTACGTCACAAAAAAAAATCCTCTATAATGCGCACGCATAGCAGAGATGAAATTGGTATATGTTTAGTTTTTAATCTTTAACTTACTGTTTAAATTAAATTTATTCCAATTTCTATCTCATTCACTAGTTAATAGAGACCTAAGCACATGAGAATTTTGCGTGGTTCCCCAGCTCTTTCAGAGTTTCGAGTTCAAAAATTGCTTGAGACTTGCCGTGAACAAAACCTACCTGTGACAGATATCTATGCTGAGTTTATGCACTTTGCTGACCTTAGCACTGAACTGAACAGTCAGGAAATTGAAAAGCTTGAAAAGCTGTTAACTTACGGCCCAACAATTCAAGAACACGAGTCTCAAGGTCAGCTACTTCTTGTGACTCCTCGTCCAGGCACTATTTCTCCTTGGTCTTCTAAATCAACAGATATTGCACACAACTGTGGTCTAGATGCTGTATTACGTTTAGAACGCGGTACGGCTTACTATATTCAATCAGAGCAACCTCTGACTAACGAACAAGTTCAAGCGGTTAAAGCGCTTATCCACGATCGTATGATGGAAGTGGTGTTTACTGAACTTGAAGCCGCAGAAGCTTTATTTAGCCACGCAGAACCAGCACCATTGACTCCAGTTGATATTTTAAATGGTGGTCGTGTTGCGCTTGAAGAAGCAAACGTTTCCCTTGGTCTTGCTCTTGCAGAAGACGAAATTGACTACCTAGTTGAGAACTTCACTAAGCTTGGTCGTAACCCGAACGACATTGAACTGATGATGTTTGCTCAAGCAAACTCAGAGCACTGTCGTCACAAGATCTTTAATGCAGATTGGACTATCGATGGCGTGAAGCAAGATAAGTCGCTGTTCAAGATGATCAAGAACACCATGGAAACTCACCCAGATTACGTGCTATCTGCATACAAAGATAACGCGGCAGTAATGGAAGGTTCTAAAGTGGGTCGTTTCTTCCCGAACCCAGACAGCAACGAATACGGTTACCACCATGAAGATGCGCATATCTTGATGAAAGTGGAAACGCACAACCACCCAACCGCTATCTCTCCATGGCCGGGCGCATCGACAGGTTCAGGCGGCGAAATCCGTGATGAAGGCGCGACTGGTATCGGTGGTAAACCGAAAGCTGGTCTGGTTGGTTTCTCGGTATCTAACCTACGTATTCCTGAATTTGTTCAACCTTGGGAAACCGATTTTGGTAAACCAGGTCGTATCGTTAATGCGCTAGACATCATGCTAGAAGGCCCTCTTGGCGGCGCGGCATTTAACAACGAATTTGGTCGTCCAAACTTACTGGGTTACTTCCGTACTTACGAAGAAAAAGTCACCTCTCACGCTGGTGACGAAATCCGTGGTTACCACAAGCCAATCATGATTGCTGGTGGTATGGGTAACATCCGTGATGAACACGTACAGAAAAAAGAGATCCCAGTTGGCGCTAGCCTAATCGTACTGGGTGGACCTGCAATGAACATCGGTCTTGGCGGTGGTGCTGCGTCTTCAATGGCGTCTGGCCAATCAGCTGAAGATTTGGATTTTGCTTCTGTTCAACGTGAAAACCCAGAAATGGAACGTCGTTGTCAGGAAGTGATCGACCGTTGTTGGCAGATGGGTGAAGCGAACCCTATCGCGTTTATCCACGATGTGGGCGCAGGCGGTATCTCTAACGCATTACCAGAGCTTGTCGATGATGGCGGCCGTGGTGGTAAATTCCAACTACGTGACGTACCAAACGACGAACCGGGTATGAGCCCTCTAGAAATTTGGTGTAACGAATCTCAAGAACGTTATGTTTTGGCTGTTGCGCCAGAAAACATGGAGCGTTTCGATGCGATTTGTAAACGTGAACGTGCACCATACGCAGTCGTTGGTACGGCAACGGAGGAGCGTCATCTAACTCTAGAAGACTCACACTTCGACAACACACCAATCGACATGCCAATGGACATTCTACTTGGCAAGCCGCCAAAAATGTCTCGTGAAGCAACGACGGCGAAAGTGACTGGTACGGCAGTTGATCGTTCTGGTATCGAAATCAACGAAGCGATTGATCGTGTACTTCGTCTTCCTGCTGTCGCTGAGAAAACCTTCCTTATCACCATTGGTGACCGCAGCGTAACGGGCTTGGTTGCTCGTGACCAAATGGTTGGCCCTTGGCAGGTACCAGTGGCGAACTGTGCTGTGACTGCAGCAAGTTACGACACTTACCACGGCGAAGCGATGTCAATGGGTGAACGTACTCCTGTTGCTCTGCTAGACTTCGGTGCTTCTGCTCGTCTAGCTGTAGCTGAATCGCTAACCAACATGGCAGCGACTGATATTGGCGATCTAAAACGCATTAAGCTTTCTGCAAACTGGATGTCTCCAGCAGGTCACCCTGGTGAAGATGCTGGTTTGTACGAAGCAGTGAAAGCAGTCGGTGAAGAGCTATGTCCTGCACTGGGTCTAACGATTCCTGTAGGTAAAGACTCGATGTCTATGAAGACCAAGTGGGAAGAGAATGGCGAACAGAAAGAAGTGACTTCTCCGCTATCTCTTGTGATTACTGCATTTGGTCGTGTTGAAGATGTGCGTAAGACTGTGACACCACAACTTCGCACTGACAAAGGCGAAACCAGCCTAATCGCTATCGACCTTGGTAACGGTAAAAACCGTCTAGGTGCAACAGCGCTTGCTCAAGTTTACAAACAACTTGGTGACAAACCTGCTGACGTAGACAGCGCAGAACAGTTAAAAGGCTTCTTCAATGCTATCCAAACCTTGGTTCGCAACGACAAACTGATTGCTTACCACGATAAAGGCGACGGCGGCTTGTTTGTGACTCTAGCTGAAATGGCGTTCGCAGGTCACTGTGGTATCCAAGCGGATATCGCGAAACTGGGTGATGATGCACTGGCTGCGCTATTCAACGAAGAGTTGGGTGCAGTGGTTCAAGTAGCCAACACTGAACTTGATGATGTATTGGCAACTCTAGCGCAATTTGGTCTAGAAGCGTGTTCACACGTGATTGGCCAAGTAGAAGCAACTGACGCCTTCGTTATCAAATCTGGCAGCGACGTTGTGATTGACCGTTCACGTACAGAGCTACGTACTATCTGGGCGGAAACGACGCACAAAATGCAAGCACTACGCGATAACCCAGCGTGTGCAGACCAAGAATTCGCAGCGAAGAAAGACAACACAGACCCAGGTCTGAACGTGTCACTAAGCTTTGACGTAAACGAAGATATTGCTGCACCATACATTGCGACTGGTGCGAAACCTCGCATGGCTATCTTGCGTGAGCAAGGCGTGAACTCTCACGTTGAAATGGCAGCCGCATTCGACCGTGCTGGCTTCGATGCTGTCGACGTTCACATGAGCGACATCCTGACTGGTAAAGCGGTATTGGATGAGTACAACGGTCTTGTGGCTTGTGGTGGCTTCTCTTACGGTGACGTACTAGGCGCTGGCGAAGGCTGGGCGAAGTCTGTTCTATTTAACGCACAAGCGCGTGAACAGTTCCAAAACTTCTTCCACCGTGAAGATACGTTCTCTTTAGGTGTATGTAACGGTTGTCAAATGCTGTCGAACCTGAAAGATCTTATCCCAGGTGCTGACCTATGGCCTCGTTTCGTTCGCAACGAATCAGAGCGTTTTGAAGCTCGCTTCGCACTTGTTGAAGTACAGAAATCTGATTCTGTCTTCTTCGATGGCATGGCAGGTTCTCGACTACCTATCGCAGTTTCTCACGGTGAAGGTCGTGTAGAAGTTCGTGATGATGCGCACCTAACGGCGATTGAACAATCAGGCACAGTAGCAGTTCGTTACGTGGATAACTTCGGTAACGCAACGCAACAATATCCAAACAACCCGAACGGTTCACCAAACGCTATCACAGGTCTAACGACTCAAGATGGTCGTGTGACTATCATGATGCCGCACCCAGAACGTGTATTCCGTACTGTCGCGAACTCATGGCACCCAGATAACTGGGGTGAAAACGGTGCTTGGATGCGTATGTTCCAAAACGCACGTAAGAATCTTGGTTAATTCCAATATTCATTAAGTAAGAGACAAAGTAGGCCCCGCTAATTAGCGGGGCTTTTTTGTGTTTGCTGATCGTTGATACAGCGGTGTTCGTTGCTGTTACAACAAGTGGAGGGTTGGTCGTGGGGCTGCAGTGTTCGTTGTTGTTACAGCAAGTGATGAACTGGCTCCCTCCCTTTGGGGAGGGTTGGGGAGGGGGATTACAGCGAGTCCGTGGCTTAGGTGAGTACAGTGTTGAAGTGTGTTTTTTAACTAGATGATTTAGAGATATATTTTTCTGAGAGATCGCTGAAGTAACCCTGTACAAAGTGGACATCGTTTACGTTTTAAACCGGGGACATGGTTTACACCTGTCCCTAGCTTAGTCGAACAATTCTCTTCTGTCTTTCATCCAATAATCCTATTTTCATGAAGGAAAAATAGACTTCACTGACATCATTATTAAGCTGACGAAGCCCAATTGATTCGCCGGTTAAAGCAGAGTGGACGTACACTAATTGACCTTTCCATTTAATTTCCCCGCTATGTCTGACTTTTCTTATTTCTATATCAAGGTCGTAGTTGATTTCATACTTATTGGGAACATAAATCCTTGGTGAATATTCATAATGTTCTGCAGGTCTTGTTCTGCCTAGAGCTTCATGTGATCTCAGGTAGTTATAGTTATCTCTAAATTGATTAAAACTCATCTGTTGCTTTTCTAACGTATGCTGCATCGGGTTCATTGATTCTGCTTTTAATGTACGATGCATACGTTCATGCCTGCTGTTCTGTGTTGGTTTTCCTACTGCGATTCTTTCTGGCGTGATACCCAATTTGATGAACCAAATTGAAAGATAACTTAACCCTGCCAGTGCTTTTGATGCAAAAGGAACACCATTATCACTTTTAATGACTAGTGGTAATCCAAATTCATGAAAGTGTCTTTCCATTACCGCATGCACGCCTTGGAAACCTGTACTCATAAGACCGTCCACACCAATTAAAAATCGACTGAAATCATCAGTAATAGTTAATGGATAACACCATTGTGAGTTTCCCAATAAAGACTGCCCTTTAAAGTCGATATTCCAAACATCATTTGGTTGAGTCGACTTAGTCAGGTTTGCAGAATAAGGAGTGACAGAACGCTTTATCCGTCTCGGTTTGACTAAACCAGCTTGAGAAAAAATGTGTGCGGTTGTGCTATCTGCTGGGCAATGAAGTCGTGGGTATTCTATCTTGAAGAGATCATTAATTTTTTTCGGTCCCCAATGAGGATGCGACCTTTTTAATGCCAATAACTTGTCTGATATAGCCGGTGGTGTTTGATTAGGCGATGAAGCGGGACGGCGACTTCGCTCATAAAGTCCAGAAGGGCCATATTGAGAATAACGCGCAATCCATTTATCAACAGTTGGACGACTAATAGAATACTTACTTGATAACAATGTATTAGTGTATCTACCAGATAGCCAGTCGGATATAAATTTGATTTTTAAATCCATAACACAAGTCTCTTTCCAAGCCATAGTTAGTCCTCCTAACTATGAGTTTTAACTTATGTAAACGAAGTCTCCAGATCATTTTGTAAAGTATGTCCCCGGTTTGTACACCCCCTCTAACTCCCCCTAGAAGGAGAAGGACCTGATCGAGCATGCTGTTTGGTTTGGTGGTCATTGATGCATTGGCATTCTCTGCAGCTACCGCAAGTGGCTAACAGGCTCCCGAGATGTTATGTATATAAATGAAATATATAGGTGATAGACCAATATGGAATATCGAAAATTAAAGTGGGCTTGGTGTTTTAAAACAATGAGTTAGGTCTTGTTTCTGCAAGGGGGAACAAGAGTCGATAATGTTTATTGAGCGAGGTCAAAGTAATCCGTAAATGCTGTGCAAGAATGAAGCAATTATTTATTAATGCGTCTACCTGCATAGAAAATCAAGTCAAGTTTCTCACTGTGCAGTAATTATCGGGAAATACCAGTAAAAATAACGTTAAATGGTGACATTAAGCAGAGATGAACGCGTGCCACTACATAAAAACGAGGGTATCTGAAGACTTCATTTATTCACTCATAAAGAGTTTGGTGTCAGGGTGAAAAGAAAATGAGGCGAATGGATATCGCATACAGTCCATCTTAAATAAAACGGACTGCGGATGTATTTCCCCTTTGTCAGTCTAGTCAGAGGAAATTATGGTCTGTATTACTCTTAACGGAAAACCTTACCAAGTTAAAGCGGAACTGTCGCTACTCCAAGCGGCTCAGAATTGTGGTGTGATGATTCCATGCCTATGTGGCACGGAAGGCATTCATGGTCATTGCGGCCTATGTGATGTTGAAGTATCGGGGCAAGGTGTTGTTCCTGCTTGCGAACTCCATCCTACAGAGGGTATGGTTGTCGTAACCAATAGCCCTCAATTAGAGGCAAGGCGCAAACATATTCTTGAGTCGATTCTCGCGAACCCAGATATCACTTGTAGTTTGCCTCCTTGTCAAATAGCATGCCCAGCGAAAGTGGATGTGCAGCTTTATCTCTCTTTAATCGCCAAAAATGAATTTCATAAAGCGGTTGAAATCATCAAAAATACGTTACCGATGCCTATGTCGATTGGTCGTGTATGTCCTGCTTTCTGCGAGCATGGGTGTCTACGGAATAATGTGGATCAACCACTCGCCATACGACAATTAAAACGCTATGCCGCCGATTATGACATCGCAACGCAAGATACTTATCAACCAGAACGCAAAGCGCTAAAAGACAAACGAATTGCCATTGTGGGAGCCGGCCCCGGCGGACTAAGCTGCGGCTATTTCTTAGCACGTGAAGGCTATAACGTAGATATTTTTGAATCTATGCCTAAAGCGGGTGGATGGTTACGTTATGGCATTCCAGAATTTCGTTTACCTAAAGCAGTGCTTGATAAAGAAATTGACCTTTTATGCCGTGGTGGCGTTATCCTGCACACTAACCAATCGTTGGGTGACGATTTTACGCTTTCTTCCTTAAGTGCTGATTATGATGCGGTTTGTCTAGCGGTTGGCGCGTCACAAGCCAGCGATATGCGTTATAAGGGGAGCAACTTAAAAGGCTGTTTCTTAGGCGTTGATTTTTTGAAAGATAACGTCATGGACCGCAAGTTAGACGTGGGTAAGAAAGTCGCAGTAATCGGCGGCGGTAACACGGCAATGGACTGTGCGAGAACAGCATTGCGTCGTGGTGCTGAGGTGACTCTCATTTATCGCCGTACACGTGATGCCATGCCTGCAGAACCTTATGAAGTGGATGAAGCGGAACATGAGGGCGTGACGTTCCAGTTTCTCACCAATCCCGTGGAGAATATAGCGGATGAAAATGGGCGGGTAACACAAGTTGTCTTGGAGAAAATGCAACTAGGCGCGCCAGATGCCAGTGGTCGTCGCCGACCTGAACCAACAGGTGAAACCATTACGGAAGCGTTTGATACAGTGATTGCGGCGGTATCACAGCAAACAGATACACGTTTTCTTGAGGGTGAAGATATCCATTTGAATATGAGCCGCTGGAATACGATCAATGTTGATGAAGTGAATATGTTCTCTGGCGTAGGGAATATCTTTGGTATTGGTGATTTTCGCCGCGGACCAGCAACAGCGATAGAAGCTATCGCGGATGCTCGTTCTGCCGCGCAAGGGATAGATGAGTTTCTTGGTGGTGATATGGAACGTTTGTATACTCGTTCGTTCCGTTCTCGTAATGTGCCAAGAACCCAAAATCTAGTCCGTACTGATCATGTTGAACGCTTGAAAGAAAGCTTGAAAAGCATCGCTCAAGGTAATAATCCTCAAGTGAAAGAAGCAAACTATCAGCGTGCGTTGCAGGGAATTTTTCGTGCAAAAATGCCAGAAATAGATATGAATCGACGGTTAAACACTTTTGATGAAGTAGAAACTGGGTTTACGCCTATTCAAGTCAGCGACGAGTCTCAGCGTTGTCTAAGCTGTGGTTGTAAAGAAGGGAATAACTGTAAGTTGCGTCGCTATGCTACCGACTATGATGTACAAGTCTCTTAATCAATTATATACCTAGCTTGACATAGAAAAGCCGCAAATGTGCTTACTTGCGGCTTTTCTTTATGTGCAGAAGATTAGCGAAATTGCCCAGCTTCTGGAATAAAATCAAACCCTGCTTTGGAGAGTTTTGCCTCTAACGCAGCGCGGTTAATATCGTAGTAGCTTGCTAGTTTGTCCAAGTCTCCATCAAAATCATCTCGTAATTTGGTATTAATGAGACTGAACACTAAGATTGGGTCCATATTTTCAAAGTTGGATAAGTTCATTACTGGTCCTCAAAATCAGAAATAAGCAAGTTTGCTGCGGCAAAAGCCGCTTTGTCACGGGTAGGTTGTGGCAGTGAATCATCGCCGGCTATATCATTGAGTGCTCTAACGGCACATTCAATGGCCTTGGGAATGTAGCCTTGTTCACCACTGCCTATTTGAGCGTAGAGCTCTCGTACTAATGTACAGCAATCATAAACTTGCATGATAGCGCCTTACAAAAATCAATAAATGATAACTGCTCTCAACTATACCTGAGCCATCAGTGAAGACAAGGATAGAACCTTCACGTTGAGATGGCTAGGTGATATTTTCATCGCTCCTAGCGAGATTTAGCTTGGTTGGTCAGTTCTGTTATGAGCTCTTTATCTAACTCAAGCTGATTCGCCAGTTCTGCCAGATAACTTTTTTCCATAAAGTTTTGTTCGTCCGCAACCAGTACGGAGGCTAAATAAACTTCGGCCGCTTGTGCTGGAGAACGCGCCAAAGAAGCGATCTCTACTGGATCAATCGGCTTACTGAGTTCTTCTTCAACTAATGCTTGTACGGAAGCATCTGCGCCTAATTCATCCATGGCTTGATTGATTTTTTCTTGTTCACTGGCATCGATATGCCCATCGGCTTTTGCTGCAGCAATGACAGCCTTGAGGATGATCAGCTCATGTCGAGGGTTGTGCTCATCAAAAGTAATCGTTGGGTTCGGTATTTTTTGTTTAGCTTGATAGTCGTTGTAAACTTTATAGGCCAGAGCGCCTAAAGCTGCCGCACCACCGACTTTTAATGCAGTACTCCCCATTTTTTTGGTCTTTTTTGAGCCAAGTAATGCACCAACCAAGCCACCACTGGCTGCGCCTAGACCAAAGGTTTTTAATTGATTTGTATCGGTTTTATGACTGAGTTCAGCCGCTTTTTGCTTTCCTTGTTTAACAAGATCTGAATTGAGTGCCTGATTAAGAAGACTTTTTAAATCCATAGTTCACCTCATGCCATACATGCTATATCAAACAATAGGTTTGATTTAATGTCAGTAATATAGCAATTGGAGCCTGAACCTAGGATTAATGAGGGGGTTAGGTTTGTATGTTAAGAGGCTCAGCTGTGGAGAAGAGGGTGACACCATTGGGTTAGGTGATATGTATAAAAAAGGGCCGGAAACTCCCAGCCCTTTATCAGTATGGCGTTAAAAGATTATTACGCCAATTGAGCTTTAATGTGCTCAACGATATCAGTCATTGCGATTGGTGTTTTATCACCAGTGCGACGATTTTTGTATTCGAAGTTACCTTCATCCATACTGCGATCGCCAATGACGATAGTGTGAGGTACACCAATCAATTCCATGTCTGAGAACATCACACCTGGACGTTCTTTACGGTCATCAAACAGCACATCAACACCAAGATCTTTCAGTTCTTGATACAGTTTTTCTGCAGCTTCTTTTACGCGCTCAGATTTGTGCATGTTCATTGGTACGATAGCCACTTGGAATGGCGCGATAGCGTCAGGCCAAATGATGCCGTATTTATCGTTATTTTGCTCGATAGCAGATGCAACCACACGGGAAACACCGATACCGTAACACCCCATTTCTAGGATAACGTTTTTGCCATCAGGACCAAGCACGCCACAGTTCATTTTCTCAGAGTAGTTTTTACCTAGCTGGAAGATGTGACCGACTTCGATACCACGTTTTAGCATCAGTGTGCCTTTACCGCATGGGCTAGGATCACCTTCTACCACGTTACGTAGGTCTGCTACTTTGCCTAGCTCAACGTCGCGACCCCAGTTAATACCGAAGTAGTGCTTACCGTCGATGTTTGCGCCAGCGCCAAAATCGCTCATTACTGCAACAGTGCGGTCAACAATCACTGGTAGTTCTAGGCCTACAGGGCCAAGAGAACCTGGGCCTGCACCGATTAGAGCGCGGATTTCTGCTTCTTCAGCCATTTCTAGCGGAGATGCGACTTCTTCTAAGTGCTCAGCTTTGATTTCATTTAATTCATGGTCGCCACGAATTATCAACGCTACGATCGGTGCGTCGATTGCGTCAGATGCCTTAACAAACAGAGTTTTCACTGTTTTTTCAATCGGTAGGCCGTGTTGTTCTACCAACTCTGCAATGGTTTTCGCGTTTGGAGTTTCAACTAGCGTCATCTCTTGAGTCGGTGCTGCTGCTTCTGCTGCAGGAGCTACTGCTTCTGCTTTTTCAAGGTTTGCTGCGTAGTCTGACTCAGTTGAGAAGGCGATAAGATCTTCACCGCTTTCTGCTAGCACGTGGAATTCTTGTGAACCATTACCTCCGATAGCACCGCTATCTGCTAATACTGGACGGTAATCAAGACCCATACGATCGAACGCATTACAGTAAGCGGTATGCATAGCATCGTAAGATTTTTGTAGGCCTTCTTTGTCAATATCAAAACTGTAGGCATCCATCATGCAGAATTCACGTGCACGCATCACACCAAAACGTGGGCGGCGTTCATCACGGAATTTAGTTTGGATTTGGTACAAGTTCAGCGGAAGTTGTTTGTAAGAACTCACTTCATTACGAACAAGGTGAGTGATCACTTCTTCTGCTGTTGGGCTGAGTACAAAAGGACGAGTGTGACGGTCAGTAAAGCGTAATAGCTCTGGCCCCATCTTTTCAGAACGTCCAGTTTCTTCCCACAGTTCAAACGGCTGCACTACGGGCATTAACGTTTCGATTGCCCCGGCATTGTCGATTTCTTCACGAACAATTGTTTCGACTTTACGCAGTACGCGCAGACCAGTAGGTAGCCAAGTATAAAGACCTGAAGCTAACTTACGGATCATACCTGCACGCAACATAAGCTGGTGGCTTACGATTTCTGCGTCGTTTGGAGTCTCCTTCAGAGTAGAAAGAAGATAATTACTGGTACGCATTTATGGTATCCGTTCATCAAAGTTGAGGGGATTTATCGTGTTACTAGCGACGATAAATGGGTTATTAGCCGCTAATAATATCAGTCAAATGCTTTTGTCAAAAGGGGTCAATCGCAGTAACTGTTACTAAGTTGTCCTGAACGGTGAATTTCACATTTAAATCGAACAAATTTACTGCATATTCTTTACTGTCAGGTTTGTTTTTCTTATAAGCGGGGCGCGGGTCTTGCGCCAGTACTTGTTCAATAACTTGCTGCTCTTGTACACCGTTAGTTCGAGCCAAAATAGACAGCGTTGCTTCGTTACTCCAGGCCACACTGATCGTATTTGGCTGTTGTGAAGCGTAACCGCCAATGGCTTCTGGAATGGAATCCGAGTAGGGAATATATGGTTTGATATCGACAATTGGGGTGTTGTCGACCAAATCGACACTGCCTACTTCGATGTAATATTGATTGCCTTCTTTTATTACCCCTTTAAGTTCGACTGCCGACATACCAATGCCATTGGGGCGGAATGTTGCTCTTGAGGCAAGTACTCCAATTCTTTCATTACCACCTAATCGAGGCGGGCGAACGGTTGGCTTCCATCCTGCAGCTAAATTTTGATCAAATAAAAATAAAAGCCATAAATGACTAAATTGTTCAAGTCCACGCACTGCTTCTGCGCAGTTAAGTTCATCAACCAAACGGATGCGAGCGGTTGCTGCTGGCACTAACCGCGGCTGACGAGGAACAGCAAACTTCTCTTTGTAAGGGCTTTCAACGAAAGCTATGGGGTGTACTTCGAACATATGATCGATCATCAATATAGAAATGCCAGAAAAAATATCACAATTTTTTTAATAAATCCCTTGCAATCAATTGAGAGTTGTTGATAATGCTTATCACTTAATATGTTATAACATAACAATTTGAAACGCAGATGAGGATACCATGAAAGAAGGCATTCATCCGGAATACCGTAAAGTTGTATTTCACGATACCAGCATTGATCATTACTTTGTTGTGGGTTCTACAGTACAAACTAAAGAAACGATTGAGTATGAAGGTGAAACTTACCCATATGTGACTATTGAGGTGTCTTCTGAATCACACCCATTCTTCACTGGTAAACAACGTGTTGCTCAACAACAAGGCCGTGTTGCGAAATTCAAAAAACGTTTTGGTCAATTTAGTTAAGAGTGACGTGCTATCCCTTAGTTATCCTTTGATAGTGATGTCGATTTAGCGAATTTGGCATGCGCTTTGGGATAGGACGAATTACTGCTTTTGCTGCGCTGTAAAGAATGCAGAAGAGCGAAGTGTATCTGAAGTTGAAGATAAATTTTGGGCTGTGCAACGCTAGCGCAGCTAAATTTTAGGAGATCACAATGAAAGTCGTAAAATCATTAAAAAGTGCTAAAAATCGTCACCCAGATTGCCAAATCGTAAAACGTCGTGGTCGTATGTACGTTATCTGCAAAACGAATCCACGTTTTAAAGCAGTGCAACGTTAATTCCAATATGACTGCTGACTATGAATCGACTCGAAGACCTGATTCATGATCGGCTTTTTGCAATACTTGCTAATGCCATAACAAGCCCAAAAATAGCCCTACAACAAGACGTTGTAGGGCTATTTTATGTAAATACGATCTGTTTTAAATTTACAGCTTGTAGATTACCGTTTGGCTTTCGCCAGAAAACGATCGAGTTGATTGGCAAATTCTCGACGATCGGTTTGTGACAGGCCTGCAGGTCCCCCTGTTTGAATGCCGCTCGAGCGTAATGTATCCATAAAATCGCGCATGTTTAAACGAGCGCCAATCGTTTCTTTCGTGTAGAGCTCTCCTCGAGGGTTAAGTGCATGAGCACCTTTGGCGAGGACTTCCGCTGCTAACGGAATATCAGCTGTGATAATTAAATCACCAGATTCACAACGTTGCACAATTTCATTATCAGCCACATCAAACCCACTTTGTACTTGTAGGCGGTGGATGTTTTGTCTTTGCGGTAACGGGATTGCATGATTGGCTACGAACGTACAGTCGATACCTGTTCGCTCTGCGGCACGGATTAACGTGTCACGGATAACTTTTGGACACGCGTCTGCATCGACCCAAATATTCATTCTTTGTTTCCTGATAATTGTGCTTCTAATGCGATGACACGTTGGGTTAAGTCTTGGACTTGTTGCTCGAGTTGGGTGATTTTTTCTTCAGCCGTTTTTTCTATTTGCGCCGCAATTTCGACTTTGGGAATTCGGGCTGCGCTTTTCCAAGATTTTATAGCGGAGATAATTGCAGGTATTGGCACTGAACTACTAAGACGAGCTTTTACTAAAGCAACCGTAGGGGTTTTTCCCTGCGCTTCAATACTAGAAAAAATCTGTTTAAGCTCATCGGAGATATCTTTTGTGAGCATAATGGTTCCCTTTGATGTAATTTTGCGGCCAGCGTAGCCAAAACTCTAGCTGTTATTCTAACGGTGAAGCCTCATAATCCCAAATAACTTCGGTAGTTCGTGAGGTGTGCACAGGTTTTTAATATGAGTGAAACGAATGGCTTAGAGCAAAAGAGGTATTTACTTGTAAGAGATCTCTCACATGTGTTGTAAGAAAAATCATTTTTAAATAGGGTAATTTAACTGAATATTACTTTAACTATATGATTTTATTTGTTTAATATCTACTTAATAAAACTGACACAGAATTTTGTGCTCTGAGTCCATTGTTTAAATACTCAGAGCGGTAGATTGAACGGGTCGGAAGGATACTGACAAGGATAAATTGCTACGGAACAGTGGCGGCTTTGGGATGAAGCATCGATAACAGGAATTGTCGTAGCAAGGAAGTATTAGGACTCAGTACGGATACTTTCAATCAACATGGATAAGTTGATTGCAGGGATGAGCATGGACACACCTAAGGATTAGCGGAGTACCATCAGGATGATGGCAAGGACACCGCTCAAGGAACAAGTGATGTGCGCGATTCCGGATTGAGGTCGCAGTATGGATGCAAAGGACACCGCTAGGAAGGCGATGGATGGATATGGCAAAGGGCAATGCCGCTATTATGGATGATGCATGGAGCTTTTTTGTGGCCGGACTGCTGCGAGTTGAGAATCATAGCCCCGACTACTTTTGTGTCGGGCTTTTCTTGGTTTGTGTTTAGCCTAAAGGCATGGGTAATGTAGCCCCGTTAACTGCTGGTTGTTTGATGCTAGCTGCCTTTACTATGCACTAAGAAAGACGACAATATAAGCACCGATTGATTAAAACAATGATGAAAGCGATAACGCTGTGGTCGGTGACTTCTAATGATGTGACCTCCCCAGGTCAGAGTGGGATGACAGGGGAGAATCGCTCAACACTTAAGAACATTTTGTATCCACTACAGGAAGGATAGTCCGTGAACTATAGTGGATCCGCATGGACGCTATTAGTGCCCTATACCGACGCATTAGAATCTGAATTTTTAATGCTAAATTTTTGCGCCAAAAACCGAGCGCAAATGAATGGCCCTAAAACCGTTGCTTCTGCTCGACGTTTATTTAAAACGGTATTACCACGATCCTGACATGCATTCTATGGCCGTTTTAGATACTATAACCGTGAATACATTTGGGCATGTTGTCATTGAAACTGACCGTAACGGTGACGCGGGGAGTTATCTTACCCCTCTTTGATAAAGCGTATTGGGGAAATGGTTATGCTATCGGAAGCCCTTAAAGCTTACTTTCCCCAT